>CAFBRK010000282.1 GCA_903231505.1 Olavius algarvensis associated proteobacterium Delta 3 | reverse complement strand
CCTCAGTGCTCGAGTGGTTTATGAACACCTAGCAACTAAAACCATGCGATTCAATGGCTATTTGGGCAACAGCCCGGCAAGACCTGACCCCATTTTTTTGCTCATACAAATTCTTCGTCTGTTTAAGTGATTGGGCTCTTCCTATCGCCATGCCGGGTCTCGATTCGGCATCCAGAAGTTTATACTGGAAATAGGTGTCAAGACTCAAGGCAACCTGTTTTCAATAGCCCGGAGGCAGATCTGAGTCGTTTAGTTGCTTTAGCGCATCGGCAATAATATCCTCAGGGAACATTCGAAGTTCTTCCTTTCTGATTTTAAACTCCGGCATATATTGAAGGATTAGTTTGCATACTGCCATAGCCTGGGAGCGATCCCGTTTCTTTTTTACTGCATCCCGATCCGTCTGATCGCTTAGCCAAAGTTTATGAATAGCAAAAGCACGCGGATCCGGCACAACCATAGTGGCTGGGAATCCATCATCCCCGATGACGATCTGATCAAATTTGGGTGCCGCAACCAGCCACTGAAGGTTTTTAATTTCGCCAGCCATGAGATCATCGCCGTTCCCTCCCTGCCGGCGTTCAGTTTCAAATACTGATTTGGGCTCGGGTTTTATCAAATCGACCATGTAACCTTTCTGATTCACTGCGCTGAAGCTCTTTTTACGGAGCAAATCGAAGGAGCGATCCGCTTTTTTCAAAATGTCGATAAGTCCTTTGTTGTCCACGTCATCCATTGCAAAAAGTCTTAACCTGGGCCGTATATCCCATAGAAGATCCATATCTTGCGTTGCCAGCAAGCCTCGCTCTAGAAAAATACCGGCGCGAGCTTCGTAGGCATATAATGCATTCGTGCCAACAATTTGAAGGTTGCGGCCCAGTAGTTGATGCTGCTCCAGAAGTCGTAATATAGATGTCACAATCCTTGGTACACGGGCGATCCGAGCGGCCTTGCAAAAGCGTGCCTGTTCTTTAAGTTTTTCTTTTAAGTTTTTCAGTCGGGCGAGAGCTTCCTTTTTATTACTGTGGAACTTTTCGTGGACTGCTTCTGTCTCAACGGACCGAACTCCAAGGCTTTTGCCGTAGCCGTATCGATCCAGCGATCGAAAGAGGTATTCTTTGCCTTTTGCTTTCTTCCAATGCATGCCACCACGGTACGCACGTCTTTTTGCGAAAGCGTCTACATACGCCTCATGCAATTGGGCGGTATCGATGTAGACTCGCCGCTGATCGTCATTCATTTCAAATGGCTACATATCATAGTTTTCCTTCTCAGATAAAAATTTATGTGTTGAAGGAAAACGGGGGGGAGGGGCATGGGGGGGTTTAAATGAAATCGGATCCTGTGTCGAGCGGTTTTCCTTCAATATTATATATTTTATTAAATGAAGGAAAACCGATGTAATGTCAAGCAATATTAATGCATTTCAGGCTGACCTTGCGGCTTCCCATGCATATATTTCATACAAGACACCGCAGATAAAGGTGCTGAGAAGCATACCCCATGCGATATCTCTTGTTTTCTTGGTTCTTGCTGATTGTATGACTTGAGGCAGGAAAGATAACGCCAAGAGCACCCCGGCCGCGTACGCAACAATATCAACCCCACATATTTCACTCCAATCAACTTAGAGAAATCACCAGATCATCCTGACCAAGGAATATAGCGACAACGTGCGTCCTTAGAAAACCACCCGCGGGTGCACATAGCAATATAGTTTCCATCTGTTTCAGCCCGATGAGGCTACCACAAGATGTAGTGGTACATGGGAAACATCGGGGAGTTAGTCGATTTGCTGGCAAATATGGTGACGTAATTTAGAACCGCATGCAGAAAAAGAATTCGAGCGTCTGCATAATATTTGTGCTTCGGGGTGTCAGTGTTCCCCGCTTTCGCTTCGCTCCAGACGGGATCTTCGACAGGTGTCAGCAATAAAAAGGTGTCAGTGTTCAGGTGTCAGGTGTCAGTAACAGCCGCTCGTCCTGAAATCTGAAACCCGTGTTCTGCTGAAACCCGAAACCTGAAACCTGGAATCTATAGTCACCTGACACCCGACACCTGACACCCGACACCTGAGCCCTGAACACAGCTGGTTAAAAACCGGCACCTCTGGGGTCGGATAGTTACTTCCCGTTGGCCACCGCCTCGTTGAAATACCGGAGGCAGTAGCGGCAGAAGTGCAGGGGCAGTCTGTCGAGGGCCTCCAGGCCGCCGGAAAAGTGCATGAGACAGCGGTCGTCCTCGCAGTGGAACAGGCCGAACAGGTGCCCGAGTTCGTGTAGCGACACCTTGGCTGTCCGTTCATGAAGCAGGGGCGAAGCGGGTGTGGAACCGTTCGGATGTTTCCCCAGGCGGTACAGGGAGACCAGCGCAACGTTGCCTCCCTGACGGGCTTCTCCAAAGACATGGGTGAAGATGGGAACGAACAGATCGATATCGAGAACCGCAACGACTTTTCGAACGTCGCCGAAATCCCGTGATTCGAAGATATCCAGCACCCGCCCGGCATCGTACTGAAGGCGCAGGCTGTCGAACGCCGCTTCCGGGATGTCGGCGGGACCGAGCACCGTTGCCGGCAGATTCAGGTAGCCGGAGATATGGGTGGCCGTAATCTTGGGAGCGATTTCCGGCACCATCCCGACCGGCAGTACGCCGATGGCCGCCGTCGTTTCGAGCGTGTTATTCACGGTCCTTCAGATTATAGCGTTTGATCTTTTTGTGCAGGGTGACGCGGTTGATCCCCAGGGCTTCGGCCGATCGGGTGACATTCCAGTTGAATTCCGCGAGGGTGTTCAGGATATGGTCTTTCTCCATTTCCAGGAGCGTGCGGTGGCCCGGGGCAGCGGTCTCCGGCGGCATAAGAAAGGCAAAGTCACGCACATCCAGCGTTCGGCGCCGGGATAGAACGACGGCCCGCTCGATGGCATTTTCCAGTTCCCTGACGTTTCCGGGCCAGTCGTAGCCCATGAGATGGGTTCCGGCATCCGATGTTACGTGATCCACCTGCTTGGTCGTTTCCTGGCTGTATTTTTCCAGAAAATGCTCCACCAGCAGGGGGATGTCCCCCTTGCGCTCCCGCAGCGGCGGGATCTGGATCTCGATCACCTTGATGCGGTAAAAAAAGTCCTGCCGGAACGTTTTGCCGGCGATGTGTTCTTCGAGGTTCCGGCGTGTTGCCGATATCAGGCGGAAATCGACATCGATCCGCTCGCTGCTCCCGACGCGTGTGATTTTCTTCTCCTCCAGAACCCGCAGCAGATCGATCTGCATTTTCGGGCTGATTTCGCCGATTTCATCGAGAAACAGGGTCCCGCCGGAGACCACCTCGAGAAATCCCTTTCGAGCATGGGTCGCTCCGGTAAAGGCACCCTTGTTGTGTCCGAACAGCTCACTTTCGAGGAGCGAGTCCGGAATCGCCCCGCAGTTGATGGGAATGAACGGATAGGGGGCCCTCGGGCTTTTGGCGTGGATGGCCTTTGCCACAAGTTCCTTGCCGGTCCCGGTTTCTCCGGTAATCAGCACGGAGGCGTCATTTTCAGCGATCTCGGGAATCAGTTGAAATATGGCTTCCATCGGTTCGGACGCGCCGATAATATTATCGAAGCGGGTGATTTTTTCGAGGCGCCCCTTGAGGTAGTTGTATTCCGAGGTCATCGTCCGCTGCTGAAGGATTTTTTCCATGACCAGATTGAGCTGGTCCGGGCGGAACGGTTTGAGCAGGTAGTCGCTGGCACCGATTTTCATGGCTTTCACGGCGGTTTCGATCGACCCGAAAGCGGTAATAATGACGACAAGGGTGTCGGGGTATTCGGATGTGACCTTTTCAAGGAGTTCGATGCCGTTCATTCCCGGCATCTTGATATCCACAAAGAGCAGGTCAAAGGGCGTGCGCTCGATCTTTTCAAGGGCTTCGAAACCGGAAGCCGCACTGTCCACGACATGGCCCTGCTTGGTAAACCAGTGGAGAAACGATTCGCGAACGATCATCTCATCGTCAACGATCATTATGCGAAGTTTACTGGACATTGGAAACCTCCGTTGGCCTGACGATGGGAAACCGCAGCGTAAACGATGTCCCTTCGCCGGGATGGCTTCGTACCGCGATATCGCCTTCATGCACTTTCACCACACCGTAAACGATCGACAGCCCCAGGCCGGTGCCTTCACCGGAATTTTTCGTCGAAAAGAAGGGATCATAGATATGATCGAGGGAATCGGCGGGGATCCCGTATCCACTGTCCGTAATTTCGAGGCACGCCCACTCATCCGTTTCTCTGAGTTCTATCGATAGACGTCCCCCTTCCGGCATCGCTTCGACGGCGTTGAAAATCAGGTTGAGAAAGCACTGCTGCAGCCGGTTGGCATCGCCGTAAATATAGAGCGGCTTGGCCGGAGCCCGCAGGTCCAGTTCAATATTCTGCAGTTCTATTTTATGCCGGGTCAGTGCCAGGACGGCCTGGACCACGTCGATCAGGTCCAGGCGCGCGTTCTCCAATTCGGTGGATCGTGAAAATGAGAGAAGGCCGGAAATAATGTTGCCGCACCGTTCCAGTTCACTGCTCATCAGTGTGGCGTAGTGTTTCAGATCCTGGCGTTCATCCGGGGAGGGCGTTTCCGCCGACAGCATCTCCACCATCATATGGCTGAATGTGAGCAGCCCCTGGATGGGATTGTTGATCTCATGGACGCAGCTGGCCGCCAGTTTTCCCAGCGAGATCATCCGGTCTTCCTGTACGATTTTATGGAGGTTCGCCTTCAGGGTCTCGAGCCGCTCGTTAACCCGCTGGGACAGGGCGTCGGTAATGTCCCGCCAGATTTCGATCACCCGCACGATCTTCCCCTCACGATCCTGCATCGGGTAGGTGACGATTTCGGAATACGTTGCGCGATCCCCGGACCGCGGCACCTCTCGGATGATGTGGGCCGACTCGCCGGTACGAAGGGTTTCGACCATGGGACAGCCGAAGCCGATTTCGGAATCCGAGCACGGCCGCTTGAGTCCGTGCATGACCGTGTAGCAGGGCTTTCCAACCGCTTCTTCCCGGGATTTTCCGATCGCTTTCAGATAGGCCTTGTTGGCATCGGCGATGGTAAAGTCGGTATTCAGGACCACGATCATCTGCTTGGCCTGCTTGATGAGGAAATCGGTAACCAGTTCATCATGGGCCACCTGCTGTTCCGCCGCCTTGAGCCGGAGATCGGTTTCAAAGAGGTTTCGGAACAGCCGGCCGATATTGTGTTCCAGGATGGCGATCCGCTTGGGCCGGTTTTGAATCAGTTCCTGAAGGACTTCGTTGCTGTTCGTGAGTTCGAGAATACCGTCCAGATCGTCGAGGGAAAAGAAATCGTGGAAGTTGTCGGTGGTGAAAATCCCCATTTCCCGGGCCATGACGAACCCTTCGGCCTCCGGGTCGATGTCGCACACGCCGGCGATTTCGATTTTCATGTTCAGGAAGGTTTCCTGCTGCAACAGCTCCAAAAAATAGCGGCAGGCCCTTCCACCGCCCACGATGGCGATTTTTACGGGGATCTCTCCGGAGGAGAGGCGGTTGATGATTCGGTTTTCCGGCATGTTCGGTCCTTGCGGACGGCAACGCCCGGGGTCGATTTATAGGGATTTCCAGAAATATGTTCCACTTGCACAATAGTGAAACCGATTACCGCAGAGGCGCAAAGTACGCAGAAAATTCAGGTTTGCCAGTTTGCCGGTCTGCCAGTTACCCAATCGACAAGCGATACTAGAAGCAAAGATAGATCGCTGAAGTATTTACGAGGCAGCTCGTTTCCAGAATCCCCCTCTCAGGGATTCTGGAAAAAAGATACCCTCTCTGCGACTCCTGCCTGCCGGGTCGAAGTCCCGCTTAAGCGGGACGAAGCCTAGCGCCTCCGGATTGTGCAGTTACCGGCCAACCGGCAAACTGGCAAACCGGCAAACCTAATCTCTTGCAAAACCTGTCCCCCAACACGACTCAAACGGAACAAATGTATGGAAACCGGTATAACGGGGTGGAGTCCCTGGGAATGCAACCCGGGAGGATCACCACCTATAACGCGCTTTCCAGTGCCGCATCGATAACATCGAACATCTGCGGGTCGGAGAAGCCGTGCACCACCGAGGCGCTGTTGGGGCAAACCGAGGCACACTCACCGCAACCCTGGCACATGGCCGGGTTCACCGCCACCCGGCCCAGATCGGCCGGCAGGGAGCGTGCGTTGTAGGGGCAGGTTTCGATACAGCGCTCGCATAGACTGCACAGGCTGTGGCGTACTGCCGACACCACCTTGCCGGTTTTCATCCGTTCGTGGGAGAGAATTCTCAAACACCGCTGAGCGGCTGCCCCGGCGGTGGCGATCGAATCCGGAATGGAGCGGGGAGACAGCGCCAGCCCGCAGGCAAACACTCCTTCCTTCAGAGAATCCACCGGGCGCCATTTCGATTCGGCTTCATCGAAGAAACCGTCCGTGTCGATCCCGGCACCGTAGAATCGGGCCAGATTTTCCGGCAGGCGGGGGACCACCCCGGTGGCCAGCACGAGAAGGTCTGCGCCGATTTCAACCGGGCGCCCCAGGACAGGGTCGAAAGCGGAGACCTCTACCGGGTAATCATCCGACTGTAAGAGGTGGACATCGGGCTTCTCTTCGGGGGAATACTGTATGAACATCACGCCCTGACGGCGTGCTTCGGTGAAATAGCTTTCGGTAAACCCGCAGGCCATCATGTCGCGGTAAAGGACATAAATGGCGATGTCCGGGTTCGCCTGTTTCAGGTAAAGCATCTGCTTGAGGGACGTCGGACAGCACACCCGGCTGCAGTAGTTTCTCGGCTCTTCCCGGGAACCGACGCACTGGATCATGACCACCGACGCCACGGCCGTCGGGTCGAAAGCGTTCTCCGTGATACGGGACTCCAGTTCCATCTGAGTGACGATCGCTTCGGAGGTGCCGTAACCATACTCTGACGCCGGTGCTTCGGTTCCGCCGGTGGCCAGGAGGACCGCCCCGTGGGAGACGGTGTTTACCTCACCGTCGCCCGTTTCGAGGGTCGTATGGAATTGCCCCACTTCGCCGAAGGCATCGGCAACGCGGGATCCCAGATGGACGTCGATATGGGGGTGCTTTTCGATCTGCTGAACGGTCTCTTCGAGAAGGGGGCGGGTCGATTGCCCGTCGATGGTCCGGCTCAGCCAGTGCAGGTTGCCGCCCAGCCGGTCGTCCTGCTCCACCAGGTCAACCGGGTAACCATGATCGGCGATGGCCAGCGCGCCGTGCATTCCGGCAATCCCGCCGCCGATCACCAGCGCCCGGCGGGTGACATCGACCGTGGGGGCGGGCACCGGATTCAGGTGCCTGAGCCGGGACAGGGCCATTTCAAGCGCCGACGTCTGGAGGCTCCGGACCGGCGATTCGTCCGGACCTTCGCTGTTGTCTTTCAGCCTGCTACCCGCTGAAATAACCGGTGACATAATGTCCACCACATCCATCAGAGCGGCGTCGAGGTGGATGTGACGGGCCAGTTCTCTGAGTTGTTCGATAAAGAGATAGGGATGGCAGGCACCGATGAGGATTCGATTGGGATTCGCTTCCTTCGCGGCCTCCGCCAGCTGTTCCCATCCTGCTGTGGTGCAGCACTGGTTGAGGGTCAGCACCTGATCGACACAGGGGTCCCGTTCCAGCCGGTCGGCGATTCCCTCGACATCGAGCCGCTGTGCATACCGGCCGCTGCAGGTACACAGGGCCGCCAGAACCTTCGGGTGTTCCCGGGAGACGTCCCGCATCTCCGGTTCCGGCGGTGATTCGACCGCCAGGCTGCCCCCGGCGGCGTGAATCACCCGGGACGCCTCGAGGGACGCCGCGGATGCGCAGATCACCGATTCACTGATGTCTTTCAATCCGCTGTAGGATCCGCCCACCACCAGGCCGGGTTTGTCGGTCCGGGCGGGCAGGAAGGGATCCGTTTGGACGAAACCCCAGGTATTCAGGGGGATGTCGGTCAGTTCCGCTATCTCCCGGGTACCCTTCGACGGGCGCTGTCCCACCGCGAGGATCACCAGGTCGAATCTTTCGTCGTGGGTGCTGCCGTCGAGCCGTACATACCGGATTAACGGATCCCCGCTTTCCCCGGCGGGGTGCACGGAATGCACCCGGCCCCGTTCGAACCGGACCCCGTGGGTTTTTTCGGCCTGGTCCCGGTAGCGCTGGAAGGGTTTTCCGAAGGTTCGCATGTCCATATAAAAGATGGCGGTTTCCGTTCGTCCGTTTCCCCGCTCCCTGGCAAGCATCGCCTCCTTGATCGCGACCATGCAGCAAATACTCGAACAGAAATCCGCGTTGCTCTGTACATCCCGGGAGCCCACACACTGAAGCCAGGCGATCTTCTCCACGGGCTTTCCGTCGTGGGGCCGGACCAGTCTCCCGCCGCTGGGGCCGGTGCCGCTCAGAACCCGCTCGAATTCCAGGCTGGTCATCACGCCGGGATGGGTGTTGTACCCGTACACGTTCTTTTCGTCCGCCGGGTGGAAGTAATCCGTCCCGCCGCAGAAAACGATGGCGCCGACGTCCAGCTGTCGGGTTTTACCGGCTTCCAGGTGTTCATACACGGTCACGACTTTTGGAATCATCTGCTCCGGATCAAACGGTTTGACGAGGTAATCTTCGGCGCCGATCTTCATGGCCTCCACCGCGGTTTCCACGGTGGCATAGGCGGTCATCATCAGCACGCACAGATCCGGCGCCACTTCCCTGGCCGCTTTCAACAGTTCGACCCCGTCCATACCGGGCATTTTGATGTCGGTGAGCATCAGGTGAACGGTCGTCCCGGCCAGTTTTTCCAGTGCCGCCGGCCCGGATTCAGCGGTATCCACAGAAAAGTCCTCGTCCTCCAGCCATGCCTTCAGGGAATCGCGGACGATCTGTTCGTCATCGACCACCAGGATGCGAAACTCTTTGCGCCGGTCCGCCTGCAGCCGGATGGCGTCCGTCGGGCAGACGCGTTCGCATTCACCGCAGTGTGTACAGGACGGAAGATCGATGACATAGGCGTTGGGAATGTTATGGGGAACGGGAAGGTAGATGGCCTTTCGGGTGCTCAGCCCCTCATTGAAGGCATCCGGAACGTCGACCGGGCAAACCTCCTCGCACACGCCGCACCCGACACAGAGCCGGGGGTCCACCCAGGTCGGCTTTTCTCGAAGGGACACGGTGAAATTACCGGGTTCGCCGTCCACCGCGGAGACATCCGTATTTAGGAGGATGTCGATGTTTTCGTGGAAAAGCCCCTTGCGCAGGCAGAACTGGGAAGCGGCGTCGCGCTCGACCAGAGGGAGCATCTTACACATACCGCAGTGGTTTGTCGGGAACTGAACATCGAGCTGGCTCAGGATTCCGCCGATATGGGGGGAGTGGTCGATGAGCGTCACCCCGTATCCGGTCTCCGCCAGATCCAGGGCGGCGCGAATCCCGCTGATACCCCCTCCAACGACAAGAGCTCTACCGATTTTTCTGTTCATGATCGCAGCTCCTATTCCGGACTATAGCAATTTCCATAAATATGTTCCGTTATACGCCCGCTGATGGCCGGGACAGTGCCCGGCCCTACATGACCGTTTTCGTAAAGCTATCGTAGGGCGGGGCACTGTCCCCGCCCACAACGCGTCGTGATGTTGCGCTGTTCCAATCGGAACAGAATTCTGACAATTTGCTATATGCCGACAACCTCGGGGTACTCCTCTTCCCGGAATTCCGACAACGGCGGTTTCTCTTCCAGGCTCCTTCCGGCCTCGTATTCGAAGCCGAGTTGTGTCCTGTGGGCGATACTTCGAAACAGCTCCATGACCGGGATATCGTTCGGGCATGCGTTGCTGCACTGGCCGCACCCCACGCAGGCGGTACTCATATGGGCCAGCCGTGTGATGTGATAGAAGACCGTATCGGTCGGCATTTTGATCAGCCCCTTCTGGTCGGCCCATCGCAGGTACTGGACGGGCTCGTGGTCGAAAACATCCGTCACAAACACGCATTCCCGGCAGTAGCATACCGGGCAGGCCACCCGGCAGTTGTAACAGTTGACACAGTTGGCCAGATACCCGGTCAGCTTTTCCAGACTGTCTGTCGCTTCATGGGTCTCGGCGAACATGGTGTCCCGAGCGGCGGTCCGCTCCGCGACCAGCCGATCGATCTCTTTTCGCCGTGGCAGGGGTGGATCGGCCTTCTTGTAGCGCAGCCCTTCAGACAGCGCTTCGCCGGCCGGGGTCAGGGCTTCCAGCAGAACCCGTTTGTCGGTGTCCATGCCGAACAGGCCAACGGCGATATCGGCCCCCCGGGGCACGGGCTGTTCACAGACCTGACAGGCCGGGGCCAGGTCGACACCGTCCGCGGCCCCCCCGCCGCCACCCAGGACGCCCGTGACAAATTTTCGGGTCGCTTCGTCCATGTCGTCGCCGACCCATCTGGTGTAGTCGGTATTTCGATAGGCCCCCAGGCAATCGACCCCGATGATCACCAGATCTTCGGTCCTTCCCTGGTTGAGTTTGACGAGTTCGATAAAGGCCCGGATTTCACACGGCCGCATGACCGCCGCGACTTTGCCGCCGGATGCCTTGCGGGTGAGTCGGGAGACGACCTTGGCGCCGTTGATGGGGAATGCCGGTGCGAGCGGGTCCGCCCCGTCGAGCTGCTCGGGATCGGTTATCAGGGTAGGCATGACACCGTTTTTCATGGGCAGCCGCCTGGGAACCAGGATGGCCTGGATGGCGTCCTGGGCCAGCACGGCCCTGAATAAATCTCTCAGGGCACCCAGCAGGTCGTTGTCCTTGACGTCTATCTGTGCGGTTTTTGCCATGGTTCCCTCCGTTTGCGGGGTTGGGCATGGATCCTGTGATGACTCGAAATCTATATGACCATTTTGAGCTTGGCCTCACTCGGTCCCAGCTCCTTGAGCTGGACCACCAGTTCCTGGACCGTTTCGGCCAGCAGAACGCCGTCACTGGCAGCGATCCAGGTCAGCCGAAGCCGCCGGGGTTCGAAACCGAATTGCGGCAGGATCTCCTTGAGCAATTTGATCCGCCGCCGGGCCTTGTAGTTCCCGTTGATGTAGTGACAGTCGCCGGGATTGCATCCGCTCACCAGCACCCCGTCGGCCCCGCCTAGAAAGGCTTTGATCACGTACTTGGGGTCGACCATTCCGCTGCACATGACCCGGATGATTTTGACGTTCGGCGGATAGGCCAGGCGGGACGTTCCGGCCAGGTCGGCCGCCGTGTACGTGCACCAGTTGCAGAAGAAGGCGACAATTGCGGGTTCGAAATCGTTCATCGGATGACTCCTTTCATGAAACCGCTAACCGGCCAGCAGGCCGTCTATTTCGGCAAATATCTGCTTGTCTGTGAAGTGGCGGACTTTGGCCGCTCCGCTCGGGCAGTGCCCCGAGCAGCTGCCGCAGCCTTTACAGACCGCTTCGTTCACTTCACTGATACCTTTCCGATCATTGAATTCGATCGCGGAGTAGGCGCAGAGCCCGATGCACATCTTGCAGCCAATACACACGTCCGGATCGATATTAGAGATCATGGGGGCCACGGAGACCTGGCCGGCGGAACTCAGCGCGAGTGCCTCCGCGGCGGCGCCCTTTGCCTGTGCGACGGTGTCGGGAATGTCCTTGGGACCCTGGCATGCGCCGGCGATAAAAATTCCGCTCGACGCGGTGGAGACCGGTTCGAGTTTGGGATGTTCTTCGAGAAGGAATCCGTCGCTGCCGGTGGTGACGCCGAACATGCGCGACACCGCGTTCGCATCCGCCCGGGGTTCCATCGCCGTACACAGGATCACCATGTCGACCGGGACGTTCACCATGCTCGCGGACAGCGTGTCTTCGGCCGTCACGAGGAGCATGCCGTCCGGCTGCTCTTCCACCCGTGCCGCCTTGCCGCGAACCATGCGCACACCTTCGCTCTGGACGCGCTGATAAAACTCCTCGTAACCCTTTCCGAAACAGCGCATGTCGATATAGAAATTGTACACTTCGGTATCATGGCCGCACTTGTCCTTGAGGAGGTGCGCATACTTCAGCGCATACATACAGCAGGTGCGGGAGCAGTATTCATGGTAGTTTTGATCCCGGCTTCCGATGCAGTGAAGGATCGCCACGCTTTTGGGCGGATCGGTGAATTTGAGCCGGTCCCCGGGATCCCGTTTCAGGAGTCTGCCGGCGGTGGGGCCGGTGGCGTTCGACAATCTTTCAAACTCCAGATTGGTGATAACGTTGGCATAGGTGCCATACCCGTACTGTTTCATCGGCGTCGGATCGAGGGGATCGAAACCGGTGGCGACGATAATCGAACCCACCTCGATCTCTTCCACCATATCTTTCATTTCATGGTTGACGGCCTTGGCTTCGCAGGCGTCCACACAAAGCTTGCATTCACAGCATCCTCCGCAGTCCACGCATCGTGCCGCCTCTTTCTGCGCGGCCGCTTCGGAAAAGCTCCGATCGACCTCGTCGAAATTGTCGGTACGACGTCCAGGATCGAGGTGGTCGGCCGTGACCCGTTCCAACGGTTCCACCTCCTCGGGAATCGGCTGCCAGTCCTTTCCCGTCGCCCCCTCGGGGTCGAGGGTTTCGATATATGCCTCGAGATCCTCACCCTGCATAAACCGGTGCATGGCCGCCACCGCCTTGTGACCGGCCGATATGGCCTCCACCACTGTGGCCGGGCCGGTTACAACGTCGCCGGCGGCAAATACGTCGGGAATGGAGGTCTGCAGGGTATGGGGGTTGACTCTGAACGTGTTTCGCCGTGTCAATTCCAGGTCGGGTTCCTGTTCGACCCAGCCCACCCGGGTTTTTTGGCCGATGGCCGGTATCACCGCATCACAGGGGATGACGAATTCGGAGTCTTTGACCGGAACCGGTCGCCTTCTGCCGCTGGCATCGGGCGGCCCCAGCTTCGTTCGAATACATTCAAAGCCGGTGATCGCGCCGCCGTCGCTCTGGATGCTGACCGGAGCGGTCAGGTAGGAAAAGGCGATACCTTCCTCGCGTGCCCCCTCGATTTCCTCGGCGTAGGCCGGCATTTCCCGTTCGGAGCGCCGGTACACCACCGTTACATGTTCCGCCCCGAGGCGCTTCACCACCCGGGCGGCATCGATGGCCACATTCCCGCCGCCGATGACAATGACGTCTTTACCGGGAAGGGATCCCTTGCCCAGGTTGCCATCTCTCAGAAATCGTACGGCATCGACAACCCCGTCGGCGTCGTCTTCCCCGGGGATGTGCATCTGAAGGGAGTCATGGGCACCGATCCCCAGAAATACCGCGGAAAAACCCTCTTCGCGCAGATCCGCGAGGGTCAGATCGGAACCGAATCGGACGCCCGTTCGAACGTCGACACCGTGCCGCAGGAGATAATCGATTTCGGCGTCGAGAATATCCTGGGGCAGACGATAATCCGGAATTCCCACTCGAAGCATCCCCCCGAGTGTGTCGAGGGCCTCGAACAGGGTGATCCGATACCCTTTCAAGCGCAGATAATACGCCACGGTCAGGCCGGCGGGCCCGGAGCCGACGACCGCCACGCGCTGCGGACGATTCTCGATTTCCGGCACTGGCAGTTCTGAAAAGTCCACGTGGTCCGCTGCAAACCGCTTGAGTTCCCGGATCGCCAGGGGTGTATCGACCTCTGCCCGGCGACAGGCGTCTTCGCAGGGGGCCGGACACACGCGTCCGAGCGTCCCCGGCAGGGGGATTTTTTCCATGATGACCTTTACGGCCTCGGCATATCGGCCCTTTCGGACCAGCGCGACATACCCCTGTACATTGGTCCCGGCCGGGCAGGACCGGACGCAGGGGCCGCGGTCATATTTGTCGATGCAGTAGGTGATCGGAACGGCCTGTGGAAACGGCCGGTAGATCGCCTTTCTCATTTTCATGCCCACATCCCACTCGTTGGGAAATTCCATCGGACAGACCGTTTCGCACTCTCCGCATCCGGTACAGGTGGTATCGACGAATCGTGACTTTCGACGGACGGTGACCTTGAAGTTCCCGATAAAGCCGCTGACATCCTCGACGTCACTGTAGGAGAGGAGTTCGATGTTGGGCTCCTGCCCCACGGAAACCATCTTCGGGGTACCGATGCACGCGGCGCAGTCGAGGGTGGGAAATGTCTTGTCATACTGGAGCATGTGGCCGCCGACGGTCGGCTGTCGCTCGACCAGGTAAGCTTTGAATCCTGCCTTGGCGATGTCGAGGGAGGCCTGCATTCCGGCAATGCCCCCGCCCACAACCAGCGTGTTCGTGCAGACCGGGAATGTTTCCGGTGTCAGGTCGGACTGGTGTGAGACCCTCAGGATACCGGCTCCCACTAGAATCTTGGCCTTTCGGGTGGCGTCGTCCTCATCCTCCGTCACCCAGGAGACATGCTCCCGCACGCAGACCATGTGAAAAGCCCGGAAGGGATTGAGGCCCGCCCGCTGGCATGCGGCGCGGAATGTTCTTTCATGCATCCGCGGCGAACACGACGCCACGACCACGCGTGAGAGGCGATGGGCCCGGATGTCGCTTTCGATCAACTCCTGACCGGGATCGGAACACATGAACAGGTAGTCCCGCGAGACCGCGACATGCGGGAGGGTCGCGACATATTCCGCGACCTCCTTGACCCGCACCCGGGAGGCAATGTTGACACCGCAGTGGCAGATGTAAAAGCCGATTCGTTCAGACATGAAGTACCTCCTGACCAGAGTCTGCACTCACAACCACCGCCGGAACCGCTTTATCGGCCATGATGACCGACTGCAGCAGCAGTTCGGCCAGGTCCCGCACGGCGATTCGCTCGGTGACACCCAGTTCAACAACCGCCTCGTTGAGGAGGCGGATACAGTAGGGGCAGGCCGTGGTGATGATGCCCGCCCCGGTTTCGAGGGCTTCACGAACCCGTACGACGCCGAAGCGCTCCCCGGGGGCACGGTCGCTCCATGCGCCGCCGCCCCCCCCGCCGCAGCACAGACTGTCCTCGCGGTTGTGGGGCATTTCGACCAGTTCCAGCCCCGGTATGCTCCGGAGAATCCGCCGGGGGGCCTCGAATACCCCGTTGTGACGGCCCAGATAGCAGGGATCGTGGTAGGTGACGACCGACGGCACGGCCCCGGCGGGTGTGAGCCGGCCCTCTTCGAGGAGTCGGTCGAGAAAGACGGTATAATGGATGATCTCGGCGTCGAGGCCCGGATACCGTTTGGTAAACGTGTCGAAGCAGTGGGGTGAAGAGACCAGGATTCGCCGGACGCCCGCTTCCGAAAAGAGCTGCGTGTTGCGGCGGGCCATTTCCATGGCCGTCTCCTCCGCCCCCAGCCGGTGCGCGGGGTCTCCGCAGCAGCTTTCCCGGGTGCCGAGTGTCCCCGCAGACACACCCGCAGCTTCCAGAAGCTGCGGAAGCGCCCTGCCGGCCGCCGCGCTGACCGGGTCGTATGCGGTCGTGCAGCAGGTAAAGAGGTGTATGTCTTGATCCGGCTGGAAGTCGGGTATATCGAGATCACCGGTCCACACCGTCCGGTCCTCCCGGGCCCCTCCCCAGGGGTTGCCGTTCCGTTCGAGTTCGTCCAGCAGCAGCCGGAAGCGTTCGGGAACGACCCCCTGTTCGATGTTGAGCGATCGCACCGATGTCATGACCTCGACGATATCGATGCCCCGCGGACAGTGGACCCCGCACTGGTTACAGGTGACGCAGTTCCAGACGGCCCGATCCACCGCTTCCTCGGTAGCCGTATCGAGGGTGAGCTGGCGCATCACCTGGCGCGGGCGGATTGCCGAAATCGGATCCCACGGGCACAACCCGGTGCAGGTGCCGCACTGCAGACAGCTTAAAAAGGTGTCGCCCACAGCCGCCCGGATCTCTTCGGTCGACACCCGGGATTCGGTTCTCGCTTTTTCCTTTACGGTGGCCAGGAACATGGCCAGCGGCCGGTAGAAGAGGTGTGCCCATTTCCCGAAGGGAACTTCGATGACCAGCATGGGCACCGCGACGGCCAGATGGATGACGTACATCACGTAGGTTCCCATGGGCCAGCCGGCCAGGCGAACCACGTGCATGAGGATCCCGGTGAGGGTGGTCAAGAAAAGGAGAATCAGAAAAAGCCAGTCCGACAGTTCGGAGTAGCGGTGAATCGCCGCTTCCTTTTTCAACCGGCTGAGGAACATTTCGATCGTCATGACCAGCAGCACGGCGGTGGCGTAATAACCGAAGATGCTCGTGAAATGCCAGCTGCTGTCATCGACCTGGAACCACCGGATGAACACGATCACCAGGGTCATCATGGTCAGGTAGCCGGTGACCAGGATAAAATGCTTCAACCAGCGGCTCCGGTCCTCTCCGCATTCCCGCCAGCGTTTCTGGGTCAAAAAATGGAGCACGAAGGTTTTGGCCTCACGGATGTAGAGAGACAGCGGGGCCCGGGTGCCTTCCATGACCAAAAAAAACATCCGGGCGGCATTGGTCAGGAGAAACGTCGTCAGGACGATGGCCATGATGATGTCGCCGAGTTCGATCCAGAACACCGGTGCAAAGGTGTTGACCGCCACGCGGTCGGTGACGATCGGGCCGTGAAAGACGGCGAACAGGAGGATAATTCCCAGGGCGAGGGTAATCAGGGCGCCGATCTCCCAGGCCGCCGAAAGGTAGAACCGCCGGGCAAGCCCGGTCCAGTCATACTGGGTGGTGAGCCAGCGCCGGGTGGCCATCATGGTCTCGGCCGGTTCGGCCCCCCGGGGGCAGTCCGTATTGCATTCCCCGCAGTAATAGCAAAGCCAGGGTTCGGGGGAAGCCAGCAGTTTGTCCCTCAAACCGAGCTGCAGGTACCGGTAGATCTTTCGCGGAAACGTATTCGATCCGCTGGACAGAGGGCACGATGCGCTGCAGTTGGCGCACTGCATGCACACCTCCATATCCCTGGCACCAAATTGCCGGACCTCCTGGACCAGTTCGGTATCAATCGTGTTTTCCATAAACCATCCCTGTTGTAGGCATCGTCCCGGGTTAACCCGAATATTGAATGACCTCTTTTCAGCGGAAGGCTAAAAAGATACAACATCAAGCTGTTACTGGTTCTGCTGGGCTAATGTGTCAATACACAGTGTGTAATCCTCTGCAATGGCAAACCAGGCTAAAAAGAGCTCACCCTTCGGGCCAAAAGGAGACCTCCATGGTCTGCGTTATTCAAGGCTCGCGGTAGATTGACTACAGCGTCGCCTTGAAATGCCTTGCCCATAAACGTCTCCTTTTGGTGCAATATCCGGGTTACCCGCGAACCAGCAGATGGATCTGTTTCAGGAGCTCCTCGGAGTCCGGTGGAATTTCGATGAATGCCTCCGGCTCGGGAACCCGTGTCCCGTCCTGCGTATGATGAATTTTATGGTAATTGAGAAAGATCCGCCGCTCGATGGTCGACAGAATGATGACCGGCACGGTTTTGAGCCGGTCGTCGCACTTCAGGTTGACATACATGGAGACGCCGTCTTCCGCCGGCACCATGGCATTGACAATAAAGCACGACGGGTTGCGGTCTTTTGCCAGCTCAAGGCCCTCGGCGGTACTGCCGGCGATGATCGGATCGAATCCGTGTTCCTGTAAAAGGGTGGCCAGAAACATCTGCATGTCCGGATCGTCTTCAACGATGATGATCCGGGGCTTCGCGTTTTCACCTGTCACGGTCACACCTCCGGAGAATCGGTAATCCTGTCGCCACTGCACCATGCGATGGCCTTAACCCGAACATTGCATGAACTCTTTTCAGCGGATGGCTAAAAAGACACCATATCGCGGTGTTATTGGTTCTGTTGAGCCATTATGCAAACCTACAGTTTGTAACCATCGCAAAGGATGAACGAGCTGAAAAGAGTTCACCCTGCGGGCCAAAAGGAGATGTCCATGGCCGGCGTTATTCGAGGCTAGCGGTAGGTTGACTACAGCTGCGCCTCGTAGTGAGCAACGCATCGCGAAGCGAGGCGTCTTGGCGGCTTTCCGCGTGCAAAAGACGACAAGGGGCACATAAGTGCCTGTGAAACCCCGTCAGGAAATGCCTTGCCCATGAACTTCTCCTTTTGGTGCAATGTCCGGGTCAATGAAAGGATCTACAGCACGGATCGTGCCAGCTCCCCCGGGAGCCGGGCAACTATCTGATTTACCGCGCAATTTTCGAATTTGCAGACAATGGGGACGGTCGTTCAGGAAGGACAGAATGTTGCATAATTGCAACAGATCTAGAAGGAAATAAACAAAAAATTTTATAGATTCAGGGATATTATACAGAAAATCAATTAAAATAACGGAACGCAACAATATGTTTCAAATCTGAAACATTAAACGCCCCGCTATCCATCGGCGATCGATAGCAGATGCCAAAATTCCGTTCCAATTGACAAACGGTATACAAATGCCAGCGTACCGGAGTGATCGGAATCGGTATCGGGTTCGGAATCGGTATCGACGTCGAAGATTACCGTCCTGTCTCGATTCCGAACCCGATAGCGATCCCGACCCCGAGCATCTATGGGTGCCCCGCCCTACGAAAGCTTTACAAAACTGTAACGTA
The DNA here is from genome assembly GCA_903231505.1 of Olavius algarvensis associated proteobacterium Delta 3. Lineage (GTDB taxonomy): Bacteria > Desulfobacterota > Desulfobacteria > Desulfobacterales > CAFBRK01 > CAFBRK01. The sequence continues at coordinate 3,049 of CAFBRK010000282.1, read as the reverse complement.
GGGCCGGGCACTGTACCGGCCATTAGCGGTCGTCAAACGGAACATATTTATGACAACCACCATAACCCGCACTTGGTTCAATGTCCGGGCTGCGCAGGCGGATCAGGCTTCAGGGGCGGCCGTCCTCGTCCCGGCGGGAAAAAGCAGCCAGAAGGTGGTGCCCTTTCCGGGACCCGTATCCACATCCATTTCCCCGCCGTGATCCTCGATAATTCCGTAAACCGTCGAAAGGCCCAGACCGACACCGAACCCCTCGCTTTTGGTCGTAAAGAACGGTTCGAAGATGCGGGGCAGATCCACGTCGGAAATTCCCGGACCGGTATCCGAGACACCGAGTCTGACGCGGTCCGTGCCCCGGTCCGCTTTGGCCGTGAGTGTCAGGTCTCCGCCTTCGGGCATGGCGTCGATCGCATTGAAGATCAGGTTGATCAGACACTGCTGGATCTGGTTGATGTCCCCGCGGATGATGGGGATGTCCGGCTCGATGTCGGATTCGAGCGTGATGTGACTCAGTTCCAGTTTGTGCCGGCTGAGGAGGATACACCGCTGAATCAGCTCGTCGATGCGGACATCCCCCTTGGAGGGGGGCGTTTTCCGTGAGAATGTCAGAAGGTTGGAGATAATCCGTGAGCAGCGGTCGGTTTCGCTTTCGACAAGTTCCAGATAATTCTGAAATTTCTGTTGGCCGTCGCCCTGCAAAGGGCCCCGTTTGAGGATCCGGATCATCAGGCGAAGGTAATTGAGGATTCCGGCCAGCGGGTTGTTGATTTCATGGACGACACTGGCCGCCAATCGTCCTAAAGACATCATCTTGTCCTGATGGAGAATCTTGGCTTGATCGGCCATTTCACGTTCCAGTCTCTGCAGTTCACGAAGATCCCGTATGAACAGGACCATTCCCGCATCCGCATCGTTCTCGAACAGCCGTGTCGCTGTAATCTGTACAGGGATGTGTTTACCTGCGTTGTCCGACAGCATGGTCTCATACAGGGGCAGGTGATTCTTACCACCGTAGGCATCTGAAACAAGGTACGATTTGAATTTATCGGCACCGCCGTCGGGGAAGAACCCATCGATCTTCAGGGTGTGCAACACCTCGCCCTTGGTGTAGCCGAGCATCTGCTCCAGGCTCCGGTTGAAGGTCAGCACCTGCCCCTCGGCATCGAGGCCCATAATGCCGTCCATGGAGCTTTCGATCAGATTTCGCTGAAATGCAAAGGTCTCCATGAGTTCCTGGGTGGTTTCGGCCCACCCGTTCTCCAGATACCGGGTGTAATCTTTAATCTGCTGTTGGGTGGCATGGCGGTGCCGGGCTCTGTCCAGTGCAATGAACAGGATGTCGTTGTCGATCGGCTTGGTGATAAAATCCGACGCATCGAGTTGCAGCGCTTGGATGGCCAGGTCCATTTCTCCAAAGGCGGTGACGACAATCACTTCAATATCCGGAAAGCGTTGTTTGACCGTTTCCAGCACCTGGAGACCGTCCATGCCCGGCATGCGGATATCGGTGATGACAATCTGTGGCGACATCTCCGAGCAGAGCCCAAGGCCGGCCTGTCCGTCCGGTGCGGTGACGACCGTATACCCGGCATCCTCCAGCGTGATGCGCATCACCCGGCGGATGCCCTCTTCATCGTCGATTACCACGATTTTCCAAGGTTCCGGTGCAGCCATGGAAAGCCTGTCTGGTTATATTCGGAGGTTATAGACAATGCTATAATTCTGTTCCGATTCGAAGGGCGTGTTTCTAACGGATGCTGGGTAGGCCGGTACGGTGACCGGCCCCACGAAAGCGGGGATGTAGGGCCGGTCACCGTACCGGCCTGATGCCTTCTGGAAACGGAACACATTGATGACAACCACTATACATAAACTCCGGCCTGTGATGGTTTGCCCCAAGCCTACGGCAAACTTAATCGATATGAGATCGGAAGGCAAGCAAAGGGGAGGCAGCTGCAGCATGGCCGCATATCATGCCGGTTTGAGGTTGTCCAGTGAGTGAAACCCTCGATACATCGATTGAAACGAGTTCTTGTTGCGTTTCAGAAACAGCTCATAGCTCCAGTCGGTGTCGGATAACCGATCGTTATGGGCGGCATCCAGTACATAGGTCTGTGCAGAAACACGCTTTTCATCATTGACGGTGACAACCACCCCGGTTCTGACATAGAGCGGGCCTTCGAACTGGTCCAATCGATCAAATGCCCCGTGTGAGACATCGAAATAGAGGACACCCTCGACGACCGCGTCCACATGCGGGATGATGGCAGGATAAACTTCTTCCTTCAGGGTTTTGCGGATATAGTCGGGCAAGGTGGCGGTTCTGCGGCGATGCGCGGAACCGGAAACCTGGGTCATGATATCAGGGTCCATCAGGGTTCCGTATGCAAATAAATTCAACAAGGCTATCGCACCAGTTCAAGGCGGACGCGGGATCGGCGCCAGGAATCGAGGCGAAACGCTCTCCCCCCCAATTTTATTTCCGAGGCTGACCGGTTGGGGTCGATTCGATGAAGATAGGCAACATCCGGATCCATTTCCAGGAGGGTGACTTCCACGAGCAGCCGGTTCTTTTCCAAGCCTCGATATACCAGTTTCAGCTTCGGCAGCATGACCCCTTGGTCTTTGGGGAGAACGATCCTATCCCCGATTCCGACCAAAGCGTCATGGGACCGCCGTGTTCCGGGTCGGCGCCAATCGTACGCTGGGTCTTTGGGGCCGAACATGAAGTAAAACAGACCGGTGATACTAATCAGCAGTCCAGCCATTAGAAAGATACGGGCCGGCCAGCCCATTTTGTGTTCGTCATTCTGCCACATGAGGGAAAGATAATCGTCTCCCCAAATGCGTGTCAAGTTATTGGGCTCCGGACAGGAGGGATCACCCCGGAAGGCGTCTGTTGTATAGCGATTTTCAGAATTCCGTTCCGATTCATTTTACGATCAACTTATTACCGCAAAGTTAATCCGTTGAAAGTCAAGAAAGAATTTTGGGTTAGGTCATGCCCACAGCCAATGTCAGATTCGAGTACGGATTAACTTGATTGATT
>CAFBRK010000281.1 GCA_903231505.1 Olavius algarvensis associated proteobacterium Delta 3 | reverse complement strand
GGCCGTGGCCGTAAAGGTCAGTTCGACGCCTTCGTCGACCGTGTGATCGCCTATGGGGTCAAGCGACGGAGCTACATTTACTTCGTTGACCGTAACGGTGATCGTCTCTGAATC
>CAFBRK010000280.1 GCA_903231505.1 Olavius algarvensis associated proteobacterium Delta 3 | reverse complement strand
CTGCAGCTTGCATCTGTTCTTTTCATCTTTCAGCCTTCAGCTTTCAGCTCCAATCCCTGTCCCCTGAAACCTGAAACCCGACACCTTTCCTCTGTCCTCTG
>CAFBRK010000279.1 GCA_903231505.1 Olavius algarvensis associated proteobacterium Delta 3 | reverse complement strand
CGGCACCGGCGAGATCCTGTTTTCGCAGTCGGGGAACCGGCGGAGCGGCGGACAGACCAACTATGTGCAGCCGGTCGACGGCGGGACGCTGACCATCGGCCCTGACATCCGGATTTACGGCCAGGAAGGAGTGGTGGGACTCGGGTCGCTGCCCCTGGTCAACCAGGGCACGATCGATTCGGACAGCGGTCAGACGATCTTTGTGAGAGGCTCGAGCGTGACCAACGCCGACGGGACCCTGCAGGCGTCGGGCGGCGTACTCGATGTGGACAACCTGGCGGGCAGCATGGGCAACGCCTCGGCCTCCGGCAGCGGTCACCTGGATCTGGACGGGACGTACACCATCGATCAGAGTCTGGCGGTAACCGAATCGACACTGACGCTGCGAGGCACCTGGAGCAATGCAGGGACGATTGCGGCGATCGATGCGACGCTGAATTTAAATGGCGCATTTACCACGGCGGGCATGGGGGTGATCGACCGCACCGGCAGCACGGTGAATCTGATCGGGACGCTGGAAAACACCGGGGCGACGCTTGAACTGGACGCGGCAACCACCTGGCGGCTGCACGGGGGCCAAATCAACGGCGGGACGGTGGCCGGCGAGACGGGCAGCCGGCTGGTGATCAGCGCCAACAGCACGCTGGACGGGGTGGTGCTGGAGGCCGATGGTGCCATCACCAACAGCGACAGTAGTTATTACAGCACGCTGACGTTGACGGTGCTCAACGGTCTGACCCTTAACAGCCGTCTGACGATGACCCGCAGCGGGTACTATGCCGCCACGGCGCTCAATTTTTCGGGGGACCAGACTCTCGTCGGTACCGGCGAGATCCTGTTTGCGCAGTCGGGGAATCGACGGAGCGGCGATCAGACCAACTATGTGCAGCCGGTCGACGGCGGGACGCTGACCATCGGTCCCGGCATCCGGATATACGGCCAGGAAGGGGTGGTGGGAATCGGGTCGCTGCCCCTGGTCAACCAGGGGACGATCGACTCGGACAGCGGATGGACGATCTTTGTGCGGGGCTCGAGCGTAACCAACGCCGGCGGGACCCTGCAGGCCGACGGCGGCGTATTGAACGTCAGCAGCCTTGCTCCGAACAATGGCCGGATCTCCGCACGTGTCGGTGGCACCGTCAATGTGATCGGCAACTTTGTCCAGGAAGCGGGCGGGACCGTCTCGATTGCCATGAAAGGGACAGAGGCCGGCGATTCTGGAAAGGTAACCATTGGCGGCACTGCGACGCTCGGCGGATCGTTGGAAGTTACCCTGGTGGATGCCTTCGAGCCGGCATTGGGTGACAATTTTCAGGTACTCACCTTCACATCCCGGGTCGGCGCATTCGATACGACCAGCGGACTGGTTCTGCCCAACAACCTGATCTTCGAGATCGCGTACGGTGCCACAGACGTGTCCTTAACGGCCGCAGAGCCGCAGTTTCCGGATCTGGTGGTTCCCAGCCTGTCTTCGCCGGCACAAGGACAAAGCGGCGGTGTGATTTCGGTGGATTGGACGGTACAGAACAACGGTGTCGCCGCAACACCCGGATCCACGTGGTTTGACAGGATCGTTCTGTCCGCAAACGACATTTTTGCCGACGGGGATGACATCGCGCTGGCCGATGTTCCACACACCGGCGCCCTGGCTCCCGGTGAAAGCTACCCGGTATCCCGGATCGTGGGAGTTCCGCTGGACCTGGAGGGTCTGTACCGGATTTTCATCAAGACGGACGCGGTCGGCGAGGTGGACGAATTCGATCAGGAAGGGAACAACACCGCGCTTTCACCGACGGTCATGTCGATCGCGAGGCCTGACTTTGCCGACCTGAGGGCAAACAACCTGGTCACTCCGTCGACCGGTGTGGGCGGATTGCTTGCCACCATTACCTGGCGGGTGGAAAACACCGGCCCGAACGCAACGGGAGACGGGTCGCCCGGAAGCCGGGTCGAACACTGGAACGACCGGATTGTCGCTTCGGCCAATGACATATTCGGGGATGGCGACGACCGGGTCATCGCCACCGTCGAACACCTTGGCGTCTTGGATCCGGGTGAAGGTTACGACGGTGTGTGGACGGGTCCGATACCTGTTGCGTTGTCGGGCGAGTATACCGTTTTTGTCGAGGTCGACGCGGACCGCGTTATTTACGAGTACACGGACCAGGAAGCGAACGTCACCGCTGCTCCAAATCTGTTCGAGGTGTTGAGCAAACCCGTCATCGACGACGGCTTCGAAGACGGGAACCTGGCGACGAACACAGCCGGCATCGGGACGGGTTGGAAGAGCGCGACATACGGCGGCGGCGGCCTGGAGATCGAATCCGCGTTCCGCTTCGACGGCCGGAATCGCGGCAATTGGCACCTGTGGGAAATCAGCAGCAACGAGAACTTCGATTTCATGGGTGGTCCGACCGTCGTCGCCCGGTTCCACAGCGGGAATGTGGCGGTCACGGGAGACAGTCCCACGTATAAAGGAGACACCTGGCCGGGGATCGCTAAAGAGGATTGGCGGCATCAGTTTGCGGTGGTGTCTGCAAACGAACCCAAAAGTGCCGGCAGCGGATCGCCCCACAATGAAGCCTATTTCTACGCCAATACGGAAGGGGGCCTCTATGTCGATATCGCATACGAACGGTTAGTCGGGGAGCGTGATCTGAGCGTTGCGGGCCAGATTCGGGCCGCGAACAAGGACAAGCCCGGATCCAACAGCAGCGAGGCGGCCAACGGAGTGTTCACTCCGGCAACCTTCCAGTTCGACAGCTATGATGGCCAGCAGGAGCTGATCACGACCATCGTCGTGTCCTGGGACGGGTGGTCGGTGAGCTTCAGCGAGGATATCACGGTTTCCACCAGAGCTGCCGGCGTGTCCGTGGACGGCTATACGATACGGGGTGACTGGTCGGCGGACAGTCTGGCGGACGCCGTTATCAGCGACGAGTTCGACAATGGCGCCTACCTGCTGGCATTCGGGCAAAACATGGAAGGCGGCCGCGGCGTCGGCGACGTGTTCCATGTCAGCGCGATCGAAACCCAGGGTGACGACCCGGACCTGTCGGTCGCCGTCGTCAATGCGCCCACCACGGGAAAGAGTGGTGACACCATCGACCTGGAGTGGACGGTCCTGAACGACAGCCAGAATCCGACCCCCATCGACACGTGGTCCGACGCGGTTTTCCTGTCGGTCAACGACATCCTGGGCGACGCCGACGACATTCTCGTGCAGAGCGTGATCCACACCGGGGCGCTGGCTTCGGGGGAATCGTACACCGCCGCCACCACGGCAACCATTCCCCTGGATTTGGCCGGCTCCTTCCTTTTGGTCGTGAAAACCGATGCCGCCGGCGGCGTGCCCGAGTTTGACGAAGCGAACAACGCCACCCGGGCGGCAGGCGAGATATTGATTGCCGCCCCCGACCATTCGGACCTGAGCGTGTCCAGTGTCACCGCTCCGGAAACAATGGTGGGTGGACTCGAATCGACGATCACCTGGCAGGTGACCAACACAGGACCGAGCCCGACCGGAAACGGCACACCCGGCAGTGCCGTTGATCTCTGGAACGATCGCATCGTGGCATCGCCCAATGCCACCTTCGGTGATGCCGACGACGTGCAGATCGCCGTCGCTCCGCACCAGGGTGCCCTGAACCCCGGCGAAAGCTACGACGGCACGTTTACCGGCACGATTCCGACCGGACTGTCCGGCAATTACACCGTGTTCGTGGAAGTAAACGCAGATGATGCGGTTTACGAGTACGACGATGTCGAGCCGAGCCTGGCAAGATCCGACGCATCGAAAGAATTTATTCCGCAGCCCTACGCCGACCTGGCGCTCACCTCGTTTGAGGCCCCGGCCCTGGCAAACTTTCTCGACACCCTCAACCTGCGCTGGACCGTCGAAAACACCAGCAACGCGGTTGCCGACGCGCCGGACGTCCCGTGGAACGATGTCGTGGTGCTAAGCGAGAACAGCGTGCTGGGTGACAGCGATGATCTGCAAATCGTTGCGCAGCCGCACGAAGGCGGATTGGCGATCGGTGGATCCTATGACGTCGACATAGACGTGCCGTTCGGACCCGTGGCCCTCGGTTCGTATCAGTTGTTTGCGATCGCCGCCCATGGGGCCGTATTCGAGCACGTGTACGAGGCGAACAACATCCTCGGGCCATTTCCGATCGACTTCCAGGGCCCGGATCTGCAGGTCGACGTGGCGGTGACGGAGACTGCCGCCCAGTTCGGTGATCCGCTGCAATTGACCTATCGGGTCCTCAACAACGGCCCGGGCGCCATTGCCGGCAGCGTCACCGACCGCTTTTCGCTTTCGAAGGACGGCACGCTGACCCAGGCGATTTTTCTTTCCGACCATGCCGCCCGCGACGGGACAGCCGACCCCTTGGCCGCGGGTGAATCCTACACCCAGGCGGTCTCTCTCACGTTGCCGGCCGACGCGTCCTTCGAAGACGGGGATTACTTCATTGTCATCGAGATCGACGCCGGAGGCGATCAGATCGAGCCGGACGAAACGAACAATGGTCATGCCGTGCCCATCGCTTTGAGTCAACCGCCGATCCCGGACCTGCGCGTCACCACCCTTGAGGCGCCGGGTGAGGCGCAACCCGGGCAAACACTGACGGTCCGCTGGAATGTCGAAAACGTCGGCGACAAGGATGCCCAGGGGGCATGGTCGGACGCGCTGTTCATTTCGCCCGACGGCACGGCATCCAACGCGGTTCACGTCTCCACGGTGACCCACGAAGGCGGTCTTGAAGTCGGTGGATCCTATGAGGTGACCCGGCAGGTCGATTTCCCCGATCTTGCCGATGGGGCTTACCGGTTCTTTGTCGTAACCGATTATAACAATGTGGTCTACGAGCGGCTCAGCGAAGCCAACAACAGGCGCGTTGCGACCGGCGACGTCGCTGTCACCCATCCGGATCTCACGCCCACACAGCTGGATGTGCCCGCATCCGCGGTGTCCGGGGCGGATATCACGATCCGATGGGAAGATGCCAACATCGGCACCGGCGCGGCCTTTCCCGATTGGGTCGACCGGCTCTACCTGTCCGACGACACGGTTTTGGACGGATCGGACCGACTGCTGGCCCAGGTCGACGTGACCGCCGACATGGGGCCCGGCCAGTCGGTCCTGTTGGAACAAGCCGTCACCATACCCATCGATGCCTCGGGGGCGAACTATGTGATTGTCTCCACGGACGCGACGGGACAGGTCCGTGAGACCGGCGACGAGGCGAACAACACGGCCTCCGCTCCGGTCCAGATTACCCTGGCGCCCTACGCGGATCTCGTCATGTCGGACGTCACCTTTGCACCGGCCGAACCGTTTGAGGGTCGTCCTGAAATCATCGCAGACCCGGCAAAGGTGACCGTGTCGTGGACGGTTGGCAACTCAGGTACCGGGGCGGGTGTGACCGACACCTGGATCGATGCGGTCATAGCGTCCACCGACCCCATCCCGGGAAATGGCGACGACAGGGTCCTGGCACGGTTTACGCACTCCGGAAGTCTGGACACCGGCCAGAGCTACAGCCGGACCGAGACGTTTCTGCTGCCGCCGGCCTTCGGGGGCCGTTACCAGCTGTTTGTCGTTGCCGATGCCGATGAGGAGGTGTTCGAGAACGGGCTCGAGTCCAACAATTCGGCCTCGTCTCCGGAACCGTTCGACGTGATGGCCATCCCCTATGCCGACCTGGCGGTCACCGACGTCCAGGCGCCGGCCACGGCAAGCAGCGGCCGATCTATGACCGTCCAGTGGACGGTGGAAAACCGGGGAATCGGTCTGACCAGCCAGGAAACCTGGGGTGACGCCGTCTGGCTGGCCAACGACGCCCAGGGCCAGGACCGTGTGTTCCGTCTCGGTACGAGCAGCCGCATCGGACACCTGGCGCCGGGGAGTAGTTACACGCGCAGCGGCACCTTCACTGTGCCGAACGGTTTTGTGGGCAGTTATTATGTGGTTGTCATCACCGGCGGGCCCTTCGAATTCATTTATACCGGCAACAACACCTTCGTTTCCGACAGCCGGGTCGACATTACCCTCACCGAGCCACCGGACTTGACCGTTACGGACGTTTCCGTGCCCGAGACGGCCACCGAGGGCATGGTGATCGACGTGACCTGGACGGTGGAGAACATGGGGCAGGGGGGCGCCGAAGGCTTCTGGTTCGAAGCCGTCACCCTGCGCAGCGTCGACACCGGCGCCGTGATCTGGCTGGGTGAGGTGCAATACGCCACTCCGCTGCCGGCCGGGCTGACGTACACGCGGACCGAGCAGTTTCGGCTGCCCGGGCGTGTACAGGGCCGCTACGAAACGGTCGTCACGACCAACTCGCGAAATACGCTCTACGAGCATGGGCAGACCGGGAACAACTCGCTGGCCGGCGACGTCACGATGACCCTGAGTGTCATCCCGCGGCCGGACCTGCAGGTGGACAACATCATCGCATCGACGCCGGTCGTTGCCGGATCCACGATGTCGGTCGCGTTCGACGTGATCAACCAGGGGGCGCCGACCTCGGCAGCGGTGTGGACAGACCGCGTGTACCTGTCCCTCGACAATAAATTGTCCTACGACGACACCCTGGTGTTCAGCGGCATCAATGCTTCCGCCCTCGGCACCTCGGAGCTCTATCGGACGACGACGCCCGTGTTCGTCGTTCCGAAACGGCTGCGGGGTGATATGTTCGTCATCGTCCTCACCGATGCGACCGGGGCGGTCGACGAGTGGCCCAACGACAACAACAACCTTCGCGCTCAGCCCCTGTTTGTCGAGGCGATCCCGTTCGCGGACCTGGTGCTGAGTGATGTGGTGGGACCCCAGCAGGCGGTCGAAGGGAGCGAGATCGAGGTCCGCTACACGGTGACCAATCTGGGCAGCGGGCCGACCGACCGGGACCGCTGGAGCGAAACCGTATGGCTGGCCCGCGACCGAAACCGCCCGAATCCGTCACACGGGGATATCCTGCTGGGACGGTTCACGCAGGACGGCGCGTTGGCCGTCAATGCCGGCTACGATCGCGTGGTCACGGTCAAGCTGCCCGGTAAAGTGGCTACCGGCAGCTATTTCATCACACCCTGGACCGACTCCTATGCCGAGGTGCTGGAAGACACGCTGGCGGACAACATTAACCCGGACGACCCCAACCAGATCGACAACAATAACTACAAGGCCCGGCCGATCAGCGTCATCGGGCTGCCGCCGCCTCCGCCCGCGCCGCTTCCCGACCTCTTGCTGGAATCGCTGGCGGTCGACGCCCAGGCCTTCGGGGGCGGACCGTTCACGGTCACGTGGACGACCCGAAATGCCGGCCTGGACGACCGGCAGGGCGGTTGGGTCGATTACATCCTGTTGTCGGACCAGCCCTTGCCGGATCCTTTCCGGCCCGGCTGGGATACGTGGGCGCTGAACCCGCTTGGCGGGTACTCCCAGGGGGGGCTGCATGCCGGGGAAACGAGGACCACATCGGTGACCTTTGACCTCTCGCCGCCCGTTGAGGGGATGTTTGTCACGGTGGTCGTCGACGCCCACCGGCGCGTGGCCGAAACCGATGAATCCAACAACGTGCGGGGTGCCGACACGGATGTGAGCATCCGTCCCGCCGATCTGGTGATCAGCGGGGTCGTCACCCAGCCGGTCAGCTACTCGGGAGAGCGGACGACCATCCAATGGACGGTGACCAATGTCGGCGATCACGAGGCCTGGCCCGGCACCGCCTACTGGGTCGATAAAGTCTGGCTCTCTCCGGATCCGACGTTCATCGCGGACCGGGCTGTGGTCATGGGTACCGTCGGACACGACAACAGTGATCCGCTCGGTCCCGGCGAGAGCTACACCGCCACCCTGGAAGCGACCTTGCCCAAGGGCATCGGCGGTGACTATTACGTGTACATCGCCGCCAATGAGCCCCACGTGGCAAATCACGCTTCCTCTACAAGTTCGTGGCCCCCTTCCGGAGGTTCCAACGACCTCAGCCGCGACCGTTACTATCGAAAAAACGCCTTCGAGTCGCCCTACAACAACGTCAACCAGGCCCCCTTGCCGGTGGTGTACCGTGAGCCGGACCTGCGCGTCACCGACCTTTCCGTTCCCGCCGCGGCCAATGCCGGCCAAATGGTCGACGTCGAATTCACGGTCACCAATGTCGGAAACCGCGCCACACGCGAGGGGATGTGGTACGACCGCATTTTCCTCTCGTTCGATCCGACCCTCGACATATCGGATCGGTGGCTGGGCGATTACCGGCGAATCGGGGTGCTCGACATCAATGCATCGTATACGGTGACGCTCCCGGCGCGCCTGCCGGACAGCATTGAAGGCGAGTTTTACATACTGGCGTTTGCGGATGCCTCACAGTCTTTCGATACCCGTGTCCGAAGCGCCATCGGCGTGAACCAGCCGGGCGTCGGATCCGCCGTGTACGGGAACCTGGTCAAAGAGTTCCAGGGAGAGGGCAACAACATCACCACGGCCCCGCTCCAGGTGACACAGCCGCAGGTGCCAGACCTGCAAGTCACCGCGGTGACGGTCCCGGAGCGGGTCGAGCGGGGCCAGTCTTTCGATGTGGCCTATACCGTGACCAACTTCGGCGGTGCGACCCCGCCGACGCAACGTGAGTGGATCGACTTGATCTACCTGTCCCGCGACACGTCCCTCGACACCATGGCGGACCGGTATCTCGGTGTTCACCGGCATGAGGACGGCCTGGCGGAAGACGAGAGCTACCAGGTATCCCGCACCTTCACGATGCCGACAGACCTGGTCGGGCCATGGTACGTCCTGGTGCGAACGGACGCAGGCCGTCGCGTGTTCGAGGGGGACCATGAGAACAACAACGACCGGCCCTCGGATCCCATCATTGTCGAGCTGCCGCCACCGGCGGATCTGGTAGTGACCGGCATCGACGTGCCCACCGCGAGCCGCGTCGGACAACCGGTGCACATCCAATGGACAGTGGCCAATGCCAGCGATCGGTCCCTGCTCGCGTCCTGGGCCGACACCGCCTACCTTTCCGCGGACGCCACCTGGGACCTCGGCGACAGACCCTTGGGACGGGTACCGTTCGTGGGGAATCTGCTGCCTGGCGGTTCCTACACGGCATCCCTCGATGCCGAGCTTCCTCCCGTGGCCCCCGGCCAATACCGGGTCATCGTGCGGACCGACATCTTCAATCAGATTTTCGAAGACCTCAACGAGGCCAACAATCGGCTGGCCTCGGCCGGCGTGATCGACATCGGCGTCGACGCCCTGGAGTTGGGCGTCCCGCTCGACACGACGCTCAGCGCGGGTCAACAGCGCATGTTCCAGGTCACCGTCCCGGCGGATCAGACCCTGCGCGTCACGCTCAGCTCCGCCAGTAAAGAGGCCACAAACGAACTGTACCTCCGGCACGGCGACGTCCCGACAAGCACGGTCTTCGATGCCGCATACCAAGGGGCACTCGGCGCCGATCAGATCGCGGTGGTCCCGAATACCCGGCCGGGCGAATACTTCGTGCTGATCCGCGGCTTTTCCGTGCCTGAAGACGACAACCCCGTTGTCCTGCTCGCCGAGCTGCTCCCGCTGACCGTTTCGGACGTCCGGACCGACATTGGCGGCGACAGCAGCTTCGTCACCGTGACCATCAAAGGGGCCCAGTTCCGGGAGGGGGCGATTGTCAAACTGGTTCGGCCGGGAATCGCCGAATTCGAACCGGTCCAATACCGCGTCATCGACAGCAGCCGAATCATAGCCATTTTCGATCTGACCGACGCCCCCCACGGACTCTACGATCTGGCTGTGACCAATCCGGACGGAGAGCAGGCCGTGGTGCCCTACCGGTTCCAGGTGGAGCGGGCCATCGAGCCCGAAGTCACCATCGGTATCGGCGGCCCGCGCGCGATTCTGGCCGGGGACACGGGCACCTTCAGCGTCACGCTGCAGGGACGCAGCAACCTCGATGCCCCCTATGTCTTCTATCGCGTCGGCGTCCCGGAAATGGGTCCCAACCCCAAGATCTTCGGCCTGCCCTTCGTCCAGTTCGCCACCAACCTGCGCGGAACCCCCGAAAGCGAGGAGCTGGCCGACGTGCCGTGGGCCAGCCTCGATTCGGCGACCAATACGACGGGGCACGTCAGCACCTCCGGCTACCTGCTCGACCAGCCGGCGTTGGGGTTCAGCGGCTTCAGCTTCAACGTCGCCACCTATCCGGGGCTGCGTGAATTGCACGACCGGGCGTATGTGCAGCTACGCAACCAGCTCACTGCCCTGTTTCCGGCATTTGCCGACCTGTTGACCGAAGATCAGGCAAGCCTGGCCCCTTGGTGGAATGCCGTGCGGGATGACTTTGCCGACCGTTTCCCGGAATATGAAGGCATGATGAGCGCGACCGGTTACCTCGAGGCCTTCACAAAGACACTACCGGTTCCCAAAGCCTGTCTGTTTCCCTTTATTCCTTTCGAGTTCCACGTATTTGCCGAAGCGACGGCCATGACCCATGAGGAGTTTATGGCGCACCAGCGATCCGAGGCCGAGCGGCTGCGGCAGGCGATCCTGGTCGACGAAAACGCGTCGTCGACGCTGCTGGTGCTGGCGGCCGACGCGCAGGTTTGGGGAGACCTGTATATCGCGTCGATCGAACAGGCCGGATTGCTGCGCCCTGAAGGGGAGGCTCCGCCCGTCCGCGAGCAGGCCCACCTGGTCAGTTTGCTGGCCACCCTGGCTGGCGGCATCCTGGTGGGACCGGCCGGCAGTGAGATCCGAACATCCGGGAATCTGGTCGAGTTTTTCGAACAGGTCCGCGGCTGGTACGGCCACGATCCCGACCTGCTCGCCCCGGTGGAATTCTACTCATTAAGAAAGGACGCTTGTGAAGGAAAGGACATTTACAATCTTCCGGTTCCGGCACTTCCCGACTTCGAGCAGGCGGATCTGGGGCTGTCGCAGCCGACGCATTTCGAGACGTTCCGCGTTTATGCCCCGTGGATTCCAGTTGAACGTCGCGGCGGCGGCCTGCCCCCCGAGTTCCAGATCGACTTTACCACCGGCGGCGGCCTCAATGCCCTGATTCAAGGGGGGGACGGTTCCACGCATCCTCTGGACCTTTCGGCATATCTGGAGGGCGGCGCCGAATCGGACCGCCTGGCCTCGGTGACGGGTCCCATCACGGGCGACTCCGGCGGCATGGTGCCCATGGGCCACCCGCTCCCCTACACGATCCAGTTCGAGAATCCCGCGACCGCATCCACGCATACCGCCGAGATCCGTGTGGTCACCGAGCTGGATGAGGATTTGGATCCCCATTCGTTCCGCCTGGGTGACCTGGAAGTCGGTGACATCCACGTTCACATCCCGCAGGATCGGGCCTTGTTCCAGGGTGAGTTCGATTTCACCGAGGCATTGGGGCTGGTGTTGCGGGTCAGCGCCGGAATCGACATCGACACCCGCACGGCGACGTGGCTGCTCGAGGCCATCGACCCGTTGACAGGAGAATTGTGCCGGGATCCCAACAAGGGGTTGCTGCCGCCCAATGCCGAGCTGAACCAAGGGGCCGGCTTTGTCAGCTATACGGTCCGGGCAAAGGATGACGCGGCAACCGGGGCCGAAGTGGCCGCACAGGCACGTGTCTTGTTCAACAACGCGCCACCCCAGGACACCCTCGAGCTGATTCAGGTTGTCGATGCGGTCGCACCGACAACCCGGTTGACCGTGTCCCAGCTTTCGGAACAAAGCGACGATTACACGGTCTCGTGGAATGTGACCGACGACGTGGGCGGGTCCGGCTTTCGCCACGTGACGATCTACGTGGCCGTCGACGGCGGCGACTTCCGTATCTGGCAGCGGCGTGTCGAAGCCTCGGCGGGCTCGGAGGTCTTCGAGGGGGAGGCCGGCCATAGTTACGAGTTCCTCGCACTGGCGACCGACATGGCCGGCAATCGCGAGCCGCCAACCTTCGGGTTCACCGGACCATCCGACGGGTCGACGGTCAACCTGGGTGCCGCACCCAGCCGGGAGACGACACCGCCCAACTTCGGCATCGCACCCGCGCCCAGTCCCGACCCGGCCACAAACCGGCTCTTCCTGGAAACCGAGCAGGGCATCCCCGCCGCCGAACCGGCCAGTCGCCCACCGGTATTCGATGTGGTCCTGCGACCCTTCGTCGCCCGTTCGTTTGCCACCGGCATCGCGCAAAGCAACGCCGGCATCGGCCCAATGGCGATTGCCGAAGCGCCGGACGATACGATCATCATCAGCGGGGGACAGAAACGAAGCTCCCTGTTCCGATTCGACCCCGAAGGGGGCGAGGCAACCGAACCGTGGGTCGAACTGGAACACCCCGTCTTCAATCTCGCCTTTGACGACGACGGCAACCTCTGGGCCACCACCGGCGGCGGCCCGCTGCTGCAGCTCGATTCCGAAACCGGCGCGATCGTCAACAGCTTCGGCGACGGGCTGACCATCGCCCTGGCCATCGAGCCGGATACCGGGTTGATTTACGTGTCCTCCGGCAAGGGCGTCGAAATTTTCGATCCGGCCACCCAGACCTTTACCCATTACAGCCGCGACCTGGACCTCCGGGTCGGGTGCCTGGCGTTCGACGACGACGGCCGGCTGTGGGCCACCACCTGGCCCGACCGGGAACAGGTGATCCGATTCACCGAGCGCGCCCGCGCCGAGACGATCCTGAGGTTCGATTCGGATATCGACTCGATTGCTTTTGGCCGGGCTGGCACTCAACTGGAAGGGCTGCTGTTCGTCTCCCACAACACGGCACCACGGCTCGACACGGGCGAGGTGACCGGCGGCGGCAGCGACCTGACCATGGTCGATCTGGCAACCCTGCGCACCATCGCGGTCGCCCGCGGCGGGTCGCGCGGCGACGTGGCCGTCACCACCAGCGACGGCCGCGTGCTGCTCAGCCAGTCCGAACAGGTCGATGTGCTCAAGCCCGTGATCGCGCCGATTGTCATTGCGACCAACCCGCCCCCGGACGCGATCGTGGCGTTGCCATGGCCGGAGGTGACCGTCACCTTCGACACGGACATGGTTGCAGGCGACCCTGACGATCCAACGTCGGTGATCAACCCCGCAAATTACGTGCTTGCCGGTGATGACACCGGTCCCAAGCCGGTGCTGGATGCCCGCTACGACGTCGATACACGCACCTTACGCCTGACCTTCGCCGCCCTGGACGCCCATGGCTATGAGCTCACGGTGTCCGGGTCCGTCTCGAGTATCGATGGCCAGTCCATGTCCCAGCCCCACGTTACCCGGTTTACCGCTGTCTCGGATCTGTCCGCGCTGACGGATATCGAGTTCGTCCTGGCGCGTTCGGACCGGGGCACGGATACCGTTTCCTACGACGTGACGATCACGAACATTGGTCCCAACGATCTGTTGCTGCCCTTGATACTCGTGCTGGATCCCGCCCTGGGGAACATGTCGGCCCCGCAGGACACCATCGGCCGGGCGGCCGACGGACGCTGGTTCCTTGACCTCTCCGGGAGCCTGCCGGCAGACCAGCGCCTGGAGCCCGGCGAAAGCACACTCGGCCGCACCATTACCATTGCCGACGGCACGACGGGAGTCATCGTGTCACACGGTGAGATCCATGACGCGACCGCTGTCATCGTGGGCTCTCCCGATAGTGAACTCGACCGTCTTGCGTCTACGTACGGCTTGAACGTCTATCCCTTCCTCGTGACCTTGCCGGAAGACGACGGTTTCCGGCAACTGCTGGTTCGTCTGCGAGACGACCACGATATTACTGGCGCGGATGCCGGCACGATTTACGTCAGCTCGAACGAAGGCGTCGTGACTGTCACTGAAGGAGGCCGGATTCAAGCTGTCGGATCTGGTGAAGCAACGGTGGCGGTCTTGCACGGTCCGGCCGAGGCTCACGCATTGGTGCGCGTCACGACACCACGGTTCGGTGAGGTCATGATCGGTGAAGCGGGTGCGATCGTGCAAAGCACGGACGGCTACGCCATATCCGTGCCGCCGGGCGGACTTTCAGACGAGACTATGGTGTCTGTCTCCGGACTGGTGGAAAACGAATTGCCGTTGGATGTTCCGGCTGACTTCGCCTTTGTTGGGGCGTTTGACCTCGATGTCGGAGTAGAGCGATTCGCTTATCCCATTCAAGTTACGGTCCCCGCCGGAAACCTCCCCGCCGGCGAAAGCGTTTACTTCTTCCGTTACGCAGAGGTTCCCAATGCGCAGGGAGAACTGGAACCGAGTTGGATATTGTTGGACGAAGGCATCGTCTCCAATGACGGATACATTCACACGACCAGTCCTCCGTGGCCCGGATTGACCACCCGTGGAAAAGTCTTGGTCGCTGAATCCATCCCGAAAGTCAACACGTTCAAGTTGAAATTCAATTTGCCGAGAGCCCTCGCGCAATACGGATTCTTTGGCGTCGCGGGTATTATGGCAACATTAACGTCTGGCGCGGGACAACTGGGAAGCCCGTGGAGAATTGTCAGTACCCTTGACAACCGTGTCGCCAATTGCGGTGTTTACAGTTTAAACGCAGGTTTTCAGCAGGATCTGCCCAAGTCGGTAAAGGAGAAGATCCACCTGGGTGCAACGACTGCCGCTATTAACGAATTGATCGACTTGGGTTGCGACATAAGGACGATGAACACGCTCTGGCAACAGGGCGCCCCGTTCCAAACGTATGAGGTCAGTCTGTGGTTCGCAAAGAATATCGCGCCTGCATTCCAGCAAGTTGTGGTTTATCGCCAGCCGGGTGCCAACGTCGGTACCGCCATCATATCAGCTCAACCTCTTTCGGCGATTCCAAACGACCCCTTTATCGAATCGGTCGACTTTGGGATTGTTGACGAAGAGCCGTTCATTGAACTGGAAGGGAGAGACTTTCTAGCCGATCCTCCGGCCGGTGCGCCTCCGCCCAATGGTTCGAAGATTTCCGATTTGAAAATACACTTCAAGCAAGGAAGCAGTGATGCGATCGCTAAAGGCCAGGACGTCGAACTTCTTTCGCAAGTTGGCGACAAGATTTCAATCAAAGTTAAAGTCCCAAAGGAAGTGATCCTTGGTCTTAGCGAGATCTATATCGAGCGCCCGGCACCCAAGAATGTCAGCATCGGAACCAACTTCACTTTGAGTTCGGTCAAGAGCAATTCGGTACGAATTTACGGCAGTGATTCCGATTTAGTTTTCGCAGGGCTGTACAACGGTCAAGTCGTGGCAATTGAACCTCCGTCGTCCGAGCAAATCTCCGATTACAACATCACGGTTGGTGGTCATGTGCGGGAACTCATCGATGTGAAGGCAAATGATATGGCTGTACCGGCCATACAGACAGCCGTGACGAGCGATCGGACTCGCGTGTACGCACTGGTACCCGGCGGCGTGGCTGTCTTGGATGCAATGACCTTGCGACAAGTCGATGTCAATCACCTCACTCCCGAGATGGATATCATCAAGTCGCCCGGCGGCGCTTCCTCGATCACTGTCGATCCGTTCAATGACCTTTTGTACCTGGCTGGAAGTTACAAGCGGATTTATGTCATCGACATCAGCCCCGATTCGGAAACGTTCCACAAACACGTGGATACGATTGTTCTAAAAAAGGAAAGTGAACGAGACCCGAAGACGCCGTACACATCCGAGGCATGGATCCTGCACGGGATGGCAGTCAACGCCGATGGTCGACGACTGTACGTGACCGAACCCCGCACGATGGTATATTCCGGCACAAAACCTTGGATAGATCAATCAAAGCCGGACGAAACGGGCAGGATCGTGGTAGTAAATATCGATCCTGCCGATAAGCCAAAAATCGCGGGAAGCAACCCCAATCAATGGAGGGAAGAGATCGCCAGTTTCCAGGCAGGCATGGAACCGTACAAAATCGTAGCGACGGATGATCCTGACAAAATGCTGGCAATCTCGCACGTGCGTGGCGTTACGGGGATAGACGGTGATCTGAACACACTCGAGGCGATGGGCCTTTGGGCACTTGAGGTAACCAATGACGCGCCGGAGTCCTTCGATGCCCATTTGGGCTTCATTCCGCTGGAACACAAGACAGACTGGCGTATATCCAACTTTGAGTTGGACCTGCATAACGCGGCGGGTTTAGCGGTCACTCGTGACAAGGGGTATGCCTTTGTTGCAGACTATGCCTACCCGTTTTACTCCAACCCGTTGTCGGTACGCGGTGCCAAGATTGGAATTGTCAAAGACCCGTTCGGTCCGAATCCATCGGTCGTGGCCGTAACGACACCCATTCCTTTTGGCTTTGCCGACAGCGTCGCATTGACTGCAGATGAGCGATTGCTGTACGTGTCGTATCGCGGCGTCGGAGACATTTTGGTATTCGACGTGAATCGGCTGATCGAGGAGATCAATGAGTGTCTGGCATTGCCGGGTCAGGGGCTAGATGAATTGCGCAACCTGCGGAACGCCCCGATCGATGTGCTGGACTGCGGCGGGAATAACGCTACTCTGCCTCCACTCGTCCGAGATGGTATTCACACCGGGAATTTGCCCACGGGCCTGTCGGTCTGGACCCCTGGGCCGCTGAAGATCGACAGCGCCCCCCTGGGCGTGATCGAACTCATCCCCCCCAAGTTCGTCCCGGGCATCGACAGCCTCGACACGATCATCAGGACCCGGATCGATGCGGTCAACGGCCATGTCTGCACGTCGGGCGGAGACTTTACCTTCGTGCTGAACGATCGGGCCAAGGTCAGCCTGTACATCGACGGCGATTCTTCTTCCGGGGAGCCCGCTCAGGGTGTGACCAACATCACCGATGGACAGGGCCCGAGCAATGGCGTGTTCCAAGATGTTCTTCTTTTTCCGGGCAAATACCGTTTCATCCTCACCGCCAGCGGAAAGCTGAGCCAACCGGGGCGCTACTCCTACACGCTCGTCGCCGTCGGCGACGATGGGCAGGTGGCAAAGGACACCGGTTGGATCGACCACGACGTCGAGATCAACTCTAATCTCCCGCTCGCCCATACGATCATCAAGGGCGTGGATATCTGGGACGGCCACCTCATCCGAACCTCTCAAGATGTGATCGTCCCCGGCCGTGGCATGTCGCTCGACTTCACCCGCACGTACTCCAGCTTGGGCAGTTCGAGCGACAGCCCAATGGGTGCGGGATGGACCTTTAGCTACAACGTTCGGCTGATCGCCCACAGCTGCGGCGGCCTTACGGTCATCGGCGGAGAAGGTACCGGCAACCGCTTCGACGGGGGCGGTCAAAGCAATGCGGCCAAGGCGGCCCTCTTCGGGCTACCGGCGACCGCCAAGTTCTACGATCCTCAGATCGGCTATCACTCGACCCTGGTCCAGCCCGATCCCCAGAGCGACCCCAACAGCTATGACTTCTACACCAAGAGCCATGTCCGATATCACTTCGAGCTGCAGCCGCCATCCAACCCCAACAGCGCATCCTCCGATAAAATCTATACGCTCAGGTTCATCGAGGAGCCCAACGGAAATCGCATCAACCTCTACTACGACACGAATGATCCTGCGGTGAAAAACCTTCCGGGGCTACTTCTGCCATATGTCGACAGCGACCCGGATACGCTCGACCTGATTGAGGAATCCTCGGGACGGGCCCTCATCCTGGACTACTCGGCAGTATTCGACTCGAACACGGATACGTATCGTTGGGAAAAGAACAATCAGAAGGACCCTCCCGATATCTTCCGCCGGAAGAGGATCACGCGCCTGACTGGGTATGATCCAATCAGTTTCGATCTCCACGGATTGGACGTCCGATACGAGTACGACTCGGTAGGCAACCTGATCCAGGTCTCTCGGGATAAGCGGGTCGAGAAATACACGTACACACCCGGGTTTGATGATTCCGGCCACAACATGCTCTCGTACACCGACCCCAACGGGAACGTAACGACCTACAAGTACCTGGCGGATACAGGGAAGGCGATCTTCTCCTACCCCGGACTGCCCGCGGCCTTCGGGATCCGGGCCGATGAGTTTGTGAACAAGGTGATCGAGCCGGGAGGGCGCACCGGCGGCAATGCTTTCTCTACCACAACATTCACCTATAACATTAGTACAACGCCCGGAACGCCCAACAAACGGATCGTGCAGGACCCCCGGCCGATCCCGCCCACGGTCTACACCCTCAACGACTACGGCGCCACGGTGAAGATTGAAGCTCCGCTGGGCAAGGTCACAACGATGGAATGGGCGACCCCGGATTCACCCAAGCCCAACTCGATCCCGGGTTCGGGAATCGACATTCAGCTCGTTTCGCAGACGGACTCCCTCGGTCTGCACAGGGCCTATAAGTACGACGAACTCGGCAACCTCACTCAAGAAACGGTAACGTTCACCGGTGGCTCCGACCCGTTCCACGTCCCGGTGGTGGATGCGAGCGGCTCCGCAGTCAACCAGATCGTTACCACCTACACCTACGACCCGCTGTTCAGCAAGACGACCAGCAAGACCGACGCGGAGGGAAACTCGGCCTATTACGTCTACGACAGCCCGACCGGTGTTGCTGCCGGCGTCTCCTACCCGGCACCGACCGGCAGGACCGGGAACATGGTCGCGGTGATCAACGCGGCGGGCGAAACGACAAAATTTGCCTACGACACGAAGGGCGATCTGCTCACGCAGACGGACCCGCGCGGAAAGGTGACGAAATACACGGCGTACGACCCCTACGGCAACGCCACGCAGATCATGGACCCCGAGGGGAACATGACAACACGGGCCTTCGATGCTCGCGGCCGGCTCCTGACCCAGACTGACACGTTCGGCCACCGCGTCGAGTACGCATATGATACGCTCGATCGGAAGATCCGCGAGACGCGCTACGACGACCTGTTCAACCAGGCTCCTGAGCAGACCACCTATCAGTACAAGCCGGGCGGCGAGGTCATAACCATGACCGATGGACTCGGCCAGGAAACTTCATACCAGTATGACACGGGAAACCGCCCCGTCACGAGCACCGAAAAGGGTGTGACCGCTGCTGATGGGTCAACGACGGATCTGATCACCCGGTACGCCTACGACGAGAACGGCAACATCATCCAGGAGACCGATCCTCGCAGCGTGGTGCGAACTTTCATATTCGACGCTCTGAATCGGAACACCAAAATCGAACTCACGGTGGGTCAGGCCCTCGAAACCTGGCAACTCGGCTACGACACCGAGGACAACCAGCTGTTCGCCATCGACAATTTCGCAAACAAGACGGAGTACATCTACGACCGGCTCCACCGGCCGGTCAAGACCATCCTTCCGTTCCCCAACGCCGTCGTCGAGACTCGCTACAACCTGGTCGGGAATAAGGTCCGGGAGACCGACGCCAACGGAAACCCCATGACCTACTCCTATGACAAGGTCTACCGCCTGAAGAAGGAGACCGACGCGCTCGACAACTCTGTGGAGTACACGTACGACAAGAGCGGCAATGTCGTGAAGGCGGAGCACCGGACCGGTAGTCAGTTCACGTATGAGGTTACCTACGACAACGGGGTCGAAATCCAGGATGGATTGGGCCGCCCCACGAAGGTGAATCAAAAAGTCTTCGGCGACCCCACCGACTCGAACACGTCCCCGGTCGTCTACACGACAACCACGTTATACGACGACACCCAAAACCGGATCGTGATCACCGACCCGCGGGGATTCGAGATCGAAGAGCTTCGCGACGGGCTTGACCGCGTCCGCCAGCGTTCTCAGGATCCCCAGGGGCTGAATCTGACCACCGTGTACTCCTATGACGGAAACGGAAACCTGAAGACGATCCAGGATCCCCAAAACGGCGACAAGGATGTCGAGTATACGTATGACGGGCTCAACCGGATGATCCGCGCCGATTACCAACAGGGGTACTTTGAAACGTACTTTTACGATGGCGTTGGCAACCTGATCAAGCAGACCGATCGACGCGGCATCGTCTTTCAGACCGACTACGATGAGCTTAATCGACCCATTGAGGAGAGGGTCCGCGAGGACATTTCCGGCGGCGGTCAATGGCTCGCAACAGCGGTCTACACCTATGACGACGCCAACCTCAAGGTGACCATCGAGGACGCGAAAGGAAATCCGACCGTCCATCAGTACGACAAGCTCGGCCGCGTGGAGAGCACGACCGATGCGTTAAGCCACACGGACTACTTCATCTACGATGGCGTCAACTTGATCGAGAGAATCGACAGGCTCGGGCGCCACACCATGTATGACTACGATGACCTGAACCGACTGATCCTGACGGAGGAGGGCGACCCAACAACAACCCGAACCACCATGTCGGTGGACTATCAGGATGATCGCAACCGGGTGATCACGACCGATCGCCGCGGTATCGAGACCATCGTTCAGAATGATTCACTCGGCCGGCGAGTCCGAGTGAGCCGCAAGGATCCCGGCTTGGCTGCGGACTATGGGACTACCCAGATAGTCCTGCTGGAGACCGAGTACGACGGCAACAGCAATAAGACCTTCGTCCGCGATGCAGAAGGGAACGAGACCAAGTTCCTTTACGACGGGGCCAATCGCCAGGTCGAGATGATCACGGGGTTTGGCTCATCCGTCGAGGCCACTACCAAATACACCTATGACGACGTCGGCAATCTGCTCACGGTCAAGGATGCACGCGCGACCGGTGCTACCGCCGACATGACCTACACCTACGACGCCCTGTATCGCTGGACTAAGGCCGTTGACGGCGAGGGGAACGCGACGCTCTACACCTCCTACGACGGCAGCAACAACCTCCTGTCGATGACCGAGCCGGCGGGCCCGGACCACACGACCACCTATACCTATGACGAATTCAACACGTTGCTCTCAGTGGACGAAACCCGCGGAGGCGCCGGCGGCGTGACCAGCTATCTCTATGACGCGAACCGCAACCGGGTCGCCCAGCAAGACGCCAACGGCAACCTGGTCACCTACGCGTACGATGTCCTGAACCGCCTGACCGATACCTACCAACACCTGACCCCCGGCCAGATTACGGCGACTACACAGGCCGGATCGAATCCGGGCGGCAGTCTATCTACGGCCCTCCACACCCACTATGACTACGATGATGTCGGCAACCAGACCCTGATTGTCGACCCCGAGGGCCAGCGGGTTGATCTGGCCTACGACTACCTTGACCGGCTTGAGAAGAGAGTCTACTCGAACCATGTCGATCCCGATCTCGATTATCAGCCGCACTCCATCGCTTATGGATACGACGACAACAGCAATCTAATCTCCGTTATTGAGGTCAAGCGTGTCGATGGAGCGAACGTCACCGAGTCGTACATTTACGACTACGACCAGTTGGACCGCCTGGTGGAGGCCAAAAACTACGACGGTAAGATCATCAGCTATACCTACGACAAGCAGGGGAATCGTCTCTCGGTGACCGACCCGGACGGCATCACAACCACCTACACCTACGACGAGAGGAACCGGTTGGATACGGCCACCACCGAGGCGGGAACAACGACCTACGCCTACTTTCCCGATAGCCTTCTCAAGTCAATCGCCTATCCCAACGGAACGGTCGCGTCCTATCCGTCGTACGATCGCGCCGATCGACTGCTCAGTATCGTCAATCACGACGGCGCTTCTCAGGCCCTTTCAAGTTACCAGTACAGCTACGATGCCAACAGCAACCGGAAAAGTCAGGTCGAGACCCAATACGATATCAACGGCGGTATGCCCGAGACAACGACATACGAGTATGACCGACTCAATCGCCTGACCCGTGTGACCTACGGTGCCACCGGCCTTGGCGGCGACGTCAGCTATACCTACTCGAAGAACGGCAACCGGCTCACCGAGAAAGGCACGGATCCAACCGATCCGTCACAGTCCTTCGACCGGACCTACGCCTACGACCGGGTCAACCGGCTGTGGAGCGTCACCGACAATGTCAACCAGTCGCAGAGTCTCGCCTTTACGTACGATGCCAACGGGAATCCGCTGGTCGTCGTTGTCAGCCCGTCCGTCACCATCCCCTATGCGTATAGCATTCGCGACCAGTTGGTAGCGACGACGGATGGTAATGGTTCGCCGGTAAAGTTCGACTACGATCACGCCAGGATGCGGGTGAAAAAGATCGACGCTGCCGGCGAGACGCGCTACCTGTACGACGACCGCTCGACACTGCTTGAATACGACACAGCCGGCCAGACCCGGATCAAGTACGACTATGGGGATCGGCTTCTCTCCCGGGTCGACGTAGACCCCGGACCCTCAGGACCGACACGAACCAGCCAGTTCTATGCCTGTGACGGCCTAAACAGCGTCGTTAACTTGACGGCCGACACCGGCGCCCTCCAGGTCAGCTACCAATATGATGCCTGGGGCAACTTCCGACAGATGGTCGGATCCTCCGACAACCCGAAGACCTACACTGGTCATGAATACGACCCCGAGACGGGACTGTATTACTTCAAGGCGCGTTATTATGACTCGGATATCGGGGCATTCATCAGCCAGGATTCCTACCTAGGTCAGGTCGACAACCCTCCGAGCCTCCACCGCTATCTTTATGCCCACGCGAATCCGTTAACCTACGTCGATCCGACCGGCTACGAGGCCGAGTCGAATCGGCAGTTAATGGGTCTCGACGAAAAGTCCTATCGGGAGACATTAGAGAAGGGTGGGTTCTTGAGTAACGTGGGTCTCATTTTTAAGGACATTGGTTACAACCTTTGGGACGCGGCCACAGTTGGTTTCATTCCCTACATCTTCACACAGAAAGGTTTCGTCTCCAAACATGACCGTATTTTCGAGGCCAGGGAAAAGGGGAAAATCTCGGACCTGGAATACTGGAGCGGAACTGTGGGTCACGCCTCACTTTCCCTTTTAGAAGCCGCGACCGCAGGGGTCGGTGGGGGAGCTGCGGCGGCCAAAATAGGAGTGAAGGCCGGCCTCAGCGTCGCATGGAGTGGACTGAAAACTGCCGGAGCGCATACAGTTAAGCAAGGAATCGCCGGTGCGGCTAAGGGAGGATTGGTCGGTGCGGCCATTGGCGCCGGCTTGAATGCGGCGGAGCAGGGAATTGATATTGGCGCCGGCATGCGGCAGCAGTTCAACGCCGCAGAATTCGGGCAGGCGGCCAAGTGGGGCCTCGTGTTTGGGGCGGGCATCGGCGGCGTGGCCGGGGGCGCCAAGGGAATCCTCATGGACAGTTACGCGGCCAGGGCCCGAGCCACTGCAGCCTCGGCAGCCGAATCCGGCGCCATTTTCGGCCAGGCAGCCCAGCCCGCAGTAACCTCCGGCGAGGCGCCCACGCCAAGAGTCGTCGGGGAGAACCCAGCCTCACCCAGCTTCGGCGCTCGAAATGCCTTGCCTCCCTCCGAACTACCGACATCGCCGAGGGGGCGTGGTGGTGGCGGTGGTCGTGGTGGTGATCCTTCTGAAACTTTACAAAGTGCATTTGAATTAACCCAACCGATCGCCGTGAAGGCAGGTGAGTTCACGCCAGGGAACGTGCGCGACCAGCTTTCACGGTTGAACTTTGAGATCGCGTATAGGAAGAAGGCACTCGCTCTCGCGGAAGAGAAAGGTGGTTGGGCTAACCGAGATACGACAGATCCGACGCTCACTCAAGCCAATCCTACACGTAGGCTCGTGAACGATCAAATCGTCATGGATGAGGCATTGGTTAAGAAGGCAGAACAACGCTCGCTCTATGACTTTGGAAAAGAATCGGACTTTCGGCCTATGTCGGGAGTGGATGCGGTGAGAGTTGAAACAATACATGAAAAGTTTCATGCGATGATTGATTATCTAGAGAGTATAGGTTTTCCTATAGTTGAAAACAAGAAAGCCCTCATTGTTGTCGCGCTCGAAACAGAATTACGAAATATCGCCGGACTTTCAAGGAATTTAGCAAAACTGGTTGGATCTGTATGGCAAGAACCGGATCCGGTGTCGGCCGGCGACGCAAGTATCATTGCACTGTTGTCGCCGGATACCATTCCAACAACAGCCTTGGCAACGTGGTCAGGGCTTGTCTCGGGTCTCGCGCCTTTCACTCTCACCCTGGCATTCGAGGATCTGCCTGGTAGTCAGCTCGGCGAGACCCACACCACCACGTTGGACCCCAGCGGTAATCCATCCGCTGGCACCATCATCCTTGACACCAATGCCGCAGGTGTCGGCTGGTTCGTCGATCCTACACCCTTCGATACTTCCGAGTTATCACTGGTTCTCGACGACACGGCATTCCAGGCTGCGCCTGGTTCTCCAGCAGCCGACAAATACGACCTGCTGACAGTGCTGCTGCACGAGATTGGTCATCTCGCTGGGTTCACGCCTTATTTGGCGGGCTTCGCAAGCCATGTCGAGACGATCGGCGACACCCAACAGTTCGTGACTCCGGATTTCGGGGCCACCCTTAGCCCCGACGGAGAGCACCTGGATGGCAATAAGTACCCCAACGACCTGATGGGTGCTGAGTTGACTCCTTCGATTCGCCGCCTGCCTTCGCAACTCGACGTCCAGATCATCTCTGCGGCACGCGGGATCACCCCGCCCTCTGGCCAATCTTCACCGATCTCGAGCGCGGACTCAACAGATAGCACGATCGATGATAGTGATCTAACCCACGCTCAGGCAGTCTGGACCACGGGCGACTGGCCGCAGTTTGACGAAGCTTTAATGGCTGAGGGATACGTTGAAGGGGAACTGAGTAATGAGCTGCTGGAAACGGACAGAATTGCTGCGATTACAGGCGACGCCGTTGCTCACTGGAAAACAGTAAATATAGTTGATGAGCATTCTTTGAATCTGCAGAATGTACGGTTGGAGATTAGTGATCTCCCAGACCAGACGCTGGCCCGAACCAGGGCTAATCTAATCACACTGGATGACAATGCCGCCGGCCACGGCTGGTTTATCGATAAGACACCTTGGGACGATAACGAATTCCAGAATGTCATTTACGACTGGGAGATGCGCGCCAATGCGAATAGTCCGGCCGTCGGCAAGATCGACCTCCTGACCGTACTGATGCACGAGATGGGCCACATCATGGGTCTGCCGGACGTGCCGGCCGGGATCGATCCTTCGCGTCTCATGACGGGCATCCTGCCGGCCGGGGTGCGCCGGTTGCCGTCTTCGCTGGACCTCGCCCAGGGCACAGGTGCCGGCGAATCACGGGAAGTGCTGAATCAAGGCACCTACAATGAGGATGACCTGTCCATCGGCATCACCAACGGCACCTTTACCATCGACGACCCCGCCAACCCCGGCTTTGCCTGGGAACTTCGCGGTTCTTCGGCAATCGAAAACGGTCAGGGTGTGTTGGTTGAGGATGACCACCTCTTCAGCGGGTTATGCCAGACCTTCATCGTGCCCGATGGGGCCCAGACGCTGCTGTTTGCCGTCGTGGGGATCGACCTGGGCAGCAGCACGGGTCAGCCACCGGATGCCTTCGAAGCGGCGCTGATCGATGCGGAGACCCAAACCTCCCTGGTTGGCACGGCGGTGGGCCTGACCGACACCGACGCCTTCCTGAACATCCAGGCAGACGGCAGTACGTATGCCGGCACACTCGTGTCGGTACCGGATCTGGGCAATTCCGGGGACGTGCTGTCCTGGTCCGAACCCGTGTTGATAGCGGTCGATCTGAGCGGTGTCCCGGGCGGCACTGTGGCGACCCTGTGCTTCGATCTGCTGGGTTTCGGTCATATCGACAGCAGCGTCGTTCTCGATAACGCCGTGATCATCGGCGAGGGACCTGTTCCGCCCATTGCCGCAGATGACCATGCAGAGGAACGCGTTGGGAAGGCGGTCGAAATTGACGTCCTTGCCAATGACTTCGACTTTGACGGCACAATCGATCCGACTACGGTTCAGATCGTGCCTGACAGCGGTCCCGAGCAGGGTGTTGTGACGGTAGACGAGCAGACCGGGACGGTGACGTATACTCCGTCGGATGACTTCGTCGGCCCTGATACCTTCCGCTACACGGTGCGCGATAACGACGGTTATGAGTCCAACGCAGTACTGGTCACGGTAACGAAGGACCTGTCGAACCTACCGCCCACAATCGCGGCGGAGCACGCTGCTGTGACGGTTGAAGAGGCTCAGACGGCCGCCAACACCGGCACCTTCGCCGATGTGAATGGGGACGACGTGACCATTACTGCTTCGGTGGGCACGATCACCCAGGACGATGCTGCCGGCACCTGGAGCTGGACCTTCGATACGACCGACGGCCCGGATGCCAGCCAAACCGTCACGATTACAGCCACCGATAGTAGCGATGCATTCACTGAAACCACGTTCGAACTGGTAGTCAACAACGCGGTCCCGGTGGTGGACGCGGGTGCGGATGAGACCATCGACGAGGGCAGCACTTTTTCCCGTAGCGGCAGCTTTAGTGATCCAGGTGCCGACACCTGGACGGCGACGGTGGACTACGGGGACGACACCGGCGTTCAGCCGCTACCACTGAATCAGGACGGGGCCTTCGATCTGAGCCATTTCTACATCGAAGATGGCCTGTACGCGGTTACTGTGACGGTCACCGACGATGACGACGGAGTGGGCACTGATACCGTAGAGGTGACTGTCGAAGATCTTGGACCCACCGCCGCGTTTACCTGGTCGCCCGAACCCCAGACCGAAGGATCGGCAGTGGCATTTACCGACGAATCCACTTCTTCACCGGATGCGATTGTTTCTTGGTCCTGGGACTTTGGCGGTTTGGGATCCAGCACCGAACAGAGTCCCGCCTTCACCTTTATAGATAACGGCACCTATGCGGTTACGCTGACGGTGACAGACGATGACGGTTCCACCGATACGGTGGCGCACGATGTCACGATCACAGATCTTGGGCCGACCGCCGCGTTCAGCTGGTCACCGGAGCCCCAGGCCGAAGGTTCGGAAGTGGCCTTTGTAGACGAATCTACCTCTTCACCGGATGCGATCGTCGCATGGTCGTGGGACTTTGGCGGCTTGGGGTCCAGTAATTTTCAAAATCCAGAGTTTACCTTTATAGATAACGGCATCTATTCGGTCAGCCTGACGGTCGCCGACGACGACGGTTCCACCAACACAGTGACCAGCGATATCACGGTCACGGATATTGGACCGACCGCCGCATTTACCTGGTCGCCCGAACCCCAGGCCGAAGGTTCAGCGGTGGCCTTTGCCGACGAGTCCACTTCTTCGCCCGATGCGATCGTTGCATGGACCTGGGACTTTGGTGGTTTAGGGTACAGCACCGAGCAGAGTCCCGTCTTCACCTTTATGGATGACGGCATCTATGCGGTTACGCTGACGGTGACCGACGACGACGGATCCACCGACACGGTGGCGCACGAAGTCACGATCACAGATCTTGGGCCGACAGCGGCATTTACATGGTCGCCCGAACCCCAGGCCGAAGGTGCGGCGGTGGCTTTTGTAGACGAATCTACTTCTTCTCCGGATGCAATCGTCGCATGGTCCTGGGACTTTGGCGGATTAGGAACCAGTACTGATCCAAATCCCGTCTTTACTTTCCTGGATGACGGCATCTATACGATTGCGCTGACAGTAACGGATGATGACGGTTCCACCGACACGGTGACCAATGAAATCACGGTCACAGATCTTGGTCCCACAGCCGCGTTCACCTGGTTGCCGGAGTCCCAGACCGAAGGTTCGGCGGTCGCTTTTGTCGACGAGTCCACCTCTGCACCCGATGTGATCGTCTCCTGGTCCTGGGACTTTGGTGGTTTAGGGTACAGCACCGAGCAGAGTCCCGTCTTCACCTTTATGGATGACGGCATCTATGTGGTTACGCTGACGGTGACCGACGACGACGGATCCACCGACACGGTGGCGCACGAAGTCACGATTACAGATCTTGGGCCGACAGCGGCATTTACATGGTCGCCCGAACCCCAGGCCGAAGGTGCGGCGGTGGCATTTACCGACGAATCCACTTCTTCACCGGATGCGATTGTTTCTTGGTCCTGGGACTTTGGCGGTTTGGGGACCAGCACCGACCAGGAACCCTTCTTTACCTTCCCCGATAACGGCATCTATACGATTGCGCTGACAGTAACGGATGATGACGGTTCCACCGACACGGTGACCAATGAAATCACGGTTACAGATCTTGGACCGACGGCAGCGTTCAGCTGGTCGCCCGAGCCGCAGGCCGAAGGATCGGCGGTGTCGTTGACCGACGAATCTACCTCTTCGCCGGATGCGATCGTTGCCTGGTCCTGGGACTTTGACGGATTGGGAACCAGCACCGAACAGGATCCTGTCTTCACCTTTATAGATAACGGCAGCTACACGGTTACGCTGACGGTGACCGATGACGACGGCTCCACCGACACGGTGGCACATGATGTCACGATCACGGATCTTGAACCGACCGCGGCATTCAGCTGGTTACCGGAGCCCCAGGCCGAAGGAGCGGCGGTGGCCTTTACAGACGAGTCTACTTCTTCGCCGGATGCGATTGTCGCCTGGGCCTGGGACTTTGGTGGAATGGGGTCCAGTACTGATCCAAATCCAGAGTTTACTTTCCTGGATGACGGCATCTATGCGGTCACGCTGAGGGTCACCGACGACGACGGCTCCACCGATACGGTGACCAATGAAATCACGGTCACAGATCTTGGACCGACCGCGGCATTCAGCTGGTCGCCGGAGCTCCAGGCCGAAGGAGCGGCGGTGGGTTTTGCCGACGAGTCCACTTCTGCACCGGATACGATTGTCTCCTGGTCCTGGGACTTCGGCGGTGTGGGATCAAGCACCGAGCAGGATCCCGCCTTTATCTTCCAAGATGACGGCACCTATGCGGTTACGCTGACGGTCACCGACGACGATGGTTCCACCGACACGGTGACCAGCGATATCACGATCACGGATCTTGGACCCACAGCAGCGTTTACCTGGTCGCCGGAGCTCCAGGCCGAAGGATCGGAGGTGGCCTTCTCTGACCAATCTACTTCTTCGCCGGATGCGATCGTCTCCTGGTCCTGGGACTTTGGTGGTTTGGGAATTAGTACTGATCCAGATCCCGTTTTTACTTTCCTGGATGACGGCATCTATGCGGTTACCCTGACGGTCACCGACGACGACGGTAGCATCAGTAATGCGAGCGTGACCGTAAATTTAATAAACGTCGCCCCGGACGTGTCTGCAGACAATGCCTCGGTAACAGTGGAAGAAGGCCAGACCGCGACCAACACCGGAACCTTCTTTGATCCGGGTGAAGATATCGTCATCATCACGGCGTCGGTCGGCACGATCACCCAGGACGATGCTGCCGGCACCTGGAGCTGGACGTTCGATACGACCGACGGTCCGGATGATAGTCAGGTGGTTACCATCACGGCCACAGACAGCGACGATGCATTCACAGAGACTAGCTTCGAGCTGGTAGTCAACAACGCGGCTCCGGAAGTCGAGGCGGGGCCGGAGACGACAATAGAGGAAGATGTTCTCTTCGAGAGCGGAGGCAGCTTCACTGATCCCGGCGCCGACACCTGGACGGCCTCAGTAGATTATGGGGACGGTTCCGGCGTCCAACCTCTCCCCCTGACCGGAAGCGCCTTCAGCCTCAGCCACGATTACGCAGCAGACGGTATCTACACGGTGACTGTGACGGTGACCGACGATGACGGCGATGTGGGTGAAGATACGGCCACGGTGACGGTGCTGAATGTGGCTCCTGTCGTTCGGGTTAATAGTCTTTCGGAGACGGTTACCGAAGACGATATCGCCACCAACAGCGGCACTTGCTTCGATCCGGGCGGAGACCCGATGACACTACACGCCTCGTTAGGCACGGTCGTGAACCACGGCGATGGGACCTGGAGCTGGTCGTTTGCCACTACAGACGGGCCCGAGCAGAGTCAGCCGGTCACGATCACCGCGGAAGACGATGCGGACGATCAGGATACGGTGACCTTCGATTTGACGGTGTTCAATGTCGCGCCTGTGGTGGATGCGGGAGAGGATGCGACGATAGATGAGGGTGTTCTCTTTGAGAGCTTCGGAAGCTTCACCGATCCTGGCGCAGACACTTGGGCGGCCACGGTCGACTACGATGACGGAACCGGGGTGCAGCCATTGTCACTGACGGAAAAGACATTTCGTCTTAGCCACGCGTATGCTGATGCTGGAGTCTACACAGTGACGGTGACGGTGATCGATGATGATTTCGGCGAGGGCAGCGACACCTTCGCGATGACGGTGAACCCAATAGAAAGTATTGGCGATTTCGTCTGGCACGACCTCTATCACGGTCCCGGCCATCTTGTGGACGGCATTCAGGATGATGGCGAGCCCGGCATCGAAGGTGTACTTGTCAATCTCCTCCACGCAGATGCTGACCTGATCGCTTCCACGACCACGACTGCGACCGGTTTCTATGAATTCACCGGGCTGACTGCAGGTGTATATGTTGTCGAGATCTCCCAGGACAACTTCCTCCCAGGCGGCGTGTTGGAAGGTTGGTACGCGACCCTTCAGAATCAGGGCTCCGATGATACGGCAGACAGTGACGGTAATCCAAGAACGTATAGATCTCATCTCGTAACTCTGGCAGACGGGGAAGAGATTGGAGACGTGGACTTCGGCTTCTTTACCGCCGGCATCGATCTGACCAAGACCGGGCCCGAAATTGTAAACCTGGGTGAGCCCTTCGCCTATCACTTCCGAGTAGAGAACACCGGAGACGTGGTACTGCACGGCGGCGCCCAGGTCTATGATGCCATGATCAACCCCTACGGAGACCACCGGATCTGGAGTGGCGTCCTGCAACCCGGCCAGGTTGAGGAGTTCGACCGCGTCTGCACACCTGCATACGGTCTGCCCGATTTGGATTTCGAAATTGATGGCGCCGGCAACACCCTGTCAGCGGGGCAGATCATCGACGACGAATTCGCTTCGCTTGGACTCACGGTGACCACCCATGATCCGGCTTGCAATCCGGCCATGATCTTCGACAGCGGCATCCCAACCGGCGGCGATTGGGACCTCGGTACTCCGAATCGAGATTTTGGCGGACCCGGCATTGGGTGGGGAGGCCAGGCGGGTCGGCGTGGAGAAAACAGTCAAGCCCTTGGGAACATTCTGATTATCTCCGAGGACGGCGATCCGTCCGATCCGGACGACAACGCCCGCGGCGGCAAGCTGATTTTCACCTTTGAAAATCCGGTGACCGTGGAAGCCATCCAGGTGCTTGATATCGACTGCGGCGAGTGCGGCAGCAAGCTCGTGACGTATGATCAAAGCGGTAAGATCATCTCCTGCACAGCATTTTCCAAACTTGGCAATAACAGTTTCCAGACCGTTGATGTGAACGATAGGAATGTCAGCCGACTGGAAGTCCGTTTGGCGGGTAGCGGTGCTGTTGGAGGGATTTTCTTCGGCGGGGGCAGTATCGGCGGCGAACTGATCAATACCGCTACGGCAGTCGGACACCCGATTCACCCGGAGGGATACGGGCTGCACAACGTGACGGACACCGCCGGCTGGACGGCCACTGTAGTCAACGAACCGGCGCTCGTGAACGTGGCGGTGAGTACACCAATCAACGAGAATGATGCGGCGACCCTTTCCGGAATGATCATTAATGCCGGCGGCCGCGCATTCACTCTTACAGTGGACTGGGGCGATGCCAGTCCTTTGGAGTCGTTTACCTGCGATCCCGGCACCACATCATTTACTGAGACTCACCGGTACCTGGACGATGCCCCAAGCGGCACGCCTGGGGATGACTATACCATCGAGGTTACGCTACTCTATGACGGTGGCAGCGATACCGCTTCCACAACCATAGCGGTGAACAATGTGGCGCCGACGGCCGATATCTCCGGTCCGACCAGCGGTATGCCCGGTGAGGTTCTGGCTTTCGAGGGCAGTTTCACAGACCCCGGCACACTAGATGTTCACACGATGGAGTGGAAGGTGCTCGATGGCTCCGGCACGTTGGTGGCCACCGGCTCCGGTGCGACACTCGATTTCATGCCGCCTGAAACGGGTACCTACACCGTTGCTTTTACGGTCATCGACGACGACGGAGGGACCGACACTGTCACACAGAGGGTAACTGTGGGTGCGTGTGCCTGGACCCTGGAACCTGATGCGGATCATCCGGGAAAGAGCATCCTGACCATCACCGGAAGCGAGGGACGAGATACGATCAAGGTCACCAAAGCATGCCGCAGCGATCAGTACGTGGTAAAGATCCATCAGCGAAACACCGGATACTATGAAAAATTCCGTATTAACAAGGCCCTGAGCAAGATTGTCATCTACGGGAAGGGTGGAAACGACATCCTGAAAGTGTCGCGGAAGATTCGCGTGGGTGCGGTTCTATGCGGTGGTTCGGGTAACGACCGGCTATTCGGTGGTTCCGGAGATGATTACCTCTACGGCGGCGATGGTCATGACAAACTCTACGGCCGGCGTGGCAATGACGTACTAATCGGCGGCGCCGGAAAGGATCGACTTCGTGGTGGTCGTGGCCGTGACATCCTGAAGGACAGCCAATCTAAACAGAAAAAGTTCGAATGGACTGAAGTAAAAAAGCATAGCAAGCTGTTGTGTCATAAAACATTTCAAAAAAGAGAAATGTTTAGATACTCTCCGAAGGCCAAATGCAAATTTCTTTCCTGGTAAATCTAAGGTTCTATTCCTTTTGAATCCTGTTTAGCCGTTCGCTCACGTCCTTCGCTCGACACACGCAGACCATA
This sequence comes from Olavius algarvensis associated proteobacterium Delta 3, assembly GCA_903231505.1. Taxonomy (GTDB): domain Bacteria; phylum Desulfobacterota; class Desulfobacteria; order Desulfobacterales; family CAFBRK01; genus CAFBRK01. The sequence goes on along the minus strand of CAFBRK010000279.1, from coordinate 49,577 downwards.
TCCGGCCGATTTTATAATCCCGCAGCCGGGGCATGGCCGGACAATCATTGGGCACGCCCATAAAATTTCGGGCCTATAAAGAAAATTAGGAATGAGCCAATCTTACCCCCTCCCACTGGCTCCCTCCCGCCCCCGAGACAAGCCCGGGATCTGCGACAGTAGAGGGAGAACATATAGTCCTCCCCCTTGAGGGGGGAGGCCCGGTGGGGGTGAAAGAATGGATGATTACCGCAGCCTTAGTTTTGTTCATAGGCCCATAAAATTATAAGTTTCTCAATTTTTATGGTATCCGGTCGCCCTTTGCCGCCCCAATTTCGACAGGTCGTATCCAAGAAACTTATTATCTTATAGCCGTCCTTAATATGTATTCTCGATGATTCAAAATCAACGGAAATCGTCCCCGGCCTCTGATCGCTCTTGAAGAGATTTATTCATCCTCTATGCCCTCTGAGAGCTCTGTGAGAGATTCTTCGTCTTTTTTGATTCGGCACTCTCCGTGCACTCCGTGCCTCTGTGGTGGACATCAGTTTTTTGGCAAGTACTTAAAAAAGTCCTTGACAACTTTCACCAACAGATAATAACAAAGTATTAGCTTACGTTTTTCCCGCCATGCCATAAAGATATAAACAGCCACTCAAGTTCGGTACGACAAGGGACGTATCCGATCCGGCAGGTGATTTTGCCGGACCGTTGCGCTCGTTGAAGAGCTGTCTGGTTTTGTATTTCGAAACCGCAGCTGAGGCTCGTTTTTTCTTTCACCTCTTTACGTAACTTACTGTACCTCTATCATAAACGATCATTTCCAAAAGCTCTCTTTGATATTGTCGCTCCATTTAATTTAGGCCGATTACCCTGACGCAGGAGGCTTAGACGCTGAAACGGTCGGGACTCATAAATCGGTTCGAACTGGAGAACCTGGAACCGCGGATTCTGCTCTCCGCAGATGCAGCCGCAGTTGCGCCGTGCGATCTGCAGGAGGACTGCGAATTCGACCTTGGCGACGACCTGCTGCCCCAGGCAGACGAGGTTGCCCTCGGCGACGATCTCTGTCTCGAAGAAGACCCCATCCAGGACAAACACACCTACGATCTCTCCCAATCCATCGACGATCTATTTGCAGGACTCACCGACGAAAATCTGTTCGACGGTGAGGACGATTCTGCCGAATCCGGCGAAAATGACGGTGCGGCAGAGGCGGCAGATGCGTCAAAATCGGATGCTTCTGAATATGAAAATGCACCGATTTCATCCCGCCAGCAGGAACAGATTATCAGGGGCCTGAAGGCGCTTTCCCGGCTGGGAAATGTGCTGGAAAAGGTCGGCGCATTTGCCCAACCCATACCCAAAATTAGTGACACGACCATCGGCGAATTCATCGGATTCGCCGAGATATTGCATACCGGGTTGGCCAAACCGGTGTATGATCACTTCAACGACGGCCTCGACCCGCCCAATGCCGATGGCCTGATTCGTGCCATAAAGAAAAGCCCCAAACATCACAGTGACTTGGAAGTCGCCGTGGATTGCTTGGATGGCGGGCTGACCCCGTGTGGCGGCGCGCTGCGGTTCGATCTGGAAATCCATGCAACCCGCAAGGGAGAGGTTCGCGCCTGCGATCCGGAAGGCGGCAGCGATGATGAAAGTTCCGAGCAAAAACAGAGTGTTATCGCCGATCTGGAAATAGACTGCTGCTTTGGCGTGGATGTTGAAAAAGCAGACGCATTTTTCGTTGTCATTCGAAAATTCAACACTGCCCTGACCACCAAATCCGGTGAAGAAGATGCCGGCGAGGCGCATAATCCGGTTCGGGCGCCGGCAGGAAAAGCCGACGAAAATATCGAGCCGGATGTGAAGATCAGCGTCACATTCGCTGACGCCATCACCGAAGATGGCCGCATCGATCTGGATGAACTGGAGGCCATCGATCACGAGACGGCAGAGGAGTTTGTCGAGCTCGAAACGACCGGTGCGCTCTTATTGCTGTTTGCCGCCTCCGGCCCTGAAATCGATCCGCCGGAAAAAACCAAAGCTTCCGAACCGGATCAAAACAATTCCGATTTGTCTGCTGCCATCCTGCCGAAGTTCACCCCGGACATCGGCGACCTGAAAAATTCCATCCTGGACACAATCTCGGATTTCGATGATACGGGGAACACCCATCGCGCAAAGTGGCAATTTTGACACACCGCTTCCGGTTCTCGATCCGTCCATCGATGAACTTCTGTCCGGCGATCCGGATTCCGGAACGAACAATTTTTACAAACTTACCCTGGAATATTTCACCCTGATCGAGGTCTTTGATTTCGATCTGACCGACGAGCTGAATCTTATCCAACTTGGTTCCCTGCCTGAAATCGGCATTGCTGATTTCAGTCTCGATAACCCCGCCCACAAGGACAGCCTCAAAAACCTGATCGAAGGCAAATTCGAGGTTTCCCTTTCACCGGATTGGGACATCGGCCTGTTCCTGCCGGATATCTGGTCCCTGCTCGAGGAAGATTTTCAAATCAACGAATTTCTTCCCACTTTCCAGCTTCTACTGGGGTTGCCCTACATCCCCAAAATGGATGAGATCCGCTCCGACTTGAAGTCCTGGTTCGATTCACGTTCAGCCCTGCAGGGGTTTGTGGACTACATCCGGATTGCCGGATCGAACGATGCCCAACTGCGGACGTCCGGAACCGGAAAGGATAGTCCTAAGACAGGCAACAACGCCTCGTGCCTGGTCCGGGTGAACGAAAAGCTCGACGGCGCCGGTGAAGCGACCGGGGAGTTATCCGGATCGACACCCGGTTTGCCCGAAGGCAGCGATGATTTCGATGCCAGGGCCGAGCGTGTGTTCCACGGCCTGGATCCGCCGACGATTCCAGGAGTGATTCCCGCCGCTCTCTCCCAAGAGAGCCCGCCAACCCGGGAAAACATCCGCGAGATCGTGTTCATCGATTCGCGGGTACCGGATCAAAAAACCCTCATCAACAGCATCCTTTCCAAAGATTCATCAGCAATTAAAATCCTGATCATCGATTCCGACAAGGACGGGATCGACCAGATCACCGATTCCCTTTCCGCCCATCGCGACATCGAAGCCATTCACATCATCAGCCACGGCCAAAGCGGCGCAATCCGCCTGGGCAACAGCCTGGTCGACAGCGAGACGCTGACTGAAAAGGCCTCCACTCTGAAAACCTGGAGCAGCTTCCTGCAACCCGGGGCCGACATTCTACTTTACGGCTGCAATATAGCCGCCTGTGAATCCGGTGAGCAGTTTGTGGAACTGCTCCACAGTCTGAGCGGCGCCGACGTGGCGGCATCTAACGATGCCACCGGAAACAGTGAAATGGGTGGGGATTGGGATCTGGAAGTTTTTTTGGGAGAGCCACCATTAATAGTATGTCTGAAGGATGGTACTTTTAAAAAATATAGTGGGCTCTTAATTGACCCTGCGATTAAATTTTCATCATTAGAAGATGGAACGGAATTAGATCCTGAAACTATTTATTGGAATGAGTTGCCACCAACTCTAGACTTATCAGAGCCAAATGAAAACTTATCTGTAAAACATTTATATAAAAATGGAGAGGTCGATCTTTCTAATATCGATGAAAAATTGTCAATAACCTTAAAAAAGCGTAGCGAAGTTACGATAAAAAAAGGCAATGAAGAGAAAACCTTTAAGAATGTAATGGGACTAATAGGTGGCAACAAGGATGATGAAATTAAAGTCGAACACGATACCAAAGGTTGGATTAAATTATACGGTGGAAATGGCAAAGATGAATTTACGATTGAGGGGCAAGTTGATTTCAAGAAAGTCACGGTTGACGGCGGTCGCCCGGGTGACGGAGATGACAATGAGAACACGTTAATTTTCTCAGAGAGTCCAGGGCGACAGGTAATCAACCTGTCTGGTCAAGACATATCTGATATCACGAGTAGTAATGTTAATACTAATGACATTACAGTTGATGACATTACAGTCAAGGCAGCAAACTTCCAAACTATAAAAGGAACCGACAATAGAACTGGTGACATCCTGATCGGTAAGGATAATAGCAAAGAGATATTTGAAGGACTTAAAGGGAATGACAAACTATGGGGCCTGGGAGGAGATGATGAGCTAAAAGGCGGAGATGGTAACGATGTCTTCTACGGTGGCAAAGGAGAGGATACCCTCGAAGGCGGCAGGGGTGCTGATACTTACGTCTTCGCACTCGAAGACTTTTTATATAATGACAGCAACATAGCCTTTAAAGATACTGTCACTGAAATCAATGAAAATGAAATAATAGATATTCTGGATTTCACTTCTTTTCCCACCAAACATAAAGGCCAAAACGTTCTTCTTTCTTTTGATGTCAATAAGATAGCAGAAGCAGGCAACAATTACGGAATAAAGGTAAACCTTTTTTTGGTGGTGCCGACAAGGGCGAGTTGTTTAAAAAGCCAGTAGAATACACGGAAAAGATCTTGGTTGGCAAGGGAGAGAACAAGTTCAATTTCCAGAACAAGTGGGGGAAAGATTTTCAAATTGTGGTCGAGCAGGGTGGTAATGGTAAAGTCGACCTCAATTTTTCTGATGTAACCCACGATTTGCTATTCGAAATAGGTGTGAACGGTAGGGTCACCGTGTACGAAGCCGATCCGGATAAAATCGGTAACAAGAAAGATGACGGCTCAAAAGTTGAGGCCAACAGGGTCCGAGACATTATCGGCGGAAAGGGCAACAATTATTATAAGATCAAAGAGAATGGGAAACTGTTAGGAAAATTGACTGGCGGTTCTGTAAATGACAAAAGTGAGCGAGATCAACCGGCCGGCAAACAGAATGTTCTCGATTATTCGGATTTTAAAAACGAAGTATATGTTAATCTGACAGATCAACCAATAAATTTTAATACAAATTTTGCAGTAGACGATGGTATCGAGAGGGTCGGGCCTGAGACCGGGGTATTGCCGGTACAGGAGAAATGGATTTACAGATTACCTGGCCTTGATGGCTCCATTAGATTGAAATTCGGCAACGAAGAATCTGAAGAAATACAATTCTCCAGCGATGATGACTCGAAAGAAAAATACGAGCAACTCTTTAAGAAAGAGCTTGTAAAACTACTAGATCGAAGCGACTTTTCTGTTGATAAAATTACAGATCGTATTTTCAATTTGACTACATGGAAGGTGACTTTTGCTGAGCCCGATCAAATAAAACTTGATAAGGGTGATCTGTTTTCAAAATTAAAGCCGGCTGAGGTAACGTTGAAAGATGAAGAGGATCCGGTAAAATTCGACTACGCAAACAATAATAATAGTAAACAAACAATAAAGCTAAGGAAAAAAATGGTTGGGGGTAAAATCACCCTGACGTACGATAATCAGGATTTCATTACCTTCAGTGTAGCAGGTGATAAGAACTTTAAGTTTAACGATGACCTCAAAGACGGTGACGATTTAGCTGATGAGATACAAGTCAAACTAACTGAAAAGGCGGGGGATGATAAAATTGATTCTGTTGATTACCCAGATGATCCGAGCGATCATTCGTGGCATTCGTGGGTAGTTACATTTAAAAATCTTGGGACCCAAGCCGCAAAAGAAATACGATCTAAAGATCTTATTTTTGAAATAGCCTCCACGCGAGGAGCTATAGATGTTATAGTTTCTAAGGACAAAAAGAAGCAGGTAATCGCTCTGTCTGAACACGCGATAGAAGGAAAGTTCAATCTGAAGTATGGGGCGGATGATATAGCAACTATTAAGATTAACGATAACTATAAGTTTAACTTTAAGCCTTTAGTTGGTGGCGGCAACACAGAGGGTAATATAACTGGACCCGAACTCAAAGACAAAATTAAGGATGTGCTAAGACAAGCGGCCGGCAATACAAATGTTGATGATGTGAAGCACAAACTGGAAAATGGTCAGCATTTGTGGGAGGTCACGTTTGTAAATATCAACGATCCAGAGGAAATAACATTCGAGATTGACAGTATCAGTCCCCTTAAATTTAAACCACCCTCCTCGCATGGCGTGATAGGTATTTCAATCTCGGATACAAAAGAAACGCAGGTTATCGCACTGTCTGAACATGCAATAGCCGGAAAGTTCAAGCTGAAGTACGGAGCGGATGAAATAGCAACTATTGAGATTAATGATGCCAATACGTTTAAGTTCACGCTTTTGGTTGGTGGCGGTGCCCAAGTGAATAATCGGGAAAGAGACGACCTCAAACATGATATTGAGGGTGTGATAAGAACTAAGTTAGGCAACAACAATGTTAACGTGGGAGCCAGGTCAGAAAATGGTCATCATTTGTGGACGGTCACGTTTAAAAATGTCAATAATGTAGAAGAAATAAAATACGTGCCTGACAGAGGCACACCAATTAAATGCAGCACGCTCCCCATAAGTGGGGCCCGTGGTGTTTCAGCAGTGGACAAGGAGTACCATGTATACACCAATGCCACTGGCGGCAAGTTTAAGCTGGAGATCGATTTTCAGACACTGAATGTAATGAGCGGGAGTAACAAAAATATTAAGATTAATAAAATCACTACAGAAGAAATCAAATATGACGCATCACCTGATCAGCTTCAGGACATAATTGAGAAGGCAGTCAAAGACGGACTTGAAAATAGTCACTATAAAGCGGAGGTGGAACCCAACGTGCTTGTCAGCGGCATGGGAACTAAGACTTTCCCATGGAAGATCATTTTTGCCAATATGGGCAACGTAAAAGTCAGGTCGGTTCAAGGTCAAGTCAATCTCTTAAAAGACAAGGATAGTTTCGGTGCAAACAAGGCAAGCGGGATTGCTGAGATCGTAACAAATATAACGAATGTGATCGGAACCAAAAAGAAAGATCAAATCTATGGTGCTAGTAAGGAATCGGGAGAAGTTGTAACATTACGCTGGGCCGATCAAAATAGCTGGGATGACCAGCAAGATCATCGCATGGAAGTGGTGAAAGATAATCAAGATCAAGCCCTTACCCTTAAGATAAAAGGTAAAATTAATTTGGAGACCGGCCAGGCCGTTCTCTATGAATATGAGCCACCCGCTACCGATGAATCAAAGTCACGTTCGATTACAGGCCTGAAATCTGGCACGATCTACTATCTCGGCGTAGAACCCGGCGACGACACGAAAATCAAATTCTATCTAACCCCGAAAGATATAGGAGTCAAGGCTTTAATAATTAACGAGTCTTCTGGTACCACTGATGATGACAAACACAAATTGCGCGAAGTATTTACAGCTATAGGAGGCGAAAACCAAGATAAACTGATCGCTTCTGTTGGTAATCAGTACGTTAAGGCAAATGAATTAATGGGAGGCAAAGGAGAGGATGTTCTAGTCGGCAGCCAGGGCTCGGATTATATTGATGGCGGGAATGGTAATGATAACCTATACGGGGATGGCTCCCACACTGGAAATAATCCTGATGGAAAAGATACGGTAACAGGAGGTACGGGTGATGACAAGGTATACGGATATGATGGCCCGGATCATTTGAACGGTGACGACGGCAAAGACTATCTGGTGGGTGGTTCCGGCAGCGATAAGGTCAAAGGTGGTAAAGGAAAAGACAAGATTGCTGTGATCGAACGCGGCAGTCCGACTGATTATGATCGGTTAATCGGGGGCATAGACAGTGACGAATATATTTTCAACGGCGAGTGGGGGGCTGCCAGCATAACCGAAGAGGATAAGGGTGGGGAGGAGGATACCATTGACCTTTCCACATCCAGCCAGAATTATGTCCATATTTTAAGCAATGGAAATCTTTTCTCGGCTCCAGGAGAGTATCAAGCCATAGATGAAGATGGCGATAAGCCGGTCTACAGTGCAATTAATTTATATGGTGGACAAAATGTCAGGCTCGGCACCGTATTAGAAAATTTGAAAGGGTTGAATAAACCATCCCCTGGCGAGGTGGTCACGGAGTGGGGGTTTGGGTTTCACCAAACTGCTGTCGGAAAGGAAGGAAAAAAACCAAATGGACAGGATGCAAACGACGCAGACGCGGTGTTAACGGCTTTCAGTAAACTATCCTCGAAGCCGTCAAATGCTACGGGCAATACGTACGACGCTTTACATTTCAACATCTTGGTTGACCGCGGAGATGGTGCGAATTTATATAACATAACGCTACCTGGCGAAACAGTTGAATACACTAAGATCGAAGAGGCAAAAAAACATTTAGAAAAAGCCCTAATGAAAGCTGTATGGCCTACCCGCGACCTCTCCAATTATGATGCTACCAGAAACCAATTGAGGGAAACACTGAAGAATGACGTCGGGCTCTCCGTGGATTGGAACAGTGAGAAACTCAAAATTATACTAAAACATAAAGGAACCTTGGATAATGATAAAAACATAAACCCAGCGAAAATGGAATTTACCGTTGCTGCGCCCAACACCATCGTGGTAGGCGGAACAGACAACTTCGAGCACATTGAAAAAATAATACCAAGCGATGGTGCGAACACATTTATATTCGGCAACAACTACTGGAGGGAAAACGAGCTTGAAAAAGCGGCGGGGTGGGCACAGTTTTTCCACCTCGGAGACTTCATCGGTTTAGAACAGGAAAACCTCACCATTGACACTGAAGAATTAATTGATGAAAATTCGCCTCTGGTCATCGACTTCAGGGCGGTCAATCGTGAGCTCTATTTTAGTTTCAGTCCTAACCCCACACAGAAAGATCCCGAAGCCGTCAAACTTACTATTCGTACCGTACAAGACTGGCATCTGCCCTTTTTCGATTTGGGGGCTGACTTTCGGACCAATACGATTGTCTTTACTCACGTAGACAAAAATACAATACTTTACGGCGGGCGTTTTAAAAACACCTTTAACTTCGAGAAAAATGCAAATTACACTGGACATCTAATCGGGGGGGAAGGAGCCGGGTTCCTTATCAACATGGCAGGTTCACCTGTGGATGTTGTTCTTGGTGTTTTAAGCTTTCTTGAAGCCTTTCCTACCAAACTGCTGGGTGTTACGCTTCCAGACGTGCTGGACAGTCTGTTTTTTGGGGTCGAAAATACACTGAATTACCCACATTTTGTTTCTCCTAAAGTAAACTTGGAGATGCTCGGTAAGGAAACAGGGGTGCTTGAAACAATCGAGAGTTGGGCACAAAATCTCATTTTGGGCGATTGGGCAGGTAGTATATATGATGCTATTTCGGAGAAGACAACCGGATTATCAGGGCTCACTGAGAATTTTAAGGATGCGAACTTAGGCGATGTCGTCGTCAGAACTGGATACAACAGAGTTCGAGGAACTGACTATAGTATCATTAATGATTTTCTCGGTATGCAAACTGATAAGACATTAAAACAAAAAATTAAAGACTTTGGGGATGACTTCGTTGAAAATTTTGGAAGCAATCCGACGGCGCTAGTTACTAGCGGAGCGGATACGATACATGTCGGTGACCAATACAATCCTCTGTCTATTACTCCGGGGTTTCATCTGCTGTTTGGTGGCTCCGGCATGGACACATACAAATTCAATTCCCAATGGTGGGGCTTAAGTGCCATTATCGATGATCTGTACAAGCCTGAAATAAACCTTGGCGATTATATACTGGATCCTATTTTGGATGCCTTTGTTCCACAGGATACCCTGGATTTTTCAAAGCTTTACCAGGATCTTTACTATACTGTATTCCAACTTTCGACAGATCAGTTTAAAGCGTTAGATGACTTTTTTAAACATGACAACCCTGACTTTGGTGATCCATTCGACTTTCCAATTGAGGGAAGTGTTAGCTTAGTCATTGTGACCTCATGGGACCTAACAAAGGCGATTGAAGACGCGTGGAAGCATAATCCATCACTAACGGTTCCGCTCACGTTTATATTGGATTCTCTAAAAAAGCAGTTCTGGGATATTTTTACTATTTGGCCTTCAAACTCCGGGCATGACATCTGGGAAAATATTATAGATTACCCACGGAATTTATTTAATTTATTTCCAAACATTGCGTTTGCGGTAGGTGTGGAAAACATCACAGGTACCCGGGGGAATAATAAATTTACCTTTGTCGGCGGCGGAGAAATCGATGGCCGCATCGCCCCTGGACCCGGGGGAAGTGTCGAGTTGGACTACACGAGTTATAATATAGGGTTAAATAGTGATACAGATGGAGTTAAAACAGATCTTGATAAGACCTTTTTGGATTGGGATTTTACCCTCAGAAGCCTGTTTGAACTTATTCCGGGATTTTCCTATGTGATTCCAGACTCGATAGACAAATTGATCCCAAATAGTTTTTGGACTTGGCAGTACGGAAGTGCTGAGGCTGTTGAAGGCGGCGCTCTTGGCGTTTCGGGTGGTCAAAATGTCACGGGGACGAACTTTGTTGATATTTTGCACGGAAACAGCATTGACAATGAACTCATTGGCCTTGGAGGAAAAGATGAGATTCGTGGCGAATCCGGGAACGACACTATATCCGGCGGAGCTGACGGCGACGATCTCTATGGTGGGGTTGGTGATGATACGCTGGATGGCGGACCAGGAAACGACATCATCGATGGAGGCGATGGCAATGATACGCTGGATGGCGGACCAGGAAACGACACTATAGACGGTGGTGATGGCTCGGATATTTACACGCCGACTTCGACCGCCAACCTGATTGCCTTTGTTAGGTCATCTCAAACGCCCGATGGAGACAAACCGACCATAATCGACAGCCTGAAAAACCTGAATAGCAATTTTACTGGTGCTGAAACCGACGCCATTACGAACGTCGAGGAGATTAAAATTAACTCCTCATTTAATCCCCTATCAGATTACGCTACTTTCATTGCGCACGGAACCACCACACAGGGCGTAACGAACCAAAAAGAAGAAGTCCAAATCTTTTCCTTACCGACTGCGACGGGCGGAACCTATACCCTGACCTACAAGGACGGCACCAATACGTATACGACTGCACCCATTGCTTACAATGCGAATTATACTACGGTGCAGCAAAAATTGCGGGAGTTGAAGGACGCCGGGAATAACCCTGTCCTGGGTACCAATGTGACGGTCTCCGACAATCCGGAGGGCGGTTTTAAAGTCACGTTCGACAAGAGCCTGGGAAATGTCGAAATACTTGCTTCAGATACGTCAAATCTGACCAGCCCAATCTTTCGAAAGGTTAATCCCCTACCTGATTACGCCGCTTTCATTTTTGAGAAGGTTTGCCCCATCCCCATCGCGCACGGAACCACCACACAGGGCGTAACGGACGTAACGGATGAAGTCCAAATCTTTTCCTTACCGACTGCGACGGGCGGATTCTATGCTCTGACCTACGACAACGGCACCAATACGTATACGACTAACCCCATTGCTTACGATGCGAAATATACTACGGTGCAGCAAAAATTGCGGGAGTTGAAGGACGCCGGGAATAACCCTGTCCTGGGTACCAACGTGAAGGTCGACGACAATCCGGAGGGCGGTTTTACTGTCACGTTTGACGAGAGCCTGGGAGATGTCGGAATACTCGCTTCAGATTCGTCAAATCTTACCGGCCCAATTGCCATCGCACACGCAACCGCTAAAGATGGCAGCGTGGGCACAGAAGATGAGATCCAAATTTTTACCGCACCGACCGTGACGGGTGGAACCTATACGCTGACTTACAACGACGGCACCGATACGTATACGACTGCGCCTATTGCTTACGATGCGGATGCTGACAAGGTGGAGGAAAAACTGCAGGCCTTGAGCGCCCTGGGTATCGACGTGACGGTCGACGACAGTCCGGGGCGTGGTTTTAAAGTCAAGTTCGACAAGAGCCTGGGAGATGTTGAGCCACTGACCTCTGACACGTCGAAGCTGACCGTCACATCGTTTTCAATTCTTCCTGAAAATATGGATGTCGAAACATACTATTTTTACATCGACTCCAAGGATCGGATCCCTTTAAAGGGGATCGAATTCGTCAATACAGATCTTGGAAACTATGACAGTGTAACAGAGACCCAAACCGTGCACATTTATCGGAGCGATACAGACAAGACGAACAACAGCCTCACCAGCCCAATTACCATCGCGCACGGAACCACCACACAGGGCGTAATGAACCAAACACCAGAAGTCCAAACCTTTGCCATACCTGCCGGGGTGACGAGAGGAACTTATACCCTGACCTACGACGATGGCACCAATACGTATACGACTGCACCCATTGCTTACGATGCGAATTATACTACGGTGCAGGAAAGATTGCGGGAGTTGAAGGACGCCGGGAATAATCCTGTCCTGGGTACCAACGTGACGGTCTCCGACAACCCGGGGGCCGGTTTTAAAGTAACGTTCGATAAGAGCCTGGGAGATGTCAAAAAACTTGCGTCAGGTCCGATGCTCACCATGGTGGTGGTCGGTCATGACGAGAACATCATACCGACTGATCTGAAGTTAACTGGAGATACTCTCTTGTTGGCGGATCAGGCCGGGGGAAATGTCTCGGCAAGTTTCGCGTTGACTGAAGAGGCGCTGGCTAGTTTGCGACAAGAAGCAATGGCCCGTTGGTTGGAGGCCAGCGGGGATGATCCTTCAGTGGCAGAGTATTTGAACAACCTCTTTTTCACCATTACCGATCTCGATGATCGTGCCCTCGCCAGCACTTACCGCAACTCCATTCGCATCGACATCAATGCCGCCGGCAACGGATGGTTCCTCGATCCGACGCCCTCACTGGACGAGGAATTCGGGCTAACAGCTACCGGCAACACCTATCGCGCCGATCCTGACAGCAGCGCATACGGGCGTTACGACCTGCTGACCGTGCTGATGCATGAAATCGGCCACACCTTGGGCCTGGCAGACGATAGTGCTCCCGGTCAGTTGATGAACTCGCAATTGGCCGTTAGTACTCGGGCGTTTATATCCCCCACCGATGCAGAACTGATTGCCCCTGACAGTTCCGTTGACGGATCATCCAGTTCCGCGCCTGTTTCCGATGAGACTAAAATCCTCACCGGCTTGAACGATTTCGCAACATGGGCAGAAAAGCTTGGCGCCGAGCTTGGCACGCAAATTGCCGACATAACCAAGTTGCCGTTCTTGGAGGCCCCAATCAGCAAATTCTGGGATGCCACTGCCGGAAAGATCACCAACCAGATCGGCGCCCAGATCCGCTCGAAGATCATCGACGTATTTGACAACGACACCGACGGGGTCAGCAGCGCTGATCTGCTCGCCATCGATGTCATCGATCCGTCACCGTCCAACCGGCTGACCGAATTCGAGGCCAACCTGGAGCTGACCAGTACCAGCACGGATTTTCAGTTGAGCCTGGATTTCCTGAAGGACCTGGGGCTGGATTTGACCAGCTTCGTGGACCTTACCCAGTCAGAGCCGCTCCACCTGGAAGCGGCGCTGGACCTGCGATTCGGCTTCGGTCTTGACGGCGTAACAGGCGATTTCTACATCGAGGATCCCGCCCTGGTGGGCCGATTGACCGTGGACCACCAGAATCCCCTTGACGTGTCCCTGTCCGTGGGGCCGCTGGGCATCGGCATCGAAGACGGCACCGTTTTCTTCCAGGCCGGCATTATGCTGCCGACCGAGGGGCGCTACGGCGTCGCGGACCTGGCCAGCCTGGATATCGGGCTGCCCCGGTTCGATCCGAAGAGCAGCTACAAGCTGGACCTGGTGTTCAAGCTCCAGGGCATGCTGGCGGGCCTGGCGGACGAAGTCGGCCGGGTCTACGGCTCCTTCAACCGCGACGGTAATCAGGCTCTCGGCGTGGAAAACCTGACGGCGCTGCAGTTCTTCACCATGATCCCGGAGACGATCAACTTCGAGGGGCCGAACTTCGATGCCCTGCTCGATCTAACGAACGTCTCCCTGGACGAGGCACTGGAGGGCATCAAGAATACCCTGCAATCCGCCATCGATCCCAATGGCGCGGCCTATCAAAAGTTGCCGTTCCTGAATCAGAGTGCGGTGGAGCTGCTCGGCGACGGCTCGGTCGACATTGTTAAGGCAATCATCGACGGGATCGACACGGTCCAGGAGAACCTGAAGGACATCAATCATTTCGAGATCGACCTGAACCAGGAGCTGAACAGGGTCCTGAATCTGGGCCTGGACATTGGCGGGAATGAGGTCGACGCGGCCTACGAAAACCTGGTGGCCCTTTCGGCCGGGCTCACGTCCCAATCGACAGACGACGACATCGCCATTGCCCTGGCCGAGTTCTTCAACGCCGTGGCGTACGAATCCTTGAAAACCGACCGTGACGTTGCCGGGGCTGAAAGCCGGCTTTCGGCAATCGGCCTGGACCGGACCTCCACCGACAAGGAGATCGCCGAGAAACTGGCCAATGATGCCGATGCTGCCGGCTTGGCAGCGCTGAAACAGGACCGGCACGATGTGTCCACCGACCCGGATTTCATGGAGGCATGGAATCGCCTGGCGCTGTACGGATTGACCGGCGACGCCACGGACACCGAGATCGACGCGCTTTTCGACAGCTCGGATATCATCGCCTTGGCGATGGAAAACCGGGATCTTCTTAAGAGCGGCTCCTCGGCCACCGAAGATGAAAAACAGGTGGCGAAGCTCATCCTTGCCCGGCTGGGGGTTGCAGAAGATGCCACGGATGGCGAGATCAATGCGGTCCTCGGCAACGCGGCCGAGATCGCCCAGCTAAAGGCCGATCGCGATGACGTGGCCGCAAAGGCGGGCCTGATCGCTGCCGCCGAACGCCTCAGGGATCTGGGCCTGAGCGGAGATTCGACTGATCTGGCCCTGGCCACCGCACTGGTCGGAACCGATGCCCTGCAGCCCTATATCAACGACCGGAACCTGCTGGCGGCCTACCTCGAGGGCTCGATCAAAAGCGGCCTCGAAGCGCTGGATGACATCGACGAAGCCGACGTGACCGGCGGCAACGGCACTCTGACCGATCCCTGGATCATCGAATACAAGTTCGCCGCAGGCGCCACGGTGCAGTCCCTGTCGTCTGCCGACTCCAACGTGCATCTCGGCACGCAGACCGGATCCGGCCCTTACTACGAGCAGACCCTGTACCTGGATGACAGCTTTGATATCACCTACGGGACGGTCCTGACCGTCGCCAACGACACCGCTGTGAGCGACCTTGAAAGCGGGCTTGCCGGCCTGGCCGACATCGACACCGCAACCGTTTTGCGCGGAAACGGCACGGGCGAGGACCCCTGGGTAGTGGAGTATAAAGTGACCGCCGGCGATACGGTGGATGAGATCACATCCGGCGAGACCCAAGTGACGGTTGGAGACCAATCCCTGGTCCGGTCGACCTACACCCAAGAGATTTATCTTACAGATACAACCGCGAAGACCTTCTCGATTGACCTCGGGGATACGACGCTCACGCTCGACTATGCCGGTGTCGATACCGCTTTGGAAAAGGAGCTGGAAAAGCTCGGCCTGCTCGCTTCGGTGTCGGTGACGGGTGAGGGGACCGACGCCGACCCATGGGTGGTGGCATATGTCAGCAGCGATTACGCTTCCCTGCCGGTCGGAGGGTTGACGACAACAGACGCCAATGTCCAGATCACCAGCCGCGTCGAGGAGAGTTCGACCTTTCGGCAGACCATCCACCTGGACGACACCTTCGAAATCCGGCTGGGCGCCGGGGAGGTCGTGACCGTGTCCATCGACCGTGCTGACGTGACCGGCGCCGGCGATGCGCTGGCACGTCTGCAAGCGGTGGCTGCGAGTCTCGACGGGGACTCGACCGATGCGGAGATCGCGTTGGCCCTGATCGCACGTGACGCGACAATCAACGATTTTTATACGGACCGCAAGGATGACCGGGACATCCTCGCCAAGTACGATGCCAACAAGAGCGTGGAACTGGCGTACGAAGATTCCGTGCTCGACCTGCGGATCACCATGGCCAAGGCGATTCCTGGAGTAGAGTTCGACCTGGCCTTTGATCTTGAAGACCTGCCCGGCCTGGGCGATCTTCTGACCGGCGGCGATCTGGCGCTGGCACTGACGAGCGCCGGAAAGCTTTATGTCGACGCGGACATCGACTTTCACCTCAATTTCACATTCGATCTCAGCAGCCTGGGTGATCCCAAGGTCATCATCTACGACGACAGCCGGATCACCTTCAACAAGCTGGACATTAAAACCGAGGATCCCATCGACATCACCGGCTCTTTAGAATATGGGAAAGAAAAAGAGGGAAAAGAGAAAACTCAGTTGCTGACCCTGGCGATCAAGGGCGCCGAGGTGCTGGCGGATCTTGCCGGGACCATTTCGCTGGTGGAGGACCCGACCGACAACCAGTACCTGATCAGCGAACTGGCCTCGAACCTGCCCCTCTGGAACATCGGCCTCGTCGGAAAACTCGAGGCCAATCTGCCCATGTATTTCCCGACGGACAGCATCCCCTTCGGGGGCAGTTCGGGCGACCGAAACGGCGACGGAATCCCGGACCACATCCTGCACGTGGACGGTCTTTTCCGGGGCGATAACGATTTTGACTTCAACTTCGTCCCGCCCCACTTCGACATGCTGAGCGCCTTCAGCCTGTTTGCACTGCTCAATGACCCGGAGAAAATCATCACCGGGCTCGACGCCGTTTTCTACGGCATGAGCGAAGTGAAAGATTACTTCGACAGTCTCAGCGACGAGAGTTCCGGCAGCAGCCTTCCCCTTATCGGGGAAGAAATGGATAAGGGTACGGATTTCGTGGAAGATCTGCGCCACCGGGTTCTCGGCGAGCTGACGGACCCGAGCCAGGATTTCGACTGGGAGACGAACCCCTATAAAAACGGCCTCGGCAAGGTCCTCGGAGATGGCGTCGAGGCTGGCAGAAACACCATCGAGATCATCCGGGAAGAGCTGTTCAAGGCCATGGGGGACATGCTGGTAACCGAAACCATCCATCCGGTGACAAAACAGCGCACCTTCACGCCGCTGATCAGCACCCTGGAACTTCAGGCTCTGAACGCCCGCCTGAAGAGCACCGATACCGCCATCCGGAAGGCGGCGAAGGAAGAGCTTGAAACCAGGGCGGACCAGATCCGGCTGAATTTGGGCAGCGATTTTATCCAGTTCAACCTCATGGTCCAGGGGACTGCCTTTCAGACCGACCTTCTCCTTGATGACGGCGTGGATCTGCCCGAGCTGGGGCTGACCATCGAATCGAATGCTGTCCTTGATATCCGGCTCGACTACCTGTTTGCATTCGGATTCGGCTTCAGTGCGACGGACGGGCTGTACCTCGACACCAGCGGCACGTCCACCGGCGAAGAGATATCCATGAACCTTTCGGTGACCTTCAAGGGGCCGGGCGGAGCGCCCGCCACCCTGACCGGGGACATGGCGGCCATGGCCCTGGAGCTTGTCGATCTTACCGGCCAAATTGCCATCGCGCACGGAACCACCACACCGGGCGTAATGAACCAAACACCAGAAGTCCAAACCTTTACCTTACTGACCGTGACGAGCGGAACCTATACCCTGACTTTCGACGACGGCGCCCGGACATACACGACAGCACCTATTGCTTACGATGCTAATGCTACAACGGTGCAGCAAAAATTGCGGGAGTTGAAGGACGCCGGGAATAA
Organism: Olavius algarvensis associated proteobacterium Delta 3; assembly: GCA_903231505.1. Lineage (GTDB taxonomy): Bacteria > Desulfobacterota > Desulfobacteria > Desulfobacterales > CAFBRK01 > CAFBRK01. The sequence continues at coordinate 31,989 of CAFBRK010000279.1, read as the reverse complement.
CCCCGTCCTGGGTACCAACGTCAAAGTCGACGACAATCCGGGGGGTGGTTTTAAAGTCACGTTCGGCAATAGCCTGGGAGATGTCAATCAACTTACGTCAGATACGTCGAATCTGACCGGCGGTGTGCGGGATACGGACGGACGACCCAGCGGCCTGTTTGGATCCCTGGAGATCGACCTGCAGGGAGGGACCGACGGTCATCTCGCCCTGGATAAAAATTTCCTGAGCAATTTCGCCCTGGAGGTCCGGCTCAAAGTGGACGTGGATCTGGATTTCAGCGCCAACGTGACGATGGGCAGCAGCGGGGACATCGCCGGCTTTACCACCCTCTTTCACTATCAGCAGAACCTGGCCTCGGTGATCTGGAATTCCAAGGTCCTGGGTGCCAGCGTATCGCTGCTGGGGGATTTCGACGTTCTGCTGGAGGATACGAAAATCCAGATTGCCGGGTTCGCCGAGTTGAGCGGTGACCTCACCCTGCAGAAAAAGAACAACAAGATCCTGCTGGGCGCCAACGGCGTAGAGGCCTTCCTGGGCGTGGGCGGCACCGGGGTTCAGGTCACCCAGGGCGAGTTCGGGGCCGTCTTCCTGGCCGACGGCTCTTTTGCCATGATCGCCTATGGCACGGTGGGGCTGAAGGGTCTCGATCCCCTGACGGCGTCCGGGACCATCGGCATGCGCATCAACACCACCGGCGGGCCAGTCAACGAGACGATTTTCTTCGGCGGTGTGAGCCCGGGTCAGGTGACCATCGATCTTTCCACCGACATGCAGCTTTTCGAGGCGGGCTACGACCGGCAGGGGAACCCGGCATCGGGCAGCGAGCTGAGTTTCGAATTCGGCGAGGTGGCGGAAGTCTCCGGCCGGGTGCGCTTCACCCTGGAGCCCTCCGGGCGTATCCAGGCCGACATTGACGATGCGAGCATCACCCTCAAGATCCCCGATATAAATGGCAACTACCCGCAGAAACCGGTGTTTGCCATCAAGGGACGGGCCACCTTTTACATCGGCGGCGAGGAGGGATTCAAGCTCAAGAACTGGCATATCGGTACATTACAGCTTCTGGGAACATCGATCGCTCTCCCCGGCCTTTCGCCCTCCGCCGACCTGGCGTCCCCACTCCATGACAGCGAGAGCGACCTGTCCGACCTCAACACCCGCAAAACCATCGACGTGGTCTTTAAGGATCCCGCCGGCGCCGGCCTCACCGGCCTCGACGGCGACGAGTTCGCACTCACCGGCCCGGCGGCGAACGGGGTGACGCTGAACAGCGGGCCGCCAACAAAGATCAGCGGTAACATCTATCGGTATAGTTTTACCGGCGCCTTTACGGCCGGCAGCGTCCAGGTGGAATTCAAACCCGGGACCTGGCAGGCCGGCGGCACTCCGAACATTGCCCACAAAGCGCGCTTCACGGTGACCGGCAGCTCAACCGGCGGCGGTACCCCAGCCGCCACCCCCACGGCCAAGCTGGCCAACCCGGCAAGCGGCGCATCCGTGGATCCCAAGATCGTCAATGCGGGCCGATTCATCGACGTGACCTTTTCAGCCCCGGCCGGGACCACAATCAAAAAAGATTCCATCAACGGCGACGAGTTCACCCTGTCCGGCCCGGGCGTGGCCGATGTCGCCCTAAATCCCGACGGCACCCCCAAAAACGTAATTGTCCAGAAACTCCATGGCGACACGTACCACACGTACCGATTTACCCTCCAGGACAAGGACCCGACCAACGAGACCGGCGTCTTTAAAACCGGCCAGGTGACAGTCAACTTCAAGGCCGGCGGCTGGGAGGACAGCAACGATCAACCAAACGAAGCCTTTACCGAAACATTCACCTTGGGAACCGCCGGGTCGGGAGGAGCCACCGCCTCCGGTAAGGCCGCCATGGGACCAATCAAACTCCAGGGCCCCACGTTCGGGATTGCCGACTTCTCGTTTAAAGACATGCAGCTTTCCGCCTCGGTCAGCATCGGCGCCGACAAGGCCGCCCTGAACTTTGGCGGCGTCACGGCTGAAATCAAGGGGATCCTCGGCACCTTCGCCTTCCGGGTAGACGTGAACAAGCTGCTCACTCTCCAACCCGCACAGCTTATCACTGCCTTCAGCCTCCCCGGCAAGTTCAGCCTGAGCGTATCCTCCCTGGAGATCGAGGTGCCCAATGTCGTGCTCGCCGGCGCCAAGGGGATCGAGATCAAGTACGACCCGGCCTACGATCCGAAGGAGAACAACGGGGCAGTCCAGGAACTGGTCGTCATCCAGACCGCCAGCGTCAGTTTCCCCCTGCTCAAGGTGAGCGGCTCCATCAAACCCTTTAAAACAACAGCCGGCACCACCATCCCCGGCCTGGTGGTCCGGAGCGACGGTTTTGCCCTGGGCACAGCAGAACTCTGTTACGGCTGCGGCAACAGCAGTCTTTCCACCACCAACGGGAATGCAGCCATCAAACTGGGCAGCCTGCTCGAATTCGACGACATCCGCATCGGCGTCTCCAACTTCGGGGTCACCTTCGGCCAGGCACTCACGTTCAACGGAAAAATTTACATCGCTTCGGGCGGTGCGAGATTCCTGCCCGGTATGCCGGTTTCGGCCGTGATCTCGGACCGGTTGACCAGCGAGCCCACGGATACCAGCGTTCCCGACACCGAGGCCATGCGGGTCGAACTGACCTTTACCAACGGCAAGGTCGACGACCTGGTCTTCAGAGTCGACACCTTCAGCGTCAAGCTCGGCAGCTTTCTGAGTTTCACCGGCCAGGACGTGACGCTCAACACGGGGGCGGCCGCCGATGAAGAGGTGATCAGTTTCGCCGCCATCGGCGCCGACCTGAAGATCGGGCCCCTGGTGATCAGCGGTCAGGCCCGCAACTTTGCCTTCATGGGCGACGGTTCTTTTATGACCAAGGCCGGCTTCGGGGTATTTCTGAGCGCCGGCGCTGCCTCCGACGGCAGTGTCGGCTGGCCCAGCTGGATCCCGATCCAGATCAACGAGATCGGGCTCGAGTGGGAGGACATCAATGCAAATCCGGCGGACTTTATCCTCACCCTGTCGGCCAGCGTCACCGGCATAGAGGGCATTCCCGGTCTTCAGTGCTCCGGCGCCATAGAAGGGGTCAAGATCGACCCGGGTCTGCTTCTCGAAGGCCGGTTCCCGATCCTCGATATCAAGACCATCGGTGTGTCCGTCAGAGGGGAGGTGTTCGGCGGAGAACTCGATGCGGCCCTTGTGGGCGGCATCATCAAGCTCGACGGGAACGGCAACGAGATCGGCGCCCTGGACACGGGCACCGAGGTGGCTGACCGGGTCTTCTTCATGGGGGTGCAGGGCGGTTTCGGATTGCCGGGCGTGGGGGGCCTTACCATCCGCTTTGCCCTTTCCGAACTGGGGCCCCTGGGAGCGCACATCAGCGCGTCGGTTCCCGGCGGGATCCTGCTGGAGCCCACTACGGGCCTGACCATGAACGATCTGTCGGCAGGCGTGGAGTTCTTCAAGAGCCTGCCGTCCATCGACGACCCAGCCCTGCTGCGATTGCCGACATTCGACCTGACCACCCAGGTCACGGCCGCCACCTGGCTGACCGATGTGCGGCAGCAGGTCGTCCAGCAGTACCAGGCCATCAAGGGCGGCGTCATCCCGGCCGGTTTTCAGGCGGCCTTTACCTCCACCATGCTCATCACCGGCAGCGCCAAGATCTACTCCATGTACACCTCGGAATATGTCTTCAACGGCCGTGTTCAGATCAGCCTCAGCACCGACGGCAAACTGCTGATTTCCGGCAAGTTGAACTTTGCGGCGGACGCCATCAGCCTCAGCGCCAAGCTCTACGCCGATCTGTCCAGGGTGAGTTCGGGAGATGCCACGGTGCTCTTTCTGGCGGACGTGCCCGACCAGGTCCGGGTGCTCACGGCCTACGGCAAGCTGCAGATGGGATTCAAGGATATCAACGGCAATCCGGCGGCATTTGACGTGGTACTGCCCGATTCGGCCACGCCGCTGACCGACCTGGCCGGACCCCGGAACGGGGACACCATCGGCGCCGAGGACATCAATAACCGGGGCTACATCGATGTAGACTTTGATGTCCAGACCGGCGGCGCCATCGATACACCGTCTATTACCGATCTCGAGCCCGAGTTTCTGCTGCCGGCCAGCAGCGGGCTGTCCCTGGACGATACCCAGGCGCCGCTCCACGTGAGCGGCAATACGTTCCGCTACTGGACCCATGGGCGGCTGGTCTCCGGCAATTCGGTGACGGTGACCTTTTTAAAGGAATCCTGGGCGTACACGGCCGCCGACGGCGAACAGATCTTCAACACGGACGGCGCCTATGAAGACGAGGACGGGAACCTGACGGGAGTCGACGATTCTGCCAACCAGGCATCCGCCCCGTTCTTTGCCCGCAGTACCATCGACGTGAAGTTCTTCCCGGCCACCGGCGCAACGCTTGACACGGCGGCAGTGAGCTCCATAACCGATAATAATGATGTATTTCAGCTCAATCTACTAGATCCTTCGGATCCGCGGGGTCCGCCGCTGGCAACCATCACGCCGGATTCCGGAGCGACCCCCTCGCTGCTCGAAGGCACCGACACCTTCCGCTATTACTTCGACCTCAACCACACGTTTGCGCCCGGCAAGTACGAGGCCGTGATCGCGGCGGACAGCTGGCATGATTCCAACGGCACCGATAATCCCGGAGATATTGAAACCTTCACGGTAGCGACACCCACGGCCGACGTTGCAGCCCCCTTCAGCGGCCCGGCCATGGATGTGGCGGTCGTTAACGCGATCGAAGACAACGGCAGCAAGTACATCGATGTCATTTTCCAGCCCACTCCCGGCAACGACCTGGATTACGACTCTATACTGGGCAGCACGGACGCCGCCGAACTGACCCTGACAGTCAACGGATCATCGTCGGCTGCTGTGGTGGCCGACAATCCGGTGCCCATCGAGATGGCCTTTGACGCCAATTCCATGCTCAAGGCGGCCGAGGTGAAAAATCAGGGTGGCGACGGGATCGACAATGATGGTGACGGCAATATCGACGAGTCCGATGAGAATGAGACCCCGGACGACTTCCATGCCCGGCTGGCCCGGGAGGGGATCACCCGGTTCCGGTACAACATCACGGACACCAATTTCAACTACCCCGTCGGCACGGTTGAGGTTGAATTTATTGCAGGCAGCTGGCAGGACATCGGCGGCAACCCGGGCGTGGCCGAAACCGAAACATTTGTCCTGGAAGGCCCCACGGCCGACATAGCAGGCCCCTTTGACGGCGGCGGCATCGACATTTCCGAGATCAACCAGCGCAACTACATCGATGTGACGCTCCCGGCCTCGCCGACCGGCTTTGAACTGGATGTCGATTCGGTCACGGACCTGGCGCCCGAGTTCACCCTCCACGGTCCGGGTCTTGGGAGCGTGCGGATAGACGGATCCCAGGCGCCGGTCCTGACGGATGCAGCCACCGGCACCTTCCGTTACTGGGTCACCGGCATTTTCGAGAGCGGCGAGGTGGCCGTGACCTTCCTGGAAAAAGCCTGGTCCTTCAAGCCGGATGCGGGCACGCTTTCCTACAGCGACATCATTGTGACCGTGGACGATGCCAGTTTCATGGAGGTCACTTTCCCTGATCCGCCGGACGGCTTTGAAATCGATCCGGGTTCCATTACCGATGTTGGCGACGAGTTCACCCTGACCTATACGACCAACCAGGTGACGCTTGTCTCCGACCAGACGCCGGAACCGACAGGCGTTGCCAACACCTACCGCTACCGGATAGAGGCGGAAAGCATTCCGGAAGACGTAACCATCCACTTCATCGACCAGGCCTGGTCGTTTGTGGAGCCGGACGGTCCCGGCACCGTCCTGAACCTGGGCGCACCGCAGGGGCAGACGATTGACGTCACCTTCCCGGCGCATCCGGACGGCTATACCATCGATCTTGCATCGATAACGGATCTAGCGCCAGAGTTCACCCTGTCCGGCCCCGGTCTCGGCACGGCCGAACTCGATGACGCCGAGTTGCCGAAAGAGAAGACAGGTACGAGCAACACATATACATACGACATTACCGGGACCTTTGGCTCCGGCGACGTGATCGTGACCTTTCTTGCCGAGAGCTGGTCTTATGCGGATCCGGTGGGCACCACCGGCCCGGTTGACCTTGGCGATCTCTCGTCCGCGGCAATAGAAACGTTCGAGTTTCCTGCCGGCAGCAGCGCCCGGTTCGAGCTTGCCGCCGTGCCGGTGGAAATCCTGTTGGTCACGGTGGACGGCAAAACGCTCGGCACTTCAGAGTATCGTCTCTATGCCGACATCATCGAGGTAACCCCGCAGACACCGCCAACCGAGAATGACGATGTCGTGATTACCTATCTCCTGGACGGTGCGGATTACATCGACATCCCCTATCCCGTGCCGACCGGTTTTGCGGTGGATCTGGATTCGGTCACCGATTACGACGAGTTCACCTTGGGCGGATCGGGCCTGGGTAATGTACAGATCGATGAGACGGTGGAACCTCAACCTGTAGGAGACGGCAGCACCCTTCGGTACGCCGTCACCGGGGCCTTCCGCCCGGGCAGCGTTGCGGTCACAATCAGCCCCAATACATGGTCCGTGACGGATCCTGCCGGTCCCATCAGCACCGACAGCCTTGAGGACCTTTCGGGCACCAACGACCGCACCTACCTGGATGTCACGTTTTATCCGACGCAGGGTAACCAACTGGATGCCGCCACGATCACGGATACCGCCAATTCAAACCCGACCCTCGGCGACGAGTTCACATTGAGCGGAACGGGCAGCGGCACTTCGGCCCTTGATTCCACGCAGGCCCCCACCCGCCTTCCGGGCACCGACGCCTTCCGCTATTATATCGACGGCCAGTTTGCCACCGGCGACGTGACGGTGACCTTTGTGAAGGGCGCCTTTGCCGACAACGGGCCCTATACCAACGTGGCAGAGACGGAAACATTCACGGTTCAGGGACCCACCGCCGATTTGGCCAATCCACTCAACGGGGAGGCCATCGGAACGACGGCCATCAACGACCGTGGCTACATCGATGTGGAGATCAGCGTTCCCGCCGGATCGTCGCTCCTGGTCACATCGGTCACAGATCTTGAAGCCGAGTTCCAATTAGGCGGAGCAGGGCTGGGTAATATACAACTGGACAGTACCCAGGCGCCGCTGTGGATCCGAGACGGGATTGATAATGACCAAGACGGAGAGACTGATGAGGCCGACGAGCCAGGCGAGACTTCAACGAAATTCCGCTACTGGACCACCGGCTCATATGACACCACTGCCTCCAATCCCGTCACAGTAACATTCATCACCGAAAGCTGGTCTTATATCGACAACAGCGGCGGTGCGGTCGACAGCACCCAGACCGGCACCGTGCCGGTGGGTGACCCCACAACGATCAATAAGACATACATCGATGTCGCCTTCCGGCCCACCGGTGGCAACACCCTGGATGTCGATTCCATAACTGACATCAATGATCCCGAATTCACGTTGGGCGGATCGGGCCGCGACACCGCAGCCCTCGATGCCACACAGGCCCCGGATCAACTGCCCGGCACAAACACGTTCCGCTACTACCTGACCGGAAGTTTTGTGCCCGGAGAAGTGACCGTTGCCTTCATCCCCGGTTCGTGGACAGACAATACCAGCACGGTGAATCTGGGCGAGACAGAAAGATTCGGTGTGCATGAGCTTTCCGCCGACCTTGCCGACCCGGTGGCCGGGGCCGCTGTCGACACGGAAGCGATCAACCACCGGGGCTTCATCGACGTCACATTCCAGGTACCGGCCTATGCGGCCGAGCTCGACATCGATTCGATCATCGATCTGGCGCCGGAATTCACGCTCTCGGCGGCCGGAGGCCAGGAACTGGCTCTGGACGATACCCAGCCGCCGCTGCACCTGGGCGGCAACATCTTCCGCTACTGGACCCGCGGGGATTTTGCGAGCGGTGATGTCACCCTGACGTTTATCGACAGCAGCTGGAGCGCGAAGGACCCGGACGGCGACCGGGTCCACAACTTCGCCGAACGGACCCTGACGGTTGAACTTGACGACAGCGACGCGCTCTTCATCGACGTCCATTTCGGGGATCTTTCCACACTGGACCGTTCCAGCATTACGGGAGATGAGTTCACGGTAACCCGAGCAGACGACCGGAGTGAGAATCTGACCGCCGTGCTGATCAATGAGGTTCAGCTCCACACGTATCGATATAGGCTCACCGGCAACGTCTCCGCCGGAGACGACGTGACCCTGTCGTTCAACGAGGGCAACTGGACCTATGACGGTGTAGACAGCGAAGTCGAAGCACCACGTACCGTCACCATCGCGGCGGGAGACACGCGCAGCTACCTCGACGTTCGATTCCAAACCCTCGGCAGTGCAGAGCTGGCCGGATCCACCATCGACGGCGACGAAATCGTGCTGGGCGGGTCGGCCACCACCGTCAACGACGTGTCAGTGGTGGGCGCCCCGACTCGACTCGGAGACGGCCATACCTACCGCTACTACCTCGACGGCAATCTGGAAAAAGGAACCGTAACGGTCGATTTCATTGCCGGCTCCTGGACCGACGAGAACGGCACCCCGGGGGCGGCGGAAACCGAAAGCTTCCAGGTGATCGAGCAGATCCGGTCCGCCGATCCGGCCGAATCCAACAAATTGTTTTTCATAGAACTGACCGGCGGGCTGGAACTGCGCCTGGGCGAGCTGTTTGCCGAGCCGATATTCGAAATCCGGGGCGAAACCACCCTGGAGATCGACTTCGCTCAGAAGTACTTCACCCTCGACGCCTCGGGCACCATCAAGGTCATCCAGATCGGAAACATCGCCTCGGGCGCCGCGCGCTTCATCCTGGACATGAACAACCAGAGTGTCTCCTCCGGGATGCCCGAATTCTGGGGTGTGGCCCGGTTCGAGACCAACTTCGACGTTCTCGAGCAGTACGGGATCTTTCTTAAAGGCAAGGCCGGACTGCAGGTCAATCTGACCGGCACCCCCAAAACCGAAACCCTCGTGCTCGAGGGCATCCCGGGGGATATGCTGTTCGAAGTCAGTGACGCCTCCAAGGCCGCCTCCCTCGATGGCGCCAGCACCGTGCCGACGTATTGGAAGACCCGCTTCAGCACACCGGTAAATCCGGATTACCCCGGGATTACACTTTCACAGACAGCGTCTGTCAAAACCATTGTCATGGGAAAGAAGTGGCGGGTGGACGACGGCAACAACCATTACTTCATCGTCAAACAGACAGTCGATAGCCGGACCTTCCTTACGGTCCATGGCGAAGCGCAGACCGTGGAGCTCAGCCCGGGGAGCATCACCGTCGAGGTAATCGGGTCCCTCAAGATCAAGGACCCGGATTCCATGAGGTCGGACGCTCCGTATTTTAAGGAAAGCGATCCGGACTGGGTCGAGCTGACCGGCGCGTTCTATCTGAATATCGAACCCGGGCGCTTCGAGATATTCGCCAGAGCCTATGCCAAGATCGTGGAGCTCTCCTTTGAGGGCGATGCCACAGGCCTGCTTGTGGTGGTCAACCCGGCGGCAAACTCGAACGACAATGCCGGCATCGCTGCGCTTCTCAAACTGGAAATTTCCACCGATGCGGTGAGTGACGATGATCGCCCGGACGACGACCGGGGCGCCCTGTCGAACATCGGAGGTGTGTTCAGTTTCAAGGGAAGCGTCCAGGTCATGTTCAACACAACCAAACAGCGGCAGACCTTCAAGATCCCGAAATCCTTCCTGGAGTTCCTTCCGAAAGGGGATCCCACGGAAATCACCATCTTTGAATCCCTGCCCAACGAGAAAGGGGATGCACCCAAGAATTCCAATTCCTCGTCGATATACATATCGGCCCGGATTATGGGGTCTATTACCCTCTTTGACAAGATAACGCTGTCCGGGTTTGTGGGTATTGATGCAGAAACGGGAATAATGACCCTAGGAGCCAAAGAAGTAGTATACAGCTTTTTGCGTATCCGGGGAGCGGTGAGCACGAACATCGACAACCTGGGATCGTTGACCGGGAGCCTGGACTTCAGCTTTTTTTCGGACAACCCTGCCACTGAAGATGTTGTCGATCCGGGTATTGTGGGCCGGGCATCCCTGTCCATCGTAGCCGGGGGCATTATTCCCGGCGTTTCCCTGAGCGGCCAGTTCCTGCTGGAGGTGAACTCCTTCGACAACCCGATTGAAATTGACACGTTCCAGACCAAGCACGAAGCCGACCCCTCCCAGTTTCCATCACATCACGCCGAGGCCAACCAGATCGCCACGGATTCGAACGGTATCGTTGTTGGTCCAGTGAGCCTCGGTGCGGGTTTCGACCTGCGTCTGATTCTCGAGGGAAATCTCAAGGTCGGCCATCTCGTCGACATGAAGGGCAGCTTCACGTTCACCTTCACAGGAGACCCCATCCAGATAACAGTCCAGGCCAACGGAGAGCTGAACCTGGACACCATCGGGAGCCTGTATTTTTCCGGCGCCATGCGTATCGACACTACAGGACTGGTGGCAGGGATCACGATCAGCCTGTTCGCTGATTTCGGCGAGCAGATCGGCCTGGAGTTTACTAAGGTACAAGGACAGCTCGAGCTGAATACCACATCAAACACCTGGAACAACATTGCTCCCGGATTCCGGGTGAAAATGTCTGCCGAGGTCACGTTTGTCGGCTTTGCCACCGGTTCCGGATCCATATCCATCGATCTGCGGCAGGGCCAATTCGTTCTCGAGACCGACCTGACCCTGGACCTCAAGGCCTTTAATGTGGCGGTAAAGGGTGGCGGCGCCATATACGTCGACAGCCATCCCGGGGTGGCCCTGGTCCTGGGCGTGACCCTGAAGGCGAACATTTTCAGCGTGGTGGAGATCAGTGCCGGCGGAACGCTTCAGATCAATACCTGCCATACGTCGCGGTATCTTTCCGGCACGACTCTCGACAAAGGATCATTCGGGCTGGCGCTCAACGGCGACATCAGCATCCTTAAAATACTCCGCTTCACCGCCGGATTCACCATCCGGGTCGGCGGGGATCGGGACGTCACGGTGGGTTACGATCAGACGCAAACCACCCAACCCCTGGCTGCCGGTGAATGGATCTTTGCTTTCAAGGCCGGTGCCAACATCTTCGGCCTCGCAACCAGCGTAAAAGGCTGGCTCAACTCAAAGGGGCATTTTGATGTCGCCTTCAGCCTGCAACAGAATCTCACCATTCTCGGGACCGGCCCCAACTGGAGCGCCGATTTCCGGATGCGGCTGGATCAGAATAAGAAAGATGAATTCCGGATCGAACTCACTGCCAGGGGAGCGGCGGGGGTAACGGTTGCCTATATTCCCCTCGGCTCGTTCGGTGTGATCGTGAGCATCGACGGAGAGGGGCAGGGCAGTATTCCGGTCAAGTTTACGGTCACCTACACGGAACGATATTTGGAATGGTTCACGTGGAAAACGAGAACCAAGAGCCTGCCGCCCGTTACCCTGGGCTATATTAATCTGCCCAAGTACCAGGCCGTGCCGACCTATACCCCGCCGCCCGTCACTTACCTGGCGGGGAACAAGGGAACCAATCCGGCGGCTTGGAGCACATGGTCGGGCGGTGACCTTCATCTCAACATGGGAAACCGCAGCAGCGTCCGCGGCATCGCCGAGGCGGAAACCGATGAAACGTTCACCATCGAGCACGTGGGCGGCGATGCCAACAGTGAGTCGGTGCGGGTGGGGTTCCGCGGGGAACAGAAGACCTACCACCAGGTGACAAAGATCGTCGCTCATGCCGGTGACGGCGACGATGAGATCATCGTCGGCGACGGCGTCCTGGTGCCGGTGGAACTTCACGGCGACGGCGGCGACGACATCCTGTCTCACCGGGGCAGAGGACACGCCGACCTTTATGGGGGCGACGACGACGATTACCTGGAGGCCACCGGAAACGCCGGTACCGCGGACTACAAAGGGGGGGCGGCCACGACGAGATCACCCACAACGGCAGTGGGTCGGCAACAATCAACGGCGGCATCGGCAATGACCAACTCCGTGGTGGTTCGGCGGCGGACGCGATCGACGGCGGTGACGGTGACGACACGATCGACGGCCGCGGCGGTGAGGACACCCTCAACGGCGGCATAGGATACGACCAGATCTTTGGCGGGTCGGCGGCGGATGTGATCGACGGCGGTGACGATGATGACGCGATCGACGGCCGCGGCGGCGCGGACACCCTCAATGGCGGCGCAGGAGACGACCAGATCTTTGGCGGTCCGGCGGCGGACGTGATCGACGGCGGTGACGGTGATGACACGATCGACGGCCGCGGCGGCGCGGACAGCATCGATGGCGGCATAGGAGACGACCGGATCTTTGGCGGTTCGGCGGCGGATGTGATTGACGGCGGTGACGGTGATGACACGATCGACGGCCGCGGCGGCGCGGACACCCTCAACGGCGGCGCAGGAGACGACCAGATTTTTGGCGGTTCGGCGGCGGACGTGATCGACGGCGGTGACGATGATGACACGATCGACGGCCGTGGCGGTGTGGACACCATTGATGGCGGTGCGGGAGACGACCGGATCGAGTGGCAGGCGGCCCAACTGGTGCTCAACAACGTTCAGGGCGGCGCGGGACAGGATGAACTGGTGATCACGGTCACCGCCTCTGACGATGACCTGGTGATCTCGACGCTTCAGGCCCAGGCCTTCAAGTTTGCCAGAATGAGCAACGGCTCCGAATGGGGTTCCATCGAAGCCGCTGGGATTGAAAACCTGATCGTGGACACCCTGGCCGGGGCCGATGAGGTGACTGTCCGGGGGACCGGCGGGGATGACACCGTTATCCTGGACGGAAGAAACGAGAGCGGCGGCAGCATGCAGGATGCGGGCATTGCCATCACAGACGCCGCCGACACAGCGGTGGTCGACATCCTGCTGACCGACTGCCGGCGCTCAGACGGTGATGTCCTGATCATCGACACCCTGGGCGGCCATGATACGATCGATGCCACGGGTCTGGAAGATCCGGATACGCAGGACAACGTAACCTACCCGGATCTGATCGCGCTGAAGCTTATGGGCGGTGACGGCGACGACGACATCATCGGGTCTCCCTTTGACGACATGATCGACGGCGGCCCGGGCAGTGACACCATGACCGGCGGTGAGGGCGACGACAATTTCTTCGAGGCAAGCGCCGGTAACCCGGTCGACATCGATACCCTGAAGGAAAGCGTCGATGCGGATATCGGCCTGTTCGGCAACCTTCTGGTGGTGGGAACTCTCCTCAAGGACGCCGGGCAGACGCCGTTTGCGACAGGCACCGCCCCCTCTCAGAAACTCACGGACACAGGTGATCGGTTTGCTGCCGGGGCAGCGGTGGATACCCTCAATGGTTTCTTCGAGAAGGCGGTGCTCACCGGCGGAACCGGCAACAACACCTTCGTGGTCAATGATGCGGACGGCAGCATCCAGGTGGGAAGCACCATTTTCAGTGTCTCCCCATGGGCCGGGATCGCCGATCTCGACAGCGCGGACAACAACGGCAATTTTGACGAGCATTACCTGGTAGCCGTGACGCCGGGCAATGGCGGCCAGATACGAATCGTGGACAGCGGCACCGGCGATGACCGGCTGGTGGTGACTTGCACCGGCCAGTCGGACTGGCTGGACCTGGACACCAGCACCAATAGCACGATCACGGCAACCGGCACCTCGTCCATACACGTCGGCTTCCAGGGGGTGGAACACGTCGATGTCGACACCGGCAGCGGCGACGACCAGATTGCCGTGCGGGCCATCGATGTCGAAACGACCGTTTACTGCGGAGACGGTGACAATCTGGTGCTCGTGGGCAGCGGAGCCCTTGTCGGAACGACACCCTCCAATGACAACGGCACGTTGACTGGCATCAACGCGCCGCTCAATGTCCACGGCGAAGGGGTAACCGGCTTTGACGTTTTGGATGTGGATGACACCGGCCATACAGGCGGCAGCGGCACCCTGACACAGGGTCTTATCCAAAACCTCGGCAACGGGAACGACATCGTTTACTCGGACTTCGAATCCCTGAATCTCGAGGTGGGGGCCTACCCGTTATCCGTGGATATCACCAGCACCGATCTGCAGAAGCTTTCGGTGAATGCCGGCGGCACGCTCACCGTGCCGGAGGTGGCGATACCATCCGGCGAGGTCCGGCTGACCGCGGATAACATGACTGACGTGACAACCATCTCCGCCGATATCGTGGCATTGTCCTCCAATCAGAACATCCTCAAAGACACCGGCACATCCGGATCGATTACCGCCGAGAGCCTGGATGTGACCGCCGGCGGCAACGTAGATCTCGATACGGCGGTCGATTCACTGATCGTAACGGCCGACGGGCAGATTACCGTTTCGGAATCGGATGATGTTGATGTTGAATCACTCGAGAGCATCAGCGGTGCGATCACCCTCTCGGCAGTTGGAGACATCATCGCAGATCACGTCCACAGCAAGAGCCAGAGCGTCACGCTGTCCGCTTCCGCCCATGATATTATAATCACCGGTGACGTGATTGCAGCTTCGAACATCGAGCTCACCGGGGAAAACATCAGGATTTCCCCCACGGGTGGTGTGGAGGCGGGCGCCAATGTCGAGCTTGATGCCGCTGTCGAAATATATATGGACATGACCCTGGCGACCGGTTCCGGTAAATCCAACGAGTCCGAATCCGGGGCCAAGGCAGGAACCGAGTATACCGTCTTTGACATCGACGTCGATCAGATCGGGTGGTACGACCCGGGTTCCGAAAAAGAATACGAGGCCAGTGATCCCGGTCAGCCGCTTTTGGTGCCTTACAGCAATGACCACCTCCACCCCGGTGATTTAGGAGTGCCCTACGGCAAGGTGGCCCTAACCGATTTCGCCACGCTGGCGCCTGATGCCGATGCCATCTGGAATGATCTGCTTTCCCTGGGCTATATCTCCGTCGACGGCGACATTTTAGCTAAATACATTGGGTTGACCCAGGCCTTCCAAAATGACCTGTCTGGGTATGCCGTCAGCCAGGTTGCGGAAACCGCCCGGATTCTCGACAGCAAGGTTCCCCTGAAGAAGCTCTATCAGGTGACCTACCGGCCGGGCAGCGGCCGCATCGTCATTGACAGGAACGGAACCCCGGGCGGGTACCCGTATGTTCCGGCCTGGAGCAGCTCGACCCAATGGGAGTATTACCCGGCGTCCCAGGTTTTGGGTGACAACATTGATCAGCTGCCGCCCACCGAGAGGCCGGACTTCTATGTCAAGATTCAGTTGGGCGCCCTGGACGATATCCGGAGATCCGTCTCCGTAGATGCGGATGCCGTCACCTATGAAGACATCGGCGATACGGGGCGTACCACAAACGTGAAACTGCACCAGATCGGCTGGTGGAACACCACCTGGAGTGATGCCACGTGGCAGGGCGCAGCAGGCGCCAACAGCGATAACGGCGGCTATGCAGATTACAAAGCCTTCACCCAGGCCTATCGCGACAGCCGGAAGCAGGTGACAGCGGGGCCGGCCTATGAGTTTAACAACCTGCTCCAGCAGGGGGTGGCCAAACCGGCGGGTGGCGACTGGGTGCCCTGGTACGGCTTGGAGGTTGTGTCCGACACACGCTTTGTGGACATGCTCGCCCCCGGGGCCGACTACCATTACTCCGAAACACCCGGTTGGACCCAGCCGGCGGCATTTGAGACCGTAGAGCTCGTCTCCGGCCTGTGGGTGGAAGTCCCCTATTACTGGCAGTCCGTGCAGGATGCCCATGGCCAGTCGATCCAGGTGAAGGTCTCGGCCGCCGACGACCTGGACGCCCTTTTGCAAACCGGAAGCCTGACGGACCTTAACCATGCCCTGCTGGACAAGTCTCACAACATTACGGGCTACGAGGCGAATCCGGGGCTGGATGACCACATCCTTGTCGATGCCGAGCAGCTGCAGCAACGGATTGCGGAGAAGATCGGGGAATTCCGCGAATACCTTGGCGACACCCGCGATTACCTGGGTTATAAATTGGTAGATACGGGAAGAGACACGTGGGGAACCAAGGTGTACGGCGGAAATTTATGGACCTGGCCGGCAGCCTGCCAAAAAGCCTACGACGAGGCGCCTTACATCGGGAGGTGGGATTATTACAGCCCGTCTGAGCAAAAACGGGTCGACGATGTGAGGTTTTATTACCGGGGCTGGTGGAGAAACATATTTGGTCAGCGATACACGGAAGCCTGGAAACCCGTTTCCAAAGGTGTCGTCCCGTTATTTCCGTTTCTCGCTGAATCTGCGGAAATAAAATGTGATGTGAAATACAGTATTTATCAGGCCAAAGACGTTTATGGTCCTTACTACGATCATTACAGCGGCGACCCCTACGACCAGTCCGAAAAGCCCGGCGCCTACCGGGATTATATAAATGGAATCTGGATGTACTACGATAATGAGGCTTACCCATCCTATCCTCGCCAGGGTTTTGTGCAGTGGCTTGAAAACAACGCCTACCGGGCTGTTGACTGGGTCCAGGGGAGGTACACCACCGACACGGATGTGGATCCCATGGCTTGGTGGAAAGCTTACAGCCCGGCCTATGTGCACGACACCTCGCCCAAGCCCCGCTACACCAAGGAGTTCGACCGGGTTGCCTGGGGGGCCGACAGCGGCAATTCCCTGTGGACGATGACCGATTCCGGGCAGCCGGGTGGAAATGCGTTCTACCAGAAGACATCGGCTCCGGGGGGATGGGACCAGGTGGTGGTGGGCCATCACTGGCAGTACCAGGGACATGTCTACCACGCGAAAGCGGCGTGGAACGAATATCCCGGCGACGACAATGATGTGGCGACTTACGATCTGTTCTGGACCGAGAATCCAGATACGGGTCTTTACACTGCCGATCACGAAACAATCAACGACAACGCGCCGCAACACGTACCCGGCGGGACCGATCCGGGCGGGCACTACGTCCGGGTGGACGACTTCGAGAGCCGCCAACACTACGCCTACGAGCATATGACATCGGGGGACGTGCGCGACCCGAGAAGACACTTCAATTTCCGATACACGAGCGAGACCCGGCCGTACTATGAAAGCTTTCCGGTGAAAGCGGTGTCTCTCGATGCCACTGCAGGCTCCCGGATTCAGATCAACACCGAGGTGGATAAGATTCAAGAAGCCGAGGTGACGGGCGCCGGGAACGTGACGATCACCCAGCTGGATGCCGTGGTTGTGGAACACATTACCACGGCCGATGGCTCCATAACGCTGGACGTGCTCTCCAGCGGTTCCGACGGAACCATTGATGCGCGACTGATAAACGGCGGCGGTGATACACCGGGCATCGGAATCACGCTCCGGACGGAAAAGGGGGATATTTCCGTTGGTCGTATCGAGACCGGCACGGCAAATGGCTTCATCCATCTGAGAACGCCCGACGGTTCCATCCAGGATGCTGACAATCCTGACACCGCGGACGTCGATCTTTCTGCCAGGGTCTGCTTCTACTATGTGTGGCCGGCAAATCCGGACCTTTCGGATCTCGAAACAGATCCAGGTATGACGATCATCGGACTTAACGATGATCTGTTTTCCACCGATGAGAATACCTCTCTGTCCATATCCTCGGCCGACCTGCTGGACAATGACGACGAACTGCCTAATGATACCGGTCTCCTCAACGTGGCCCAGATAGACACCAGCGGGACGGTGGGCCAGGTAACCGGCAATCCCACCGACGGCTACACCTACGACCCGAAGGGTAAGTTCGATCACCTGAATTCAGGCCAAAGCGCTTTCGACAGATTTACCTATTATGTCACCTATCCTGTTAATGACGGGAATGTCACCGTGGAAGGGGCCACGGCATCGGTGGAGGTGACGGGGGTCGGTGGTGCGCCGAAAGTGACGGTGACGGGTATCGTTCATGATCAGCCCGTTGCGGGAGCCGAGGTCCACGCGCTGCTCGACGGGGTGGTGATCGGTAGCGTGGCGACGACGGATACATCCGGTCAATTCACCCTCACCATTCCCCGGGACCAGCTGACACCCGATTCCCGGCTGGTGATCGAAGCCCTAAAACCGGCAGATGACCAGATCCCGGTCGAGATGATTCGTCTGCTATCCTTTCTGCCGGCCGTCGCCGAGCTCAATCTGCCGGAAGACGCCGACTCCGTGATTTCGCATCAGCAGATCCCGGAACTGATCGTGAGCAATATCACCAGCGTGGCGTTCCTCCTGATCGATGAAAATCAGGACGGCACCATCGATCCGGTGGAGCTGGGTACCGTCCTGGAACTCCTTGATGCGCATCCGGCGGCTGTGACAGAGGCGATTCGGAGCGCGGCCGCCGTCGTCAAGGTGTTCACGGATGATCCCTCGCAATTGAATGCCGTGATCGGGGCGATCACCCAGGCTGTGTCGTGGCAGGGCCCGTTGCCCGATGACATCCTGGAGCTTGCCGGCGGGTTGCTGGAGGGGGTGACGCCGGGTGATCTCGATTCGGTTCTGAATATCGCTAATCAGTTGATCGGATGGGTCGAGGGGCTCCTTCCCGGTAAGGTCCAGGAGGCCGCGCAGGCCATGCGGAACGACTCGACACTGGCGGACCAATACGAGACTTGGGCCAACGGTCCACCCACCGTCTTGATCCCGGGCTGGACGGCAACCGACGAGGATCAACCCGTAACCCTGGGTCTGACAGGGGTGGACACGGCTGGCAACGTCACTTCGATCGCGGTCGACCCGGATGGTGATCCCATTACAATGGTGCCGGTCAGCGATCCGTTGCACGGGGTATTGACCAGCGATACCCCGGGCGTGTTCACTTATGCGCCCGACCCGGACTTCTACGGCGAGGACAGCTTCGACTTCGTTTTCAGCGACGGCGTCCGCGAAAGTGCCCGCACTACTTATTCCATCACGGTCCTTCCGGTCAACGATGCGCCGGTCCTGGAAGCAATCGATGATCAGAGTGTGGTTGAGGGGGACACCCTGACGTTTACGGCACAGGCAAGCGATCCGGACATGCCCAATGACGCGCTTGGCTTCAGCCTGGGTGGGGCAGCCCCGGCGGGTGCCGCCATCGATCCGTTCACCGGCGTTTTCGCCTGGACGCTGGCCGGGGTGCCGGGGCCGGGAGCGGTTCCCGTGACGGTGCGGGTAACCGACCGCATGTCGTCCTACGACGAGAAAACACTGACGATTTCCGTAGCCAACGCGGCGCCGGCAGCTAAAAATGATGAGGCGAGCACGGACGAAGATACGGCGCTCGATGCGACCGTGCTGGCCCTTTCCAACGATGTCGATCCCGGCGGCGACGTTCTGAGCGTCACCGGCCTGGATATCTCGGAAACTATCGGCCTGGCGGTGTTGAACAGCGGTACGTTGACCTACGATCCCAATGGCCAGTTCGAGTTCCTGGCAGACGGTCAGACCGCGACGGACCGTTTTGACTATACCATCGATGACGGAGACGGCGGCGTCGCCACCGCTACTGTCATCGTCACGATTACCGGCGTCAACGATGCGCCGGTGCGGCGGATGATACCTATGAGGTCGATGAGAACGGCACACTGACCGTATGGCCGGAAGACGGCCTGCTGAAGAACGACGCCGACATCGATCAGGACGTCCTGACCGCAGCGGTTGCCAGTCATCCCGCCAATGGCAGCCTGGTGCTCAACGACGATGGCTCGTTCTCCTACACCCCTGATCCGGAATTTGTCGGCGTCGACACCTTCACCTACACGGCCGGCGACGGTGACGCCGTATCGGCTCCCGCGACCGTGACGATCACCGTTCACCGGGTGATCGAATTGACGGGTGTGGCCACCGACGGCCCCATCGCCGATGCGATCGTCGTGGCGCTTGTCAACGGAGAATTAGCGGGCGGTCCGGCAGAGACAAATCTGTCCGGGGAATTCACCCTGACGTTCCGTCCGGACCAGCTTCCGGCTGATGCCCGTCTGATTCTCAAGGCTCTGAAGTCAGGCGAGGGTATCAAGCTGATGTCCCTTCTGCCGAAAATCGCTGAACTCGATGATCTTTCCGGTGTCTCCGACGTGCTTTCGTATCTGGATAAATCCGAACTGAAACTGAGCAACATTACCAGCGCCGTGTTCACCATGATGGACACCGACAAAGACGGCAAGGTCAATGAGACCGAAAAAGCTGAATTTGAAATCCTGCTGACCGGTAGTCCGATCACGAAGCAGGCCATCCGCGGGATGGCGGCAGCCATCAAGGTTTTGATCGATGATCCGGACGTGGAACTGGCCACCGTGATCAGCCTGGTTTCCGATGCCGTTCAACAGCCGGAAGATGTAAAGGATATACTGGAACTGATTGGAAATCCGGCGGCGCTGGAACGGTTCAAGAGCATCTTTTCCAAGGAAATCCGGTCCGCCGTGGAGGCAATGCGACAGGATCCGGTGCTATTGGGCCAGTTTGCCACGTATGCCAACAACCTGCCGGTGGCAAACGACCTGGATGTGACGACCCCGGAAGACGAACCGTTGGCCGGTGTGAGGGTCGGTCTCGATCCGGACAACGATCCTCTGTCGGTGAGCCTTGTCAGCGGGCCCGGTCACGGGACCCTGGTTATCACCGATAGCGGTGAATTGACTTACACGCCGGATCCGAACTTCAACGGTGGAGACAGCTTTACGTACACCGTCAATGACGGCATCGGGGACAGCAACGTGGGCACGGTGAACATCACCGTCACGCCCGTAAACGACCCGCCGCAGCTCTTGCCGATACCTGATCAGGCGGTTACCGAGGGTGAAACGCTAACCTTTACGGCCGTTGCCGACGACCCGGATCTAAATATGCCGGCGGACACCCTCAACTTCAGCCTGGTGGGGGATGTCCCGGGCGGCGCCACTATCGATTCTGCGACAGGCGAATTCTCCTGGGCGCCATCGGAAGAGCAGGGGCCGTGGACCTACCGCCTGACCGTGCGGGTGGACGATGCCGGCAGCCCGGCCCTGACGGACACCCGGACGGTCATGATAACGGTCTTTGATGACGAGAACATGGACGCCGGTCCCCAGGCAGACAACGGTGTTGCGGATACCTACCGGCTCCGTGTAAACGGCAGCTCCATCGAAGCATTGCTGAACGGTACGGTGGTTTTCTCCTCTCCCTTGGCCGGAGCACTCCCGTTGACGATAAACGGATCAAGCGACAATGACACTCTGATCATCGATCTGAGCAATGGAAATCCGATACCGGCCGACGGTATCGAGTTCATTGGCGACGGCCCCAGTGATTTTGACACAATGGTCGTCACCGGCGGATCCGCCAACCAGATCACTCACACCTTTACCGGAGCCGGATCCGGCGCGATAGACCTTGATGGCTCTGCCATCACCTACACGGGTCTCGAGCCTATCCTCGACGAAATGGATGCGACGAACCGCGTGTTTACTTTCAGCGGTGCTGATGATGATATCTTCATCGACGATGACGCGATGCCCAACGATAATTACTCCAGTATGTGGAGCGCCGGGACGAGCGAGTCTGTCGACTTCCGGAACCCAACCGGGTCGCTGACGGTCAACGCCGGCGGCGGTGATGATACCGCCGACATCAAGCAGTTCGATACCGGCCCGGACGGCGGCCCTGTCAACTTTGAAGTGATTGTCAACGGTGAGAGCGGCGAGCTTCGGATTGAAACTCTGAACGCCGGGTCCACAAGGGCGGCGGAACTGACTTCGGACGGCGGTATCCTTGGCATCGGGCCGATCACGGCATCGGATCTGACGGTGACGGCCGGTGGAAACGTCGACCTCAAGACCGCAATTGACACCCTTTATGCGACCACCACCGCTGTTGGGGATATCACCATCACCGAAACCGATGGCATCTCTTTGGATAATGTTCAGGCTGCCGACGGGTCGATTACAGTAACGGCCGGCGGAAAGATCACCGCAGTGCTAGTTGAATCACAGACCGATTCGGATACAAACGATATCACCCTGACCGCTTTGACCGATGATATCCAGGGTGGCACGATTAACGCCGGATCGGACGGCGATGTCACCTTGACCTCGGCCGGGGCGCTCGCGACGACGGTTGCTGCCGATGTGCTGACAGTCGGGTCGGCTACAACCATGACGTTGACCACCACGGTAGCAAGCTTGGATGCAGAGATCACGGGTGCCGGCAAAGTTACCGTCACCGAAACCAACGCCATCTCCCTGGATAATGTGCAGGTTGCCAGCGGATCGATAACGGTAACAGCCGAAGGAAACCTGGCCGCTGAAAAGGTGACCGCCGGCGGCGATGACCAGAATGTAACCCTCCGGACAATTACTTCTGGAGATATTTATATCGGCAGCGTCACCGCCAAGGGTGACACGATTGCGGTAGCCTCTGCCGGTGCGGTGGAAGAGAGCGGTGACGATGCAGATGCGGACCTGACGGCGGCCGTGCTTGACATCGATGCGGTGACCGGTATCGGTGCAGTAGCCCGCATCGAGACGGCAGCCCCGGGCATCGCTGCGGATACCACCACCGTAGATATCGATCTTGAAAACACCCTGACCTCTCTGGTGACCGTTACCTCGCTGACAACGGATACAGGGGGCATCCAGTTCAGCCAGGCCGGAGGCGGTGCCCTGACGGTAAACAAGGCCGAGACCGGTGACGGTGCGATCAGCTTCGATGTGACAGATGCGAACCTGACCGCAGAAAAGGTGACCACCGGTGGCACCAATAAGAATGTAACCCTTAAGACAATTACTTCAGGCGATATATCTATCGGCAGCGTCATTGCCGAGGGCGACACGATTACCGTGACCTCGGCCGGCGCGGTTGAAGAAAGTGGTGACGATCCACAAGCGGATCTGACAGCGGCCGTGCTTGATATCGATGCAGCGACCGGCATCGGTGCAGTAGCCGGCATCGAGACAGCAGCCGGTGGCATCGCAGCGGATACCACCGATGGCGATATCGATCTCGATAATACCCTGGCCGCTGCGGTGACTGTGACGTCCCTGACGACCGGAACAGGCGACATCGGGTTCAGCCAGGTAGGCGGCGGGGATCTAACGGTCAGCAAAGCCGAGACCGGTGACGGTTCGATTTTCGTAGAGGTGACAGAGGCGAACCTGATCACTGAAGAGGTGACCGCTGGCGGCACGAATAGGGATGTCACCCTTATGACAATTACTTCAGGAGATATATCTATCGGCAGCGTCATTGCCGAGGATGACACGATTACCGTGACCTCGGCTGGTGCGATCGAGGAGAGCGGTGACGATGCCCAATCTGAGCTGACGGCGGCAGTCCTTGATATCGATGCAGTCTCAGGAATCGGTCAGGCTGAGACCATAGAGACGGCAGCCGCGCGCATCGCTGCGGATACCACCAATGGAGATATCGATCTTGAAAACACCCTGGCCTCTTTGGTGACCGTGACATCCCTAACAACCGGAACGGGCAACATCGGGTTCAGCCAGGCCGGCGGCGGGGATCTGACCGTCGGCGAGGCTGAGACCGGTGACGGTGCGATCTTCATCGAGGTTACCGAAGGGGATCTGACCGTTGAAAAAGTGACCGCCGGCGGCAATGCCCAGAATGTAGACATAAGGACAGTGACTTCAGGAAATATGTATATCGGCAGCGTCATTGCCGAGGGTGACACGATTAGCGTGACCTCTGCCGATGCGGTCAATGAGATTGAATCAGGTGACCTAGAAGTTGATTTTGTGGCTGATCTGTTACTTCTGACAGTCCAAGATGAGATTGGTGGAGCAGGGAAACTAGATATTGAAACTACGGTTTCATCTCTGCAGGGTGAATCGCGTCTGGCCGGTGATATCATCATTACAGAAACCGATGACATTGAACTTGCCAGCCTTCGGACCGCCAACGGATCAATAACGGTGACGGCCGACGGGAGCATCACCGCGGTGCTGATCGAATCGATGGAGGATGCCGATACCAACGATATAACTCTGACCGCTACTGAAGACATCCAGGGCGGTGTGGTCGATGCAGGATCCAACGGCGATGTCGACTTGAACGCCGGGGGCGCGATTACTGCCACGGTTACTGCCGATGAATTGACGGCCACGGCGACCGGCGATCTGATGCTCACCACCACGGTAAACAGTCTTGAAGCGTCGAACCAGGGTGAATTCACGGTTACCGAAGCCGACTCGGTTAAAATGGTTACAGATGTCGCCTCACTGTCCCTTACGATCGAAGAAAGCGGGGATGCCATTGTCGAAGAGAAGGATGATCTTACCTTGGCAACCGCCGAGCTGTTCAACGGCACCATGACGGTCTTCGCGGACAACATCACGGTAACCGGCACAGTGTCCGCCAATGAGCTAACCCTCGAGGCCCGTGGTGAGATTTTCTCTGATCCGCTCGGAAGGCTGGTCGCTGACAGGCATACAGCCAGGGCCGACGGCGCCATGGTACTCAACACTTCGGTAAATCAGCTCACCGCTGCCACCCCGGGAGCGCTGACGGTTACCGAAACCGACGGCATCGAGTTGACCACAGACGTTGGGTCCCTGAACCTTGTTGTTGAAGGGAGCGGGGATGCGATCGTCACCGAAACGGATGGCATCGCACTGTTCTTCGTCCGCATGTTTGACGGGGCGATATCGGTCACCGCCGGAGGCACCATAACGGCGCTCTACGTTGAATCATTGACAGATCTCGAAGGCAACGACATTAACCTGACGACTACGAACGGCGATGTATTGATCGATTCAATAACTGTAGGAAAAGCATATGCCGGAATCTCGATAGTCTCCGCCGGTGACATTCGCGAGGTCGCCTCGACGGACCCGGATGTGGATGTGACCGGTAACCATGCACTCATAATTGCTGCAGGAGAGTTCGGCAGTAAGACGGAGCCGGAACTGAACCTCGAACTGGATATCAACCTACAAGGCTCCTCCGGCGGCGATGTGGTATACGGTGTTGTCGGCGATGTCTCGTTGATCGTTTTCGCCTCCGGCACCGTGAAATTCACATCGACAGGGACAATTACAGTTGTCCAAGTGCAATCCGGTGCGGGTGACATTTCACTGGAATCGACCGGCGGAGATATTGTCCTCGGGTACCTGGATGCTGGGGCCGATGACGGAACCGTCCGCCTGACGGCTGCCGGATCGATATATGAGGATCCAGAAGATGACGCCATCGACCTGGTCGCTTCAACAGCCTATCTCACGGCCGGGGTGAGCATCGGCGGACCGGGAGCAGGCCAGGATCTGGAGACCGATGTCGATACCCTGGTCGCGGAAGTAACCGGCAGCACCATTTACCTGAATGAGGTAGACGACATCGAACTGGTATCGGTGGATGCACCTGAAGGGGAGATTGTGATTAAAGCCGGCGGCGATGTCCTGATCAGCGGGCCCGTCAGTACCGGCGAAACTGCCGGGCACATCCGGCTCGAGGCAGCCAAAGAATTGTACATGACTGGAAAGGACCCGATAACCACCCATCTGATGGAGGTGTTCGCGGATTCCGGCATCTTCCTCCACACTAAGGTCGCGGTGGTCGATGCGCATGTTGCGATCGCAGGAAAGATCGAAATCCACGAATCCGATGCCATTGTCCTCCGCGATGTGACCAATACCGAAGGACCAATCCACGTGATTGCCCGAGGCGAACTGACGGCCACCCATGTGGAATGCCTGGCGGATAAGAAGGGCAACAACGTCGGACTCATGACCCTGAGCGGTGATATCCTGGTGGACCACGTCGGGGTGGGATCCGAGCATTGCCAGGTGTCGCTCACCTCCGCCGGACATATTCTGGAAGTAGACCAATCAGATCCCGAAATGGATCTCCACGGAGCCATGGGCATTCTTTGCGCTGACGGAAAGATCGACAGGGGAATGGATCGACTCTTCAAACGGATCCACAAGTGGTCGAAGAAAACCGCACTGTATGAATTCGACCGCGGACGGGCGTTGCGTCTCCATGGCGTCAAAGGGGATGTGGAACTCTTCGTCCATCTGGAAAATAGTGTGTATGTTTCAGCCACCGGCGATATCCACGTCGCCCATCTCAACAGCAACGGTCACGATATTGCGCTCAGGTCCAAGTGCGGCGATATCTTCGTGGATCATCTTACGACTGGCCCCGACAAAGGGGACCTCGAACTTAAGGCCAAAGGCGATGTCTACCTGGCCGGAGAACGTTATTCGGGAGACTTTGGTCAAATTACTTCCGGAGACGACATTGACATCAGCGCCGATGGTAACGTGTACATCTTCGGAAGTGTGGCTGCCGGTTTCGATTCTGCTGCGTCGAAAACGAAAAAACGCTGCTGGTGGAACAAGACGAGCCCGGATGTGAGGATCGATTCCGAAGCCGAAGTTTTCATCCACGGTGCGATCGCCTCCCAGGATGATGTGGATATCCGGGCAGACGATGGTGTCGTTGTCGATGCGCCGATTACCGCAGAGGATGACATCGAGATCCGAACTTGCGGTGCGATCATCACCACGGAAAACGGTTCTTTAACCGCCGGAGACGATGTGGAGCTCTTCGCCAAGCAGTTCATCAATATCGACGCCGAAATTACTGCCGGAGACGACGTCCGGATCACATCGGAGAGATCGAATGTTCTGATCAACGGCCCGGTCCTGGCGGGAGACCGGATCGACATTCGCGCCGGCGAAAGCCTCTTTATCAGCGGCCCTCTGGAAGCCGGAAGCGACCTGGATCTCTATGCAAAGTATGATCTGGTGTCGACACACGAAGAGGCGACGTTCACCGCCGGAGTGGATGTAGAACTCGAGACCCGGTGGGGTGACATCGAAATCTGGGGTGCCGTCACCTCCGGCAACGGGCACACTTGCTCGCCGGATGTTCTGATCGATTCGGGCGGCCGGCTCGGTGTTTATGCCGATATCACTTCCCTGGACGACGTAAAGATCCGGGCGGATGACGGGATATTCATCGACGCGCCGATTACCGCAGAGGATGACATCGAGATCCGGACCTGCGGCGATGTGGAGACGACCTGCAATGCGCCGCTGGAAACCGCCGGAGACATTGACCTGTATGCTGCGGGATCCATTATTCTCTCCGCTGAGGTGATTTCCGGGGACGATGTCCGCATCGGAACGGAAGATGGCTTCCTTTTTATCGAAGAACCCGTTTATGCGCTGGATGACATCGACATTCATTCGGGCGACGCTCTGGTGATCTCAGCCGCCGTAGCAGCCGGCGGAGACCTGGATCTGTATGCCACCTATGAGCTGATGTCGACAGATGCGCAGGCGACGCTCACCGCCGGAGTGGATGTTGAGATCGAAACCCGATACGGGGATATTGAACTCTTGGGCGCGGTACACTCCGGTAACGGCCAGACCTGTTCTCCGGATGTCCTGATCGATTCGGGCGGCTGGCTCGGCATCTTGGCCCCGATTACTTCCCTGGACGATGTGGAGATCCGGGCCGATGACGGCATCCTGATCACCGATGCCGTCATCGCCGTGGACGAGATCGAGATCCGCACCTGCGGTGATCTGACCACTACGTCCAACGCACCGTTGAGCGCCGGTGACCATGTGACCCTCTGGGCTAAGCACCGTCTGACCATCGGAGCACCGGTCCTGAGCGGCGGCGATATCCGAATCACTTCGGATGATGGGGATTTAATGATTCGAGGTGATGTCACGTCACCCGGCAACATCGATATCTTGGCTGACGGAAATCTCACGGTGCACGCGGCGATGATCGCGGAAGGTGACCTGGATCTGTATGCCGAACAATTGATGATCATCGGCCCGGAGGCATCCCTGACAGCCGGCGTGGATGTGGAGCTCGAGACCCGTTACGGGGATATCGTCCTGATGGGCCCCATCCAGTCCGGCAACGGTCAGACATGCTCACCGGATGTGCTGATCCGGTCCGGCGGTTGGCTGGAAATCTATGAATTTATAACGTCCCTGGATGATGTCGAAGGTTGGGCCCGCGACGGCATATACATCGACGCCCCGATTCTCGTCGAAGATCACATCACATTGACGACCTGCGGAGAACTGGCCACCGGCATCAACAGTGCCTTGAGTGCCGGCAGCGATCTGAAGCTGTCTGCCGGAACGGGGATGATCATCGATGGGTTGGCGGAAGCCGGCGGTGACATTTCGATCCATGCAAAAGGGACCGTGAGCATCGGTGCTCCGGTTTTTGCCGGAGACGATGTCCGGATTACTTCCTGTCATGGCGATGTCCTTAATGACGGCGCCATCGACGCCGGAGACGATATCGATGTTTACGCCGGCGAAGATCTTCTTATTTCCGCGGCCATGGAGGCCGGCGGAGAAATAGACCTGTATGCGAAATATGATCTGACCTCGACCCACCCCGGGGCTTCACTGACGGCGGGTGAGGATGTAAAGATCAAGACCCGCTATGGCGACATCGTGCTCCATGGCGCCGTCAATGCCGGCAATGGTGCGGAGGCGGCCCTGCAATCCCGGTCCTGCCGGCGATACACGGAAAGCCCGGATGTGTGGATCGACTCGGGAGCCGGGCTCACTATCCATGGTAACATCAGTGCACAAGATGACATCGATCTTCGGGCCGACGAAGAGATTATCGTGACAGCATCGATATTCGCCTCCGATGAACTTGAAATGAAAACCTCAGGGGCGATGACCATTGCCGAAACGGCCAGGATCGTCGCCGAAGACGACATCGATCTTTACAGCAAATCGGACATGGTCATTTCAGGGAAGGTGACATCGGCAGACGACGTCTATTTCACCAGCTGCGGAAATGTGCTGATCGACGGCACGGTTCAGGCGGCCGACGATGTCTGCGGGTATGCCCGCAGGGATCTGACCGTTTCCGGTCTGGTTGCCGCCGGTGACCGGATCTGCCTGAAATCCCGGGATGACATGCACATCACCTCTACCGGGGTGCTTTCCGGTATCGATAACAACCCCGCCCGAAGTATTTATCTGTGCGCACGGGATCAGATGATTGTCGACGGCAAGATCCTGGCGGACCGCATCTGCATCCGGTAGCTCAAAAATCGCTTTATACAAATTGAAGAAATCACCATTCCAAAACCTGTTCTGTGACATAGATCACATATAAGGATCTAATTAAGATAAAGCTTGACACCTCCCCCCGGAAAATAATAGTAAAGTACTAGCCTTTACTTTTTCCCGCCTTGAAATAGAGATAGAAACAGCCACTTAAGCCTGATTTGACAGGGAGTCGCATCTGATCCAACAGTCTGTGAGACTGGAATGTTGCGCTGCCCCTGGAGTTGCGAAGGTTGGAAGTCTCGAACCTGCAGCTGACGTATATTTTTATCTATCTCGATTGCCAGAATTGCGTTCAGATTCATTTTACGATCAACGTATCACCGCAAAGATCGCAGAGTAGATATTGATTTTGCATTTCGCTGAGAGGGCGAAGTGCAAAACGATCGTCTGGTAAAAATGTATAGAATTTCAATATGTTGATGGGGCCCTTTCCCAGAAGCCCCCTCTCAGGGATTCTGGGGAACATACAGTTCCTTTGCGTCCTCTGCGACTCTGCGGTCATCGTTTCCATATTTCTGCAAACGGAACATGTTTATGACAGCCCCTATAATTTCACAGTTTTGAGAACACGTTTCAGCCGATCGCGATACAGCAGCGATGGCCTATAAATTATCTGAAATGGGAAATTTAATTCATAACCTTGTTACCTGAAATTTTTATAACTAATTGATTTTATGAATATTTTATTTTTATAAAAGTGTTGTACAATTCTTGCAACTGGCTTTAGCGGAGACCCTGTCTTCCGAAAGCACGCATCGCAATCGATATCGATATCGAGGAGGATATTGGGTGAGGGGACGATGCAGGCGGTAGACACCCATTCTTACATGGCCCAACAGTGAGTGTGTTTATCTGCGCCATCATCCCCTTCATTTCGACAACCCGTTTCCTTATAAAATTAGAAACTCTCGCAGAATAAAGTTTTATAAAAACAACCACTATTCGTAATTTTTCACTCTACAAGCGACATCGTCGCGTTTCATAAAATCGTTGAGCGATTTTATTTGCCGATTCACCTGACACAGGAGGCATAAACTCTGAAACGGTCAGGACACGAAAATCGGTTCGAACTGGAGAGCCTGGAACCGCGGATTCTGCTTTCGGCAGAGGCCGCACTGGTTGCACCGTGCGATCTGCAGGATGATTGCGAGTTCGATTTCGGTGACGATTTGCTTCCCCAAACCGATGAAGTTGCTTTCGGTGACGATCTCTGTTTCGAGGAAGATTCCCTCCAGGACGAACCTGCTTACGATCCATCCCAGTCCATTGACGACATTTTTGCGGTGCTGACCGGAAATCTCCTGATGGACGACACCCCTGAAGACGCCGGGGATCATACGGGTCGAATCGACGACTTGCCTGCAGGGGTGCGGGAAGATTCTAATGCCGTTGCCGGGACTCGTCTAGAAACCTGTGACGGTGCCGGTGATGCTTCCACCAAGCCCCTAGAAATTATAGATACACGGTTGGCCAAACCTGTCTATGATTATTTTGGAGATGCTACCGATCCCCCGAAAGAGGGAGCTATTGGTGCATTGCAAGACAGTGCAGCCTATGATCCCGATACAGCCAACAGTGATGTAAGTAACCGATATAATATTGAATTTGATGAGATCCGCAATGAGCAGAACTATAGCGTGACTCGTGAGGGAGAGATGCGCCCTCAAGAAATCGGTGTATCATGGGCGGATTATTATACCCTTTCTCTGGTGTTGCATAATTTAGATATCTACAGTCCGGGTAACTCACCAGGCATAGTGAATGTGGCTGAATTCACCCAGAATTCCGATGCAACCCTGGTGATTGAGATCGGAGGTCTTACTCCTGGACCCGGTAATCCGGCCGATAACGGCTATGACCAAATCAATGTGGCCGGCGCGGCTATTCTTGATGGTTCCCTCAGAGTCGTTCTTATAAACAATTTTGAACCCGCCCTTGGCACGACGTTTGATTTCCTTACCTTTGGATCGCTCTCCGGATCATTCTCCCAGACAATCGTTCCCTGGGGTTTCAGCAGCGGCAATCACTATTTTGAGATCGAGGAGCAGAGCGACCGCCTCCAGCTGGTCGTAGCTGAGATGCCCCCAGAGATCCCGGATGGGATCAATCTCGCGCCCGTGGCAATTGAGGATACTGCATCTACGGATGAAGACGTACCGCTGCCCATCGACGTTCTGGCAAACGATTATGATAACGACGGCGGTGTTCTTATCGTGGATTCAGTCACCCAGCCGGCCAACGGGACTGCGACGATCAATGCTGATAACACGGTAACCTACACTCCAGATCCCAATTACCACGGCTCGGATAGTTTTACCTACACCATAGATGATGGGGACGGCGGCCTGGATAACGCCACGGTAACCATCACGGTGATCCCAGTTGAGGACGGTTTTGTCTACGAAGGACGAGACAACGATTCGCTGGCCAACGCTACACCGTTAACCCTTGTGGAGGATCCGGCGGGCCGCGGGCTGTTCGTGACCGACCAGCGCGGCCTTGGTTCGATCGATCCGACCAGCGACGGGGATTGGTGGAGTTTTCCGGGCCAGGCGGGAGATCGGGTGGCGATTTCGGCCGACACGCCCAACAGCGGTCTGCGGACCTGGGTGGGGATGTATAACTCGAGCGGCGGCAATTTGACCGCGAACGCCAGCAGCGGACCGGACAACGACGGTTTCATCAGCGACTATCCGCTGACGTCGACCGATACCTACTACGTGTTTGTGCAGCGCCAGGGCGGCAGCAGCGTCGGCGAATATCAGCTGCGCATCGAGAAGACCCAAGGGATCGACCTGGAATCGGACGCGGACTACAACAACGATTCGTTTTCCGGAGCCGATCCGGTCACGCTGACAGAGGCGGGCAACCAGCGCACGGGCGCGATCGCCGG
>CAFBRK010000278.1 GCA_903231505.1 Olavius algarvensis associated proteobacterium Delta 3 | reverse complement strand
GTATCGCTCTCACAGAGGCATCCGGCCACTTAAAAAAATAACCGACGACATGGCGAAAGGTGTTTCGCTATAGCGATTGTCAGAATTCCGTTCCGATTCATTTTACGATCAACGTATCACCGCAAAGTTAATCCGTTGAAAGTCAAGAAAGAATTTTGGGTTAGGT
>CAFBRK010000277.1 GCA_903231505.1 Olavius algarvensis associated proteobacterium Delta 3 | reverse complement strand
CGGTTGGGTCAAGATACAAGTTTCAAGATTCAGGATACATGATTAAGGGGACTGCTAGCGATCAATGAGCTCTCGATCTCTTTTGGGTGCATCTTGTATCCTG
>CAFBRK010000276.1 GCA_903231505.1 Olavius algarvensis associated proteobacterium Delta 3 | reverse complement strand
TGGCCTGCGTTATTCGAGATTCGCGGTAGTCGGACTACAGCTTCATCTCGAAGTGCCTTGCCCATGAAGGTCTCCATTTGGTGCAATGTCCGGGCTAACTTTTTTTTATAAACCCGAATGAAGTGCCCGAACACAAACGCATCGCTGATGTTCGGTGTTCGGAAACCTACTCAGACATCAACCCGGAAAGAACAACTCCCGTGTGATATATCCAAGACAGGGACAACTGCCTTTTAAATAGAGGAGGATATTATGGATAATCATTTCAAGACCCACGGCGCATTCAGCTGGACCGAACTGATGACCACCGATCCCGAGGCCGCCAAAAAATTTTACAGTGAACTGTTTGGCTGGGATATAGAAGAGATGGAAATGGAGGGCATGCGCTATGCCGTCGTGAAAGTCGGTGAAGAAGCTATCGGCGGCATCATGGGGATACCCCCCGAGACGCAGGGCGCCCCACCCAACTGGGGCACCTATGTGACGGTAGACGATGTGGATGCCACCGTGGAACAAGCACAGGCATTGGGCGCCAATATCCTCATGCCGCCCAGGGACATCCCCACGGTCGGCCGTTTTGCGGTGATTCAGGATGCCCAGGGAGCCGTGCTTTCGGTCATCACCTACCAAGAAATGGAGTCATAATCTGAGTCGCTTAACGTAGCAAGAAGAAGCACCTCTGCAGTAGGCAGCGACCTGTAGCGATTGTCAGAATTCCGTTCTCGCATTTATGATGGCGCGTTATCGGACTCCGAGATTAAAAGCTTAGCTGGAGCACCCGTGCCGGAACCTGCCACCCTGCTACTTGTTGGTGTTGGTTTAGCCGGCATCGCCGGTGTGCGCAGAAAATAGACAAGTAATTAGCGACGCTCGATTTTTTTCAATCAAAGGCAGATGCTTCGGGGCTCTGCCTTTTTCTTTTTTCAAATCCTTTGCTGGCTTACCAATTATCTACGGTGGTTCGACACTTTTCAGTTTGGAAACACCGGGTTCCGGTAGCTGGGACGCTGGCCGGAGGCAATACGCTGAGCAACGCCGACACAGCGGATGTATCCATCACAGAGACCGCATATTTCTTAAAACCCCAAAAAGCGTACCGTTGAACCAAAATCGAATAAAACTGATATAAAACCGATAAGTTGTAATACAATCACCAATTCGGCAGAACCAATTTTTCCTAATAAATTAGGAATTTGTTTTACAGGTTTTGAGAAAGGATTTCCCAATTTCTCGCTCTTGAAGTGATACAGATTCGTGGAAAAGAGGGAGGAACAACGTGCGGACTTGCATTTGTATGGTGCATCTTTCCGAGGTGTTAGGATAACTGCGTTACCTGGCAAGCTATGCTCTCGCGCGGTCAAGCAGAGTTGTCATGGATGGTTAATAATTCTTTTCGGGGTCGGAATCGATTTAATATTCCGCACCCTTATTGATTGTGTGCCAACCCGAACCGCATGCGCCAGAGGAACTTTACTAGGGTTGGCGTCGTTTTCGCTTTGGAAGAATGTGGGTCGCCGACCCCAGAAAAATCTCGGCCGCTTCGCCTTCCGTCTCCGAAAGCGTGGGATGGGGATGGATGGACAGGGCCATGTCCTGAACCAGGGCACCCATTTCAATCGCCAGAACCCCTTCGGCAATAAGCCCCTCCGCGGTGCGCCCGCAGACCCCGACTCCGATAATTCTCTGGGTGTCCGGGTCGGCAATAATTTTGGTCAGCCCCTCCGGGGCATCCATGGTCAGCGCCCGTCCGGAGGCCTCCCACGGAAAACGCTGGACCTGGAAGGGGATTCCTTCCCGGCGGGCGTGTTCCTCCGAGATTCCGGCCCAGGCGATTTGAGGATCCGTGTAGACGACAGCGGGAATGGCGCGTGCATCAAACGCGGCCGGTTCCCCGGCGATGACTTCTGCCGCGATCTTTCCTTCGTGGGTGGCCTTATGGGCCAGCATGAAACCGCCGACCACATCACCAACGGCAAATATGCGCTCATCAGCCGTCCGCTGCTGCTGACCGACGTGAATGAATCCGTTTTCGTCCAGAGTGACTTTCGTATTCTCGAGCCCGATGTCACCACTGTTGGGTCGTCGACCGATTGCCACCAGAACCCGGTCGAACCTGTCGGTGCGGTCGACAGCCCCGGAGAAGGTCACGTCCACATGCTCGGGGTGTTCTTCCATGGTGTCGACACCGGTTTTAAAATGCATCGCATCAAACACCTGTTGAAGGGTTCGGTGCAGCGGCCGCACCAGGTCTTGGTCCACTCCCGGCAGGATTCGCTGTCCGACCTCCACCAGCACCACCCGGCTGCCGAGGGCCGCGTAGACGGAACCCAGTTCGAGTCCCACGTAACCGCCTCCCACCACCAGGAGAGTATCCGGAATGTCGGCCAGAGCCAATGCTCCCGAGGAGTCCATGATGCGGCCGCCTTCGATGAAGTCGGTCCCCGGAAAGGGGTTCGGATGGGATCCCGTCGCGATAATGGCATGGTCGAACCGGATATGGGTCGTTTCCATGCCGATCACCCGGACGGTGTGGGAGTTTTCAAACACGGCTCTACCCTGAATCCGCATCACGCCACGCCCTTTGCTGAGCGTGACCAGACCGTCGGAGAGCTGTTCGATGACGCTGTTTCGGTACGCCCGAAGTCCAACCAGGTCGATGGTCGGCGTATTGAAACGGACACCCATCGCAGCCGCCCGTTTGGCATCGCGGATCAACTCGGAAAGGTAGAGAAAGGTTTTGGAAGGGATACACCCACGATACAAACACACACCGCCGGGGCGTTCTTCCAAGTCCACCATGGTCACATCCAGCCCCAGGTCGGCCGCCCGGAACGCCGCCGCATAACCACCGGGACCGCCGCCGATGACCAGCACATCGGTTTCCTGTGTCAGCTCACCCATGACCATGGGAATTTACTCCCTTTTGGTATACGTTTCGTTTGGTGCACCTGTCAGATTACCATTCCGACGGGTGGATTGTTTCCGTGTATGAAGGTAGTGGAATCATCGGAATCGGTATCGGGTCCGGAATCGGTATCGACCCGCTTCGGCACATGCCTTCCCATGGAGGTCTTCCTTGGGTGCCATGGGGATATCAGCACGAGCATTTAATGGACAACAAAAACCTCTCCGGATTCTCCATCGCTTCCCGAAAGAACGCGAGAAACTTTACCGAATCGGTCCCGTCCAGCACCCGGTGATCGATCGCCAGAACGACGGGCATGATCAGCCTCGGAACCATCTCTGGGTTTCCATCATCCGATTTCCGGACGACGGGCTGCATCCGTGCCCCGCTCATCCCTAAAATGGCGGCTTCCGGATAATTGATGATCGGTGCAAAGTGCCCCCTGCCGCCGGCGGCCCCGATGTTGGTGATGGTAAATGTTCCTCCCTGGAGTTCGGAAACACCCACTTTCCGCTCCCGGGTTCGTCGAGTCAGATCGGTGATCTCCACGGCGAGATCAGAAATGCTTTTTTGGTCCGCGTCTCGAATCACCGGCACCACCAGGCCGGCTCCGGTGTCCGTGGCCACCCCGATATGAATGTACTTCTTGGTGATGATGCGGCCATTGGCCGTATCCAGCGACACATTGAACTGGGGATATGTTTTCAGGGCTTCCGCAGCGGCTTTGACCGCAAACACGGTGACCGTTAGTTTGCCGCCTTCGGCTTCCACGATGGATTTCTGTCGGCGCCGAAATGCTTCCAGATCGGTGACGTCCACATCGTCCTGGCTGGTCACATGGGGAACCTGGGACCAGGCCAATGTCATCTGACGGGCGGTAGTCTTACGGATGGATCGCAGGGGTGTCATTTCGATGGGGCCCCACGTTGAGAAATCCGGCAGCGACGGCCCTGTCCCGGCATCGGTTGCCAACGCTTCCGCCCACTCGGAGGGTTCTTTTCCCCGGCCGGGTCCTGCAGCGCGCTCCGTTTCGGCGGATCGCCGGACATCTTCGGCGGTAACCAGCCCTTCCGGCCCGGTCGGTGCGATGTCGCCCAGTTCCACCCCCAGTTCCCTGGCAAGACGCCGTGTGGATGGTGATGCCGGAATCGGACCGGTGCGGGTACCGGTGACAGGTGCGGCCGTTGCCGGCGAGGGCGCCGGGGCCGTTTTCTTCTGTGTCGCCGGAGGGGGCTCTGAAGAAGCCTCAAATTTCGATGCACCGCTGAAAAGGATCAGAACGTCACCGACGTTCACCACATCGCCGGGTGTGACACGAATTTCTTCTACCGTGCCGGTAAAAGGAGATGGGATTTCCACGGCCGCCTTGTCGGTTTCGATCTCCAGGATCGGCTCCCCTTCACGGACATCCTGACCGACCGCTACCAAAACCGCGATGATTTCGCCCTCATGGATACCTTCACCCAGGTCTGGCAGTTTGAATTCTCTGGACATGGCGGACGCCTTTCCCGTTTACCCGTTCAATAGGTCCTCGGCCGTGCGGACGATTCGCTGGACATCCGGCAGGTAATAGGCTTCCCGTTCGGACAATGGAATCACCACATCAAACCCGGTTACACGCGCGATGGGCACTTCCAGGTAAAAAAAGGATTTTTCCACAATACGGGACAGAATCTCGGCACCGGGACCGAAGCTGCGGGGTGCCTCATGGACGATCATGACGCGGCCGGTTTTTCTGGCGGAAGCCACAAACAGACTGTCATCCAGAGGGGCGAGGGTCAGCAGGTCGATCACGTCGACGCCAATACCCCGTTTCTCCGTTAATGCGTCTGCCGCCGCCAGCGTCGGCCGCATCATGGCGCCATAGGCGATCATGGTCAGGTCGCCCCCCTCCCGAACGAGCTGCGACCGGCCGATGGGCAGGGTTTCCTCTTCATCGGGCACCTCTTCGCGAAATGCCCGGTAAATGGCTTTTCCCTCGTAGAAAATGACCGGGTCCGGGTCCCGAATCGCGCTGACCAGCAGTGCTCTGGCGTTTCGGGGGCCCGATGGCATCACGGTTTTCAACCCGGGAGTATGGGCCCAGTAGGCTTCCCGGCTCTCGGAATGATGTTCCAGGGCGCGGACCCCGCCGCCGTAAGGCGCCCGAAGCACCATGGGTACGGTAAAGTGCCCCCGGGATCGCAGGCGCAGTCGGGATGCGTGGTTTTCAATCTGGTGAAAGCAGTGATAGGCAAACCCGGAAAACTGTATTTCGCACACCGGCCGCAGTCCGTTTACCGCCATGCCGATGGACATCCCCGCGATGGCGGATTCGGCGAGGGGCGTGTCCAGAACCCGCGTTTCACCGAACATATCGATGAGTCCGTCGGTCACCCGAAACACCCCGCCGTCGACACCCACGTCCTCGCCGAGAATGATCACGCGATCGTCTTTTTCCATCTCCTGGCGGAGCGCCAGATTCAAGGCCTGGACCATGGTGAGCTTAGCCAACCGGTTTCACCTCCCTCAGATAACGCGCCAACGTCTCACGCTGTTCCTCAAGGTTGGGGGGTCGTTCGGCATAGCTGTGTTCGAACATGTCCATGGGGTCCCCCAGGGATGCCATGGCGGTTTCAGCCGCGTCGACAGAAGATTGTATTTCATCGGCGATCTCTTGCTCCAGTTCTTCTGAACGGTCGTCCGGGAGCAGTCCCCTGGTATGGAGGTATGTGCGAAATCGGGAGATCGGGTCTTTTTCACGCCAGGCGTCGACTTCTTCATCGGACCGGTATCGTTTGGGGTCGTCTGCCGTGGTATGGACCGACATCCGATACGTCACCGCCTCGATCAGGGTGGGGCCCTCCCCGGCCCGGGCACGAGAGACGGCCTCGGAGGCGGCGGCGACCATGGCCAGCACGTCGTTGCCGTCGACCTGGATCCCGGGCATGCCATAAGCCAGCGCTTTCTGGGCAATGGTGGTCGATCGGGTCTGCATGGACCTTGGAATGGAAATCGCCCACTGGTTGTTCTGGCACACAAAGATGACAGGCGTCTGAAACACCCCGGCAAAATTCATGGCCTCGTGAAAATCGCCCTCCGAGGTGGCGCCGTCGCCGAAAAATGTCATCACCACATCGTTCCGGCCGCGATATCTGGCGGCCCAGGCCAAACCGACGGCGTGCAGCATCTGGGATCCCACCGGAATCGACATGGGCAAATTGTTTCCGGGATCCGCCAGCGTAGCGCCTTCTGAATAACCGGCGTTTGCCAGGATCACGCTTTCCATGGAACGGCCGCGCCAGAGCTCTGCAGCGGTTTCACGAAATGCCGGCACCATCCAGTCCGAATCTTTCAGAACAGCGACGGGGCCGACATGGGCGGCCTCCTGGCCCGATATCGGCGGAAAGGTGCCGATTCTTCCCTGTCGCTGAAGACTGAGCAGCCTCTCGTCAAAACGGCGTCCAAGAAGCATAAACCGATAGAGCTTCAGAAGAAGTTCGTCTTCGAGATCCGGTTCCAGGGAAGCGTCCAGATTTCCGTTCTCATCCAATATAGACAGATATTCGATCGCGTCGGCGATGTCTATTCGATGTCGCGGCATGTTTTCGCCTCCCAAATATCCATCATGATTGGCACCGCTTCAATTTACTACCTGTATTACTTATGTACATTTCCGTGACCTCAATATTGGGCTGAATCAGGCAGAGTCAAGTCGTCCTGGATGCCCTGCCTTGGGTCGAGATTCCTTCGGGCATGCGCCTTGCCCGACCCACGTGGTATGCCTATATTGAAGAGCATCAAACGAACAGCACGTGACGCGTGGGCGTGCCAACACCATCGGGGGTGAAAATGAAACGGACAGATTACCAATGGATCTCTGTAACTGAGTTAGAACAGCAACTGGAGAGTACCTCCGATATGCTGTTGATTCACACCTTGCCGGATGAGCACTTTCAGCAGGCGCATATTCCCAAAGCAGTTCATGCCTGCGTCTACGAAGTCACGTTTTTAGATCAGGTCGCCGAATTGGCCGCGGGCACGGCACAGGACATCGTCGTGTATGGGTCGCGAGAGACCTCCTGGGATGCACGAACCGCCGCCGACAAGCTCACTGCGGCAGGATACCGGAATGTGCGCATCCTCGAAGGCGGCCTGGCCGGTTGGGTGTCTGCGGGCCTTCCCACGGTAGGGTCGGCCACGGCACCGGTGACCGACTTCGGCAACGCCCCGTCGCTGACCGCCGGCACCTACCGGGTGGACGTGGCCGAGAGTACCATCGAGTGGACGGGTCGAAACTCAAATGGCAAACATTTTGGGACCATCACCCTCGCCGGGGGTCAGGCCACCCTGACTCCGGATTCGATCTCCGGCAGTTTTGAAATCGACATGACCTCCATACGGAACACCGATCTTTCCGGGGATGAGCTATACCCGGTGCTCATCGCCCATCTTGAATCGGACGATTTCTTTCTTTCCCGTGTGTTTCCCAAGGCGGTCTTTTCCATTACCTCCGGCACCCAGATTCCGTCACCGACACTGACGATGCCTAATTTTGTCATCCGGGGGGATCTGGAGCTGCGCGGCATCCAGGCGGATCTTGAATTCATGGCATCGGTGGCACCGGTCGAAAACAATGGCATTGCGGTCGAATCCCATTTTGACATCGACAGGACCAGATGGGGTCTGCGATACGGTTCGAGCCGCTTCTTCGATCATCTCGGCAAGCATGTGGTGTTTGATCTGATTTCGATCGATCTGCGGATCATCGGCCGCAGGGAGTGACACTTCTCCGCGACTTTCGATACCGATTCCGATATGGATTAATAGATATCCGGGGGTAGGAATCCAGCTGTAAAAACTGTTTTTAATCCGGTTTCAAAATTGTTAGGGTTTATCAGGTACCATCCATCCGGTCCTCACGCGTGATTCTCCAGACGACGAAGGGAGTGCCCTATGCTCAATCATGTGGTCTTAATGAAATTCAATCCCGATGTCACCGACACGGAAATTAAACAGCTTGAAGCGGCACTGGACGATCTGCCAAATAAAATTGTTGAAATTCACAGCTATGAGTTCGGCCGGGACGTGATCCGCTCGGAGCGTTCCTATGACTTTGCGTTGATTGCCCTGTTGGCCAACGAAGAAGCCCTCGGGAGGTACCAACGCCATCCCGAACACCAGAAGGTGGTCCAGCGCATTCAGAAAATGTGTGCCT
Organism: Olavius algarvensis associated proteobacterium Delta 3; assembly: GCA_903231505.1. Classification (GTDB taxonomy): domain Bacteria; phylum Desulfobacterota; class Desulfobacteria; order Desulfobacterales; family CAFBRK01; genus CAFBRK01. The sequence continues at coordinate 16,729 of CAFBRK010000276.1, read as the reverse complement.
CGATCTTTGCCGTGGATTTTTATGGCGTCGATGCCGCTTCGCTCAAAAAAGTCGAAAAAGAAGACCCGTTGACGGCTCCGTTTGAATAAATGATCGGGTGGAACGGCACCCGGGACATTCCCGCGGAGGAGATGTCATGCCGCTGTCGGGAGAAGGGGGTTATGGATCACGATGAAGCTTGAAAGACTGACATTTCCGAATGCCGCCGGTGAACAGTTGTCTGCTCAAATCGACTTTCCCATTGACGGGCGTCCCAAGGCCGTTGCCCTCTTTGCCCACTGCTTTACCTGCACCAAAAATATCAAAGCCGTGGCGAACATCAGCCGGGCGTTGACCCGCAAAGGGATTGCCGTCATGCGGTTTGATTTTACGGGATTGGGGGACAGCGAAGGCGATTTTTCATCGACGAGTTTTTCGTCCAATGTCGCCGACCTTGTGGCGGCGGCCGAATTCCTGTCCCGGAACTATCAGCCGCCGAAAATCCTGATCGGCCACTCTTTTGGCGGCACCGCTTCCCTGCAGGTCGCTCTCGAAATACCCTCAGTCGCAGCGGTCGTGACCATCGGCTCCCCGGCCGACCCGAAACATGTCCAACACGTTATCGGCGATGCCATGGAGACCATACGGACCAACGGCGAGGCCGAAATTTTACTGGATGGTCGTCCCTTCAAGATCCGGAAACAGTTTCTGGAGGATCTCCAGGACACCCGGATCGAGAATAGTATCCGCAACCTGAAACGGGCCCTGCTGGTTCTCCACTCGCCGGTGGACAGGATTGTCGATATCGACAACGCGGCCCGCATATTCAAAACCGCCAAGCATCCGAAGAGCTTTATTTCCCTGGATCGTGCCGACCACCTGATGAGCGATCCGGCGGATTCCCGCTACGTGGGAGCTGTGATCGCCGAGTGGGCCTTTAAATACATCGGCAAGGAGCTGGAAAGCGAAGAAAAGGCGGAAGGGGTCCATGGCGAAGTCGTCACCCGGATCGGCAAAAGCAGGTACACGACGGAAATACTGGCCGGGGATCACGATATGATTGCCGACGAGCCGGAATCCATGGGCGGAACCGACCAGGGGCCCTCGCCCTACGAATACCTTCTCTCCGGCCTTGGGGCATGCACCGCCATCACCCTTCGCATGTATGCCGATCGCAAAGAGTGGCCGCTGGAATCGGTCCTGGTCCGATTGAAACACGAAAAAATCGACGCAACGGACTGCGACACCTGTAAAACCGAAAAAGGCAAAATCGATCGGATCGACCGGGAAATCGAGTTCATCGGTCTTCTCGATGAAAAGCAAAAAGCCCGGTTGAGTCAAATCGCCGACCGATGCCCGGTGCATCGAACGCTGCATTCCGAGATACTTGTGGAGTCCCGGGTGAAATCCTGAAAATGACCAATCCAACGCCCCACGACATCGCTCCGGGGTCACCGCTGATTACCCTTGAAAACGTCACCCTCCGACTTCGCGACCGGCCGTTTCTTCCCAAGACCCGCTGGCAGATCCGATCCGGAGAAAACTGGGCCGTACTCGGGCCCAACGGCGCCGGGAAAACAGCCCTGACCGGTGTTCTGGTCGGTCGGACGCCCTATTCGGAAGGGCGGGTGATTCGACATGAAGGGTCCGCCGATATCCACCGGATCGGCTATCTTTCTCTTGAATTGCAGGAAAACTGGCTTGCCGCAGCCGAAAGGGCTGAAACCGCCAGATCGTTCAGTAACGGGGCCGATGAACCGATACGGTCCACAGACCTATTACATGCCGATACGGGACCGCGCCATCCTCCCCCACACGACCTGCTGTCCCTTCTCGAACTTGAACCCCTGATGAACAAGGAGCTCCGCAGCTTATCCACAGGTGAAATCCGGCGAGTGCTTCTGGCCGGGGCGGTGATGCGGTCGGAACGCCTGCTGGTGCTGGACGAACCATTCGAAGGGGTCGATTCAGGGGCCCGGGAGCATTTTCGCCACATCATGACCGGCCTGATCCGCATGGGCCGACAGATCGTCCTGGTCACCCATCGGTTTCAGCTCCTGCCGGAAGCCATATCCCACGTGCTCTGTTTGAAAGACGGACGCCTGGTGGCCCGGGGCCCCTTAGAAAAGGTGTTGTCCGAGCAGCCGCTCTCCCGGCTTTACGAAAAACCGGGGCGCCGATCCACCGGTGCTGCGGGTCGCCCGACCGGAAGACCTTCCCCAATGCCGCCCCGGGACGCTTCCGGCCCCGAGAACCGCCGGCACCGGGCAAATGGGTCTCCCACATTAGAAATGAACGATGTGACCGTGCGGCATGGCAACCGGTGTATCCTCAAGAATCTGAACTGGACAGTCCGTGCCGGTGAGCACTGGGGAGTTCTGGGTCCCAACGGTGCAGGGAAAACAACCTTGCTGAACCTTATTTCAGGAGATCATCTCCAGGCTTACGCCAATGACATTTTCCTTTTTGGTCATCGTCGCGGCAGCGGCGAGAGCATCTGGGACATCAAGTCGCGTATCGGACTGGTCTCTTCCGAATTCCAGTTTCGGTTCAATCGGCCGTTCAGAGTCAGGGACGTCGTCCACTCCGGTTTTTTTGATTCCGTGGGGCTTTACCGGTCTGTCACGAGACATCAGGCAAACGCCGCTATGCGCTGGCTCGCCTTCTTTGGCATGGCGGAAAAGGCAGCTTCGGTCTTTAACCGGCTCTCCTACGGAGAAAAACGGCTTGTGCTGCTGGCTCGGGCAATGGTCAAAAATCCGAATTTACTGATTCTGGATGAACCCTGCCAGGGCCTGGACCCGGCGAACCGCCGTGTGATTATCGATCTTGTCGATACCATCGGTATGGAAACGCCGACGCAAATCCTTTATGTTACCCACCACGAGTACGAACTGCCCTCCTGCCTGACCCACATTCTGGCGTTGGATGGCAGCGGCGGTAGCACGATCATCCGTCCGCGCTTTAAATCGGAGCGTCATGCCGCCCGACCTTGAAAAAATGTCCATATTGGGCAATATTATTCTGGGCTCTGGATTATGTGATATCGTTTCAGTGTCTTTAAAAAACCCGCGCGTTTGACGGACAGCGGCTATCAAACAAAGGACCATCACCGGACTAGTTGTAGTTTTTGAATACATAAACGCTGGAAATCCGACTTGCGTGAGTGTGATCCATCAGGGTCCAAGGGGTCGAGGTTTACCCGCCTCCGGCGGCGCCAAAAGCGACCAGGGTTTACCCGCACCCATGGTAGAAGAACCAAAGTAAAGAATTCTATGACTTGTTGAAACGTCGAACCCATGTATATCATCAAAGATTGGTTCCGCCGAAATTTCTCCGACCCCCAGGTCGTCATTCTGGCCGTTCTGTTAGTTACCGGCACGCTGGTCATCTATTATTTCGGTCGAACCCTCACCCCGGTGATCGCCAGCCTGGTGATTGCCTATATGCTGGAGGGGCTGGTCGGTTTTTTAGAGCGACGGGGGGCACCCCGGATTGCCGCGGTTCTGATCGTTTTCTTCTCTTTCATGGCATTTCTGTTTATCCTGCTCTTTGCGCTGCTGCCCAAGCTCTCCTTCCAGTTGGGTCAAGCCATTTCTGAATTACCGAACATGTTCAAAAGACTGCAGGCGCTTCTGAGCATGTTGCCGGAACGTTATCCGGAATTTATCTCCCGGGAACAGCTCAACGACATGGTCCGGGCGTTGCAGACCGCCATCGCCGGTAGGGGCGACAAATTTCTTTCCTATTCCGTTGCTTCGGTGCACGGCTTGATCGTCTTCCTGGTGTATCTGGTACTGATGCCGTTGATGGTGTTTTTCTTTCTGAAGGACAAGGCGGAACTCGTCGGCTGGATCACCGGCTATCTGCCCCGAAACCGATCGCTGACATCCCAGGTTTGGGAGGAAGTCGATCAGCAGATCGGAAATTATATCCGGGGCAAATTTTGGGAAATCATCATTATATGGGCGACGAGCTGGGTTGTCTTTACCGGGTTGGGACTCAAATTTGCAATGCTCATCGGATTGCTGGTCGGTTTGTCGGTGATCGTGCCGTATATCGGTGTAACGGTAACGACGCTGCCGGTGGCGTTGATGGGCTTTTCCCAGTGGGGATGGAGTCCCGAGCTGTTCTACCTGATTGTCGCCTACGGGGTCATACAGTTGCTCGACGGGAATCTACTGGCACCGCTGCTGCTTTCGGAGGTGGTTCATATGCACCCGGTCGCCATCATCACCGCGGTGCTGGTGTTTGGGGGCCTGTGGGGATTCTGGGGGGTATTCTTCGCCATTCCCCTGGCGACCCTTGTTCACGCTATTCTGCGCGGATGGCCCCGAGAGGTACCTGAACCCTCCGTCAGTGTTCCATCGGACAGCACCGGCCCGGACACGGCACCCAATTAGCCCGGGATACGGGTTACTGGATGCTTGCCCGCCCGAGGCAGGTAAACCCTGGTCGCCTTTGGCGCCGCCGGAGGCGGGTAAACCTTAGGCGGGCTCGATACTGGTTACTGGATACTCGATACTGGATGCTGAGATAAGAGACGCCGGAATGAACCTCCCCGAAGCCCCGCTGAGCGGGATTTCCGCTTTGCTACAACAAGCTGCGGGGTATCAACGCGGAATGCTACCAGTCTTATCCCCTCTCCTATTCTCTCCCACCAGGGGGAGAGGAATGTGAGCGGAATTCCCGCAGGGAGCTACAGGGAATAAGCAAGTTCAAGATATAGGAAACAGGGGAATCTGGGGACTGGGAGTGGTGGAGGGATGGTGTTACGGGGAACCAAACACCTTGAGGATATTCAGTACTCCGCTACTCCAGTACCCCTGTACTTCACGGGGTGTTGCCCCTAACCATCCGGCAAACGGGCAAACGGGATGCTGGATACTGGATGCTGGATTCTGGATGAGCTGAAAAGATTAGAGCTGAAAACTCAAAGCTGAAAGTATAGTGATAAGAACCATGATTGACATTCCGCTGTGTTGAAGGATGTACCAACGACCGAATACCAAATACCCAATACCTAATAGCTATGTAAGGCCAACGGGCTAACGGACCAACAGACATCATGAAAATTTATACCGGCACCGGAGATCAGGGTAAAACCAGCCTTTTCAGTGGAGAACGTGTCAGCAAAGGGAATGCGCGGATTGCCGCCTATGGCGATGTGGATGAATTGAATTCCATACTGGGGGCGCTGGCCGCCGCTGCCCCGGCAGATCATCCGGAGATTCAAAAGGAGGTCGAACAGATTCAATCAACACTCTTTCAGGTGGGCGCATGGCTGGCGACAGAGTCGGAATCCCCATCCATGGCTGTGCTGCCGGAGATCCCGGAAAGGGAATGGAAGTCGCTGGAAACAGCAATCGATCGAATGGAAAGCAAACTCCCCACACTCGGCGGCTTTATTTTGCCGGGTGGGCACATGTCTGCAGGATGGGCCCATGTGGCGCGAACCGTGTGTCGACGCGCGGAACGCAAAGTCGTGGTGCTTTCCGACACCACCGACGCACCGGATGCACTCCAGCCGGTTCAGGTCTATTTGAACCGGCTTTCCGATTACCTGTTTGTATTGGCGCGCTATTGTAATTTTCTCATGGGAGTTGCGGATGTCCCATGGAAAAAATGATGCTTCCGGCGGTACGATCCTACCGCACCGTCATCCGACATCGGCGTTGGTTGACCGCTCATACGTTTCAATTGGAAATGGCGCGGCCGGATGGATTCGATTTTATTCCGGGGCAGCGGATACACCTAAACGTCGGTGAAATCGGCCGAGACTATTCACTGGTATCATCGCCCCGGGATCAATATCTCCGATTGTGCATCCGTCATATCCCCCGCGGGGAGCTCACCCCGAAACTCCTGGAGATTCCGATTGGGGAATCGCTGCGATTTTTCGGTCCTAACGGATATTTTCTGTTCCGTGCGTCCGGAAAGCAACCTGTGTTTGTTGCCACCGGAACGGGTATCGCGCCGTTCGTTTCCATGGGTCTTACCGGGTGCCGCGGGTTTACCCTTCTCCACGGTATCCGGAAAGCCGATGAACGGTACTATGCGGATGTGTTTCAAAGGGCTGCCGAGATGTACATGACATGCATCACCGGGCCGGATCCGGGTGGATTCGAAAGCTTTCCCGGGCGGGTTACCGAATACGTCGCCGAAGCGCTTCCGGTAGGGGAATATGATTTCTACCTCTGCGGTCGGACTGAAATGATTCGGGATGTAACCCGCATCGTTGACCGACGATTTCCGGAATCAAGGATTTTTATCGAGCTTTTTTTCTAATAATGTTAGTCTGCTGCGTTAACATTGAAAATATCTGATTATTATGATTTACTGTTACCGGAGACATCGGGAACCAAACGCAAGCACCTTGCCCCCGGGGATCCATACCCGGGGTTTACCCGCCACGGGCTGGCGCGCACGTTCTTTTTGTCTCCGATCCCGCAAGAGGCGGGCAAACCTTGGGCCACGTCTCCAGCCGGGGGTGAGAATAACCTACATGATTTGATCGAGCGCCATGCATCGAGACAACTACATCAATTCGTTGCGTAACGAACTCCTTGCCATGGTCGGCAATCAACTGTCGCCCACAGCGATGCGTTACGGCTACAGCGACGTCCCTCTGGAAACCAACATCAAATGGCGACCGCTGGTGTTGGTGCTGGGAAACTACTCTTCCGGGAAATCCGCCCTGATCAACGAATTTCTGGGTGCGGACATACAGATCACCGGTCAGGCCCCGACCGACGATTCATTTACCGTCATCACCCATGGGGATCCGCCGCCCTCCGAAGAGCGGGTTCAAACACTCGAGGAGAGAGACGGGAAATTCCTGCTCAATGATCCGGAATATCCCTTTGAAATGTTGAAAAAGCATGGCCAGAGTTTTTCGGCCCATTTCCGGCTCAAGAAGGTTAACTCACCGTTTCTGAAAACCCTGGCGATAATCGATACCCCCGGGATGCTCGACAGCATCACGGAAAGAGACCGCGGCTATAATTATCAGGAAGTTGTGGGGGATCTGGCCCAGTTGGCGGATCTGATTCTGGTGCTTTTCGATCCCCATAAGGCCGGCACCGTCCGGGAAGCCCATATCAGCCTCCGCGATACGCTGCCGTCCCGGACATTCGAAGACCGCGTTCTGTTCGTATTGAACCGCATCGATGAATGTACATCGCTCACCGATTTGATCCGGGTCTATGGCACCCTCTGCTGGAACCTGTCCCAGATTACCGGTAGAAAAGACATCCCGATGATCCATCTGACCTACTCCCCCCGTGCGGCGGAAAATATGGAGCCGGAGAACAATCGGGACACCAGCTATCTTCCCCATCTGGAAAATCAGCGGGATCGTCTCAAACAGTCGGTTTTGGAAGCACCCCGGCATCGCCTCGATCATTTGGCCACGTTTGTTGAAACCCATGGGGAGCGCCTCTCCCACCTGCTGGAGGCCCTGGTCGGCTACCGCAAAGGACTCCGCCGATTCAGATGGCGGTATTCCCTGCTCAGCATCCTGCTGAGCCTGGTTTGCGGCGGGGCCGTGGTCGGGGGGCTGACCGCTTACGGTCCTTTGGCCGGCTTCGATATGCCCATGCTTGTCGGCATCGGTGCCGGAATCGCGTCTCTGGTGCTGTTGCTTTTGATGACGGTTTTCATGAAATTTTTTGCCGGTCGATACCACCGGAAGACGCTGAAGCGTCTGGACCAGCTGACACCCCTGGAGAATCAAAATCGCCGCGACAGCTGGCAGGCGGTCCGGGATCTGGTCTTTACCTATCTGCAAAAAACAGAAGGCAAATTTCCAGGGAAAGAAGTCAAGGGCGACTACCTGGAAACAGTCAAGGTTTACGAAAAAGGGGCCAAGGAAATCCGGGAAGCGTTGAGCGGCCTGCCTTCCATGCTCAACGACGCCCCTTCCCCCGATGCACCGCACCCGCCAACCTTAAAGCAGGTAATCTAGCCCGCATGGTTCACGGAATGTGTATGTCATGAATGCTCAAACCCAGGTTGTGTTCGTTTTCACGTTATGGCTGGTCTATGGGGATCGGCTTTTTAGCCAAAGCCACCGAAATGCGTCGCCTGGGACAGACCTGGCTGAACACCGTCACATCCATCGAAGGGATACTCTTTCTACTGAGCCTGCTGGCGCCCGTCTTCCTCCTGATCCATCGCAGCATATCCATGTAAAATCTTGTTTGAGAAACAAGATTTTACGGTATCAACTAAAATACTTGAGGATGTCGTTGATAATCATGTCACGATTGCTTCGATGCATGTGAAATAGATGCACATCCGATCGGAGCTTCACTGTTTCAATGGTCCCGCCACCTTTTAGCGCAATGGTGGCCACAACCGGTCTGTCTGATTCCAGCAATTTGGTCAACATATTGATAAACATCGGCGAAAGGCATTCCATCTTGCCGATTTCGTCGATAACGATCAACCTTCGGTCCGACGCAAAAAACGGTATATTACCAAGAAATCGTTCAAATCCCGGAATATCCACTCCGTATTTGCCGATGCGATGGGAACTCTTGATGCCCATGTGTGATAACACCCCTTTCCTCCCATCCAAATCGACGAGTTCAAATCCCTTTCGGACACCTCCCTCCCGGATCTCGCGCGTGTAAAACCCTGCCGGATGATAAGGCCTAAGACGTTGTGTCAACTCTTTGATGACGGTGGTCTTGCCGATCCCGGGAGGCCCGGTAATCAGAACATTTTTCCAAGACAGAGTGTGATGCGCAGGGGTGGCATGCATCGGAAACGCTATCCTTTCAATAAAAATATTCGCTAAACACCGGATTCCCTCTCTCACGCATCAACTGCCTGCAGGAAAGTGTATTGATTTAGATGTCATGAATCCAGCATTTCCTAACATGCCGGATTCATGCAAGAAGATGCTCATTACCCAGCCGTACCTGGTTGAGTCCGGCCTCATGCGCCGCCTGGAGACACCTTGAGGCGGTTTCCCGACGGGTCAGCGGAAGATCCTGCATGTAAAACTGAGGATGGAATGCCAAAAGGCTGTAAGGGATGTCCGGATCCACTGAGGCGATAAACTCGGCGATACGCCCTACCTCCCCGGCATCGATGTATCCTGGGACCAGAAGCGTATTGGCAATCAACACCGGCGGGATCGGTCGTTTGCGCATCCAACGTCCGGCGCGCCTGAAATTGTTAAGTGTCCGGCGATTGGAAACTCCGGTCAAGGCCATGTGAAGCGGTTCATGAAGCGCCTTTAGATCGAATTTGACGCAGCCGCCGGAAGCCAGGGCAAGGGCCATGATGTCGTCCAGGAAAGTGGGATGCATGGTCCCGTTGGTCTCCCAGCAGAATCTGAGAATGCTGTCCGGCCGTTTCGCCATGGCGGCCTTTGAAGCCCGTATGGCAAAGGGCAGCTGAGGGGACGGATCCCCCCCGAAGTAGCAGATGCAGGATGTCCGGCCGTCGACGTCGTTGACCAGATCATCAACGGAGACATAGCGATCGCCATGGGTGTGTTCTTTGAAATGCCAATTCTGGCAGAAGAGGCAGTTCATGGAACAGGCATGGAAAAAAACAGCCAGGTTTCGATACCCGGTCTCGGCCCCCCGGCAATGGGCAAACTCCGGATACCCGCTGCCGGTACCGCCGGCGCAGACCCAGTCGCCGACGCAGTTGGTGGGAAGCGGATCATGGTACCAGGATGCCTTGGCGAGGCGGCTTGAGACGCCGTCGAGGCGACCGTTTCTGTTTTCCCGCATGCCGCAAAACCCCAACCCGCTCTCGGCGATGCGGCACTCGTTGACGCACAGGCGGCACCGAATGCCTTCCGGGGCACGTGGCGGTGACCGGGGAAGTCCGAATTGCTCACGGCTGTCCCCATGCCGATTCAGTGCCAGCGCAACCGCATCGGTCGGATGGACCGTAATGCAATCACTGCACACACCAAGATGGCTGGCGATCAATGGCGACCGGGTGTTGCAGATGTGGCAGGTTCCCATATTACAATGCGTTACCATAAGCTTGTTACACAGAATGTTGATAAACATAATTCAAACACCACAATAATGGCAAGGTAGCGGGTTGAAACCGTGTTGACGTATTTGCCTCATCAGGCCTGGCTTCTACGTCGACGTATTTTCGAGAACGAATTTCGTGAATTTGACACGGCCTTCCTGACCATTAAGTTGTTTCTACGAAGTCGATGACAAACCGATCAAGGAGGGGACACATGAAACTGCAGGAACAGATGGATGCCTATAACCGGAGCTTTAAGGAAAAGGCGCCCCAAGAGGTGCTCGACACCATGCAGCAAGCCAAGGACGCGCTAAAAAACTCGGGAATCCTGGACCGCACCGTCAAGGTCGGCGATCGGGCGCCTGATTTTTCCTTGAAGAACACCCGGGGGGACACTGTGGGGCTTCAGGATTTGCTTGGAAATCGTCCCCTCGTGCTCGTTTTCTACCGGGGCAAGTGGTGACCCTACTGCAATATGGAGCTGGATGCTCTTGGAAAAGCAACAGCCGACTTTGAAGCGGCCGGAGCGCGTGTGGTGGCCATCAGCCCCCAACAGTCGGAATTCAGCCAGGCGATGATCGATGAAAAGGGCCTGACGTTCGATATACTCAGCGATCCCGGGAATCGGGTGGCCGAGACCTACGGCATAAGATTCCGGCTGGCAGACAGTATGATTGCACTGTACCAGAAATTCAAGATCGATGTCCCCAAGCACAACGGCGACGATACCTGGACGCTTCCCATGCCGACCAGACTCATTATCGACCGCGACGGAACCATCCGTTACGCGGAAATCACCCCGGATCACACGGTACGCCCGGAAATGGAGCATACGCTGGAAGCTCTAAAGACCATCTAACCCGAACACTTCGTGATATTTTATTGATACTTCTCCCAATTCGTTGGATAAGAGGTTCATAGGTTTAGCCGCTTCCGGCGGCGCCATAGGCGGGTAACCCCTGGTCGCCATTGGCGCCGCCATAGGCGGGTAAACCTCGAACCCCTGGACCCTGGGTGATCACCTCCCGGCAATTAGGATTACCAGCCATCGAGATAGATGCTATCATCACGTTATGAAAATTTTATCCGTATCGGATGTGACAAATCCCATTCTGCTTGAGGAGCAGGGCAGGAATCTGGTGGACGGGGTCGATCTTATCCTCTCTTGCGGTGATCTGCCGCCCGAATACCTTAACGCATTGACGCATACCTATGGGGCGCCGCTGTATTATGTCTGCGGCAACCATGACATTCGATACAAAGGCAATCCGCCTCAGAGCTGCATGAACCTGCACGGCAGGCTTGTGCGCATCGGCGGGCTGAAAATTCTGGGACTGGAAGGTTCGATCTGGTACAATGGCGGCCCCTTTCAATACACCGAAGGGCAGATGCGATCCGTTATCAGGCGATTACGCCTGACACTGTGGTGGAAGAGAGGGATAGATATTGCCGTCACCCATGCGCCCCCACGTGATATTCAGGACGGAGAGGACCTATGTCACAGGGGGTTTTCCTGTTTTCGGTGGTTGATCAACAAGTACCAGCCGAAATTTTTCATCCACGGACATATCCACCGCGAATTTTCGGAGCCCTCTGAGAGAATCACCCTCGAGAACACGACCCAGGTGATCAATACCTACGGGTTTCACCTGTTGGAGATAGAAGATCCATCGAATGTTTAAAAGACTACTGAAACGCCGCAAGAATAATGAAACGCCGCCAGAGGCCGAATGCTTCGAGGCGTGCCAAAAAGAGGCGGACGCCTACGCTCCCAAAGATCGCGGGGTCCGTGCGGTTGCCGTAGAGCGCATCGTCGGCAGCATTGGACGTTATAAGGATTTCGACAGCCGCTTCCGAATAAAACAGCACATGCCGTCGGATCGTCTAAAAAGTATCAAGGAGGCCATGCGGCTGGGGAGATATCTGGGGCCTGTAAAACTCTATCAGATCAAGGACTCATATTACGTGCTCGACGGAAATCACCGTGTTGCAGCTGCAAAAGAACTGGGGCACGATGAAATTTTGGCCCGTATCATCGAGCTCGCGCCGTCGAGAAAAACTCATCAAAATCTTTTATATTATGAACGGGCGGAATTTTTCGACAGCACACAGCTCACTGCCGAGATTGAGCTTACCGAGGCCGGCCACTACGACCGGCTGCTGGAGCAGATCACCCAGCACCATCACCACCTTCAAGAGGTTGCCCCGGGAGAAGCGCTCAGCTTTGCAGACGCGGCCCGGGACTGGTACAACACGATTTATCGTCCCCTTTGCGCCATGATTCGGCGTGGCCGCTTGATCGATTCATTTCCGAAGCGGACCGTTACCGATCTGTATGCCTATATCACCTATTACCAGTGGAGCAAAATCGGACAACGTCGCTACGGTATCGGTATCGATAACATTATCCCAAAAGAGATGGAGGCATTTCGAAAGAAAATGGCCGATTTGAAAAACACTGAATATCCCGAAATGAAGAGAAAGATCATGGCTTTCGTCCTGATGCAGGTGCAGGCCAAACGGGCGCATAAATTAATTGAAAAGCTGTATGCTCTCGATGAAGTACAAGAGGTCCATTCGGTCCACGGGGATGTGGATCTACTGGTCAAAGCTGAACTTGCACGGGATTTGCTCAGTTCGGACGCCGAAGTCATTTCCCAATTTGTTCATGAGAAAATCGGTCAGCTCACCGGGGTAAAGAGCACCAAGACCCTCATTCCCGGTTTTTCCAGGATCAAGGTATCCTATGGGAGCAGCCATGAAAAATGACGCTCTCCATTCCTTTCTGTCGGGTTGAAAGCAATTGCTGTGCAGCGATGGGGAATCATCAGCGAGATTCCATGCCCAGTACAGGAAATCCGGGCGGCCTGATCTCCTCGAAATGCTCTAACTTATCGATATCTTCTTAATATTCCTTTTTCCGATTATGATCTATTCTATAGCCGTTGCCATAAATATGTTCCGATTGAAGGTCGGGGCCAGGGTGTGGCTTTTTCTCTGCAAGATGAATCTTACGGCGTCATACCGGAGCCTCTCCGCTTGAACAGTTCTGCACAACACGCTTTTCCGCAAAGGCCAAGGGACCCATCGTTTTTCTCCATCCGATACGTGCTCAAACTGGTATATTGTGCCTTTACCAGAATAATCTTGAGACGGTGCAAAATGTTTGCTTCTGATTTCATGTAACTCTTGCGGAATATACGATTGTATCATTTTTTCCTGCCTGCACGTCAGCCAGAGCTACCTCTGCCCCGAATACGATTGATCTCTATGCTTCTGACACCTATCCGGAAGAGAATGGTGGTCCAAACTCCGGACCGGCCGATTCCACCTATATTCGTGTCCCCGCCATCCAGGTAAGTGACATGCCGTAGCTCAGAGTTCGATGGAAAGGCCAGTAGTTAGTGGGACTATAGAATGTCCCTATTCTTTCCTGCGAACAATTCTTGGCTGATCGTTCAAGACACTTTGGCAAGGAAATTCATGGAGTGGTGGAGTAGTGGATTGTTGAAATTTGGATCGAGGATATTATGGCAGCCGGTGGAAGAAAAACCCGACGCCATGACGCAAAGATCAGACCTGCCGCCTGAATCGAAGCAGGAAAAGAAGCGTAGGGCTCAGTAACCACAGGGGCTCGGGAATCGGCACCGGCTGGAACGGTGGCAGCGTATTATCCAGGAACCACATGGTTTCATTCAGGGAGATTTCGGTTGCAACGGCTCCTGAAGACTCGGGAACGTTCCCTGCGACGTGGGTGAAAGATGTGGCGTACACGGTATAATCGTTTTCATAGGGCGGCGCATCCGGATCAGATTCCGCTGCATCCGGGCCGTTCCAGTAATAGTAGTCCAGCCCCAGAAACGCCATGTATTCGCAGAGAAATGCGCCCGGGTTGCCGTTCCAGTCCACCCAGGCGCCGTCCGTCCCGATTCCGGGCAGATTCACGGCATTCACCGCATCCTCAACATTCTGGTTCATCATCGCCATATCACTGCTCAAGTCGCTTGCACTTAGTGTATAGTTGTTGGGTAGGGTGAGGTCCGGTTTTTGATCTGGGCGCCCGCTGTAGGATGTCCTATACCAGTTGCGCCTGGTTAAATTTCTGGCATTGTTTTCGATTTCCCATGGTCCGTTTCCCTGTCCGTAGCTCAATATCGCCACGGGGTTCAGAGGATCCATCCACACGGGGTCCTCCGTCAGGCTGTGATCCACCCACATACCTGTGGTCGTGACCCCAGCGAAATCATCATAGACGCTGTCATAGTGTATTTCGAAAAACCCGTCCCCCCTGGGATTCGATCCAGTCCCACCAGGGAAGGTGGGATAAAGCGCATATACGTCGTAGCCTGAATTGTTCCAATTGGCTCCCTGCCAGGTTTCAGGATTGTAAGGGTCGTAAAGCCACTGGTTCAACATGCCGCCCTCACCACCTGTCGGTGGCCAGTAGCCGGTCAGGAGAATGTTGTTTGTATAGGCGGCAAAACCCACACCGCCGAAGAGCAGGGATGACAATAAGACAACTGCGAGAACCGCAATCCATCGGCGATTTCTATTTTTGCGTCTCAGTTCCCAGGCTGGCAAAACGGATACCTTTTCTGCTGATTCAAGAAATATGTTTTGATTTCTGCGCCAGCGACGCATACCAAATCAAAACGTCACAGAGAAGCTTTATATCCTTCAATTATCAAGAGCAAACTCTGTGCCATCGGGAAGTCCTCAATGCGGTTATTTTTTGAAACGAAATTAATCGTACTTTTTTTGAAGGCGTTGGAAAGCTGCGTACAGCTGCTGTGAAAACCATTTCCCATTCATGGTGGATCATTCCCACTTTGAAAGCATCAGGGAGTACCTGTTTTCCGTTTTATCCGACTGAGATAAAGAGAAACTGATGGTGGTGCGCGACATGAGCAAGTAAAAAAGGCAGGTGAAACCCCTGCCTTTTTTACATTATTTCTAAGCTATTCAATTAGCTCTTGAAAATCTTTTTCCGAAGACCGGCAAAACCGATCAGACCAACCCCTACCAGCAACATCGTGGCCGGTTCGGGTACTGGATTGACTGCAGCGCCGTAAACAAGGCCGATATCCGTGTTATCAGCCCTGCCGATCTTTGTTCCTGTTCCCGTATCTAGAGAAATCTCAAAAAGTGCACCATTTTGTTTCATGCCGTACATGGTGTCATTATCATACACCAGCCCGTATATGTTATTTCTTCCTATTGCTCCGATCTCCGTAGCTGTTTGTCCTGCGACATCAAGCAGTATAAGGGAAGACGCACCTTGATTGTCTTCTCCACCCGCAAGATATAAGTTCCCCAGATCGTCAAATGCCAAATCCCCATGGGAATAAAAACCGCCGAAAGTGTCGGTCATCGTGTCGAATACAGAGGTCTTTACGCCGGTGCTCAGATCCAACGTGAACAGGCTGGTATTTTTTGCACCCATGGCATAGGCAACGTTGTTATCACTGATTGCCAACGCGTTAAGGTGGGTAGAGTAACCATCGGTTGGATCACCAAACTGATTAATATATCTGGCATCTCCCGATTTGAGATCTAATTGAAAAAGGGCATCGAAGGTTAATCCATACAGGTTGCCGGTATTGTCGAACGCAATATCGACAAGCCCGTAATCGGCATAGCCGGTATGTTCATTGGAAAAATCAAAATCCGCGATAACATGTATTTTAGCGGTTTCGACATTCAATTTGCCGACCTTCCCCTGGTTGCTGCTCACATATATTGGTGCAGCTATGACGTTCGTGACCAATAAAATTACCGCCCCAACCAATGCCACGCCTGATAGTAATAGTTTTGCCTTCATGCCGCCTTCCCCCCTTTTGCCTTTCTTGGAAATACTGATATGGAGCAATGTTCCAAACTATTATACCAATGTAATCTGATCCCGTTCCGGTTGGCTCATCAAAAAAAGGTGCTATGCTGCCAAGCGGGTCAGAACACAATCAAAGCCTGGTACCCGTTCCTGCGTTCATGGCGAGGTTGTTTCACTGTAGTACGAGGCTCATTTTTCGACCGACCTTCGCCTGGTCTGCCGTACCCGCCCCAGCGCAAATTTATCGAGAGGTTTCGTTTATTCTGTATAGGAGCTTACTTATGACAACTGTCGTAGGATATGTAGCAGCCGAATGGATTCTTAGAATGCAAAAAACATGCAAAAAGTGAAATAGGTCACAAAAATATTTTTTTATGTGATTTCTGTAGTTTAGAGACATATTTAGGTCTGGATTGTGTTAGAATAGATATGGATTATGTAAATATATACCTAATTTCAAACGTTCATGTTACATGGATAGGAAAATCAAGTGGGAATTTTTACCCTATCGGACAGGCAACTCGACATGGTTTCGGCGAATAAATTCTTCGATCCTAAACCGGAGCTGTTCCAGTTTCTCGATTTGTTCGAGCCGCCCCTCGGTGAGATTTCGAAACGTCTCGAGAAACCAGCGGGTATAGGCATATGTGCGATCGAAGGACGGCCTGCAGAGGAAAGTGTTCGACGCCTTGGAATGGTTAGCGGCCAGGTGCTCTCAGGTACCGAAAAAAAGGGGAGCAGGCAGACTTTGACATAATGGCCTATGGCTACGACGGCTGAAATGGTCTGTTACTATGTGTATTGAGAATGGGATCAGGTCTTGCCGGGCTGTTGCCCGAACCGGTTTTATCGAGCCGTCTTTAGCTCCATGACGCATGCTCTTTCAACCAACATGGGAGCATGATTCAATTG
>CAFBRK010000275.1 GCA_903231505.1 Olavius algarvensis associated proteobacterium Delta 3 | reverse complement strand
TCAGATCGCAATTAAATCATGCTCCCATGTTGGTTGAAAGAGCATGCGTCATGGAGCTAAAGACGGCTCGATAAAACCGGTTCGGGCAACAGCCCGTTGCATTAT
>CAFBRK010000274.1 GCA_903231505.1 Olavius algarvensis associated proteobacterium Delta 3 | reverse complement strand
GCATCCAGCATCCAGCATCCAGAATCCAGAATCCAGAATCCAGAATCCCGTTGGCCGGTTGGCCGGTGGGCCGGTGGGCCGGTGGGCCGGTGGGCCGGTGGGCCGGTTTCTTTTAATAAAATAAAATTGACCTGTCGATCAGAGTCCGTCAAGAAGAAAGTCACAGG
>CAFBRK010000273.1 GCA_903231505.1 Olavius algarvensis associated proteobacterium Delta 3 | reverse complement strand
GCCCGCCTTTGGCGGGTCGGATGTCGGATGTCGGAGGTCAGAGGTCGGAGGGCAGATGTCGGAGGTCAGAGGACAGAGGTCAGATGTCGGAGGGCAGAGCACAGAGGAAAGGTGTCGGGTTTCAGGTTTTAGGGGACAGGGATTGGAGCTGAAAGCTGAAGGCTGAAAGATGAAAAGAACAGATGCAAGCTGCAGTATACAAGATGCACCCAAAAGAGATCGAGAGCTC
>CAFBRK010000272.1 GCA_903231505.1 Olavius algarvensis associated proteobacterium Delta 3 | reverse complement strand
GATCCAAGACTCAGGATTCAGGCAAAAGAAATAAACATCCGGATGCCGGTTTCATGCGTCTTGCACCCTGCATCCTGTATCTTCGATTGTAGTATCCAGCATCCAGCATCCAGCATCCAGTATCCAGTATCCCGTTAGCCCGTGCACCGGTTCACCCGGTTGCCCGGCGCAGCTCCGAAGGAGCGTAGACGGGTGGGGCCGACCGATACCAAGGCATGGGGCTCGGAGTCGGGGAGTATCGGAGTGGTGGATATCCTCCAGGTCCTTGATACCCCATCACGCCAACTCTCCGAATGCCCTGCATCCTGAATCCTGCACCCTGAAACCTGTATCTTGTATCCAGTCCGCCTTCTGTCTTCCCATTTTGATACCGCATCGTCGTCAGTCGCAATGTTGCATCCCATGAGGTTTATGCCGCACATGACACACCCCGATCGCTGTTTTCAGTTCAAAGGGAAAATATTTCCGCTTAAACCAGAAGGCGACGTTGACTAGCGCGATGAGCACCGGCACTTCCACCAGAGGCCCGATCACCGCCGCAAACGCCTGCCCCGAATCGATTCCGAATACCGCGACCGCCACCGCGATGGCCAGCTCAAAGTTGTTGGACGCGGCCGTAAAACTCAGCGTTGTGGACTGCTCGTAGGTGGCCTCGGCTTTCATCGACATGTAAAAGGTGACGAAAAACATCAGCACAAAATAGATGCACAGCGGTATGGCAATCCGCACCACATCAAAGGGCAACTGGACAATGAATTCCCCTTTGAGGGAAAACATGACCAGGATCGTAAACAGCAGGGCAATCAGCGTGATGGGGCTGATCGCGGGGATGAATTTCCTTTCGTACCAGTCTTTTCCCTTCAGTTTCAGACCCAGAAACCTGGAAACCATCCCGCCGATGAATGGGATGCCCAGGTATATGAAGACGCTTTCGGCGATCTGGCCGATGGAGATGTCGACCACTGCACCCTCCATTCCCAGCCACCGGGGTACGAGGGTGATGAAGATGTAGGCATACAGAGAAAAGAACAGTACCTGAAAAATAGAGTTAAAGGCGACCAGGCCGGCGCAATACTCCCGGTCCCCGGCTGCCAGATCGTTCCATACGATCACCATGGCGATACAGCGGGCCAGGCCGATGAGGATCAGGCCGACCATATACTCCTGGTGCCCGGACAGGAAGGCAATGGCCAGCAGAAACATCAATATGGGGCCGATGACCCAGTTCTGGACCAGGGACAGGAACAGGATTTTCACGTTTCGGAATACCTGCGGAAGCTCTTCGTATCTCACTTTGGCCAAGGGCGGGTACATCATCAGGATCAAACCGATGGCGATAGGAATATTGGTCGTCCCCCATTGAAACAGATTAATAACCCCTCGAATTTGAGGGTACAGATACCCCCCCATCACCCCGGCAAACATGGCCAGAAAAATCCAAAGCGTCAGAAAGCGATCCAGGAAGCTCAGCTTCCGGGTCGTGGCATCGGGCATGCAACCTCCTTTGGTCTACTGGATATCAACATCCGCTAAACATTTGGATCGGTTCGATCGATCTTGATCCCTGAGTTGGTCTCGGTTAGCCTTCCGATCGATATCTGACGATACCGGGCTTACTGGCTGCACATGGATTCCGACGATTGCGACAGAATGGCATCCAATCGGGAGGTGTCCGCAGCGATCCGCGGGTCGTCTTGGATGGATTTGGTCACCCAGTCCAGGGCTCCGGAGACCAGATCGAATGCATTATCGGTATTCAATCGATAGTAAATCCATCGGCCGTCCTTGCGGCTCAGGATCAGCCGGGCCTGCCGGAGGATGGTGAGATGCTTGGACACCGTGGAGGGAGCCAGCTCCAGCATGTCGATCAACTGGCACACACAAAGCTCCTTCCGTCCGTTCAACGCCAAGAGGATGCGCACGCGATTTTCATCCGCCAGGGCCTTGGTGACGTTCATAAATTCGAACATACATACCTCATATTTCGCCAATTAACGAAATGTTTGTCAGTATAAATACCACATAAGTGACTGTCAAGGAGAATCCACTTCAGATGTGCCGGTGGGGCTGTTGTTGGAGGATACAAGATGCAAGATTCAGGATACAGGATGCTTGATGCCGGATGCTGGCTGATGGCTGATGGATAATTGTTTGCCGATCGGATCACTTACTCTGAGCTTGTCGAAGGGGCCGCCCGTTTTCTGGTGATCGAGCGGAATGTCAAGGTGTTTTTCCGATCCCTTCAGCTTCCAGCTTTGAGCTTTGAACTGTAAGCTTTAATCTTTTAAGCCGATCAATCCCAGCCTCGCATTCCAAAATACGCAATCTAAAATCCAAAATGTAAAGATCCAAGTCCCATCACTCCACCACTCCATTACTCCAGACACCGCGTGCATCCTGTATCTTGGATCCTGAAACCTGGCACCTGAAACCCGACACCCGACACCTGAACCATAGACTTCAAATCCGATGTCAGGTTCTTTCCTGTGTGCTTAGTTCACGCAGCCCCTCCAGCAGTACCGCCATATCCTCCGGCATGTTGGCTTCGATCATCATTTTCTTGCCGGTGCCGGGATGTTCGAACTCAAGGGAGAGGGCATGAAGCATCTGGCGCCGGATGGGCTCGATCAGGGTGCGGACTGCCGGCTCCAGACGACGGGCCTGTTTTCCGGTGTAGACCGGGTCCCCCACCACGGGATGGTGCATGGCGGCACAGTGTACCCGTATCTGGTGGGTCCGCCCGGTCCGAAGATCGACTTCCAGGAGCGTCACATTTTGGAAACGCTCCGTGACCCGCCAGTCTGTCCGTGCGTCACGCGGACGATGTGACGCGATCGACATCTTTTTCCGGTCCTTTGGATGGCGGCCGATGGGAAGAGAAACGGATCCGGAATCATCGGAGACGTCCCCAACGACGAGAGCGAGGTAGGTTTTTCTGACGGTTCGGTTCTCGAACTGACCGGCCAGCGCAGCAAGGGTGCGGTCGTTTTTGGCGGCCACCAGCACTCCGGAGGTATCCCGGTCCAGCCGGTGAACAATCCCGGGACGCAGTTCCCCGCCGATGCCGTCGATGTCCGGGCAATGGTACAGGAGGGCGTTGACCAGGGTACCGTCTTCATGGCCCGGCGCCGGATGGACCACCAGGCCCGGCGGTTTGTTGACCAACACAAGGTCTTGATCCTGATACAGAATTTCCAAAGATATCGGCTCGGGTCGAAGTTCAACAGGCTCCGGCGGAAGATCGTCAACAGTGACCCTGTCATCCGCGCGCATCCGATAGCTGGGCCGTTTCGGCATACCATCGACCCGGATCCGTCCGTTCCGGATGAGTGAGCCGGCATGGGACCGGGACATGTCCGGTATTCTGGCGGCGACAAATACATCCAGACGCCAACCTTCCTCTTCTGCGCGCGCGCAACATGTAAATAGATCGTTGGTTTTCATCTGGGAATCAAAGGCGAATCAGGCGGAGCCGCCTGTCGGTACCATGGTGCCGTTCGCCCCGGTGGGAGGAAAGGAAACGTCCGCGAGGCGGTCAGTCTTTCGTGAGATCCGGGAACAGCGATTCGATCTCGGACATAATCGTTTTTTCGTCGGTGCCCCGGGCCGTCGACAGTTCTTTGAGCAGCAATGTGGTGGCGGTATCGAAGAGTTTCCGCTCCCCGAACGATAGATCCTTGACCATCCGTAGCAGATACAGATCCCGGAACACTTCGGCCACGTCGTAAAGGGAACCGGTCTTGATTTTGTCCATATATTCCCGATACCGGCGGTTCCAGGTCTGGCTGTCGGCCGGCGAGTCCTTTTCCCTCCGAATGACCTCGTATATCTTGGGAATCTCGGCTTCGCTGATTACGTCCCTCAAACCCACCGACGTAACGTTATTGGTAGGGATCATAATGACCATACCGTTTTCCAGGACCTTCATGATGTAAAAATCGTGCGTTTCGCCGTTTACCACACGGCTTTCGATCGACTCGATGCGACCCACGCCATGGGCCGGATAAACGGCCAGGTCACCCACCTCAAAGTGCTTGGTTTCCTGCGATTCGTCTTCCGGCTGCGGGTTTGGTTTTTTTTCCGTCATAGTTCCACCGATATGATCCGTATCGTGTTATTTTTTGAAGCAATAAAACATCTTTAAATACCATATCGGATAACGGGAATCAAATAAAAAAGGAGGGATCGGCAATCGCCGATCCCCCCCCATGGATGCTGCGTGTGGGGTCTGTTACAACAGGAACGGTACCATGAGCAGAGCCACCACGTTGAGGATCTTGATCATCGGGTTGACAGCCGGGCCGGCGGTATCCTTGTACGGATCGCCGACGGTGTCGCCGGTGACGGCAGCCTTATGGGCATCGGAGCCCTTGCCGCCAAAATGGCCGTCCTCGATGTATTTCTTGGCGTTGTCCCAGGCCGCGCCGCCGGTGGTCATGGAGATGGCCACAAACACGCCGGTGACGATGGAGCCGATGAGAAGCCCGCCAAGGGCCACCGGGCCGAGGAGGAAGCCGATGATGAGCGGTGCAAAGACCGGAAGCATTGCCGGGGTCAGCATCTCTCTCAACGCAAACTTGGTGACGATGTCCACGCAGGCACTGTAATCGGGTTTGGCGGTGCCTTCCATGATGCCCGGGATCTCCCGGAACTGGCGTCGCACTTCCATAACGACCGCCCCACCGGCGCGCCCCACGGCGTTCATGGCCATGGAAGCGAACAGATAAGGCAGCAGTCCGCCGAGGAACAAGCCGATGATGACGTATACGTCGGAAAGATCAAACGTCATGGCGGCCGCGCCCTTTTCTCCGTGCAACGCAAACTCCTGCACGTAGGCGGCAAACAGAACCAGGGCCGCCAGGCCGGCAGAGCCGATGGCGTATCCCTTGGTCACGGCCTTGGTGGTGTTGCCCACGGCGTCCAGCGGGTCGGTGACGGCCCGGACGCTCTCGTCCATCTCAGCCATCTCCGCGATGCCGCCGGCGTTGTCGGTGATCGGGCCGTAGGCGTCAATGGCAATGACCATTCCGGTCATGGACAGCATTGCCATGGCGGCCATGGCAATGCCGTAAAGGCCGGCCAGGTGGTAGGCGACATAAATACTCAGGCAGATCGCCAGTACCGGCAGGGCAGTAGCCTGCATGCTGACGCCCAGGCCGGCGATGATGTTTGTGCCGTGCCCCGTGGTGGAGGCTTCGGCAATACGTTTTACCGGGCCGTAAATGCCGGTGTAATATTCGGTGATGATAACGATGACCACGGTCAAAACCAGTCCGACCAGGGCGCAATAGAAGATCTGCATGGGGGTGAAATCCGTAAAGCCCACCATCAGTTTGTTCGTGGCGTAATAGAATGCCACGGCCGCCAGGATGGCGGAGCCGAACATGCCCTTGTACAGGGCGCCCATGATATATTCGCCGCTGCCCAGCCGAACAAAAAAGACCGCAATCATGGAAGCGATAATGGACAATGCGCCGAGGACCAGGGGAAACTCGGTGGCCATGGGCATGTCGGGGTACAGCAGGTGCCCGATGAGCATGGCGGCCACGGCGGTGACCGCGTAGGTCTCGAACAGGTCGGCAGCCATACCGGCGCAGTCGCCCACGTTGTCACCCACGTTGTCGGCGATGGT
This sequence comes from Olavius algarvensis associated proteobacterium Delta 3, assembly GCA_903231505.1. GTDB lineage: Bacteria > Desulfobacterota > Desulfobacteria > Desulfobacterales > CAFBRK01 > CAFBRK01. The sequence goes on along the minus strand of CAFBRK010000272.1, from coordinate 18,338 downwards.
CGCCGGGTTTCTGGGGTCGTCTTCCGGGATTCCGGCCTCGACCTTGCCGACCAGGTCGGCACCAACGTCGGCGCCCTTGGTGAAAATCCCGCCGCCGAGTCGGGCAAAAATCGAAATCAAACTGCCGCCGAAGCCCAGGGCAACCAGGGCGATGACGTCATGGGTCGCGGCGTAGTATCCGGCGGTAACGGTCAGGGCCAGGCCGGCGACGATCATACCGGTCACGGAACCGCCCCTGAAGGCCAGTGCCAGGCCGGCGCCAAGACCCTTTTTTGAAGCCTCCGCCACCCGGACGTTGGCCAGTACCGAAACCCGCATGCCGATATAGCCCGCCATAAAAGAGGCCACGGCGCCCAGCGCGAAGCCCACGGCGGTTTTGGCGCCCATGGCGGCGAAGATGACCCCGAAAATGATGATTCCGGCGATTCCCATGCTCTTCATCTGCCGGTTCAGATAAGCGATAGCGCCTTCCTGTATCGCTGCTGCGATTTCCTGCATCCGCTCATTTCCCGCCGGGGCCGATTTGACCATTCCGGCCAGAATAAGCGAAAATACAATACCTGCCGCACCGACAACGGTGCATGTCAATGGGATGTTGTTCAATACGACTTCCATTCTCTCCTCCATTAAGCTGTGTGACTGGTGAATTGGAACCTATCTGCTGTTGAACCGATTCATCGCCACTGCCGTGCCGTCTCGGAGTATCGTGACCACCGTCGTCGGAATCCCTTCAATTGCTAATCCCAGGATCTCCCGTTCTTCTGCGGAAAACCGTCCCAGCACATGATCCGTGACGCTGACCCCGGGTTGCGGGCGGCCGATACCGATACGCAGCCGGGTAAAATCGTTCCGGCCAAAGGCATCGATCAGTGACGAAATGCCTCTATGTCCCCCGTCCCCTCCTTTCTCTTTTATTTTAATTCTGCCTAATTCAAGGTCGATATCGTCGTGAACGACCAGTAGATCCTCGCATGGAATGCCGAAGCGGTCTGCCAATCGATGTACCGGGGGTCCGCTCCGGTTCATAAACGCCAGTGGTTTGGCAAGCATCACATCGATAGTCGCGATACGACTCCGGGCGAACCAGATATCGTTGTCCACCCGTTCCGACGCCCCGATGACACCATAAGCATCGGCAATTGCATCAATCGCAACAAACCCGGCATTGTGCCGGGTATGCTGATAGCCCGCACCCGGGTTTCCCAGGCCGACTACCAACCGGAGGATGTGTTCCGGCATATCTCAAGTGAAAAAAGGTTAAGCTCCGGCAAAGGGTTTGTAGGTGCCCGATCAGGACTCCCGTTCTTCGGAAGGTTCTGCGGCTTCCGCCTCTTCGCCCTCTTCAAACTCCTCTTCAAGCTCTTCGACAACCTCTTCTTCCTTCTTCGGGCTGAGCACGGTGACGACGGTGAAGTTCACATCTGCCGCTATTTCGACACCCTCGGGAAGAGGCACCTCTTCGACGTGCACCGAATCACCAATATCCAGATTGGTGACATCGATTTCGATCGATTCCGGTATTTCCATGGGCAGGCAGAAAACTTCCAGTTCCCGCCGGATGATCTGGAGCATGCCGCCCAATTCAACGCCGACGGACTTGCCGCTGGTAACGACCGGTACGTTCACACGTATTTTTCGTTTCATGTCGATTTCATAAAAATCGGCATGGATCATTTCACGGCTGAGGGGATGCACCTGCAGCTCTTTCAGCATGACGGTCCGCTGGGTTTGGCTCCCGTTCTCGAAGTTGAGCTTCATAAGACTCTGGCCGCCCCTGCCCTTTTTCAGGACAGTCTCCAAATCCCGTGCGTTGACGGTAAGCATCACCGGATCGCTTGTGGGACCATACAACACCGCAGGAACTTTTCCCTCCCGGCGCAGCGTACGCGCCGGTCCCTTTCCAACGGCGGTTCGAGATTCCGCATTCAGGTTTACAATATCCAATATCAGGTACCTCCTTGTAGGCTTTTTTGACGCTTCACTCGGCCGCCGGGTAAGCCCCGTGCCGCTGTTATACGAATAACGACGTTACCGAATCGCCCCGGTGACTGCGGATGATGGCTTCCCCGACCAGCTCCGAGATGCTTAGAACCTCGATTTTATCACATGCTTCCGCTCTCTCACTGAGAGGCACCGTGTCTGTCACGATCAGTCGCTGGATCGGAGAATCGGTAATCCGATGAATGGCCGGACCCGACAGCACCGGATGGGCACAGCACGCATGGACTTGCAGGGCACCTTTCCTGTCCAGCGCCGCTGCCGCCTCGGTCAGTGTTCCGGCGGTATCGACCATGTCGTCCAGGATCATCGCGACCTTACCCTCGACATCTCCGATGACCGCCATGGCATGGGCGACATTCGGCGCACTGCGCCGCTTGTCGATAATTGCCAGATCCGCATTCAAACGTTTGGCAAATGCCCTGGCACGTTCCACGCCACCCGCGTCCGGCGAGATAATGACAAGGTCACCCTCGACCCCTTTGTGGATGTGCTCGATAAGGACCGGTGCGGCGAACAGGTTATCGACCGGTATGTCAAAAAATCCCTGGATCTGCCCGGCATGCAAATCCATCGTAATAATTCGATGGGCCCCGGCTACGGTTAACAGGTCCGCCACGCATTTCGCACTGATGGGCACACGGGGAGCCACTTTTTTGTCCTGGCGCGCATATCCGTAGTAGGGCATGACGGCGGTAATCCGTTTGGCCGATGCCCGCTTGAAAGCGTCGATCATGAGCAGCAGTTCTACCAGGTTGTCATTCACCGGTGCGCAGGTGGACTGAACAATAAACACGTCCTTTGAACGGACGTTTTCATCGATTTCGATCTGAATCTCCCCGTCGCTGAAGGTGCTTACCTTGGCACCCCCCAGTGTCAGATCCAAATAGTTGCAAATCTTTTTGGCCAGCACCGGATTGGAGTTACCGGAGAAGATTTGAAGATGATCCATGAACCGATTTTACCCGTGTCTTTTTCCGGCACCGGCGTGCCGACGATAGGTCAATAATAAATGGCTGGGGCGGGAGGATTCGAACCTCCGAATGCAGGAACCAAAATCCTGTGTCTTACCACTTGACGACGCCCCAAATATCGAAACGCGCCCCCCCGACGAACAGCTGGTCCTCAGTGTATCATTTCGACCAGAAATAATTTCCAGTCGGTATGTTGTGAGATGGAATGGAATGCCCGTTGAGCATCGACCTCATGGTTGAAGAGGCCAAAGACAGCAGATCCGCTTCCGGTCATGAGCGCCCCCAGCGCCCCGTGACGCAAAAGGCTCTCTTTGACAACCGTGATTTCCGGATGCCGTGTGGTAGTGACGGTCTCGAGATCGTTGTGCAAGTCCCGGACGGCATTCCGCTCCCTAAAGCAAAAACTCCTATGTCCTTTTGCCTTCTTTGTCAATCCCAAATTCAGGTTTTTGTAGACACTGACGGTCGATACATGGATGCCGGGATAGACCAGCAGAATCGGGTAAGGCACCAGTTGGTCGACAGGTTGGAGTTTGTCTCCGACACCCGTTGCCAGGGCGGGTCGCTGCAGAATAAAGAACGGGACATCGGCGCCGATGGGCCGTCCCATCCGGTTGAGGTCATCCTTGGAAAACAGGTTCCCGAACCAACGGTTCAGGCCCAGTAATATGGTGGCGGCATTGCTGCTGCCGCCGCCAAGACCGGCTCCAACGGGTATCTGTTTATGGATAGTGATGCGGATGGATTCGGAGGGATGGCCTGTCAGGCGCTGGCGGCCCTCAAAGAAGGCCGTCGCCGCCTGCCAGGCAAGGTTGGTGTCATCTTCGGGAACATTCGGTGCAGCACATCGGACGCCTGCCTTACCCGTGCCGATCTCCAGATCGATCGTGTCGAAAAGTGTCACCGGGCACATCAGTGTGCACAGATTATGGTACCCGTCCGGCCTTTTGCCGGTTACATACAGATACAGATTGATCTTCGCCGGAGAATGGAGCTGCATTTATTTCGTAATCTTGATCACCAGAAAGCCCATGTTCATCCGGCGAACAAAGAGCTGGATGGCATCGCCTTTTTTCACCTTTTCGATAGCGGCATCAAAGTCATCCACATTCTCGATGACCTGATGATTGACCTCTTTTATCAGATCTCCGCTTTGAAGGCCGGCCTGGGCCGCCGCGCTCCCCTGCTCCACGCCGACCACGATGACGCCTTGCTCATCGTTGAGATTGAAACGGTTCCGCAATTCCGAAGTCAGTTCAGAAACGCGAATGCCCAGTTCATGTTCCTGTTCCTGGGGCCGCTGGCCGCGTGATGCAATGCGCTTATCATCCCGTTTGGCGATTTTTACCCGAAATGTTTTTGTCTTTTTGCCACGCAGCACCTTTATTTTGGCGGTGCTGCCGACGGAAAGTCCTGCAATCAGCCGTGTCAGATCTCTGCTGTCCTTAATTTTAGAGCCGTTGACTTCGAGGATGATGTCCTTGGGCTGAATACCGGATTCGTCGGCCGGATCACCCGGAAACACTTGGCTGACCATCACGCCCGTTCCGTCTTTGATGCCGTAATAGTCACCCATTTCCTTGCTCAGGGGTTGAATGCCGACACCGAGCCACCCCCGGGTCACCTCACCGCTTTCCTTGAGTTGATTGATCACGTTTCGCGCCAGGTTGATGGGAATGGCAAAACCGATGCCCTGACCCGTGGCGATAATAGCGGTATTGATTCCGACCACTTCGCCGACCAGATCCAGTAGGGGTCCGCCACTGTTACCGGGGTTGATGGAGGCATCGGTCTGGATGAAATCGTCGTATGGCCCCGAGCCGATCACCCGACCCTTGGCGCTGACAATACCGGCCGTCACCGTGTGCTCCAGGCCGAACGGGCTGCCGATGGCCAAAACCCATTCACCAACTTTAATCGTCTCGGAGTCTCCCAGCTTGGCGACGGGAAAGTTGTTTCCGGAGGTAATTTTCAACAGCGCCAGATCCGTATTGGGATCTCTTCCGACGACCTTTGCCGGATATTCCTCCTCGTTTCTCAGGATTACCGTGATTTCGTCAGCCCCTTCCACAACATGGTTGTTGGTGACGAGATAGCCTTCCCGGTCAATGAAAAAACCAGAGCCCAAACTCCGCTGCTTGAAGTCTCTTTGCTGGTCTTCACCGAAAAACTTTTCGAAAAATTCCCGGAACTGGTCGTTTTCCCCCTCCGGTCCCCGCCAGAAATGCCGGAACACCGGACCACCCCCCTTGACCGTTTTAACCGTTCGAATATTCACCACCGCCGGGCTGACCATTTCGGACAGTTCGGTAAAATTTTCAGGGATCATCCGGACCGGATCATTTTTGGCAATGGCACTCTCGGGATGTGCCATTAAAAAGGCAGATCCCAACGCCACCAGCACGATGGCAGACTGGATGCGGTGACGCAGTAGAGATATTGCTATCATAAATCGAGCTCCTTGTTATGGGTGTTCCTGGCGTCGGGCGTATTTGCCGGAGGCCCGTTTAGATGCAACATGATAAGCACTTTGGCGAATCATTCAACAGAGAGGCCGGCAACCGACCCTGTATAAACGACCCCGTCAATCGCACGCGTCACTAGCCCGGATATTTCACCAAACGGAGACTTTCAGATAAATGAATGACATGTTTTCGTTTCAATCACTTTCTGAAAAAATTTCATGAAATGTTCGGGCTAGCCGCCGTCTGGCAGATCTTCGAGGGGGGGTGTCCGAACCCCGGGAGTCATCGGCGTGAGGATAACAAAGCAGCCTGCCAGGGGTGTTACCTTACGGTCGTCTCCGGGGGAATCCAACATCCCGGGACCATCACTTCCCGAAACGATTGCATGAAATGCCCGTTCAGCTGCAGGCTTTCACATACATCAAACGCAAATCGTGCAGGATATTTGTCAGCAGCTTTTCCTCGTCCCCGGTCAGATTGCCCTTGGTCTTTTCCTCCAGAATGCCGAGGATATCGATGGTCTGCTTTGCCAATGACAGATTTTTGGTCATCTGATTGGCTGCCGGATCCTCGATTATGCCAAGGTGAACCAGAGCGGATGAATTGAGTGAAAAAATAAATGTCGCAAAGTTGATTTCCGGCAAGGAATACGACTCTTCCTCCCGGGCCTCAGGCGGTTCTTCAGGTGAGGCGGTTTCCGTCGCGGGCTCCGGTCTCGGTTCAGCCGTATCTTCGGAACCCTCTTCTGAAAATATCCGCCGGTCTTTGATGACGAATCCCTTTTCCTCTTCCGTCATTTTCCATCTCCTGTTGGTCCGCGTTTATGGTTGAAATGTTCGGGCTAAAATTCCAGCGGCGTCACGGTGCTCACCATCGGCAGTTCACAAAGTTCAGTGACGACGTTCTCCGGAATCGGGGTGTCCGTTCTGAGAAACATGATGTTGCTGACACCGTCTTCATCTTGCCCGACCTGCATCCGTGCAATATTGATGTTGTGCTTGCCGAGGATGGTTCCGATACTTCCGATAGCCCCGGGTTTATCCAGATTGTAGATCAACGCCAGGTGCCCTTCCGGAATCAGTTCGAGTCCGAAGTTGTTTATCTTGACAATCCGCGGATCGCTCTTTCCGTAAATAGTACCGGAAACCGCGGCTGTCGAGTTACTCGCTTCAACCCGGGTCGTGATGAGATTGACGAAATGATCCGCCTCCGCGGTCTGGGCCTCCGACAACTTAATGCCTCTATCTTTGGCCAGCAACCCGGCGTTGACGAAATTGACATCATCCGTGACGGCGTGGGCCAGCATCCCTTTGAGTATGGCCGTTGTAATCGGGGAAAGGTCAAGATCCCCGAAATCGCCGGAATATGTTATTTCAACCGAGTGAATCGGACCCTTAGCCAGTTGAGCCTGGAGGCTGCCCATCCGGTCTGCCAGGATCAGATAGGGTCCCAGCCGTTTCAGAAGTTCGCCGGTCACAGACGGCGCATTGACAGCGTTGATCACCGTCCCGTCTTTGAGATACTGAATGATCTGGTCGGCCACCTGGATCGCTACGTTGGTCTGGGCCTCCTTGGTGGAAGCGCCAAGGTGCGGCGTGCAGATCAATCGGTCCAGATCGAAGAGACGACATTCCCCCGGAGGTTCGGTTTCGAAAACGTCCAAGGCGGCGCCGGCCACCTTGCCCGAGTCGATGGCCTCAAACAACGCCGCCTCATCCACGATTCCCCCCCGGGCGCAGTTGATCACCATCACCCCGTCCTTCATCCTTGCAAAGGCGTCCCTGTTCAGAAGGCCATCCGTGGTTTTCATCTTGGGGACGTGGACCGTAATATAGTCCGAGCGTTTGTACAACTCATCCAATGAGACGGGTTCAATTCCAGCCTTGCGGATCTGTTCTTCGGTCACATTCGGGTCATGAACGATGACCCGCATTTTAAGCCCTCTGGCACGATCGGCGACAATGGAGCCGATATTTCCGAAACCGATGACTCCCAGCACCTTATTGTATATTTCACGGCCCTGGAGAAGTTTTTTGTCCCAGCGGCCATTCTTTAAAGAGGACGTTCCACGGGGAATATTTCGGGACAATGACAGCATCATGGCGATGGCGTGCTCTGCCGTCGTGATGACATTGCCGCCGGGGGTGTTCATGACCACGACGCCGTGCTTTGTGGCTTCGGGAATGTCCACGGTATCGAGTCCGATGCCGGCGCGGCCCACAACCTTCAGGCGCGGGGCGGCATCCAGAAGATCAGCGGTCACTTTGGTGGCACTGCGAATCACCAGCGCGTCATAACCTCCGATGATGATTTGAAGTTCCTCGGGAGATAGACCGGTTCGGACATCGACCTCGATCCCCTCTTCGTCTCGAAACAATTCGACTCCGGCTTCTCCGAGATTGTCGCTGACGAGTACTTTCATCTCCTTTTGCTCCCCTCCATTGATGATGGTATAGTTACACGACGTAAAATGTAGTCTATTAATTAATTTGAGGGTATATACAACCCTTAAGTTTAACAGTGTGAATTTAGATATTTATATATAAATTAGATTGTTATGTTTAAATCCACCAGGAGCGGGAGTCATTGGTCCAGTTTCATGGCGCTTTTGGCGAAGAGCGGCCGGTCCTTCTTATGTGTTCTGAACAATCCAGTGTTACGGGCTTCCCAAGCCGGTCGTCGAAGACGGATTTCCAAGGCCACGCAGGCCGGTGGGGACTACTCGGCTTTTTGTTGATAAAGAATAAATAAAACTACACAAATGGCTCCGTTGCTGATAATAAATAGGGTTGATAAATACTGAACGTGGAGTGATCGATGAGTCATTGCGTGCTTTTGAATGCGGACTATTCTTTTCTCAATGTCATTGAGTGGAAGCGGGCCATGTGCATGGTGGCCAAAGGGAAGGTTCAGGTTCTTCAGTATTCCGATCGGATGATACGCTGTGCTGAAGGCGTGGTCTTTAAGCTTCCTGCTGTTCTCAAGCTCATCAAACTGATCCGCATCGTCTACCGGAACCGCGTCCCCTTCAGCAAGCGGAATGTGTTTATACGGGACGGCTTCCGATGTGCATACTGCGGCGGCGAGCGGGTTAGACTGACCATCGATCACATCATTCCCAAATCCCGTGGGGGGGGGACAACGTTCGAAAATTGCGTGGCCTCCTGCCGTCCCTGCAACACCCGGAAGGGCGGCCGCACACCGTCGGAGGCCAAAATGTATCTCAAGGTCAAGGCGTATCAACCGACGATTTCAGAGTTTCTGAGAATGAAAGCCATAAAGCTCGGCATTAATCATTTGCTCAGGGAAATGGGTATCTATTAGCCCGGGTGGGTCGTGAAATCGTTTCACTCCATGGAGAACGCAGCGCCGATAGAAATTCAGGTCTCATGCTATGCTGGATATCGCGGCGAGGAGACGCCCAGGCGTTTGCGGATCGGCCGTAGCCGGGTCCACGTGGACACGGTGCTGGATCGATGGCTGGCCCCGGATCACCGCTATTTTAAAATTCGGGGAGACGATGGCGCCGACTACATTATCCGTCATGACATCATATCGATGCGCTGGGAGTTGATCTTCTACCATCGCACCCCTTCCGATTCCCATGAAACGATGGCGATGTAAAATCTGCGGATACATCCACGATGGGAAATATCCGCCCTTCCGATGCCCTGTTTGCGGGGCGCCCCGCTCTCTTTTTGAAGAGATCCCTTCTTGAAACGGATTTATTTACGGCGCTGCCCCAGCCGCCCGTGCAGGTCGGTCCGGATATCGGGGTAATGCGCTTTGCAGAATGCGATGATGTCGGCGTTGACCGCATCCGCTTCGGGAAGCTTCGGAAACTGAGCCAGGTCGAGCCGGTCGAAATCAATCGGCCGGCATTCGAATTTTGAGTCCATGTGCGCATAGGTACCAACCGTGGCACCCGTGACTGTGGCCTGCTGCCCATGCTGGGTATCGAACTTCCTGGCGTATTGAAGCACACACGCCGGCGACATTCCGTCGCGGACACGGCACACCTTTTCATTGATCAGCGCACACATGCTCCGGACCAGGTTATAGTAAACCGGGGCGTCACCGGTCCCATCGTCTGTATCTGCCGGCCCCCGGGTATAGGTCTCCGAAGCGTGCTGCAATTCCCTGTAGAACCGAATGACCAGTTTAATGAATCGGCCCCGCTCGGTGATGGCGAATGGAATAGAAATGCGCGGGTCTTCAGATAAGAGGCGGCTATCGAGGTATGGCCCCGGCTGATCGATCCCCAACATGCCATAGAACTCGCGGCAGACAGTGCTGCGGACCAGAATGTGGTTCAGCCGGCCGGCAACGGCCTCGACACGGCGGGCTTCTTTCCGAAGCCTCTCGACGTAAGCCATAAACAATTCGCTCAGGTCGTCCAGTTCCTTGCGTGCGCCGAAAAACGATTCAGCCACGTCGGTCAGGACTTCCTCGACCAATGTATCTCCGAAATTTTTTTGTCCTCCCATACACCGATCACCCTTTGAAATAGATCCCGGAACCAATCTATTCATGATATAGAAAAACTGTGATTATTATGCAACCGGGGCTTTCGGGATTACCGCTGTCATGAACTGTATCGGGAGGAATCGAATCTTGCGAAACACAGGCAAATCCGTTAGGGAAGGCCGTGGAGTGGACGTGTTCGTTGGGCCACCCACCCCCGCGCGTGAGCAACACCGGACCCCTAACGAAACAGAAGGAGGATACCATGGCAAACGTGTTATGGCAGCCCAAGCCCGACGCCATTTCAAAAGCCAACATGACGCAATTTATCCGCCATGTAAACGAGCGTCACCAGACATCCTTTTCCGAATACAACGGGCTTTACGAATGGTCCGTCGACAGGATCGCCGATTTCTGGGCCCGCCTTTGGGATTTTTTGGACATCATCCACTCCAAAGGCTATGACCAGGTTGTTGACGATCCAACAAAGATGCCGGGAGCCACCTGGTTCAGCGGCGCCCACCTGAACTTTGCCGAGAATCTACTTCGATATCGAGACGACCGCACGGCCTTGATCTTCAAGAGCGAGACCCGGAACGCAGTCCGCATTACCTACCGCGAACTTTTCAAACAGGTCGCCCGACTGGCCGGCGCAATGAAAAACGCGGGCGTCCGGCGGGGTGATCGCGTCGCCGGGTTCATGCCGAACATGATTGAATCCGTCGTCGCCATGCTGGCGGCCACCAGTCTGGGGGCTGTCTGGTCGTCCTGTTCGCCCGATTTCGGCATCAAAGGCGTGTTGGACCGATTCGGACAAATAGAACCCAAAATACTGTTCTGTCCGGACGGCTACTTTTACAACGGGAAAGCGTTCGATTCCCTGGATCGTGTGGCAGGAATACTGGAGTTCCTCCCGGCGACGGAAAAGGTCGTCGTAGTGCCCTATCTCGATGCCGACCCGGACATCGGTGTTTTGTCCCGTGGGATCCTCTGGTCCGATTTCATGGCCGGCGGCTCGACATCCGAGTTCCAGTTCGAGCAGGTCCCTTTCGAACATCCCCTCTATATCATGTATTCCTCGGGAACCACGGGCAAACCCAAGTGTATGGTGCAGAGTGTCGGGGGAATTCTGATCAATCAAATGAAAGAGCTCATTCTCCACACCGACCTGAAGCGGGACGATACCATATTCTATTTCACCACCTGCGGATGGATGATGTGGAACTGGCTGGTCTGCTCCCTGGCCGTTGGAGCGACCGCGGTTCTCTTTGATGGATCACCGTTTTATCCGGGCCCGGAGGCCCTGTGGCAACTGGCGGAAGACCAGGGTATCACGGTATTCGGCACCAGCGCCCGATACATCGGTGCCGTCGAGCAGGCCGGTGTCCGTCCGGCGCAAACGATGAATCTGCCGCGGCTTCGAGCGATTCTGTCAACCGGCTCGCCCCTTCCGGCAGAGGGTTTCGAGTATGTCTACCGGGACATCAAACAGGATCTCCAGCTGGCATCCATTTCAGGAGGTACCGACATCAACGGTTGTTTTGCCAGCGGCAATCCCATCGGTGCCGTCCATGCCGGTCAGCTGCAGTGCCGAAATCTCGGGATGAAAGTCAAAGCATACGATGATCATGGCCGGGCGGTTTACAACCAGACCGGTGAACTGGTCTGTGAGGCCGCCGCCCCGTCAATGCCGATTTATTTCTGGAACGATCCGGACGGTGAGAAATACCTGGACGCCTATTTCAGAAAATACCCGGGCGTCTGGTGCCACGGAGATTTTATCAAGATTACTGAAGAGAAGGGATTGATCATTTACGGCCGTTCGGACGCGACTCTCAATCCAGGCGGGGTCCGCATCGGCACGGCGGACATCTACTCGGTGGTGGAAACCCTGCCGGAAGTCGCCGACAGCCTGGTGGTGGGACAGGATTGGCAAAATGACGTTCGGATCATTTTATTCGTCAAACTTGCGGAAGGTCAGGAGTTGACGGATGCCCTGATTTCCCGGATTAAAAAGGTTATCCGGGAAAACACGACACCGCGGCATGTGCCGTCCAAAGTAATCGAGATTGCCGACATCCCCTACACCTTGAACATGAAAAAAGTGGAATTGGCGGTTCGCAATGTCATTCACGATAAACCCGTCACCAACAGGGACGCCCTGGCCAATCCGGAGGCGCTCGATCTCTACAAGAATCTGGAGGAACTGACCGCCTGAAAGCTGCGTGGCGGATGCCGGTGTTCGAGGCTTTTTTCTGGTATTGACCCGTCGGGTGTGCTAAATGCTTATCATAAGCCCATTCGCACAACGACAGTCCCATGAAATTTTATTGATCGAATAACGAACGGTGTCCGGTGCTCCCGCCGAACACCGCTTTTGTTTCAACGGACCACCGGCGAATCGCCATGAAACATCTATTTTCCCCGTTTCAACTCCGGCACCTCAATTTGAAAAATCGGATTGCCATGCCCGCCCTGGCTTCGTTTCTGATCAATGACGACGGTTCTGTCATGGATGAAGCGATCGAACACTACCGCCTCCGGGCCGCCGGCGGCCCGGCCATGATCATCATGGAGGCGTGCGGGATTTCCCCGGAGGGTGTCGTTTCGCCACACCAGGCGCGGATCGATGAGGATGGGTATGTGGCGGGCCTGGCCCGGATCGCCGAGGCCATGAAGCAGGAAGGCGCGATACCGGCGGTGCAGCTGCATCATGCGGGCCGCCAGACATCGGGCCGCGTGATCGGATGCAAGCCGCTGGCCCCGAGTGACCTGCCCTGTCCGACCATCCGGGGAGACGTGGAGCCTTTGACGATAGAGGGTATTCAGCGGCTGGTATCGCTATTTGGCGATGGTGCTGAAAGAGCCAGGGACGCAGGATTTGAACTCATAGAAGTCCATGGCGCCCACGGATATCTCATCAATCAGTTTTTATCCCCGTTTTCCAACATCCGGGACAACGATTACGGGGGAGACACCCGGGGGCGAGCACGATTCGCCGTTGAGATTGTCACGGAATTGCGCCGGCGCCTTGGAGACGATTTTCCGATTTCGTTCAAGATCAGCGCCCAGGAGTTTGTCCCCGGCGGGCTGGATGTGGAGGAAAGTATCCGTCTTTTGAAGATCCTGGTGGCCGCCGGTATCGATGTGGTGCAAGTATCTGCCGGCAACGACGCCAGCCATGAATGGATCTGTCAGCCGATGTTCATGCAGAAAGCCTGCCTGGCGGATTCCGCCGCCCAGGTCCGACAGGCCCTGGACATCCCGGTCATGGCCGTGGGCCGCATCAACAGTCCGGTCATCGCCGATGAGATTATCGAGCGGGGGATGGCCGATCTGGTCTGCATCGGCAGGGGCCTGCTGGCCGATTTTGAGCTGCCGCAAAAAGCTTTGGAGGGCCGGTTGGACGAGATACGACCCTGCATCGGATGCAATACCTGTATGGAATCGATATTTCGGAAGGGCCGCATCGAATGCCTGGTCAACCCGACCCTCGGGCGGGAAAAGGAAATGGCGATCCGCCCGGCCAGCCGCATCCGGAAGGTAATGGTTATCGGCGGCGGCCCCGGAGGGCTCAATTCAGCATGGATTGCCGCAAAACGGGGTCACGACGTTCACCTTTTCGAAAAACAGCCCACTCTGGGCGGACAGCTATTAACGGTCAGCACGCCGTGGTTCAAACAGGACCTCATGGACCTGGTCCGGTTTCAGAAATGCCGGGTGGAGAAATCGACCGTTGTCCAGCACCTGAGTTGTGAGGTCACACTGGCGGACATCCGTCGGTTCAACCCGGACATGATTATCATGGCCACCGGTTCCGTTCCCATCATTCCTCCGGTGGAGGGTATCGACAAGCCCATCGTGATCACCTATGAAACCATCTTCGACGGGACGCCGCTTCCGACCGGTCCGGTGGTCATTATCGGCGGCGGCGCCACCGGCTGCGAAATAGCCCTGCATCTGGCCGAATCCGGCAACCGGGTCACCCTGGTGGAGATGATGCCGAAAATCGGAAAAGGCATCGAGGTGGTCACCAAAAAGCTCATCCTGCGGAAGTTGAAAGATTATGGCGTCGAGATCCTGACACAAACCCGTCTGGTGAACGTGGTCGACCAGGGTGCCGTGGTGGCCGGGCCGGACGGCGACACCGCGCTTCTGGAAGCGGAGCGTGTCGTTCTTGCCGTGGGCTCCCGCTCTGCTAGCCGTCTCTATGATGAAGTAACGGCAGAAGGTTTCGAAGTGCACCGCATCGGGGATTGCCTCGAGCCTCGAGACGCCAAGGCCGCGATCCACGAAAGCGCCGTGCTGGCACGATCCATCTGACCGTATGGCCATCCACCGGGATCAGCGATCCAACACTGCCGTATTGTTCCCTTGATGTTTGCTTGGCATAAATCTCCGACTGTCTCCGCCGTACGATCTTTCTTAAGCTGCCGGTTTGCACTGGGAAACCATCTGATCCATGCCATCCGTACCATTGATTCCTATTTTGGATGTCTTAATCTGATGAGAATAAAATCGATAGCATTGTCAGAATATGACTAGAAGGGAAAACATGATCAAATCAACCAAAATTATTGTTGCCGTTTTTTTAGCCGTTGGTTTCACCGCTGCCGTCGCCCATGCCGGATGGGATTCGAAACTCGAAAAGAAAGCCCGGGAAACCGCTGCCGACTTCAAGAAGAAGGATGAGTCAATGAAACCCTTCTTTGACAAAGCCCCCGGATACGCGGTGTTCCCTTCCATCGGAAAGGGGGCCATCGGGGTCGGCGGTGCCAGCGGGAAGGGGGTCGTTTTCCAGGGCGGCAGCGCCATCGGTCAGTCCCGGCTGTCCCAGATCACTGTGGGGTTCCAGCTCGGCGGCCAGAATTACGCTCAAATCGTCTTTTTCCAGAACAAACAAACCCTCGATTCCTTTAAATCCGGCAACTTCAATTTCGCCGCTCAGGCCACCGCCGTTGCGGCCACTGCCGGTGCCGGCGCTAATGCCGCATATAAAAACGGGGTTGCGGTGTTCACCATGGCCAAAGGCGGGCTGATGTATGAAGCCTCCATCGGCGGGCAGAAATTCAGTTTTACACCCAAATAAAATGGCGCCGCAATTTTATGAACCGGGTTGACTCACCGACAGCACCGGGCAGGACACTTGCCGGATGACCCGGTCGGTGGTCGATCCGATCATCAACGACTCCACAAGGCTGCGACCCCGAACCCCGAGCACGATGAGATCGATTTTTTCCTTTTCCGAATAGCGCTTCAATTCCCTGTGGGGTCTACCGGTGAGTAGCGTTGTTTTGACCTCGCACCAGTTCTCGACCTCTTCAGGAATCCGTTCGGTAAGTTTTTCGATCATTTCCGGCTCGAGTTTTTCTTGAACTTGCGCCATGATGTTTGTCGGCAGAAACGACTCCCGGTAGGCGAAGGGTTCGATTACGTGAACCAGGTGCAGCTCCGCCTGGAATTCCTGGGCCAGGCTGAATCCATAGTCCAACGCGCGGCCGGAATCCGGGGAAAAGTCGCATCCCACCAAAATTTTTCTGATCTCCAGCCCCTTTGTGCTGATGCCAACCGCATCCTCGCCCGGTGGGGTAATAATCATCATCGGGCAAGAGATCCCCCGAATGAGCCGTTCCGTGACGGATCCCAAAAAGAGCCGTTGGACGCCGCTGCGGCCGTGGGTGGCCGTAATCAGGAGGTCTACCCGCTTTTCTCGAACCAGCCGAGCCAAGGTCTCCGCCGGTAGACCCTCTTCCACCAGAATTTCGGCCGGATGGGCCAAAGACGACCGCACCATTTCAAGCTGCTCTTCGGCGTAGGCGTGCAGATTTTGCAGCAATTCAACCGATGTGACCATGCCCGAATCCTGAAGATGCACTGTGGGGACATCGACCACGTTGCAGAGGCTCAGATCAGCGTCGAACAGCTTGGCAATGGCCGCGCCGTAGCGCGCCGCACCGTTCGAAAAATCCGACAGATCGGTTGCACAAAGGATTCGATTAAATTCTACCCTCATGGCGCCCTCCTTTCTCTGGCCTTGTATTTTGGTAGTATCGGGGCACAGGGTTCAGAAGCTGAGAGACATCCGAGGTGAGAGACAGGAAGTGTCCGTGGGACAATTCAGAACGTATACAGTATTGGTTCGGTGGCGGTTTCAGAGAGATCCGATCGTAGTTTTGCTGGAATCACGGATATAATAAAAATGATATAGAATTCAGATATTTAAAAAATATACCCGCGTTTATCCAATGTCAACACAGGATTCATCCCGGATGGTGCCTATGACATTGTCCTCCTGCATGGTCACGATTCTCGCGGTATGGGTCGGAATCTCCGCATCGGTCAGCAGACAGTAAGCGACAATAATAATCCGATCACCGGGGTGCCCTGTGCGTGCGGCAGCGCCGTTCAGTTCGATGCAGCGGCTGCCTTTTTCACCTCTTATCGCATAGGTTTCGAAACGCGCCCCGTTGGTAATGTTGTATACGTGCACCCGTTCGTTGGGTGCAATTCCCGCCGTTTCCATCAACCCGGCATCTATGGACAAGGATCCATCATAATCGAGATGCGAATCGGTGACGGTGGCCCGATGGATTTTCGCCTTCAGAAATTCCCGGATCATGGATCCATCGTTTCACAATTCGAAGTCCGGTGCAAGGATCTCCGTTTGGCGGTTTAGCCGGTTTGCCAGTTTGCCGGTTTGCCCGTCGGCGCGTTCGCCGGATTATCCGGGATCCAGGATAAAAGATTCAGGATCCAGGATATTAGAACTATCTGCCCTTCTTCGATCCATGAGACCTGCATCTTGTATCATGTATCTTGCATCCGAAATTCGTTCATATTGCATCTCACGCCTTGAACCCACACTTCTGCATCTAGTATCCTGACACCTGAAACCTGACACCCGACACCTGACACCTTCGCCCCTGATCCATTGACCAGAATCCAGCCTGCCGGGTCGTAGCTCCGAAGGAGCGGAGCCCCGTATCCAGTACCGAGCATCCAGTATCCAGTATCCAGAACCCAGCATCCAGCATCACTCCGAATCCTGGACACCTCGGTGGAATAAACCGTTTTTCTCTGTGAACTCTGCGAGCTCTGTGAGAGAAAATCTTTTTCCAGCATCCAGCCTGCCGGGTCGTAGCTCCGAAGGAGCGGAGCCCCGTATCCAGTATCCAGCATCCAGTATCAAGAATCCAGTATCCAGTATCGGTCTTTATAAAAGCCCCCGGGCTTTCATCTCCTGGGGCAGCAGACTGAAATATATGAGGCTGTGGATCGGTGTGGGAACACCCACGGCGCTGCCGCGGCGCACTACCGCACCGTTCTGCTCGTGGAGTTCGGAGGGGCGGCCTTCCATGATATCCCGTTGCATGGAAGCGGTGCCGGACTCGGGTAATTTGTCGATAAATGCCATTGTGGCGTCGACGTCGCTTTCCGGCAGGTCGATCTGATGTGCCGCCGCAACGCACCACACCTCCCGCATGGCATCGATCAGCATCTGCCGGGTTTCCGGGATCTGCCGGAATACGCCCACAGGGGAACGGGTGATCGAGCCGACGCCGCTCCAGGAAGCGATCAGGATAAATTTTTTCCAGATCTCGGCCTGGATGTTGTCCGGGACTTCGGCGATAAGTCCGACCGCATTTGAAAAGGCATCATGGAACTGTTGCATCCGCTCGCTCCGGGTGCCGTCCAGTTCGCCGAAGGCAATGTAGGGATCCGCACCCACGTGCTGGATCCGGCCCGGGCCCGTTACCGAACATATGAATTTGCACAAACCACCGACGGCGTGGCTGGGGCCGATTATCTCGGCGATCTGCAAGGGGGCGTCCACCCCGTTCTGAAGTGGCACCACCGGTGTGTCAGGCCCGAGCATCGGACGCAAAGCGGCGGCCGCATCCTTCACCTGCCATGCCTTGACACCCAGCAGCACCGCATCGACCGGACCGGCTTCGGCAGGATCGTCCGTGGCCAGTTTAGGGTGGGCAATGACATCCCCAGCCAGGCTCTCGATGGACAGGCCGGATTCCCGGATAGCCTTCAGGTGGTCTCCCCGGGCAATAAACACCACATCCTGGCCGGCCTGGGCAAGCCGCCCCCCGAAATATCCGCCGACAGCGCCGGCGCCGAAAACAGCAATCCGCATGATTTCCTCCTTATAAAATCGTGTAACGATTTTATGAAACGCGACTACGTCGCTAAAAGGTTAAACGCTTATATTTTTATCAATGCCGCCCTGCTGAGCGGGATTTCCTCCTTAGATCCAACCAGCTGGGGAAATATTTAAGTTAAACGTCCAGAGGGACCGGCTGTGGTGTAAGTAATAGGGGGTCAAACCTTGACGGGCTGTTGCCCGAACCGGTTTTATCGAGCCGTCTTTAGCTCCATGACGCATGCTCTTTCAACCAACATGGGAGCATGATTTAATTGCGATCTG
>CAFBRK010000271.1 GCA_903231505.1 Olavius algarvensis associated proteobacterium Delta 3 | reverse complement strand
TGTAGTCCGACTACCGCGAATCTCGAATAACGCAGGCCATGGAGGTCTCCGTTTGGCCCGCAGGGTGAAATCTTTTCAGGCCGTTCGTCCGTTTTTCAACGTGACACATGGCTTCGTAGCCCGATGCGTCAGTATTCACGTTACGGCATCGATCTCGTTTCTTTTCAGACATCTGCTGAAAAGATTTCATGCAATGTTCGGGTTAGCGTTAAACGGTTATAGTGGTTGTCCTAAATACGTTCCGTTTACAGAAATATGGGAAACGATGACCACAGAAGCGCAGAGGGCGCAAAGGAACTGTAATTGCCCCCGAATCCCTGAGAGGGGGATTCGGGGAAAGAGCCCCGGCAACCTGAAAAGACATCATGCAATGTCCGGGTTGATCAGCGGGGGTGCGGGACGCTTCATTGCCGGTTATCTGTCTATTTCCAGTGTTTGGCCAGCTTTTCGAGTTCGGTTGCCACTTCTTCGGGAAGCGGGTTCGGCCGGTGTTCCATTATCTGAAGCGTCTGTTCCCGCAGGCGCTCCTGAAACCGCCGCCCGCCCTGCTCGAGCCAGGATTCATAGTTGGACCGATCGAACAGGCTGGAATACCAGACCTGCCGGAAATACTGCAGCGTATGCTCCTGTTCCATAAAATGACCGCCCGGGCCGACACGGTGAATCACATCAACCGCCAATGTGTCCTCATCGACCTGGATTCCGCGGACAAACTGGTTGATCATGTGGAGCACCTCGTTGACCAGAACCATATAGGCCGGAGAGGCCAGACATCCGTGGTCGAGCAATCCGCAGTCGTGAATCAGATTCGCACCGCTGAGCGCCGCCGATTGGCACGAGAGCGTGGCTTCGGCGGCCGCCTGGGAATCCGGCAGTTTGGCGTCCGAACACCCGGCGGTGCCAAAGTAGGGCAGCCTGATGTATTGGGCCATCTGGGCCAGGGCGGCGCCCATTAGAATCATTTCCGGCGCGCCGTAGGAGAAAATGGTTGTACGCATGTCCATGACGGTGGCAAATGCGCCGTAGATAAAGGGGGCCCCCTTGCGCACCAGCTGGGTAATCACCAGGCCGCTGAGGGATTCGGCCGTCCCCTGTACGACCGCCCCGGCGAACGAGGCCGGGCCGGTGCTGCCGGCCTGGGGCGCCCCGTAGCAAATCTGGGGGATCCGTTTTTCGGCGCAAAACATCAACTTTTCCAGGCTTTCATCGGCCAACGTCAGGGGAGAAATCGGATCGACCAGCATGACGATGGTCGGGGCGTTCAGAAACTGGTTTTCCCCGCCGGCGATGATCATCGCCATTTCATAAATCTGCTTGAGGCTTTCAATGTCCTGGCAGCAGAACACCATGGGTTTTTCGCTGTGGGACATCGCTTCCTTCAGCACCATCCGGTCGGCAAACTCAGGGGGCACATTGTCTGCCATGCCGAACGTCATCCCCCAGGTATAGTTGGGCAGCGCATCGAGCAATGTTGCCGTGATGCGACAGTCCTCGAGCAGGAACTTCCGACGCTCCCGGGTGAAGGGTTCGAGGTAGTCGATACAGTCCAGGCTTGCCCCGAACCAGCTTCTGTTGCGTTCCAGTTTCACCGAACGCTCACCCCTGCGGTTGCCCAGCACGATGCGTGACGGGGCCTTGCGCAGGGCGTCTTTCACCATCCAGTCCGGGATGCGCACCACACCGGTATCCACCCGCGCACCGGCGCCGTCCAACAACTCGAGGACCCTGGGATGGCTGATCTTCATACCGGTGCGCTCCAGCACTTCCATGGCTGCCGAGTAGACTTCCTCGACATCTTCCGGCTGGAGCACATTGAGTCTCGGCTTCAACTTCGGCTCTAAACGATCTATCATTGTGTCGCCCTCCCTGCGTCCCATGACGTCCCATGGCGTGAATCCCGCGTTGCTCCCGGACCGCCATGGAGTCCCTGCGTTACACCGGAACGGTGCCGGCGCCGGAGCTATGACTTCCGCTTATCACGAACATGGCCCGGCATGTTCGTGTGCAACGGATCTATAGCACGGTTCAGAGCAGAAAATGAATACCCGAACCGGTCGGCGTGCAATTGTTTTCTCAAGGATTCAAAATGTCCCGGACTTGATCGTAAAATGCCTTGACATGGTCGTGCATGATGCGGCGCGCGCGTTCCTCATCCCGGTGTTTGATCGCCTCCACCATGCTCAGATGCTCGGCAACGGAGGTCGGCAGCATGTCGAGCCGGGGCAGGGCCATGTACCAGAGGCGTTGGGAAAGACCGAAGAAATGCTCCAGGATTCGGATCAGGTATTTGTTCTTGGCCGCCCGCACGATCGCCTGATGAAATTTATGATCCACGTCCAGCAAGCGCCGGTTGTCACCGGGCGCCGTGGCCGCCTGTTCTTTGCGCAGGGCCTCGAGAACCATCAGATCATCCGCGGTGGCACGCTGGGCGGCAAGACCGGCACAGAGCGGTTCCAGAGTGAATCGCACTTCACTGATCTGCTCCAGATCCGGTAGACTGATGTCGGCCACGTAAAGACCATGGCGGGGTGTAATGACGATCAGTTCATCGTGGGCGAGCAATTTGAGCGCTTCCCGAACAGGCACAGCGCCCATCCGCAGGTTTTCAGCCAGTTCTTGTTCGTTGACCAGCGTTCCGGGGCCCAGTTCCAATGTGATGATGGCTTCGCGTATCCGATCATAGGCGTGTTGGGTATCGACGTCAACCAACTCCATGGTCTTTTCCTCCTAATCGCATCAAACGGGGTTTTCCCACCGCCTTTGCCCGGATACGGAACGTGTCCAGCCCGTCGGAATGCTCTTTTACGATAACCTGCGGGTTGTCGGCACCGGATCGCAGCGCCCCCCCAAGGGCCCTTTCCCTGGCCATCGCCCGGGCATGTGCCAGGGCGTCGGCGGCCTCCTCGTAAACCTCCCGGTGATCGCCGGTCTGAACCGTGTAGCCCAGGACTTCCAGCCCGTCGCCGGAGACCTGCGGATACACCAGAACTTCCTCGGTAATCATGACACTGCCGGCCACCGCGCCCACGGCATTGGCCACCTCATGATGGGTCGGCAACACCAGTTTGCAGTGCAGTTTTTCGGCCACGCTGTTCAGGAAGATGGCTGCCGGAGCGCCGATACCGATCAGGGGCGGTTGCAATCGAAACGATGTCTTCAACTGGGGATGGTCGTCGTATAGGCTGTTCCGAAAAAACCACTGTCCGATGTCGGTGTCCCGGGCATGGGAGGACAGCGTCAACTTCTTGCCGCTTAAAAAGGTGACGACGGCATGAACGATAGTTTCGGTCATCTTCAACCAGATATGCTCTCGGAAATCGGCCGGATCGTAACGCAGACAACGGCAGAATACATCCATTGCCAGTTTCGCCGCTCCTGCATCCCAGGCGCTGTGACGCTCCTCCACATGCAATAAATCGGTCGGGGTAAGCCCGGATGTACCGATGATTTCCCGGCGCATCAGGTTTTCGGTGTCGATCTGCACTTTGCTGTATAAATTCAAATGGGTGAGAATCTCCGGGAGGGGCCGGGGCCCTTCAGCGAGAGAATCGACCAGTTTTCTTTCCTGCTCGGTGTGCAGCCAATCCGCACCCACGGGGTCGCGGAGCAGATACCAGTGCTCGAGCCAATCCGGTGAGAGGTGGACATCGCTCCGCTGGGAAAGGGCTTTCAGGTTGCTTCGAATTCGAGGATATTGATCGGCCAGGTAGGCAAGGGGCGTCACCCGTTGAGGCCCGATGCGGATCCTGTTTTCGCTGTCCAGTGTAATATGGCTGTCGCCGCCCAATGCGATGGAGAACAGGTTGGCGGCTTTTACCGATGTTTTATAGTCGGCGACGGTGGCGCCCTCCTCGGTGACGGCGACATGCCCGTTTTCCACCAGGGCGATGTCTGTGGTCGTGCCGCCGATGTCGATAACCAGCGCCTGATCGAGGTGGGAGAGAAAACGGCCGCCAATGGCGCTGGCCGCCGGACCGGAATGGATGGTTTCCACCGGTGTTTTCGCGGCAAACTCATCGCTCATCAGGGTTCCGTCACCACGGACCACCATCAGTGGTGCCCGAATCCGGCGGTGTTCCATGGCCCGCCGAACCGCAATGATGAATTCTTTCAGAACCGCCAGCAGGGATGCGTTCAGTGCGGCCGTGGTGGCCCGTTCGACGGAGCCGAGTTTGGTGGAAAGCTGGTGGCCCAGCACCACGGGAAGATCGCAGATACCGGAAATCGCGTCGAATGCCCGGTGTTCATGCTCCGGGTTGAGCGGGCTGAAGTAACCGGATACGGCCACGGCGTCCACATCGTTTTTTATCTCGCCCACTTTCGCCAGGATACCCGGCAGGTCAAGGGTCGTTTTTTCCCGCCCGTAAAGGTCATGACCCCCGTCAAAGTAGTAATAATGCGGCGTGCCGAAGCGGCCCTGCATGTCAAAGGAGGCGATCAACTCCGGATCATAACCGATCAGCAGCAGGGCCACCCGTTTGCTTTTGCCCTCGGCAATGGCGTTTGTGGCCAGGGTCGTGGATACGGACACCATCTGGATGGCCGTCGGGTCTTCTATTTGGATGCCGCGGATGACGGCCTCGATGCCGATGGAAAAATCGCGCTTGGTGCTCAAGCTCTTGTGGGACGCCAGAACCTCGTGGGAGTAGTAATCCAGCAGGACCCCGTCGGTGTAAGTGCCACCGGTGTCGATACCCAGGACGAGCGTTCCTCGTGAATGGCGATCCGTATTCAACGTGATGGACTCCGCGGAGAGGAGGGTCCAAGGATTCAAGTGTCTGTTGTCGATTGTTTTATTTATCGCTTTTAGCATTTCACTTGACCCCTTGAATCCTTGAGCCCTTGAACCCTCTATGACCGCACCGGTTCAATATAGCATGAATCCATGCTGCCTGAATGAACACCCATTCTTCAGGAGATGATCCCTACACAAACATCTTGACATCCAGCTCTTCGTCTTTGTGGCGCGCATCAGCCAGCTCACAGATGCGGCGCATCTCCGCGAACATGCCCTCGTCCAGCAGCGGTTCGGTCTCGGTTTCCAGTATCTCGATGACCCGCTCGTGGACCCGCTCGCCGTAGCGCTTCCCGCCGGACATGGTCCAGTTCTCCCAGTTTTGGCGGTCGATCAGTTTGGGCCGCCATATTTCGGTCTTGAAGCGGTCATAGGTGTGGTCGTGTTCCATGAAATGCCCGCCGGGACCCACTTCCTCAAGGACGTCCAGCGCCATGGTGTCGGGGGTCACCGGGATACCTCGAAGAATGCGCTTGACCATGTCGATGATTTCATCGGAAGCCACCATCAGGTCGGGGCAGCTGGTCAGGCCGGAATCCAGATATCCGACATCATGGATCATGTTCCCACCGATAAGTCCCGCAGTGGCGATGTTAATGGCGGCTTCCATGGCCGCCTGTTCATCGAAGAGCTTGGCGTCGGAGCAACCGGCCGTTTCGTATTCCGGTACCCGCAGCCACTTGGTGATGTCGGTGTACCCGGCACTCAGAAGTGCCATTTCCGGGGATCCGTAGCTGTAAATGGTACTCAACATGTCCATGTTGGACATCAATCCGCCGATGATCAGCTGTGCGCCGGGTTTGCGCAACTGGCTCAGGACGATGCCGAAGAGACTTTCGGCCAGGGCCTGGACCAGGAGTCCGGCCAGGGTACAGGGCGCTGTGGCGCCGGCCAGGGGACAGGGCGTGTAGACAAAGGGGATATCGTTGTCACAGCAGAACAGCAGTTTCTGAATCACTTCCTCGGAATGGCTCAGCGGCGATACCGGTTCGATGTATAGGGAAAAAATGGGCCCCTTACGCCACTCTTCCTTTCCGCCCACCCGGATGTAGGCCATCTCCAGCTGGTCGCGGACCCCTTCGATGTCGACGGCCGTAATGTTAATCGGCTTGCTGGTGCTTTCCAGCATGGCCAGGTACTGCCATCGATCGTAGGTGCCCACCGCCGTGTCCTGGGTGATGCCCAACGACATGTGGAAGTCGTAATTGGGCAGGGCCTGGGCGATCCGTGCGCAGTTTTTAACATCCTGGTAGGTACTGCGGCGTCGCTCGCCGGTGTAAGGATCGAGGGTATAGGGGGTATCCGACCCCCCGCCGTAGTAGATCTGGTTCTTGAAAAGCTCCATTCGGTATTGGCGGTCCGGTCCGGTCACGACCACTTTGCTGGGTACCGTGGCCCGGGCCTTATCGACCATGTAATGGGGAATCTTTACAAGACTGCTCTGTTCGGTCGTCTCTTCGACAATGGCGCCGCCGGCGTGGGCGACATCCACGCCTTCTTTGTCGTATACGCGGACCCCGGTTTCATACAATACACGCAGCGCGGCGTAGTAGATGGCCTCGATTTGATCTTCGGTCAGCACCTGGAAGATCGGCGTGTCATTGACATCGTAGTTGCTTCTGTTCACTAGCATGATCCCATCTCCTTTTTGCTTTCTTCGGATGCGGTGATCGAACAACCCCAGAAAAGCTCTTGATGATTCGTGCTTCCGGGAGGGATAACAATAAACTCGTCATCGGCGTTTTCCGGTCGTTCACTGATTGCTGCCAAACGACGGATATACCGATCCGAGCCCAAGACTTCTTCGTATCGCATGCCCCACTGTCGGCAGTAGCGGGCCACCTCGAGGGCCTGGGGCCGGTAGGTGTCCAGATCGGTTTGGCTATGGGCAATAAATACCAGGCGCTCGTAGTTCCGGTATTGCTGATCCATGATCCAGGCCGCCTCTTCGGCGCCGTATTGTTCCGTGTATTCGCGGTACTCCTTGAGCGGATCGCTGCCGGATTCCAGCCAGCCTTTCGTCAGGTAGTACGTGCCGGGCGCCTTTTCCATTTCGCGTAAATAGGAATGCCGAGAACCCAACAGCAAGGCGATGCAGTCATCCACTTTGGGGATGATCAGGGTGTGTCGGCCGGCCGTGATGCCGTCAAGGCCGTTGCCGCACAATCCGTAACCCAGCACGATTCGTCCGGGAATCTCAATGGCGTCGATGGCCGACTGCAGGGTTTGGTTCAGCCGGGCCGGCACCCGGTGCAACCCGTAGTCCATGAATTGCGCGCGTTTGCGCAGGCGCTCCGACAGCATCTCCTCCAGAGCACTCTGCAGAACCTTGCAGGCGATGATCACAACCGGCTGCTGGTGATTCGTTGACAAGGTCTTTTTATTTCCCGGTCGCACCGGCCTACGACATCCCGGCCAGTTTTTTGGCCAATTCAGCGCCCGAAGCGGCATTGTGGCCGTAACCGTCGGCACCGATCCGTTCGGCAAAATCGGCATCTACGGGGGCACCGCCGACCATCACTTTGATCTTGTCCCGCAGACCCGCCTCTTCAATGGCCTTGATGGTATGGCCCATGGCCCGCATGGTGGTGGTCAGCAGCGCGGACATGCCGATGATCGTCGGTTGATGTTCCTTTATCGCCTCGGTGAATTTTTCCGGCTCCAGATTGAAGCCCAGGTCGATCACTTCAAATCCGGCGCCTTCACACATCATCCCGACCAGATTTTTCCCGATGTCGTGCAGATCGCCCTGCACGGTGCCCAGCAGAATTTTACCCCCAAGATCTGCGCCTGCCTCGGCCAGCAGCGGCCGCAGCAATTCCTGACCGGCGTGCATGGTCCGAGCGGATCGCAGCACTTCGGGAACGAACATGGATCCAAGTTTGAAGCGTTTGCCGACTTCGTTCATGCCGACGACCAACCCGTTTTCCAGGATTTTTGTGGGATCCAGGCCGTCATCCAATGCGCTTTGCACCAGACCCGGAACCTCATCGAGATTACCCTCGATGACACCTGTTGCGATTTTCTCAAATAATTCACTCATGGCCACTCTCCATTCGGCTGGTTTCGATTAGTCTTTATTTTTTATGCGCTCTTCCGCAGCGTTCATCACTGCGGTGATGGCTTCAACGGTTTCGGGTTTCACCGAAGACGGTTTATGGGAATGCAGGATTTCCCGGGTCCGGTCGATCACGCGCTGGCGCATGGTGAGTCGTCCTGTTTCCTCCCATTCTTCGAAGTTGTGACGATCACACAGGTTGGGATACCAGAACTCGGTTTTAAAATGCCGCATGGTGTGGTCTTCATACAGGTAATGACCGTCCGGTCCGACATTGTGGATGACGTCGGAGGCCAGCGTGTCTTCATTGACCTCGATTCCGCGGGTGATGCGGCGCGAATAGCCGATGGCCTCATCCATCATGACGGTCTGCAGGATGGAACCGGTCATCCCGCTCTCGGTGTATCCGACATCATGGCAGAGATCGCCACCGGTCAGGGCCGAAAAGAAACAGGACAGGGAGCCTTCGAGGGCGGCCTGTTCGTCAAGGCACTTGGAATCCGTGCAGCCGCCGGTTTGCCAGAGGGGCAGACCGACGTAGTGGGCCAGTTCGGTGGCCCCGGCCATCATGAGAGAAAGCTCGGGGGCGCCGTAGGTCAGGATCATGGCATTCATGTCCATGACCGAAAGAACACCGCCCATGAAAAAGGGGAGGCCGGGCCGGATCGTCTGGGCCAGAACCAGACCCAGGAACGACTCCGCGGTGGTTTGAACGATGATCCCCGCAGCCGTCACAGGGGCGGTCCCGCCGGCCAGGGCGCAGGTCGTGAATATGACCGGTATCCCGTGGCGGGCGGCAAAGATGACTTTGTCCACAGCATCAAACGTACTCACCAGAGGGGATAAGGGTTCACAGTAGTGCACGTAATTGGGGCGTTTTTCAAAGGCATCCTGACCGCCCGCTTCGGCGATGGCGATGTTATGAATATCGGCCGAATCGTCCCATCCATAGGACCAGGCCACAATCGGCTTGCTGGTGTAAGGGAACATGGTGGCAAATTCATAGGAAGCCGCAAGATCCGGGTGCACGTCGCTGACGGTTCCCAGGGATTCACAAAAATCGATGTTCGGCAGCGCATCCACAACGGTGGCCACAATCCTGGCGTCATCCTTGACATAGGGACGGCGTTCGAGGGTGTCGACGTCGATAAAATTCGGCGGTGTGGGACCCGGACCGAAGTGGGCCCGACCCGGACCGATGTGGATGTCATGGGCCGGGTTTCCGTCGCGCGCGTAGATCGTGAAACTGCGTGGCGCCGTCGACAAGCACCGTTTCACCACATGTTGGGGGATGCGTACCCGTTTGCCGTCGACCCAGGCACCGGCGTCTCCCAGGATCTGGCGTGCTTCTTCGTGATGGACGTCCAGTCCGATCGTCTCGAGAACGGACAGCGCGCCGTTGAATAATTCCTCCAGCTGATCCTGAGACAGCATTTGGAAACGCACACCTGAATGAATACGATAGTTGGTTCTCATAACACGTTCTCCTTTCTCAACGGCCAATCGCCTGACGCTTGCGGCGCATTGAACCGCTCGAGGTCCTGCCCAACCGTTCTTATCCGGACAATTGTTTGGCTTTGTCGGCGGCGGCGCCGGCATCCGGCGCATAGGCATCCGCACCGATCTTGTCGGCGAAGGCCTGGGTCACCGGAGCACCGCCGACCATCACCTTCACCTGATCCCTCACCCCGGCCTCTTCGAGTGCCTTGATGGTGTCGTCCATTTTCCGCATGGTCGTGGTCAACAGCGCCGACATGCCGACGATATCGGGTTCGAATTCTTTGACCGCCTGGACAAATCCATCCGGATCCACATCCACACCCAAATCCCTGATTTCGAATCCGGCCCCCTCGCACATCATACCCACCAGGTTTTTCCCGATATCGTGCAGGTCGCCTTTGACCGTTCCCAGCACCACTTTCCCCACCATTTTCGCACCGGTTTCAATCAACAGCGGTTTGAGGATTTCCATGGAATTGAGCATGGTGCGGGCGGATCGCATCACTTCGGGCACGAACATGTCGCCCTTTTTAAACTCTTTGCTGACATGATCCATTCCCGGCATCAGGCCCTTGTAAAGGATGTCCTGGGCACTGAGCCCTTTTTCCAGAGCATCCCGGGTCAGTTTCTCGATGTCATCCCGCTTGCCTTTGATAATTGTCGTGGAAATTGCATTTAGGTCGTCGCTCATGTGGACACCCTCCTTGTTTGGTTCAATGTCCGGGCGCTGCCCCGATTGACATGCCGGTCGTGCGTTTTTGATGGTGCGGTCCGGCTTTAGTTATTATTTTCGGTTCTTCTCCCACTAATCGGGAGATGATCCTTTTTTTCTTTTCTCACGAACGACAGAACCCCTATAACGGGCAACGGGTCTCAGTCGGGTTTATTCCGCGACCGGTATGCGGCGATCCAGCGTTCACCCCATTCGTCCTTTCCCAAAGCCAGATCGGCGGCCAGTATCATGACGGCCAGATCCGGATCCAGAGGATTGGTGATCGGACAGGTCAAGCCGGCTCGGATGGCAATCGCCATAAATGCCGCGTTGACGGCCGATCGGTCCGGCAGTCCGAAGGACACATTGCTGGCGCCCATGGTGATATTGACGCCGAATTCCTTGACGATCAGTTCGGTCGTTTTCAGCGTGAGAAGGGCGGCGTCACTTTCCACGCTGACCGTCAGCACAAGCGGATCGATGACCACATCCTCTGTTGCGATGCCCAGTTTCGCAGCCCGCTGTATGATCTTTTCCGCCACGGCCAGCCGTTTTTCGGGAAGGGCTGGGATGCCGTCGTCGTCCATGCAGAGGCCGATAACTGCGGCTCCGTGTTCCTTGACCAACGGCAGAACGGTTTCCAAGGACCGGGTTTCACCATTTACCGAATTGACCAGGGCTTTGCCTTCGTAAATCTCCAGGGCTGCGGCTAGCGCTTCGGGGTTGGCCGTGTCGATGCAAATCGGCGCGTCGGTGACTGCCGTCACCGCACGGATGGTTTCCGCGATGAGTTTGGGTTCATCGGCGTCCGGAACCCCGGCATTGACATCGAGAATTTTTGCGCCGGCCTCCACCTGAGCGACGGCATCTCCTTGCACGGTATTAAAGACGTGTGCTTCGAGTTCGGCCTGCAGTTTCCGGCGTCCGGTGGGATTAATGCGCTCTCCGATAACCACTGTGGGCAGCGCCCGGTTGATGTCGACGGTTTGATTTTTGGACGAGACGGTGGTGGTGAGATTGTCGGCCATGGTGCACCTCGTTGGAAGTTGGAATATATTAAGAATCAATCAGCCCCGGAGATACATATCCGCAGAGCGGGTTCGATATCCTTCCTCCTCGCAAGGGCTTAAAAAAACACGTTATCCTTGCGTGTGAACACTGGCCAGATTTGTCTGATGACCTGATAAACAGGTTGACAGAGTATGGCTTTTGTGTCAACCATAAATACGCGACGCCATTTATTTTTTTCTCAGACAGCGTTAAACGGCAGCTTGTTCTGCAAACCAACGGCAATCGCCCCCATGAACTACAAGACAGTCAAACGCAAATCGACGTGCGAACAGGTGATGAAGCAGATCCTGGAGAGCATCGAATCCGGACGATTGCAACCCGGGGATCAACTGCCGACTGAACAACAACTCATTGAAATGTTCGGTGTGGGGCGTTCCACCATCCGGGAAGCCACCTCAACCCTGTCGATGCTCGGGTATCTGCAAAGCATCCAGGGTAAAGGCTGTTTCGTATCCGAGGATCTCGATCCGGTCAAAGCGACCGGTTTTGCGCTTCAGGATTTGCAGGCCGCAACCAATATCATCGATCTGGTGGAGGTCCGGGAGATTCTGGAATGCAATGTCGTCCGGCTGGCCGCAAGCCGGGCGGATTCAGAAGATGTGGAGCGGATTCAAACGGCCTGTTCAAAAATGAAGGACAATATGGAGGACCTGAACCGGTTTATCAAACACGACTTTGAATTTCATATTGCGCTGGCCCGATCCACGGGAAACCAGCTCATCCTGGAGATGATGAAGCGTATCGTCGAAAAAATTCACGCCGAGTACGACAAATTCAGGCCCCATGCATTGTTCCAGCGAGACGAGGCCATCCTGACAGCCGAACACATCGTCAATTTCGTGGCGAATGGGGAAGGCGAAAAGGCCGCACGATCCATGCAGGAACACCTGAACCTGGTGACCACTGAAATCAAGCGCAAGCTGCCGGATGTCCAGCGGGTCAAGAAAAAGCTGTAACACATCGTGTCTGGCCCAAATTTTCTATATCATCTTCGGTGCGCAGAGCTTCTTCAAGTCCCAGGCTTTCACCTTGAATGACTTGTGGTGGACACCCGGGTTGAAATACACATACTGCTTTTTGGCCAGGTCCAGATCCATGTAGATCGGCAAGGGGGTCAGGTGGCCAAAGGGCGGCACGCAGCCCACCTCACAACCGACCGCCTCGCTGACGGCCTCAGGCTTGGCAAAGGAGACCTTTTTGGTGCCGGCGCCTTTGGCCGCCTGCTTCCAGTTGACCTTCTTGTCGCCCGGCATTACCAGCACTATCATTTCGTTTTCTTTGGTTTTTAATACAAGCGACTTGACCGTTTCGGCTTCGGTCACTTTCAGCGCTTCGGCCATGGCCGGATTCGTGTAGACCGGTTCATGCTCGAAAATCTCATAAGATGTCTTGTTTTCTTCCAGCATGGCGATAATTTTTTCCTCTAAAGTCATGAGCACTCCTATCAGAATGGTTGGTGGCACGCCAATCGACCCATTCGATAGTATATGGGCCGGATCGTGTCAACATCAATAGAGGTAACCGGTATCCATCAGAGATTGGGGTTGGCAATCGACATGAAGACGTGCACGACGCCATCATCAGAACTCATGATGGCAACTCAAGAGGTGAATTCGGCGTCACCGAACAAGGAGTGGAAACCATGAACACAGATGATAGCCGTATGGTATTGAATCAAAAAAAAGCCCTGGTGGCCGGCATCGCAACCGAACATTCGATCGCATACGGTTATGCCGGGGCATTCCGGGAACCGGGCGGCGTCTCACCGGCCAGACCCTGTATGTCGACGGGGGTGTCAGCATCATGGCCTGAATCCGCTGCATCTCCCGAAGCTCTCGTATAGCATGATTTTTTCGACAGCTTGACGTAGCATGCGTTATTTTCCTAATATTTTTATCGAAATTGGACGCTCCCGGGGGCGTTTGTCGGATATCGAACAGATTCGAGGAGGACACTGATGCTCAAACTTGGAGAGAAGGGTGCCATACCCCAACGCGACAATGAAACCTATGCCATTGCACCGCACATTCCCTGCGGGCTGGTGACGCCGGAACTGCTGCGACGCATCGCGGATACCGCCGAAACCTACGATGCCAAAGCGATCAAGATTACCGGCGCGGCCCGCATCGCCATCATCGGTCTCAAGGAAGAGGATATCGATGGCGCATGGGACACATTAAATCTCGACAAAGGTGCGGCCGTGGGCCTGTGCGTGCGCAGCATCAGGACCTGCCCCGGGAACACCTATTGCAAACTGGGCAAGCAGGATGCCCTGAACATGGGAATGACGCTGGACGCAACCTATCATGGCATGACGTTGCCGGGGAAATTTAAAATGGCCGTATCCGGATGCCATCTGAGCTGTTCGGAGTCCTGGGTCCGGGATATCGGCCTGATCGGAAAAAAGGACGGATGGGATCTGGTGATCGGTGGAAACGTGGGCGCAAGCCCGCGGATTGCCCAGGAGTGCGCTACCGGTCTCGACGACAGTACGGCCCTGGCGGCAATCGACAAGGTGATCGCTTTTTACCAGGACAATGCCAAAAAAGGGGAGCGTTTGGGAAAAATGATTGACCGCCTGGGTATCGAGCCGTTTCGACAGCTGTTTGTTTAGCCCGGACATTGCACCAAATGGAGACCTTCATGGGCAAGGCACTTCGAGGTGAAGCTGTAGTCCGACTACCGCGAATCTCGAATAACGCAGGCCATGGAGGTCTCCATTTGGCCCGCAGGGTGAAATCTTTTCAGGCCGTTCCTCCGTTTTTCAACGATACAAATTGCATCGCAGCTCGATGCGTCAGTATTCACGTTAAGGCGCCGATTTCGTTTCTTTTAAGACATCTGCTGAAAAGATTTCATGCAATGTTCGGGTTAGTCACTCGGCAAGTAGATAGAACATTCTTGAAGCGAATGTGCTATTTTGGTCCTTCTCTAATATACCTGAAAAAAGGATCCAAAGATCCAAGGGGGTGCTTCACAAGCGGTTATCAGCTCTTTTCCCTTATCACTCGAATCCTTGAATCCATGCCTGAGGCAGGCAAGCCCTGGTCGCCTCCGGCGCCGCCATAGGTTTATGCGCCTCAGGCGTGCGGGTAAACCTTGACCCCTTGGACCCTCTATTCTCAAAGCGACTCAATCGCAAACGGATTGCCGACATTGTTATTATTAAATTAAACTACTTCGGAGACGACCCATTATGTTCAATTTCCCGTATATTGTGGAGCTGCTCTCACCGAAACGGGCGACGGATGTGCCGATCGAAGATCTCATGGACAGGTTTGCCCGCCGGTATCAACGGATTATGGATGCCGGCTGTGGCGTGTCGATACCGGACAATCCCATGGGGCAGCCCCGAATGGGCGCTCTGGAGAGCATCTTAGCCAAACGGCTTTCCATCGATCCTGAAAAGGTCGTCATGAACTTGAACACGTTTCATACAAAAAACGAACTTGACGATCTGCTGCAACATGCGGCTGAAAACGATCTGAAGTATATTCTCGTTATCCGCGGAGACGGAGGACCGCTGCTGCCAAAACTGGCCCCGAAGAGCATCGGCGGCAACCAAAGCATTGCCACTTCCATTGATCTGATCCGCTACATCAACACTGTATACTCCGGGCGCTTCGTGACCGGTGTGGCATTCAATCCGTACAAACCGATGCCGTTTGAGCTTGAGCGATTGAACAGAAAGATCGAGGTCGGTGCGCAATATGTCGTCACCCAGCCGCTCATCGGAAAAGATGCGCATGTAGACAAGCTCGAGAGCCTCGGCATCCCCGTTGTTATCGAGGCGTGGATGTCCAAAAACATCGATCTCTTGTATAAAAGCGTCGGTAAAGCAAACGACAAAGACACAGAGACCTTCGACCCCGTCGAAAATCTCAACAAATTGCATGACACATACCCAAACTGCTGTGTCTATCTGTCCATGCTCAGCTTCAAGCAGGATTGGCATGCAATTCTGCCACGAC
The DNA here is from genome assembly GCA_903231505.1 of Olavius algarvensis associated proteobacterium Delta 3. GTDB lineage: Bacteria > Desulfobacterota > Desulfobacteria > Desulfobacterales > CAFBRK01 > CAFBRK01. The sequence continues at coordinate 31,209 of CAFBRK010000271.1, read as the reverse complement.
TCCGTCACTAGATCATACGCAAGGAATTTTCTTTCGAGGATGGAGGCCGGATAACGGTAATGCCACGTCCGGGCTAAGTCAGCGCGCCCGGCCAATCGGCATCGGCTTTTCGGATGTTCCCCGGGATATCCTTTTCCCAATCGTTTGCCGGATCGATCCGTGACATGTTATCGCGACATCGACACGTTCGGTATCACCGGGCGTTTCAGCATTTTCTCGTATAGATGGATATATTCCTGAGCGGTGACCGTGTCATTGAATGTCTCTGCACTTTGACGCATGATCCGCTCAATTTGTCTCTCTTTCACGGGAACAGGCATCCTGTAAAACGTCATGGCCTGGTCGATGGCCTCCAGAAGTTCACGGCTTTCAAAGGGTTGAAAAAGAAATCCGTTGCCGACATTCCCGGTGATATCCAGAGTTTCGACGGTGTCGTGAAGGCCGCCGGTATCATGGACGATCGGCAGGGCACCGTAGATCGAACCGATCATTTGGGGAAGGCCGCACGGTTCGAATCGCGACGGCATTAAGACAAAATCAGCCGCCGCATAGGAAAGATGTTCAAGGGTTTCATTAAAATTTACGACCGCCGCCCGTTCATGCAGGTCGTGAATCGCGACAATGTCCTTGAACACCGTCTGATACGCACCGTCGGCCACAAAGACGATTTCAAGCGATTGTTCTCGATATTTGTCCATGACGTGGTCGAAAATTTCCGCCAAGAGCGGACACCCCTTTTGCACCGGATCTAGGCGGGAGGGCCAAAAAAACACCGGTGCATGTTCATCCTGGCGCAGTCCCAGCGTCTGTTGCAAAGCGATTTTGTTTTCCCGTTTTGCGGCTGTGTGCCCTTGCGGCCCGTAGTTACGGGCGATATCGCTGTCCGTGGCCGGATCAAAGTTGCCGCCTGGCGCATTGAGAATCCCAAAGGCGCAGCCGGCATCAAATTTGTTTTTCAATTCTTGCTGAAGCGGCAGGCTTGTAAAATCGTGCTGTCCCATAATGATTTCCCGAAGAAACGTCGTGCTCACGATGTTAACGAATTGAGCTGCGAACACACCGCTGGTAAGAAGTTCGATGGTGTTGGTATCCCGGCTTTCGACATACCCATATGGCATTCGATCAAAGTAGAGATGGTCCCAGAAATATCGCACATCGATGCCGCTTTCCTCGATGAGCGCCATACTGGTTTTCATGGAGTGAATGTTGTGTATGGTAAACAGGCAAGGGATGCCCGTTTGACGGGCAAATGCCGGTATGAGCCCGGTCATCCAATCGTTGCAGTGAATCAGGTCGGCTCCGACCCGCGGGATGACATGATGGATGACCTCTCTTTGAAACGCGAGGGAGAACCGCACATTGTCTTCACCATCTCCGGAGTAAATGTGCTCACGATGAACAAACGCACGGTCTTCGGCAAGATGTAGCCGTTCCTCCGGTATGACGCGTTGCATGGCGGTTTGTTCTTTTTTCAAAAACGACGTCAGACAGTCACCGAAAATGGCCCTGTAATTGGGTAATGCAACATGGATATCCCCTCCCTGCCTGAATAGTTGACCGATAAGAGAAGCCGATACGTCTGCAAGACCCCCGGCCTTTGCCGTCAAGCATTCCGAGATAGCACCCATCCGATCCGGCAGATAGGTAACTTCAGGTGTGACGATGAGTATTTTTGGAGCTGTTCGTGTTATCGTTGGTTTCCCCTTTATCCCGGACATTGCACCAAAAAGAGAGGTTCATGGACGCTGAAAAGAGCTCATGCGACGTTCGGGCTAGAACATGGACTGCTGTGGTCTCGAGCCGGGCCCATCTGTCTTCCGATACGTCCCTATTGTTTTTCTATGTTTAAAACGCTGTTTTGAGTGCCGAAGCAGTTTGCGCATGCGTGGCTGTTCCGAGGATCTGTTTTCCATTTTCCGTCAACAAAAAACTTGTACTCGTATCGACCCGGCGCAAGCACCACGGTCTTGTTCCAGGACCGCTTCCCATCACTCTTCAGCGCATGTTTTTTGGGATTCCAATTGTTAAAGTCTCCCACCAAGATCACTTCTTTAGCGTCGTCGTCGAACGAGAATGTGATTCTTCGCCGTTTAATGTTGCCTGCGGATTTGGCATGGGACGTTTTTTTCGATTTGGCGATGGCCATGATGCTCCTCCTTTTGATAAGTCATTTACGCCTGTGTTCATCTCAAATTGTCTTGTCATCCACCTTATTGCGGTTCCGGATCCCGGCACCACATAGACAGTTGACGGTATCGTCATCGACCCCCGGGACGGGTCAAACCCCGGGGCCTCTCGGAAATAGCAATGGATTTCGGAAAATTCCCGGTTCAGCTTGGTCTCGGAAGGCCAATTTTATAGCCTAACCTATTATTTTAAACCCGGATTGATTATATTAAACACAGATTCGAAAAAATCTATTCGAGTATTATAAAAGATGATTCGAAAGAGAGTCTCAGCTTGCTGGAACTCTCCATTTATTTTTGATAAAAAGGGAGCCTGTGGACATCGTCACCACCCATAGAAACACCGACTTCGATGCACTGGCATCCACCATCGCCGGAAGCTTGATCTATCCGGGTGCGCTTCCGGTATTGCCGAATATCGTCAATCCGAACGTTAAGGCCTTTCTGTCGATTCACAAGGACCTGTTCGATGTCCGACGCGTTGTCGACGTGCCGCTCGACCAGGTGAAACGGCTGATTGTGGTCGATATCAACCGGTGGTCGCGGCTCGAGGGGATGACCGCTCTCAAATCCCGTGAAGACCTGGAGATTTGTCTCTGGGATCACCATCCGGCAGACAGCAACGACATCGAGGCCTCCTGGAAATGCCAGGAGCCCATGGGTGCCACGATCACGTTGATGGTGCGGGAGCTTCGGGACAACAAGCTTCCCATCACCCCGATCCAGGCCACACTGTTTCTCATCGGCCTTTACGAAGATACCGGTAATTTGACATTTCCCGCATGCCAGGCGGAAGACGCATACGCGGCCGCGTTTCTGCTCGAAAAACAAGCGGACCTGGCGGTTGTGAACAGATTTTTGCGACCCGCCTACGGTGAGCGGCAAAAAGCGATCCTGTTCGAAATGCTCCAGCGCGCCCAACGTAAACGCGTCAACGGCCATGCCGTCTGTGTCGGCCGGGTGGCGCTCGATGGGCATGTCGACAGTTTGGCCCTGGTGGTTCGCATGTACCGGGAAATCCTGAACGTGGACGCAGCCTTCGGAATTTTCGAAAATCCTTTGAAAGAGACCTGCATGGTCATCGGCCGCAGCATCTCGGACGGCATCCACATCGGGGCGATCATGCGGAGTCTGGGTGGGGGAGGGCATCCCGGGGCGGGATCCGCCATGCTCAAATCGGTCAATCCGGACACGGTCGAGGAAATGATTAACGAACTGATCGCTGGAAACCAGCAGGCATCGGTCCAGATCAGTGATCTGATGTCGTTTCCGGTGTTCACGGTGGCGTCGGACATGCCGACGCGCAAAGTGGCGGAGTTGTTTCGTGAAAAGGGGTGCACCGGTTTCCCGGTGGTCGAAAACGATACGCTTGTCGGTATCATTTCCCGCCGGGATTTACGGAAGCTCAGGAAGGATGCCCAGTTAAACGCACCGGTTCGCGCCTTCATGACGCGCCATGTGATGACCATTTCGCCGGGTCGAAGCCCCATGGATGCCGCCCGTCTCATGGTTAAACATGACATCGGCCGCCTCCCCGTGGTCGACGGCGATCGTATCATCGGCATCGTCACCCGCTCCGATGCCATGACCTACTTCTACGATCTGCTTCCCGATTAACAGGGCCTTAATCGGTGCGCTTGATGTCAAGATAGTCTTCTTCATCGTCGGGGTCTATCGGAAAACGGCCTTCGGCATCAATCCCCCAATCTTCGCTGCACGTCCGTTCCAAATATTCAGTCGACTGCTCCTCCGGCGTCACACAATCCCAGGGCACCCAGCGAACTTTCGATTCCAAATCGCTATAATATGACTCACATCGACGCCGTAATACTTTCTGCTGCTTTGTTAAACGGATCTCATTTAAACGATTACTTCTTCTATGGATTATACCACTTCCGTCACAGAGGTCGCATCGATCATTCGGAGGATGATACGGGGGGATCACCATATCCGTATCCTGACTTTCAGGATACGGGATGATTCTTCCGGAGCCGCTGCATTTATCACACGATACCCCAATCACATATTCGTACACGTCTACGTATTCCGTAGCTTCCCCATATTCGTCGGGTTGGTCCCACTCATAACTGCAGCGGCCGATCTGCCCGATGGTTAACTTCCCGGGTGAATCACCCAATTCAACGCAGGGTGTCATGGCCATCCACAATTCTTCCGCAGTTTCGGGAGTTGTTTCGAACTCGGACATAAAATACTCTGTCTGGAGCTGCTTGAGTCGCGCGAGTCGATCTTCCGATACGGTGACACGTCACCAATCGGAACGGAATTCTGACAATCGCTATAACCCGTATGTACACAGCCTCACTGGAATCTGGGCGCGAGCCCAATTTCCTGCATGCAAGAATCTGAATGGGGGTTCCTACAGAACGTTTCCGATCAAAAAGCGCTTGATATTGGATTTGATGTGGCCGTCCGGCATAGCATCCAGATGCTTAAAGCAGCCTGGGCAAAGACAGATGGAGCCATCCATGAGGCAGATACTTGCGGCGTCGAATCCCTCTCCACACAGATCACAGTCTTGACGTCTCTCCGGTTCAGCAGGTGTGGATCGTGAACGGCTTCTTTCCAGAATACGAACGCCGACACGGTATCGCGTCCTTTTTGGGTCGGATCGGTCCTGACACCATCGGATCTCCGCCAGATAGGATTGAAACGCTTCCGGCCCGGAGCTGCCCGGTGCATAATTGGGCATCCGAATCGTGATTTTCGATTTGGGCTGCATGGCGTGGATGGATTCGAAACACATTCCATCTTCGCTGAAATTGGTCATGCGTGAATTGGTGTAATGATCGGAACGGGAATAAAAATATTGAATGGGCGTTTCGTAGGTTGAACGGGGAGCCCTTTTTGGATACCTTCCCATGACGTTAACCTCTCTTATCGTCTTATATGATGATGGGGAACCGATTTGCGGTGTTGAGCCTGATTTCCGGAGATAACCGATTTATCGGTCGACTATTTTTGCTTTTCGGTGACTATAGATATGTTTACTTAATGGTTTGTCGGGTCGAACTGTATTACTACAGTAATGGTCAAATATAAGATTGCAAACCCGACAGGTGCGAAAACCATATCTGAGACTTCCGTTTCCTGCTTTCGAATAAAGTTTACCGGCATGTTTAATCTTCCATAAGCTTCCGTGCAGATCAGTGATCTGATGCCTTTTCCGGTGTTCGATAGCGACCGCCTTATCGGTATCGTCACCCGGTCCGACGCCCTGACTTACGTTACGATTTGCTCCCCGATTGAACCCATACTTTCCAACCTACCTATAGCGATTGTCAGAATTCCGTTCCGAAACCACACGCAAGGTCCGGGGCCTGGGTAGGCATGGGGATTTTTATCCTTAAGGCAGGGCGGGTACTGCGGGGTGGTTGAGACAGAAGGGCGCGTGCAGTGAAGCTTATCCATCGGTCGCTAGCTGGTCCCGACGGCATTTGATCAGGACGGCGCTTCGGCTTTCGGCGTCACCGGACGTGAACTCCGCAATGCGGAAACGATCCGTTGCGCTGTCAGCGTCATCTTTAACAAACAGGCCAAGACGATTGATTCGCATCGGAATCAGATTCAGGCTGAGATACCGACTCGGATGGGATAAAATATCGATCAAGCGGTTCAAATAGTCTTCCGGATGATCGGATTGAGAGTGAACCTTAGCCAGCTCTTGCTCGACTTCATGGAGGAGATGTTGAGATTCGATATACCCAGTGTCGCCTTCCTTCCCATTCCCCTCGAGGGCCATTTGCTGCCGTTCATCTCTCATCAGTTTCACTTTTACACCCAGTTCTTCCCTGAGGTGCTCCAGCTCCAATTCACGCCGCTGCAGATCAAGAGATAGTTCCAGCGCCTGATGGGATAGAATCTTCAAAAGCCCCAGACGGATGGCATGAAAGGCCTCTTCGATGGTTTCCGAGGGGAGAATGAACTTGTGGTCTTCGAAGAGATACGCCTTTGTGGCGATGTCCCTGATGACGATTTGACCTTGAATCCCCGAATCGTAAACGGTTTTGATGCGGCGCTTCATGGTCACCAGGGCATAAATTTCATTGACGCTTTTTTCTTTCAAAAATCTCTTTACCTCGGGACTCTCGGAAACAACTTTTCGTGCCTGCACCGAGTCCGTGAAAAATCCACCGATAATCGCTGAAACAGCGGGATCCTCATCATCCAGATCCAGCGCGCCGGGAATGTTTCTCGCCAGATCCGTGCAGTAATTGACGGCAGTTTCTACAGGTTCTCTCAATTTTTTGCGGTAACCATGAACGAAACGGATATTATGAATGGATTCGTCCACCACCAGCTCAATTGCCTCTTTGATCGTCAATGAGAAGGGGTCGGTTTCAGTTCCCAAGATTTTTTTTAGACTGCTAAACATGTAGTAACGTTCACCGAAGAAGTTGCCTGGCGGCGGAAGTCAATGCCGTATGACGGGATATGGTTTTATCCACGTCTAACTGCTTAATGAGAGTTTTGTGCGTTATGGGTCACACCCCATTTGGCCATGGCATTGAGTATGGGGATCAACGTGCGACCATAGTCCGTCAGGGAATATTCTACCTTGGGCGGTACCACCGGGTAGACTTTTCGATTCACGATCCCGTCTTTTTCCAGCTCCCGGAGTTGTTGTGTGAGCATTTTCTGGGTGATCGTCGGTATCAATCGTTTGATCTCTCCGAAACGTTTGGTCTCACCCCGAATAATATACAGGATGATCGGTTTCCATTTACCGCCGATCACAGACAGGGTCGTGGTTACCGGACACGAACTTTTTATCATCACCAAATCGCCCCAATAGTATATTTTTAGATACTATCATACAAAATAGTACGTACTTGATAATAAATATATTAGTGTTAATTTAGCATGTATTAAGCGTTGGTGCAAATCTAAGTATTTATCCAAAAAAAAGAGGATATCATGGCCAATTCCGAGAAAATTCTGGTTAGCGGTGCCACAGGAAATTTGGGGCGTGCCGTCATCGACGCACTGACCACCCGGGGATTTACGGTAAAAGCGGGATCGAGGAACCCGTCTGAGGGAGAGACTCTGCCCGGGGTTGAACCCGTGAAATTGGATTTTGAAGCGCCCGATACGTTCGATAAGGCACTGGACGATGTATCCGGTGTGTTTTTAATCGCACCGCCCATGGACCCGGAAGCACCGGCAAAGCTTGCGCCGTTTATCGATACGGCCAATGCAAAGGGCGTGAACCATATTGTTTTCTGTTCCGCCATGGGTGTCGATTATAACGAAGAAGCCCCGTTGAGAATTATCGAGAGATATCTCATGGGATCCGGTGTGAACAACACAATCCTGCGGCCGAACTTCTTTATGGAAAATTTTTCCTCGGGATTCATCGCGCCGATGATTGCCAAAGGGGGTATTTTTCTTGCCGCCGGCGACGGGAAAACAAGTTTTATCAGCACGGTCGATATCGCGGAAGTGGCGGCGCTGGCCTTTGAGCACCAGCACTTCGGGAAGGAATACAACCTTACAGGGCCCGAGGCCCTGGACCATACCCAGGTCGCCAAACTCATCTCGGATACCACCGGCAAAGAGGTCACCTACCATGCCCTGGAGGAAGAAGAGATGCTCCAGGGGGCACGGGATGCCGGGTTGCCTGAAGGGGCCGTGCAATATCTGGCAATTTTATACGGCGCGGTGCGCGAGGGTTTGACTGCTTCGGTGACAGCCGGTGTTGAAGAAGCAGCCGGTCACGCGCCGGTCTCCTTTGCTGAGTTCGTCCGCAATAACGCCTCCGCATGGAGCTAGTAGAGAAGACAGGTGGTTGAAATGAATCCAGCTGTGGAAGAAGTGGGGGACACAAGCGGTTACGCTTTCAGGGGATTGATCCACTTTAGCTTTGGGAAGCGGGCAAAGTCCGCATCGGTGGAGGCTAACCCGAAAATTGCATGAAATCTTTTCAGCACTTGGCTAAAAAGAACCAAAATCGGGATGTTACTATAAATTCGGGCCACTTGACCAAGAATGCAATTTGTAATGTTCAAGATTTGTAAAACAATCTGAAAAGATTTCACCCTTTGGGCCAAACGGAGACTTTCATGGCCCCGCCTGACGGCGGGATCTTACGACCCGCGTTATTCGAGGTTCGCGGTAGATTTACTACAGCTTGACTTCGGCTGAGCTCCCTATATAACAAACTTTTGGCATCCACCAGGATCAACGGAAATCCTCGCCTTCAATTTGCGCTAATAGTTTTTGAATGATGTCTAAATTCCGGTCGGCCTTAAGGCCCATTGCATGTGGCTTTGTTTTGTAGCGCTTTTTCTTAGCCGGTTGCTCCACCTGGTCCAGTCCGGGATTCTGGATTACAGCCTCTGAGGCTGTGTCTTAATTCAAAACAGCACTTAAAATGTGTCCGTCATGCCGAACGCGATTCGGCATCCAGAGGTGTAAATAATTAAAAAATACCTGGATTCCGGATCAGGTCCGGAATGACAAAATAATGAATTTTACCAATTTTTCTAATTACGACACAGCCTCCTCTGCTGAAATGCCATATGTCGATGGAAAAACGCCCCAACGGATCGATTCGTTCGGGTTTGCGGTTTAGAGTGCCACATGTTGCATTCTCTGATTAGAATCTGTATGCACATTAGGGGAAAGAGCCGATGACCCAGCCATAGAGGACCCCACGATGACCACAACGCAAGACTCCCTGCTGAAGTTTGAGATTCCTGAAATCATTTTCGGACAGGGCGCCCTTTCCCAGGTCGGGCAGTGCGCCCGGCGATTGGGCGGGGAACACATTCTTCTGGTCACGGATCCGGGAATCCAGAAAGCCGTTTGGGTGGATGCCGCCATCCGATACTTCGATGAGGAAGGGCTGCGTTATTCCGTCTTTGACGATGTCGTCACCAATCCAAGGACGTTCCAGGTCGAACATGGGGCCCAGCTGTACCACCAGGATAACTGCGACGTCATTGTCGCCTTAGGCGGCGGCAGCCCCATGGACGTTGCCAAGGGGGTCGCCATTCTGGTTACCAACCATGGCCGTATCCAGGACTATGTGGGGTGCAACCTGATTACCCAGCCGATCCCGCCGCTGCTGTGTGTTCCGACCACCGCCGGCACCGGTTCGGATGTCAGCCAGTTTTCCGTTATCGCCGATACGCAGCGAAAAGTGAAAATGACGATCCTTAGCCGGGCAATCATGGCCGATATTTCTCTGATCGATCCGGTCCTGCTGACGACCAAATCCGAAGAGCTTATTGCCGCCACCGGCATGGATGCTCTGACCCATGCCATTGAAGCTTATGTGTCGTCGCTTTCCTGGCCCCTGACGGACCCCCATGCGATTCATGCCATACAGCTTGTCTTCAAACATCTTGAAAAGGCTGCGAGAAGCAAAGATATCGACGCCTTTGAAGGTATGGCCATCGCCAGCCTGGAGGCCGGTATCGCCTTTTCCAATGCCATCCTCGGGGCCGTGCATGCGCTGGCACATCCCCTGGGGGGGATATACGATCTGCATCACGGGCTGGCCAACGCCATTTTATTACCGGTGGTGGTGCGAGAGAATATGGAGCATGCGCCGGAAAAATTTGCCAAGATCGCCAACGCCATGGGAGCAGAGACGCGCGGCGTACCCACGAAAGAAGCGGCAGAGCAGGTTCCCGAAAAAATCGAAGGGTTGATTTCCGCCCTCGGCCTGCCTCGCCGTCTTTCCCAGGTGGGTGTCCAAGAGACAGATATCCCGCTTCTGGCTAAACAGGCCGCCGAGGACTTGTGCATGCAGACGAATCCCCATTGTTATATCGCGGAAGAAATCGAATCCATGTACATACAGGCACTATAGAAACGATCGTGGCAAATTCCTCCAAATACACCGGACATGATTTCAAAGGTATCGGCTGTTCCAAAATCGGGTACTTCAAGGAAGTCCAACACAAGATCAAGGAGCTCGAGAAGCTGAATCTGTCTTTGGCCCAGCGCCGCAATCGGCTCGAAGCGATCTTCAACAGCATCAGCGACGGATTGACCATTTTAGATCGTGAGTTGAATATTGTTTTTGTCAATAACATTCAAAAGAACATGTTTTCGGGGGTTTCTCTCATCGGGAAAAAGTGTTTCCACGCCTATTATCGCAAGGAGGACATTTGTAAAAACTGCCCGTCGATCAAGACCATGGTTTCTGAAGAAACCTTACAGGGCGAAATTCTAATCCAGGAGGGAGAATTTTCCGGCCGATATTTCGAATGGACCACGTCGCCGATTAAAGACGGTTACGGGAAGGTTGCCGAAATTATATTATTGATGCGGGATGTTACCCGGAGAAAGGAGTATGAGTTTAAGCTTGTGCAGGCAGATCGTATGGCGGCCATCGGGTTTCTGGCTGCCGGGGTCGCTCATGAAATCAACAATTCGTTGACATCCATCGCCGGATTTTCAGAAGGCCTGCTCAAGCGGCTACGCAAAGCCAAAGACGGGCTGGATACAGCACACCTCAAAGGCTTTGAAGAATACCTGGAGATAATCCAGTCCGAGGCGTATCGGTGCAAGGACATTATTCAGAACCTTCAAGCCTTCAGCCGGAGCTCCGGGGATGATTTTGAGCCGCTCCAGATCGAGCAGGTCATTCGCGATACGGTTGCGATTTTCAGGCAGCGGGCGAAAGACAACCGCATCGACATCCGTTTTGACAATCACCTGACAAAAGGCTTCGACACCATCATCGGTAAAGAATCCCAGCTCAAACACCTGTTTTTAAGCCTGTTCAACCACGCCTTTCTGTGTGTCGAAAATGGGGGTAAATTGGACGTTGTGTCCACTATCGATGACAGCCGGATGAAGATTCAGATATGGCATTCCGGCTGTGTCCATTCGGAACGATACCATTCCACCATCTTCGATCCGTCATGCATGACACTGGCTACAGGAGACGGCAACGCGATCGACCTGTCGATCTGTTACAATATTGTGCAGCATCATCGGGGCGATATTCTCTTTGATTCAACAGGGGATCAAAGAGCCGGGTTCACACTCCGATTTCCGTTGCATTTGAGTGAATGAAATAAGGGTCCAAGGGTTCAAGGGGTCGAGGGGTCGAGTGAACGGATAAAAATAGGATCCAAGGATTCGAGGGGTCGAGGGTTCAAGTGAAAGACAAACATCACTTGCTAAACACACAGAAATAACCTGAAGCTTCCAGGTTCGATGACTTTCGTTACAGGCTCCGGGTTCAACGTTCATTGTTCAAAATTTCGCTTGAACCCTTTTTTAAGTGAAAACCGAAGGTGCTAATTGGGGGTGGATATCCAACGTCAGCCCATCAAAGGCACCAGTAAAACGGAGACTTTCGTCATGCTGCAGGGTAAGATATTGGCCATCGATGACGAAAAAAACATCCGGCATCTCATCCAAAACGAATTCACGTTGGAGGACTTTGACGTCACCACCGCCGGCAGCGGTGAGGAAGGCCTTGTCCTGTTTGACGCAGAGGCGTTCGACGTAGTGTTGCTCGATTTGAAGCTACCCCACATGAGTGGCCTTGAAACCTTGACCCGGTTGAAGCAAAAAGCTCCTTTTGTAGAGGTCATCATGATCACCGGATATGGGGATATTCATTCGGCCGTCGAGGCGATCAAACTCGGGGCCCGGGATTACGTGACCAAACCGTTTAAACTGGACGAATTATTGGCCCTGGTGTCAAAAGCGGTCCAGGACAACCGTCGGCGGAGTAAAACCATTCCAGTAGATGAACCGCCCCGAGTTACCGATACGAATCAATTCTTGTTGTGCCCGAGCCCTTCCATGCAGAAGGTCTATTCCCTGGTGGAAAAGGTGGGGCCCACCGACAGTACGGTATTGATCCAGGGTGAAACCGGTGTGGGAAAAGATGTTCTGGCCGAGTACATTCATCGCAACAGCCTGAGCCGGGATGGCCCCTTCGTGATTTTGGACTGCGGACTGCTGACCCGCACCCTGGCCGAAAGCGAGCTTTACGGACATAAAAAGGGCGCTTTTTCAGGCGCATCCGAAGGGCGGATCGGTCTGGTGGAAAAAAGCCATGGTGGAACGCTTTTTCTGGACGAAATCGGCAATATCGATCTGGATTTGCAGAAGAAATTCTTGCGCTTTCTGGAAACCGGAAAGATCCGCCGCCTGGGAGAGACACGGGAAATTCAGATCGATACGCGGATTGTTCTCGCCACAAACTTGTCTCTGGACGAGGCCGTCCGTGAGGGGAAGATCAGAAGCGACCTTTTTTACCGTATGGCCGCATTTTCAATTAGCCTGGAGCCGCTCCGCAAGCGTCCGGAGGATATCCTGCCGCTATCCCGACATTTTTTTTTAAACATCGCGGCCGGCAACAGGACTGCTAAAGCGCTGTCCAAACCGGCTGCCGAGCTGCTGACCGCTTATCCGTGGCCGGGGAATATCCGCGAACTCAAAGCCACCATGAACAAACTCAACCTGCTCACCAACGAGGACACCGTTTTGCCGGAGCACCTGCCGGCCCACCTGCAGTTAAACATCCATACATTGCCGCAATCGAACCGGACGCTGGAAGATATCGAAAAGGAACACATCATTAACATCCTGGCGGAAACCGGTGGAAACCAGAGCCGGGCAGCCAAAATTCTCGGCATCAACCGTAAAACGCTGTTAAAAAGATACATAAATTTAAAATTTTTTCATGACCTCTGCTGCCGGTTTGAGGCATATTGCCCCGTCCCGCCCCAATTCCCGATTGCGACACAAATCCATTGAATATAAGCAGATTATGGGAGTCCGCGTCCCACCAAGGGTCACATTTACCCTTGCAGGCCGTCCACGGCGAATTTTCGTCCTGGCGCTGTCGAACCCCGGTCACCCCCGAACAATCATATAACTATTTGTAAACATTTGGAATATTGACTTCACCGATCGTTACTCGGATTCCCGGACGGTACAGGAGTCCGCTCGGCACAACGTTTGCTATGTTCAAAGTGTTCGCCGATGTCGTGTGTTTTCACGCAGACCCACACCTTATGTTCCCGGACCCCAGTGGTTATTTGCACCTGCAACAACCTTTCGACGGGGCTTCATCGAGCCGGCGTAGACAAGATTGTGCAGGCACCACACGCGGCATCAAATGTCGAATAGGAAGGAGGTGATGACAGGAGAAGCATAAGACACGTCTGCTTGCCGAACGGCAAATCACCACCATCCGGTAGTGCCATTAGACGTTTCGGCGAGCGCAACCCTCCACATGTGTATGAATGAAAGGAGGTAAACTTAATGGCTGAGTATACGTATGAGCCAACCAAATGGAACGAGATGGCGGGACCGGTTATAGGGGGGCGAGACACCTATCAGTCCAAGAGCTGGAACCCCACCAAGAAAAAGTGGGGCCCATTTACTGAAAAGGGTCCCGCCCCCGTCTGGTTCTCGGAAGCCAATGCCACCAACTGGACCGAGTCGATGATCTGCAAGACCAAAGACCTTTTTTACGAATCAAAGCTAAACGAATGCTTCGAAAAAGGCGACGAGGTGGCGATCAAGATCCACTATGGGGAGTGGAACCGCACCGCGGTTCTTCGTCCGGAGTACATCGCCGCAATCGTCGAAGAGGTCCGGGCTTGCGGCGGCAATCCTTACGTGGTGAACGACACCACACTATCCTACCATACATACAACAGCATGGCCATCAGTCAATACCAGCTGGAAGGCGCCATCCGCCACGGCTACACCGACGCCACCTTCGGGTGCCCGGTGCTCATCGCCGACGGGTATGCCGGCGAAGATGATTATCGGGTCGATATTCCGGAAGGTCTTATTATCAAGGAGACCTATATCGGCCGGGCGATTGCGGAAGCGGACGCCATGATCGTCATCGGTCACGCCCGCGGGCATTCCATCACGATGTACGGCGGCGTGCTGAAACAGCTGGGCATCGGCTGCCAGTCCAAACGGGGCAAGTACATCACCCACCTGGCACACTGGGGCGATCCCCATGATGCCATCGGCTGGCCGAAATTTACCGACAATTGTCCGGGCAAGGCCTGTAAATTTCACCAGATGTGCGATGATTCATGCCCCCGCAGTGCCCATCATGTTGTTGCCCACGGTAAGGTGTGGAATCCTGAAAAATGCCGACTCTGTTATTCCTGCCAGGTGACCTGCCTGTTTTCCGGAATGACCGGCATAACCTTTGAGGAAAACTACTTCCCCAACGCCATGATCGCCCACGCAGACGCTGCCCTGGGTGCGCTGAAGTGTTTCGACCGCGGCAAAGTCGGTTATATCAACTGTGCCATCGATGTGGTCCCGGAATGCGACTGCTTCCCATGGGCCGGTTTGGCCGTGTGCCCGGATGTGGGCATTTTCGCCGGCAAGGACTTGGTGGCTGTTGAAATGGCGACGCTGGATGCCATCGACAAGGCGCCCGTGAGCCCGGGTTCGGCGGCCGACGAAAAGGGCTGTAAAGCCGGGGACGACAAGTTCCGCCTGGTAAACGGCTTCAGCCCGCGCATCATCATGGCCGCCGCCGAGAAGATCGGACTGGGGACGATGGAGTACTCACTGACGAACTATGAACCGCCGCTGACACCGGAGCATATTGCCAGATGGCAGATCCGCAAAGGTGGTGTGGCCAATCACAAACCCACGACGATTCGGTTACGGGATGTCTTTGGAAAACATGACCTGACCGATGAAGTCATGCCGTTCCGGAGGATTGATTACAACAAGGACTGGGTCTGGAACGAATGGAAAAAATACGATCCGTTCGAAGGGGTCGCCCCCGAATAGATCGTCAAACCTGCGGGAGGGTAATTCACCCTCCCGCATCCCGATTTCAGCGAATGACGCGCTCCCCCCACTCCCGCCGCCGGCGGGGCGGGGGATGCCGCCATTGGCAAGGCTCAACATCGGAAAGGAAGAAGATCAGGATGAGCGTAGTGTATTGGATAGACACTCAGGGGATGTCCTTTGACAATTCGATCGCTCAAAAGCTTCAGCATCTTCTCGCAGAGACGGACGCCACGCAGGATTTGTCCGAGGGCGACCAGGTGACCCTGAAGATCAACACCGCCGAGGAAGGCTACGAGTACGGGTTGCGCCCCGTCTTCATCCGCATCCCCGCCCAGGCGGCATATGCCAAAACCAAACTGCATGTGACGATTTGCGACGGACTGAAGCTGATCGACTACTGGAAGCAACACCTGGGCAGCAATTTTATGCGGGTCGCCAGCCACCAGGGTTATTCCAATGAAACACTGGGCGGGCATTTGGCCGTGAACGGAGGTTTCAGCGGGGATGAAGGCGATCTGTTTTCCTGCCAATCGGAAGATTCGGATCTCGGCGGTGTCGAAGTCGGCACCGCGGTGTGCCGCAGCGATGCTTTGTGGGTGTTGTCCCATGTCACCCTGCATCCGCTGTTCGGACTTAGCGGTGCATTGCTCAACAGCGGGTTTGAATGCCTGGTCGGAAGCGCCAGATCACGCGTGGTGCGCGATATCAATCCGTATCCCTTCAACGGCCACCGACCGCCGCCGGAACGACTGGCGGACTTCCGGCGCCATGCGCTGGAGTGCTGCCTGAGCATCCGTAATGCCGTCGAAGGCCGACTTTTTTTCATCAGCTACCTCTGGGACATCACGCCCCAGCCCGAGTATTTCCCGTTCAGCAACGCACCCATTGCCAAGAACCTGGGATTTCTGGCCTCTCGGGATCCAGCGGCCATCGATGCCGTCGCATTGGATCTGATCGGCAAGACCGAAGATCCCGGCGGCGCCCTGGGCGCTTCGGAGTTCAGGCAGGTATTGGAATTGGCCGAAGCCATGGGGATCGGCAGCGCCCAAGCGGCAGTTCAACGCATTTCTTAAATTCAGGTAAGGAGGATGTAATGGAGCTCACCCGTCAGGAATTCAAAGAACGGCAACAGCAGCAGCTGGTAAAGGAAGGCTCCATCGCCGAAGCCTTGCAGTACGTCAAGTATAAGATTGCCATTCTTTCCGGCAAAGGCGGCGTCGGTAAAACCGCCACCACGGTGAATCTGGCTGCCGCCCTGCAGAATGCCGGCCAGCGGGTGGGGGTGTTCGATGCCGACCTGCACGGTCCCAGCGTCCCGAAAATGCTGGGCATCAGAAAAGAAGCCAAATTGAACGGGGCGTTCTGGCTCGATCCGGTCGTCACCGACCATGGCATCAAGGCCCTGTCCGTGGCGCTCTTCTGGCCGGGCGATATGACACCGGTGATGTGGCGCGGTCAAGCCAAGAGCCGAACCATTCGCCAGCTGCTGTCGGCCGCCAAATGGGGCGGCCTGGATTATTTGCTCGTGGATCTGCCGCCGGGCACCGGTGACGAGCCGATTGCGATTCTTAAATCGATCCCCGATCTGGACGGCGTCATTATCGTCACCACCCCCCAGGAGGTGTCGACGGTCGTGTGTTCCAAGGCGGTTAACGCCTCGATGACCCTGGGGGCGAACGTACTGGGATTGGTCGAGAACATGAGCGCGTATGTCTGTCGGGATTGCGGCGACACGGTCTATCTGTTCGGAAAAGACAAAGGCAGGCAGCTGGCCCGGATGATGGAAATCCCCTTTCTGGGATCCATACCCATCGATCCACTGTTCTCGGAGGCCGCCGATGCCGGGATTCCGGTGGTCAATATGCATCCGGACAGTCTGACGGCCACCGCTTTTGTCCAAATCGCCGAAACCCTGGCCAATCAACTGCCGGCCAAGGATGTCCCGGAAGCACCGATCGAGGAGAGCAAGCCCTGCCCGGGCAGCGGCCAACAGCACCACCACGGACACGACCATGATCATGGGTGTGGGGACGGTTGCAATCATCCCCATCATTCTCATCACGACAATCATTAGGGCAGAGCCGGTGTGGCTTTGGCCTGTTTTATATAAGGCATCATCACAATATAAATTCACCAAAGAAAGGGGACATCGAAGTGAGTGAACACAAAAGCGGCACCCAAATGGTGCGGGAACTGAGCCAAACGTTTCGTGACACTGCAGAAGCGACGCAATTTGATTCGATCAAGGAGAAGCTGTCTTCGCTGGCAGATACCATGGAGCCCATTGCCGGCAAACTCTATTTCAAGACCCAAAAAGGCACCGACGACATGATCGAGTATGTCGATGAGATGGCGGATATCCAGAAAAAGCTGGCTGACTGTGCGGATGCCGGCGCCGCCGAAAGCCTGTGCAATCCCTATTTCGAAAGGCTCGAAAAGACCATCAAACACGTCAAGACCATGAAAGTCCGTATGACTTGAGGAGACACGATGGATTCGAACGCACCGGATATGACGATGGTCAAGGATATTACCCGTATGGGGGTGCGCGCAGCGGTGCTCCTGCGCGGGGTCATGCTTCAGAAAATAGACCGTCCAACGCTCGAATGGGGGCTGCAGGAACTGGCCGTTGGGGATTTGATGGTCCGATATTTCAACCTGTTGATCAAAGATCCGGACAACGTCAATCTGCTCAACTTGCTCCACCTTGTTTACAGCCTGGAAGGCCAGCTGGACTTTCAGATCCGTGAGTATGGCCTCGACTCGTTGAAGGACGATCTGCAGGAACTCAATTTCAGCCTCCAGCAGATCGGCGAGCAGTATAACTTAACGGAATTGCGCGAAACGGTCTGAACGGCCTGCGGGCGTGTGGCATCGATCGATGGTTCGCCGGTGATGGACGGATCGGTCGATTCGGTAGACCGGAAGAGGGATCCCCGGGTGAGACCATCGGTCATGGATCGGTTCAGGACCGGAGAAGCTCTTCAGAAAGGAGAATGTTGATGAAATTAGACGGAAAAGTGGCCGTTGTGACCGGCGGTGCCCGCGGCAACGGGCTGGCTGCGGCCAAACTTATGGCTGCTGAGGGCGCAGATATTGTCATCGCCGACATCTGTGAAAACATGAAAACCATACCCTATGATCTGTCCACTGCTGATACCATGGAAAAGGCCGTGGCCGAAATTGAAGCGATGGATCGCCGGGCGCTGGGCATCAAGTGTGATGTCCGCAAGGCCGCGGATGTGGAAGCCATGGTCAACAAGGTTATCGAGACATTCGGTAAGATTGATATATTGGTGAACAATGCCGGGAATTCTTCAATGGTGGCCATTGCCGAAATGGAGGAAGAGGTCTGGGATGAAGTTCTCGACACCCATCTGAAGGGAACCTATCTCTGCTGCCACTTCGTCCTGCCCCATATGATCGAGCAACACAGCGGCAATGTTATCAGCATATCATCGGTGGGGGGGCAGCGCGGCTTCGGGATGGGCGGTCATTACTGCGCGGCCAAGCATGGCATCATCGGTTTGAACAAATCCATTGCCATGGAGGTGGCCGATCACAATATCCGGGCCAATGTGGTTTGTCCGGGAACGGTGTGGACGGACATGATGCAGGGGATTGCCGGCTTTTTCGGTATGGAGGATGAGGAGGCCAAAGAAACCTTCTTTGCCGGCCATCTTAAAAAGGAACCGGAGGTGACCCCCGAAGACATTGGGCAAGCGGTTCTGTGGCTGGCTTCCGACGATTCAAGGTGCATCACGGGCAACATGATTACGGTGGATGCGGGGTGGACGGCCCAAGCCCCCTAGTTGATCGAAGCACGAAAGGAGGTGACGGGGTGGACGGCCCAAGCCCCCTAGTTGATCGAAGCACGAAAGGAGGTGATAGGATCCATGACCATTATACCGGAAGAAAAGGAACAGGAAGCGAAACAGGAGGTGCGTAAAGAAGACAGCGTCAAGGAGACGCCTTCCATCCTCGAAGAGATCCAGGTGGAAGAACTGGCAGTCGATGGGATCTGCGGAATCTATTAGATTTGACGGTCGGCGATTTTCAGCCATCCGCGTGATCGGTTGAAAATCGCCGAACCCCGTCAATCCGTCACGGAGTGAGTATGAGCGTTTGCAAAGTATATACACTTAAAAACGGTGTCCAGGTGCGCCGGGAAACATTCGGCTTGCTGTTTTACGACTACCGGGGACCGCGTCTGTATTTTGTCCCAACCAAGGACCTGATCGAGGATGATTTTTTTCAGGGTCGCCGCAGCCTTGCGGAGCTTGTTGGCGACATCCAAGAGCGTCAGGGCTGGCCGACGGACTGGATCGAAGAACGACTCGACCAAATACTGACAACGCTTGAACGCAAGGACCTTATCGATGGGCAATCAATATGTTGAAATGGGGCTCACGGCCCCGGTAAACGTCACCTGGGAAGTTACTTACGGCTGTAATCTGACCTGCGTCCACTGCTTGTCCGACTCCGGCAACCGACGCAACGGCGAACTCACCACGGCCCAAGCCCGGCAGGTCATCGACCAGTTGGCAAGATTAAATGTATTCCAGTTCAATATTGGCGGCGGCGAGCCGTTTATGCGGCAGGACTTTCTGGATCTGATGGACTACGCCCATGAAAACGGCATGG
Source organism: Olavius algarvensis associated proteobacterium Delta 3 (assembly GCA_903231505.1). Classification (GTDB taxonomy): domain Bacteria; phylum Desulfobacterota; class Desulfobacteria; order Desulfobacterales; family CAFBRK01; genus CAFBRK01. Next base: position 11,602 of record CAFBRK010000271.1, on the reverse strand, counting down.
TCACCTGCATCAGCACGAACGGGACCCTGATCGATGACGATATCGCCGCCCGTCTCGATCGTCAATTGGTATACATTCAGGTGAGTCTGGACGGTGCCACGCCGGCCACCAACGACCCGATTCGCGGGGACGGCAGCTTCGCCAAGGTCATTCGCGCGCTGACGTGCCTGAGCCGGCGGGACATCGAGGTCAGTATTAACACGGTGCTCACACGGCTCAGTTTCCCGGAATTGGATCGGCTGGTCACATTGGCGGCCGATTACGGGGCCAAACTGAGGGTGTCACGCTTTCGGCCTTCGGGAAGGGGGAAGCAATCCTGGGCGCAGCTCAACGTGAACCGCGGTCAAATGGCCGAGTTTTCCCAATGGCTCGCGGAGCATCTCGCGGTATCCACCGGTGATTCCTTTTTCTCGGTGTCCACCTCAGAGCGGCGCTCGCTGGGCCTCAACATGTGTGGGGCCTGCAAATTGACGTGCTGTATTTCTCCGGAAGGTCATGTCTATCCGTGCGCCTTTCTGCAGGATCCAGAATTTCTGGCCGGCAAACTCCCGGACAAGGATTTCGAAGAGATATGGCAGCAATCACCGGTGTTCGAATCGTTTCGAGGGCTGGAAATCAAGTCCTGCGAGAGCTGCCACCGCTTCGATCTGTGTCACGGCGGCTGTCCGGCCATTGCGTATCACACCCAGCGGAAGCTGGGGGTTCCGGATCCCGGCTGCCTCGCCAATTGTGTATCCGTTAAACCTGTAGCTGCCGAGGTTCATTGATGCGCACCGTTCATCCCAAGGGAAGCTTCGTGCTGCAACCGGATATTCAGTTATTCCCCCGGCCCGGCGGCGGTGTGGTACTACAGCAACAACCGCTGCGTGCCATCCGTGTCAATACAGCGGCTTTTCGTGCGTTAGCCCGCTCTCAAAAGGGCCTTTCGCTGCCGATGTCGGAAGATACGGATACCGTTGACAACACGAAAAAGCTGCTTTCCTTTCTGGATACGCTTTGTCAGGCGGAGATACTGGCCTGGTCGCCTCCGAGCGAGCCATATGAACCGACGGTCAGTATCATCGTGCCGGTCTACAATCGGGCGGATGATCTCGATGTTTGCTTGACATCGTTGTTGGCACTCGATTATCCCCCAGCCAAGCTGGAGATCATCGTTGTGGACGATGCCTCCCGGGATCACACGGCATCGGTGGCCCGTCGATATCCCGTGCGGCTGGTCGTCATGCCGCAAAATGTCGGTCAAAGTGCCGCACGCAATGAAGCGGTGCGACATGCCAATGGAGAACTACTGGCCTTCATCGACAGCGACTGTATTGCGGATTCCGGCTGGCTCCGGGAGTTGCTACCGTATTTTCACGATCCGAGGGTCGTCCTCGTCGGCGGGAAAGTGGACGCCTGGGACGGCGGCAGCCTTTTGGATGAATACGAAAAAACCAATTCGGCCCTGGACATGGGTCCGAAGGTACGGGTCGGCGCATCCCCAATCTCGGATGTGTACGTGCCCACCTGCAATATGCTCGTTCGAAAGACGGCGTATCGTGCCGTTCAGGGTTTGGACGCCGACCTGCACCTCGGTGAGGATGTGGATTTCTGCTGGAAATTGAAATCACACGGATACCGGTGTGTATATACGCCGACCGGCCGGGTTCTTCACAAACACCGAACCCGATTGTGGGACAGTTTAAAACGCCGTTTCGAATATGGCACTTCCGAGGCCATGTTATATGCGCGTTATGACCAGGTCACCAAGCGATTCCCGAGGCAGCCGATCGGTCTCTTGATGCTGCTCGGAGGGTTGGTGGCCTTGTTGAGCCAAAACCTGGTGCTTGCTGGGGCACTGTTTCTGTTACCGGTGATTGAAGCGATCTATAAACGGCGCCATCTGGCGCATGCGCTGGATGTGCGACTTTCCCTGCCGAGGGTGATCCTGGCCACGATGAAAAGCCATTTTTTGCTGATCTACTATCTGACCTACTATGGCGTCCGGTATTATTTTGGCCTGTACCTACTGACGACGATCATTTGGCCGACCCTGTGGCCGCTGACACTATGTTTATCGGTGTTTCCGGGTGTCGTGGATTATTATCGAAAACGCTCTCGCCTGTTTCTGCCGGCCTTTCTGGCGTTCTTCTGGCTGGAGCACCTGTTCTACCAGTTGGGTGCCTTTCGGGGGTGTTTGTCCCAGGGCAGTTTTCGGCTGTACGAGATCAAATTTGTGTCCAGCGGCTTTCTACCGGAGGCGCGGACGGGATTATACGGTCGCTTGCAATCACTCTTGAGGAGGCGCCGAACGGCGTCGGCCTGAATCGGGTACTGTGACCATGACAGAAATACGGGACAAGGTGACCACGAAATACCGAAAACTCATCGGTATTCTGGAAGACATGCAGTCCGTGCTGGTCGCGTTTTCCGGTGGGGTCGACAGCACCCTGCTGCTCAAATGCGCCCGGGATGTTCTGGATGATCGGGTCGTGGCGGCAATCGCGGTGTCGGCGACGACTCCCCGTCATGAACGTCAAGAGGCCCGCCGGCTGGCAACGGATCTTGACGTCCGACACATTCTCGTCAAGAGCCATGAAATGGACTTACCCGAATTTGTGACCAACCCGGTGGATAAATGTTATTTTTGCAAAAAGCATCGGTTCGGCGCCCTGCTCGGCCTGGCTCAAGAACACCATTGTCGCCATGTTGTCGACGGGGCCAACTGCGACGATCTTCAGGATTTTCGCCCCGGACACCGGGCCACTGCCGAACTGGGTGTGCGCAGTCCGCTTTGTGAAGCCGGTTTGACGAAAGCAGAGATCCGCGAACTCTCTCACAGGCTGGGATTGCCCACCTGGGACAAACCGTCCTATGCCTGTCTGGCCTCACGAATTCCCTACCACCATCCGATTACGGCCGAAAAGCTACAGCAGGTCGATGATGGCGAAGCATTTTTGCGCAAGCTCCGTTTATCGAAACAGATCCGTGTGCGACATTACGAAGACACGGTCCGTTTGGAGGTCGATGGCGAGGATATCCCCAAACTGATGGAGGGAACCGTCCGGCGGCGGATCATCGCCCACTTCAAATCGCTCGGTTTTACCTATGTGACCCTCGACCTGGAAGGGTATGCCATGGGCAGCCTGAACCGGGTTATTCAACCAACCCAGGAAGGAACGCAAAATGGACACCAAACAGCTAAAAGCGCTTCTGGAACAGGTTCGAAACGGACAGGTGGATCTCGACGCGGCAATGCACCGTTTAAAAAAGCTGCCGTTTGAAGATTTGGGATATGCCAAAGTGGATCATCACCGCTGTATGCGCAATGGTGTGCCCGAGGTCATATACTGCGAGGGTAAAACCCTCGAGCAAGTGAGCGGAATAGTTGAAAAGATGGCCCGCCATCACCACAACATCCTGGCGACCCGGGCCACACCGGAGGTGTTTTCCGCTGTGCGCGAGGTCGTTCCGGACAGCAAGTATCATAAAATGGCCCGAATCGTCGTTGTCAATCCGCGACCGACGCCGGAACGGGGACATATTGCCATCGTGTGCGCCGGAACGTCGGATTTACCGGTGGCGGAAGAGGCGGCCATCACCGCAGAGGTTCTCGGCAATCGGGTGAGCCGGCTCTTTGATGTCGGCGTTGCCGGTATCCATCGCCTGCTGAGTGTCTGCGATGAACTGATGCAGGCCAACGTGGTCATTGCGGTGGCCGGTATGGAAGGTGCCTTGGCAAGTGTGGTGGGCGGCCTGGTAGACTGTCCCGTGATCGCCGTACCGACCAGTGTTGGATACGGGGCCAGCTTCGGGGGGCTGTCCGCACTGCTGACGATGCTGAATAGCTGTGCTTCCGGAGTGTCTGTGGTCAACATCGACAATGGTTTTGGGGCCGGCTATCAGGCCAACATGATCAACCGGATGGCGGTCCGGCACCTTGAAGAAGATGAGGTCCCGGACTCGAAGAACCATGGCGATCGCTGCCGTGAGAACATTCGGCTGGCCAAGGTGTAGAGGAAGATACGCGATGAAAACTGCTTATTTCGACTGTTTTGCCGGCGCCAGCGGAGATATGCTGTTGGGAGCGCTGGTCGATGCCGGTTTGGATATCGAGATCCTAAGAGAAGAAATCGGCAAGCTGAATATTTCCCATTACAACCTTGAGGCGAAAAGGATCCGTAAGCAAGGTATCGGCGGGACCCAAGTGGCGGTGATTATTGACGAGGAGCATCACGGGCACGAGCACAGGCATCTGGCCGACATCGAATCTATTATTCATGCGAGCGGGTTGGATCCCCGCGTCAAACAAAAAAGTGTACACATATTCAAACGGCTCGCGGAAGCCGAAGCGAAAGTCCATCGGACATCCATCGACAAGGTTCACTTTCATGAAGTGGGAGCCATGGATGCCATTATCGATGTGGTGGGTGCCACAGCCGGTATCCATGCCCTGGGAGTGACAAAGGTGTGCTGCTCACCGCTCCATGTAGGTAGTGGGACGGTTCATTGTGCCCACGGGGTGCTACCGGTACCGGCGCCGGCGACCGCTGAGTTAATCAAAGGCGTTCCGGTCTATTCCAACGGGGTTATGGGGGAACTGCTAACCCCGACGGGGGCAGCCGTGCTGACGACGCTGTCGTCCGAATACGGACCGATGCCGGCGATGAGGGTGGAACAGATCGGGTATGGATCGGGCACATCAGATCCTTCGGTGCCCAATCTGCTGCGCGTCTTTATCGGCGAAAACGGGAGTCGCGCAACTGCTTCGGTTTCAGAGTAAGTATGTACGATTTAGTGTAACAACCCCAAATGGACAAGGAGGGTAATTTATGGACAAAATTCTAAGAATCAATATGGGTCCCGATGGGGGGCCGCAGGTCAAAGAGGAGTCTATGGGTGATTATGCCGGCTTTGGCGGACGCGGCTTGACGTCCTCGATTATCGCCAAGGAAGTCCCGCCCACCTGTCATGCTTTAGGGGCAGATAACAAACTGGTGATTGCCCCGGGATTGCTCAGCGGCAGTCTGGCGGCCATGTCCGGACGCATCTCCGTCGGATGCAAAAGCCCGCTGACCGGGGGGATTAAAGAATCCAATGCCGGTGGGCAGCCCTCCCAGATGCTTGGCCGCCTGGGATACGCGGCAATCGTCCTGGAAGGCAAACCCAAGGACGACACCCTGTACAAAATCTACATCAACAAGGACGGCGTTAAGGTGGAACCCGACAACAGCCTCAAAATGCTCGGCAACTATGATGTGGTCGATAAAATGAAAGCCGAGTACGGCGACAAGATAGGCTGTGTCTCCATCGGGCAGGCCGGTGAGATGAAACTGGCCGGCGCGTCCGTTGCGTTTTCCGATATGGAGCAGCGGCCGACCCGGCATGCCGGCCGTGGCGGTAGCGGCGCCGTGATGGGATCCAAGGGCGTCAAAGTGATCGTGGTGGACGACACCGATTGTCCGGCTCGCGCACCGAAAAATCCGGATGCTTTTAAAGCGGCCAATAAGGCATTTGTCCAGGGGCTCCGCAAACACCCGGTGACGGGTGAGGGCCTGCCGACCTACGGAACCAACGTGCTGACCAACGTCATCAGCGAGGCCGGCGCCTATCCCACCAATAATTTCCAGGTGGGCACCTTCGAAGGCGCCTCGAAGATCAGCGGCGAAACCCAGGCCGAGCTGGAAATCGAGCGCGGTGGGAAGGGGGCAAATGTCCACGGCTGCCACCGTGGATGCGTGATCCGGTGCTCCGGGACGTTCTACGACAAGAACGGTCGATTTCTAACCAAACAGCCGGAGTATGAAACCGTCTGGGCCCACGGCGGAAACTGCGGCATCGACGATATCGATGCCATCGCCCAGATCGACCGCCTCGACGATGATTTTGGATTGGATACCATTGAAATGGGTGCCACCATTGCTGTGGCGATGGAAGGAGGGCTTGCCGAATTCGGTGATGCCGATGCAGCGATCAATCTCGTGAAGGAGGTTGGTAAGGGGTCCCCGCTGGGAAGAATTCTTGGCAGTGGGGCCGAGGTCACCGGTAAGGTCTTCGGTGTGGAACGGGTCCCAACGGTGAAGGGTCAGGCCATGCCGGCATACGACCCCCGGGCGGTGATGGGTATAGGGGTCACTTATGCCACGACGCCCATGGGGGCGGACCACACGGCCGGATACGCCATTGCGACCAATATTCTGAAAGTCGGCGGTGACGTCGATCCACTGAAACCGGAAGGCCAGGTAGAGTTGTCCCGCAACCTGCAGATCGCTACCGCGGCCATCGACGCCACGGGCATGTGTTTGTTCATCGCATTTGCCATCCTGGACCAGCCGGACACGTTCCAGGCGCTGCTGGACGTCATCAACGGATTCACCGGTGCCAGCATGACAGCCGATGATGTCACCGCCCTGGGCAAACAGATTCTTGAGATGGAGCGGGACTTCAATGCGAGAGCCGGGTTTACTCCGAAAGACGATCGGTTGCCGGGCTACATGAAAACCGAAGCGTTGCCGCCCCACAACATTACATTTGAAGTTTCGGACGACCAACTCGATCAGGTCTTTAAATGGTAGCTCGTTCGGGCGATACATGCTAACAAATGGGGAGAATCCTGGCGGATCTCCCCATTTGTAACTGTTAACCGCGGAATCGGAATCAGGTTCGGTATCGGTATCGATGCATAGATCTGTTCCGATTCGTAGCGCTTGGCCAATCGGTAAATGGGCGGGTGCAGTGCCCCGCCCTACGGGAAAAACTCAGGTGCAACGTAGGGCCGGGCACTGTACCGGCCATGGCGATGTTGAAACGGAGCATATTTTTTGCAATCGCTCTTTACCCCGCATCGATAGCGATTCCGATAGCGACCCCGATACCGAGGATGTCAACAGGTTAATATATCGCGACCAGGATACACACATATGTTTAAATCTGCTGTGGTAACATCGGAAGACGTGTTCACTCTCGGGCTGGGCAGACGCCTCGGCGAGGAACTGATCGGGAAAATGGGTCAGGCTCCCGACGCCTGTTGGGTCTTTTGTTCACCCGAAAAAGGGATCCAAGCCATGCTCGAGGGTATTCATGAAGCGGTCGGCACGCGAAATATGGTTGGCTGTACTACCGACGGTGAAATTTCCAGCATCGGCCTGACCACCGGTTCCGTTGTACTGGGAGGTATTGCTTCCGATCAGCTTCAATTTCAGGTTGCGGTGGTCGAAGGCCTGGGCGCAAAGAGCGAGACGGCCGGAAGGAAGCTGGCCCAGGGATTCGGGCAGGACGTCCGTTATGTTCAACTTTTCTCCGATGGGCTGACCGGTAACGGCTGTGCGTTACTTCGCGGTATGGCTGCCATTCTCGGGCCGGAGCTTCCCATATCCGGAGGCACTGCCGGTGACAACGGGAAATTCAAGCAAACGTGGCAGTTTGTCGGAAACCGAGTCTTGACCGACGCCGCGGTGGCCATCGGATTTTCAGGACAATTCCAGTTGGGGACCGGTATTCGCAGCGGCTGGACGCCCATCGGCTTGGCCAAAAAAGTCACACGGGCATCGGGCAACGTTCTTTATGAGCTCAACGGGGAGTCGGCCCTGAACGTGTTGGAACGGTTCCTGGGCCATCATGCCGACAAACTGCCGGCCATCGGCGTCGAATATCCGTTGGGACTGCTTGGAGAATGGGGGGATGTCGGTGAAGATGACTACTACCTGTTGCGGGCGACCATGGCCGTGGATCGGGATGAGGGTTCGATCACGTTTGCAGGTGAAATACCGGAAGGCGCCATGGTCAGTCTGACTTGCGGCGACACCGATTCTATTCTGGCCGCTTCCGAGAAAGCCGCCCAACTGGCGATGGCGGACCTGGGGGAGTATGAACCGGCCATGATTTTCTGCTATTCATGCATGGCACGCAAAATTGTTCTGGGGCGGCTTACCCAACAGGAGATAAACCGAATCCGCGCGGTCATCGGCACGTCCGTGCCCATCATCGGATTCTACACCTACGGAGAATACTGCCGTATCCAGTGTGAGGGGCCCAGTGTACTCCACAATGAGACGGTAACCCTCTCCGTGCTGGGAGATAGTGCATGCGGAGAATGAAAGAAAAAAGCGGTCGGATGAATGAATTGGAAGAACTGCTGGCCCAGGCCGAGCGAAAATCCGACATTTTAACGAACCTGCTCAAGGAAGCCAGTGCCGAGTTCAACCAGGCCCTGGAGAAGGTATCCACGTCCGAAGCGAACTTCCGGGCGGTATTTGAAAACGCACCGGAAGCCATCTACATCATTGATGCCCAGACCCACAAGATTCTCGATTGCAATCCCTTTACCACTCAGTGGCTGGGATACTCCCGACAAGAACTGCTTTCCATGAATGTCGAGGATATTCTGGAGCCCGGCGTCGAGGGTATTCCCGAAAACATCCGCAGAGCACTGGACCACGGAAAAGTACACATTCAGGAGCGACGGTTCGTGAAATCCGACGGGCGTGTCGCCGATGCCGAGATTACCGGTACCCAGGTGGAATATGAAGGGAAAACCGCTTTCTTGGCGCTGGTTCGGGACGTCACCGAGAGAAAACAGATTGAAGCCCTCACGCGTTACAAAGAACTGTTCGAAAATGTGACTGATCCGGTATTTATCAACGACCGGCAGGGCCGGTTTCAGGAAGTCAATGACGTGGCCTGCAGCAGTCTGGGCTTTACCCGTGAAGAAATGCTTACCAAACGGCTGAAAGACCTTGTCCAATCGGATCAGATGAGTGCGTTGCGTCAGGCCGCGGATACTATCGGTGCGCATCAATCCGTGCAGTTCGAGCTCAAGATACAGCCCCGGGAAGGGGCGCCCATCCCTTTTGAGATCAACTCCAGCCGCATTTTTTTCAAGGGACGCCCGGCAGTGCTCAGCGTGGCCCGGAATTTGAGCTTTCGGAAAAAGATGGAAGAGACCTTGGTCAAAACAGAGCGACTGCTGGCTGTGGGTGAAATGGCCAGCGGCGTGGCCCACAACTTTAACAATCTTCTACAAATGATCATGGGCGGCGGCGAAGTGGCACTGGCCAAACTGGATGCCGGAAAAATTCGTGAATGCCGGGAGGCGATTGAAAGCATTCTGCATGCCTGCAGCAGGGGCAGCGGTATTGTTCGGCGGATCAAAGAGTTTACCCTGGTGCAGAGCGAGGAAATTGGGGAGACTCAGGTGTTCGACCTGGAAGAGTTGGTTGCCGAAGCCTTGGAACTCACGAAACCCCTCTGGAAAACCATCTCCGAGCCCCGAAAATATCTTATCAACGTCATCAAGTGCACGGATTGCTTGGTAACAGGAAAACCGACCGAGATATACGAGGTCCTGGTGAATATCATTAAAAATGCCCTGGAAGCGATGCCGGAAGGCGGATCTTTAAGTGTGTCCGGGTCTATTCACCATGAAAAGGTGCATCTTCAAATTTCCGACACCGGTCACGGCATCCATAAGGAGGATGTGCAGCGCATTTTCGAGCCGTTCTTCACCACCAAGGGTAAAAAGAGCACCGGTCTGGGACTGTCTTCCAGCTATGGCATCGTTAAAAAACATGGCGGGGAGATCCACGTAAACAGCACCGTCGGCAAGGGGACCCGTTTTACGCTGGTTTTCCCCCGGGCCGAGAGACTACAACCCGAAGAAATTGTCGCGGTGCCACCGGCCGCTCCCGGAAAAATCCGATTTTTGCTCATCGACGACGAGATCAATATTCTCAGGTTCATGGAGATGTTCTTCGAGGATACGGAAGTTGACATCCACACGGCCAACTCCGCCGAGGATGGCATTATGGCCGTTCAACAAAATAACTTCGACATCATTTTGTGTGATTACGGTATGGACGACATGAACGGCCTGGAGGTGGGTAAAGCGGTGAAGTTTTATTGCGAGAAACACCGGATCCCAAAAATTCCTTTCATGCTCTATACCGGGCTGGACCAGAAACTGGCATCCGGAACGCTGAAGTCGGCGGGGGTCGATCGCGTGGTACAAAAGCCGATCACCTGCGAAGATCTATTGGGCATTATCCGAACCCGTGTGGTCGAGCAGAAACGCCAGTATCCTCTAAAGGCCGTACTGTCGGTGCATACCGATTAATACGGTTTTTCTGACAATCAACGGCGCATCGCAAATGAAAGGGTCGAATCCGATAAGCATCCTTGGCATCGAGAGCTCACCGCGACGCAAACATGATCACGCTCTTTTCGCTTCCCTGTCCGGGATCATGCTGCAGGGCGTTATGGACGTGGCGGAAGAGGTCGGCGACGTATGCCACGAGCGTATCAATCTTACCGACTGCCGTTTGAATGCATGCCGCGGGTGCTATTCCGACATGGAAACCCGATGCCATTTTATGTGCGACTGCTTCGAAGACGATTTCCAGCGGGTCACACGGATGATGATTGCAGCCGATGCCATTGTGTTTGCCACACCGACCTACATGGGGGGCATGTCAGCGGTACTTAAACTGTTTTTTGAGCGTTGGATCAGCTTTAAAGCGCCTCCCGTCGATCCCCGCAAAGCAACAAAGTCTTTGGACGAGTGCTTCGAATTGCTGAATGATGTGGTCGACGGCAGGCTGGCGTGTTCCAACCCGATGCACGGCAAGGTCGGCGGTATCGTGGTGGCCGGCAGCGAGCTCGGACAGGCGAGTACCGTGAAAGAAATGATGTATATATTGAATCAATACGGTTTCATTCTGCCCCCCCAAGCATTTATTTATCACACCGGGCACAGCATGCAGTCCCTGGAAGACGTGCGCGGCAGTTTTTATGAGAATCACTGGCTGCAGGACGCCACGGCAACCATGGCCCGCGGATTGGTCCGGCTGGCGACGGCTACCAAGCACCTCCAGTGGCCCCAGATGCCATCGACGATTCACGTGTCCTAAAAAATGTTTCAAGCCCTAGATGTTGTTTATGGATGGACACCAAACCGGAAAGGAGAGACCAATGCCCAAGTATGTGATCGAAAGAGAAATACCGGATGCCGGAAAGCTATCCGCTGAAGAATTACAAGGAATTTCACAGAAATCCTGCGGCGTGCTCCAGGACATGGGCCCGCAGATTCAATGGGTCGAGAGCTTTGTTACAGACGACAAGGTCTACTGCGTGTATGTAGCTCCCAATGAAGACGCGGTGAAAGAGCATGCCGAAAAGGGCGGTTTTCCGGCAAATCGTATCTCGGAGGTAAAAACGGTGATCGATCCGACCACTGCCGAGGACTGAGATGAAGATGAAACCGAAAGAGAGCGGACGATGATATGATCCCGGCTGCCCAAACAAGGACATTGTTTTGCCATCCGGCCCGCCGAAGTTCATCAGACGGCGGGCCGTTTTTCGATCTTGAAGATTAGCCGTCTCAATAAAAACGGCTGATGAAGTGGATGGTATGCTGGAAAGTGGTGAAGCGAACTCCTCCAATTTCTCTCCCTTGGGGCGTGAGATTCCAGGTGATGGGGATAGATTAGAACATTACGTCTGTATTTCCCTCGTTTCTATCAGACATAAATTTGTTCATTTTCTTTGCTTGCCCAAAGAAATACCATGTTGGCCATCCCAACCGTGGTATGGTTGAAGCACCAACTTTAACCTTCCGCAGACAAGGAGG
>CAFBRK010000270.1 GCA_903231505.1 Olavius algarvensis associated proteobacterium Delta 3 | reverse complement strand
TCTATGTCCTGTTTATCCTGAGCTTGTCGAAGGGCCTGTCCTGCCTGTCCTGAGCGGAGTCGTAGGGCAGCGAAATGCAAAATTAAAATCACCTCTGCGCGCTTT
>CAFBRK010000269.1 GCA_903231505.1 Olavius algarvensis associated proteobacterium Delta 3 | reverse complement strand
TGACGGGCTGTTGCCCAAATAGCCATTGAATCGCATGGTTTTAGTTGCTAGGTGTTCATAAACCACTCGAGCACTGAGGTAACCGATTATGATGGGGCGTG
>CAFBRK010000268.1 GCA_903231505.1 Olavius algarvensis associated proteobacterium Delta 3 | reverse complement strand
ATCATAATCGGTTACCTCAGTGCTCGAGTGGTTTATGAACACCTAGCAACTAAAACCATGCGATTCAATGGCTATTTGGGCAACAGCCCGTTGCATTATCACATT
>CAFBRK010000267.1 GCA_903231505.1 Olavius algarvensis associated proteobacterium Delta 3 | reverse complement strand
CGGTTACCTCAGTGCTCGAGTGGTTTATGAACACCTAGCAACTAAAACCATGCGATTCAATGGCTATTTGGGCAACAGCCCGGCAAGACCTGACCCCATATCTACGGTTATGGGCGCAACGGTCTGGATTACGCTCGATTCCTAAAGATTCGAAGACCGATAAGACAGCTGGCGAGGAGAAACAGTGACGACGGAAGCGGGACGGTGTTGATTTCGATATTGTCCAGTTCGGTGAGTATGTCAAAGCTCAAAGGCGTGCGGACGGTGAAATAGTCCATGTCCGACCAGTCGGGGCCCGAGAAGTACAGCGTTCCTGTACCGCTGCCGGTTTGGATGGAACCGCCTGTTGATGAGGTAAATTCCAGTCCGGCGAATGCCGGCGTCGGCACGTCTACGCTCCTGAGGGTAAACGGCTCGGGGCCGTCGATCCGTATGACAATATCGGTTTCGTACCAGGCCAGGGTTGGACCGTAGGTACCGAAGGTTTCATGAAATGTGTCCGACGGATCTGTCGTATAAACTGAAAATCCGTCCTGATCGTATTGGTTGACATTATAGGAGGGCGGGCGCTCGATATAGTCGCCGCTGCTGAAGTCGAGAGTAACCACTGCTGCTGAAAGGGGTCCTGCCGTCACAATCAGCAGTATCGCCACCATCAGAGAACGCATCCGTTTACCGACCAAAGTCATGACAGCCTCCGCGATTCAAATTGAGGTAATGTACCCTGGTGACGGTTTCCTCGTCAACTCCTTTGCCGCTTCCCATTAGCATTTCATCGTCCGGCCATTTGGTATCTGTCAAAAGACGGCCCCTCTTTCCGTCAGGGCTTTGGCGATGCGCAGTTGGCAATGTAGAACTCGTCGATCACGCCGGCGGTATTGAGCTTGACAATCAGTGAAAAATGAAACAGGAAAGTGATAGGTAAACTGCTTTAATCAATAGAAAAATCAGACCTCATTACGTCTATCATCCCCTTATGTGCACGTCGGGTCATTTTCGGCAGACCACTATATATGGATAGACAAGTTCAACTTATGGCTCTCGTAATTTTAGGTGTACCGCCTGCTCCCACACCTGGCGGGCCAAGCGGACCGTGGCCTGGTCGACCATACGGCCGTCCACGGCAATGGCGCCCTGCCCTTTTTTCTCTGCTTCTTGAGCCGCTTCAAGAATCCGGCCCGCCCGTTCGATGTCTTCTTCAGAGGGCGAAAACATGTCGTTGATAGTGTCGATCTGTGCCGGGTGGATGGCCCATTTGCCGTCGAATCCCAGAGCACAGCTCATTGCGGTGGCCCGTCTCAAGCCGTCAGGATCCCTGAAATTTCCGTAGGGTGCGTCAATGGCCAAAAGACCGGACGCTTTTGCCGCCATGACCATGCGGCTCATGGCAAAGTTCCAGCGATGTCCCGGGTAGATGTCTTCCTCATGCTCCCCATGTCCTGAAATCGACACCAACCGTGCTCCGATGGATGCCTGGTAATCGGCAATTCCGAAAACCAGCGCACAAACGCGATCGCTCGATTTTGCGATATCGGCTACCCGTTCCATACCGGCAGCGGTTTCGATGGATGCTTCTATAGATAGGGGTCGGGTGGTTGTTCGGCCCATTTCGATACCGTCCAGCATCCGGCTCACAAAATGCACATCCCCGGGATCGTTGATCTTGGGCACCACCACGCTGTCCACTAAGTGGCCTGCCGTCTCGACCACTTCGAGCAGATCGCGATATCCGAAGGGGGTATCCAGTGCATTCATCCGAAAGGTAATGGTCTTTCCCTGCCAATCCATTGACTGCAGCGAGTCGATCACCTGGCTGCGGGCAGTTTCCTTGACATCCACAGGGACGCTGTCTTCCAGATCCAGCATCAGAACGTCGGCGGAGCTGACAGCCGCTTTATGATGCATTTTTTCAATGTGCCCCGGCACGGAAAGAATGGATCGCCTCGGTTTCATGCGAGTTCTCCTAATGTATAAATTTAATAAATTAGCCGCCCGTTCATCCCGCCATAGCGGGACTCGCTCGACCGACGCAGACAATATCCGGCCGACATGGCCGGAGATTATATTCAATGCCCTTCGGGCAAATCTTGTGATTTCAGCATTTCGATTTTTTTAAATCGTTGCTCTATTATAGAACCTTTTTGCTAAATTTCGCGAAGCGATGACATCTTTTAGCCGAGCATGTCGCTCGGCTAAAAAGTCTGTGTCTGTCTGCGTGTGTCTGCGGCTAATTATCTTTTTCCCAACGATGGGTAGATCTGTATCTATATGTAAATAGCCGCCTGTTCGCTCCGCTCACTCGACGAACGCAGACCATAGCCGGCCGACGTGCCCGGCTATTTGGCTCGATGCCCTTCGGGCAATTCCGATGGTCTCTTTCGCGAAGCGATGACATCTTTTAGCCGAGCATGTCGCTCGGCCAAAAAGTCTGTGTCTGTCTGCGTGTGTCTGCGGCTAATTAAAACCAGTATTATGTATCAAGCATGGTGCGCCATGCGTTCACGCCACAGCTCCTCTTTGAGTATGCAAACATCTCCACCCTCTTCCCGTGTGGCCACCACCGTGCCGAAATCTTCCGGTTCCACCATTCCGCAGGAATCGCCCGACCATTCTGCGAAAACCGGATTTACTCCGATGAACTTTTCAAAGGTTTCTTTCGTCACGGCAATCGCGCAACCCATTTCAGGAACGATGATGAGATCATCCGATTTCTTTTTATCATGAACATAATAGGCGATCATGGTGCTTCTCCTTGCTTTTCGTCATGTACAGGATTGATCAGTGTCTTGAAGCCCTCGATGCGACATTCGACCACATCCCCCTGATGGATCTGAACCCCGCCCGGTGTGCCGGTAGAAATAATGTCCCCCGGTTCCAGGGTCATTACTTCGGAATGAAAAGCGACCAGAAAATCGGGTGGAAACGTCATGTTCGACACGGTGTTCTCGGCATGCTTCTCGCCGTTGATCCAGGTGGCAACCTTCAGGGTCATCACCTCATCCACTTCGTCCGGGGTCACAAGCTCCGGTCCGAAACTGAAAAACGTGTCAAAGCTCTTGGACAGGGTTAGATAGCGGGTATTCTGCTGCAGTATGTCCACGGCAGTCATGTCAATGATCGTTGTGAATCCGGCGATGACATCCAACCAGTTCTCCTGAGGGACATTCTTGCAGGTCTTACCAATGACAACACCCAGCTCGGCTTCCGCTGTTGTTTCGTGAGACTGTTTTGGGACTCGAATAGTGTCTCCGGGACCGATAATCGCTGTGGCCGGCTTCATGAAACTGCCGGGGATACCGGTTGGCGCTTTTGCCGACAGATCCTCCGCATGGGCCACGTAATTAAGCCCGATGCCCCAGATCTTTCCCGGATAACGGTACAACGGTGAACACTGCGCGCTCTTTTCCAAAATGGGGTCAAGTCCCTTTTCAATGATCTGATTCTTTCCAATGTCGCGAAACCACGCATTCAGTTCTTCCAGCCGACCACTGAGAAGCAACATAAGCATGTCCAGCGGCCAACCCATGCTGAATTCACGATTCAGATGTTCCACCAGGACATAACTGTCGTCGATCCGAAGGCCAAGTTTCTCTTCGCCATTGTGTACGATGCTTGCAAGTCGCATAGCCTATCCTTTTTGGGGAGATTATCAGAGAAAGCGCCTCGAGGTGACGAGCGGCGCCGGATCACCCGTGAGATTGTCTGGCCCGCCTCCCCAGTGTTTCCACCGTAAATCCATAAAGGGCCACCGTTATAACTAAACATGAGGCGCAAAACAGAAATGACCCTTTAAACGCGGCGGGGCCTAACGAAGCTTCCGGATACAGGTACTGCATCAGGTTGCCCAGTCCCTGGAGAAAAACCGCCACGCCCCCCATCGTAAAGAAATTGATCCCGGTCATGGCCGTTCCTGCCCTCTCTATGGGCATCCGCTCTTTGATATGGGCGTACATGATCTGCCCGGCGCTGCTGGTAAACCCGAACATAAAGAACAGCACGGCAAGAAAGGCGAATCCAGTCCCCACGGGGAGAAAGGCCAGCATGAGAAGAATGATGATCATTCCAATCAGGCCGCTGATGATCACCACCTTCCGGGATTGGATTCTGGCATCCGACAGCCAACCGCACACAGGGCTGCCGACGATCAATCCGATACTCATAAGGAAGAGAAGATTTCCCGTCATGACCGGTGAAATCCCGAGTACCTGCATCAAATACGGACCTGCCCAAAGCGCCTGGACTGCCGCAAAAATACCGTACCGGCAGAATGTTCCGAAAGATATGATCCAGTAATCCCGCTCGGCAAACAGAGCGCGGACGCTCTTCAGGGTTTCGCCTAAATCCATCGGCACCTCTTTGGGAACCGCCCAATCACCGGGCTGTTTCGGCCGATCGCGCACCACCGCGAAAAATAGGATGGCCAGTGCCAGGTTGATTCCGGCAAAAACGATAAATGCCGTCCGCCATCCGATGGCCTGCACCATCAGCACCAGTGGGGTGGACGCACCAATATTGCCAGCCGTTCCGATGGAAACCACAAACGCAGCCAGGGTCGCAAAACGGAGGGGACCAAACCATAGGGTGATCAGTTTCAGTGTGCCCATCAGATTGCATGACATGCCGATGCCGAGCAGCGCTCTTCCGATCACCAGTGAGGAGGCCGAATGGCCTAAAGCGAACACCAGAGAGCCCGCCACCGCCACCAGAGTAAGGACCGTCATGGTGATCCGTGGTCCGATACTGTCGAGGTAAAGTCCAATGGGGATCTGCATGACTGCGAACGCATAGAAAAATGCAGCCGATATGAGGCTCAGCTCTTTGGTGTCCAAAGCCAGATCATCGATAAGGTTCGGCGATATCACCGCCACCGATGATCTGTAAAACTGGGAGAGAACAAACAGCAGGCACGTGATGAAAAAGATGATCCAGCGCCTGGGCATTATAATGCGCATTCTTCATTCCCTGGTAGCATCGATATCCTCAGCTCTATTGTAAACATAGCCTGTCTTCTCACCCGTCATACTCGTTTGGAAGCGGTTTCAGCGCGTTCAATCTCGTCCAAGACTTGTCTGCCCGCCACAGGCGGATGAACCCTGGTCGCCTCCGGCGCCGCCTTCGGCGGGTGAACCTCAGGCATGAATCGAGGCTGCCGGCGTGGGGCAACCGGAGGAATATTTGTAATATTTCGAAGATTACCCCCCGCTGGAAAACAAAGATATGGGGCGAGAGAGAGGGGGATGAAACCACTTCTACCCGAGTATGAGCCGATCCGGATCACACACCTCACGGAGAATTCGAAGTTCCTCTGCCGAGGGCGGAGACACCTCCCGGGCACCGGCCACATCGACAGAAAATCCCATGTTATCGAGGATTTGTTTTGGGGTGATGCCCGGATAAATGCCATTTAGTACCATCTCACGGGTTGTTTTATCAAATCCCATAATTGCCATATTCGTAATAACCGTTGCCGGTCCCCCCGGGGGCAAGCCGGCTGAATTCCGGCCATCAGGTCCATCCAGCCATCCCGGGCTGGTCAGATAGTCGACCTCCGGCACGAACTTACGCTTTTCATGCTGCATGAAAATGATCGTCCGGTTCACAAATGAGGCCACATCGCACGCCCCGCCGCTTCCGGAGAAACGGACCTTCGGCGAACCGTAATCGCCGATCACGGTTGAATTCAAATTTCCGTATCTATCGATCTGTGCCGCCCCCATGATGCCGACCACGCGCCGGCCGGTATGTGGATTCTGCATGAAGGCAAAGGAATCGGCGAGGCTGCCGTTGACGGAGGTCCAGAACATGACCCGAGGATCGCCGACCGCCATGGGGACCTCTTCGAGTTTCGAATCGACCGCACCGGTTTCAAAAAAAATCACACTGTCCGGTGCGCTGATGTGTTTCGCCGCCATGGCCGCCAGCATTGAGATGCCGGTTCCGCAGAAGACGATGTCTCCGTCTCGGATTTGTCGCGCGGCCGCCACCGCCATCATTTCGCGTAAGGTATATTCCTGCATTGTGTTTGGTGTTTGGTGTCGGGTGTCGGGTGTCAGGTGTCAGGTGTCAGGTGTCGGGTGTCGGGTGTCGGGTGTCAGGTGTCAGGTGTCAGGTGTCAGGTGTCAGGCACAACAGTTAAAAACGAAGAGCACGAAGACTAGAAAGAAGCAACAAAAAAAAGACCTTATGGCAAATCTTTGTGAGGCTGCCTGTGGCTCCGGATACATCGTTCAGCATTGGGTCAGCTGCTGATCACAGCCAATACCGACCCCTGAACACTGAAACCTGAAACCTTCTCCGTTAGCCCTGAACACTGAAACCCTCTCCGTTAGCCCTGAACACTGAAACCTGAAACCTGAAACCTTCTCCGTTAAACCTGAACACTGAAACCCGAAACCTGAAACCATTCCGTTAGCCCTGAACCTCATCTATCTTCTGTCCAAGCCGACGGCATATCCCGTCCGCTCATCCGCCCGTATCTTGTCGAGCCGTTCTTTTCCCTGTAATTCTAGAAAACTCTGATGATCGGCCACCCCGTGGACAAATCGCGAAAGATAATCTTTGTGCCGGTCGTCATCCAGCGCCATTTCTCGATAGTCATTCAGATAGGCGGGATCGTAATCATAATATCTATAGCAGGCCGTCGGGTAAGCCCCGAATGGCACATGTACAACGGCATCCACACAAAAAAACGGGATCCGGTTCAGATCCGGATTTTTCCTAAGGGCATCCGTGGGAACCAGTTCCTCGCAGGTCACGATCACATGCTGCGCCGCTTTTGCCTGTTCCACATCGGCGAAGGTCAATCCGTCGATACGGGCGGTACCGGCAGGATCGGCCTTCTGGACGTGAATGATGGTGACGTCCGGGTTGATGGCGGGCACCAACACCACCTTGTGAGCCTCCCCCCAATCGCCGAAAGGATTGTCGATGACGCACAGTTTGCGGTCCGGAAGCCGGTCATCCGCCTCCCGTTCGGGCCCGGAAAACCCCCATCGATGGACGATGCTGGATCCCAGCCCCGAGCGTGTCGGCAAAAACGGGACTCCCATGGCACCGGCCAGAAATCGGAGGGTCATCTGATAATTGGAATAATCTTCGATCCGGATACGGCCATGTTCGACGGCTTTGCGAAACCGGATACAGGTCGGCGCAAACCGGCCGCTTCCGCCGTAGGCAATTTCCAGATTCGCGACGCAACCGCCGCCGATCAGTTCATCCACCCCCTGGCCATTGGAGTGGGCGTACAGATGCAGATGTTTGATTCCCTGTCGGATGATCTCGTAGACCGCGGCCATGGGATTTCTGTTGACCGTGAAGCCCCCGATGGACAGGTGGGCGCCATCGCAGACGAATTTGCCTATCGCCGCCTCGAGGGTCATGACCTTTTCTGTGCGCATGTCCATAAGCCGGTTTACCGTGATGTGATGCTGTCGGTATTCGGAATTTCAAACTTGCCCCGCCGTCAAAAGGTTGTCAAGCCGAATATGATACCCCCCCCGGAATCAAAATCCTTGACAACATTTTGATGTAACACCTATATTTTTTTATTTAATTCCAGTCGTGATTCCCGGCCCCACGTTTACGCCTGTAAGAAATCAGTATCTTCGGCCGCACATGCCCGTTCAGTGCCGGCAAAGCAAAAACCGCTAGCAAAGGAGGAAGTCATGAAATGGTGCAAAAGGCTGTCCCTGTCTGTGCCGGTCCTGCTGACCGCACTTCTCTTTTTCGGCTGCGCCACGAGTCCGCCGGCCAACGTGAAGGCGGTCGACTGTGATGCCGATAAAATCAAATGGGACGTTACAGAAAAAGTCGACATCGTCAGCTTCTCCTGCAGCTTGGGAAAACACGCCATCGACAACGCCCTGATATTCAGACTTGAGCTGAAGAACACGACCGATACCCCATTGCGCTACCGGGTCAAGATCTTCCTGAACGACATGGACAAGGCGGCCGGGCACCTGGTACCGCGGAAAGGCAAACCACCCGTGGTGGCTCCCGGGAGTTCGGCAAAGATCAAAATTCCGTTCATCAAGACCGAGACCATGTCCAACGATGTATACGTGATGGTGCATCCTGTTGACTGATACCGTGATGACACTGAGCTATAAAGGAGGATCCACAATGAGATTTTCAAGGAAACTGATTGCGTGCATGGGCATCTTCGCCCTGTTGCTGCTGCTGATCGGCCCCGGGGCCGGACCGGCCTTGGCCAAGACCAGCTTTGTCTCCATCGGAACCGGCGGAACCGGCGGCATCTATTATCCCTATGGCGGCGGCGTCGCTGAAATCTGGTCAAAATATGTCAAAGGGGTAAAGGCCGTTGCCGAGGTTACCGGCGCCAGCGTGGAAAATGTGAAACTGGCCCACAAGGGGGAAACCGTTATTGGCGAGGTCATGGGAGATGTGGCCGTTGCCGGCTATAAAGGCCTGTCCAAATTTAAAGGGAAAAAGCACAACATTCTGGCCATGGCCATCATGTACCCCAACCTGCTCCAGGTGGTCACCTTGAAGAAGAGCGGCATCACCAACATCGAGCAGGTCAAAGGGCGGAGCATCAGCACCGGAAGCCCCGGCAGCGGCACGAATTTCATGTCCGAGGCCGTCCTCAAGGCCCTGGGCATTCCCTTGAATTCGTTCAAGGACCGCCGCCTGTCGTTTACCGAAAGCGCCAATGCCCTGAGGGACGGGACGATCGATGTCGGCATCTGGTCGGTTGGGCCGGGCACGAGTTCAATCCTGGACCTGGCCACGACCCACGACATTCGCATCATCGAGTTCACCCCGGCCCAGACAAAACAGATCCTCGCCGCGAATAAAACCTACTCTTCGGTAGATCTGGCAGGGGGGGTGTACCGGGGCGTCGACCAGGCAGTGTCGACCATCGGTGTTTGGAATGTGATGATCTGCCAGGAATCGCTGGATACGGGCATGGTGTACAATCTGGTCAAGGCGCTCTACGAGAACCAGGACTACCTGTTGAAAATTCATCCGTCGGCGTCATACACGACCCCGGAAAATGCGGTGAAATATTCTCCGATTCCGCTCCATCCGGGTACCCTTAAATACCTTGATGAACGCGGCGTTTCGGTGCCGATGCGGTTAAAGCCCTGACACCAGCGAGGCATTCATGCAGATGGCAATACCCAGGCCGGTCCGGATCATTCTGCTGCCGGTTACCGGCCTGGTTGTTTTGGGTGTCCTCTTGTGGGGAACAGCCCCGGGAGGACTGGAACTTTGGTTAACCCCGGTAACGGGAGGGGCACCGCTGCTGGTGCTTCCCCTGGAACCGGGAGAGCGCTTCACGCTGCATTACTACCATTCGGTGGAAAACGCCCCCATCTGGGAAGAGCATAGCCTGGATAAGGACGGGCGTATCTACATCGAGGAGGAACGGTACCTGAAATATGGTGCCGGGATGGGGAAAATGCCGGGGGTCGGCAAAATGGTCCGACGCGGCCCCTATGAGGTGATCGAAAACATGCATATGCCGACCGGAGATTTCATTCTGAGGGTGGGTAGCCCGGGCGTCGATCATACGATTCTCTGGCGGGGATTCCGCACGAATCTCTCCCGGATCGCCCCGCACAAAGCCGTCCAGTTCAATGGAAGACCGGTCAGTTTGCTCCACAGGCATTGGCGGGGCTGGTTTCCCCACCCGGCAACGCCCGGAAAGGACGCCGCGTGAAGTCAGCCCCATCACCCGGGAAACCGCCGCCCAACGAAATGCTCGTTCACACAACGGCCACCATTGTGATGGTGGTGGCCATCAGCCTGAGTCTGTTCCAGCTATATACGGCGGGTATTACGGCCATGACCGCGCTGGTACAGCGGTCGATCCATCTTGGCGCGATCCTCTTCATTACCTTTCTGACCAAACCCGCGCTGAAAACCGTTCGCAAAGATCGTTTGAACTTCTGGACCATACTTGACTGGCTGCTGGTTCTGGCGGCCATATATTGTACGTATTATATCTGCACCAATCTCACCGACATATTCGAGCGCCAGGGGGACTGGCTCGTCAGCGATCGGGTGGTTAGTCTTATCGGCACCCTGCTGGTTCTGGAAGCCTGCCGCCGCGTTATCGGCAATATCATGACGGGTATCTGTATCGTCGCGATACTCTACGCCATGTACGGCCCCTACATGCCGGAATTGATCATCCACAAAGGATACAGCGTCGAACGGATCACCACCACGCTCTGGTTGACAACCGAAGGCATCTTCGGTCTTCCCATCGGTGTGGCCGCCACATTCGTCTACGTGTTCGTGCTCTTCGGGGCTTTTCTCGAAACGACCGGCGGCGGTAATTTTTTCATCGACCTGGCCTATGCACTCACCGGCCGGTTTTCAGGCGGCCCGGCCAAATCCTCGGTGGTGGCCTCCGGCTTCATGGGATCCGTCTCCGGATCGGCGGTCGGCAATGTTGTGGCAACCGGTTCGTTCACGATTCCCATGATGAAAAAAGTCGGTTACCGCCCCCATGTGGCAGGGGCCATTGAAGCGGCAGCCTCCACGGGCGGACAGCTCATGCCGCCGATCATGGGCGCCGGGGCCTTTCTCATGGCTGAATTCACCAACACCAGCTACCTGACCATCATCAAAGTGGCCCTGATACCGGCGATCATGTACTATCTGACGGTGCTCATGTTTGTGCACTACGAAGCGCAAAAGCACGGTCTCATGGGCCAGCCGAAAGAAAGCCTTCCCAAGGCCTGGGCCATCATTAAAAACGGCCTGCATTTCATCATTCCGGTGGTCATTTTAATTTATGTTCTGGTCAACAACTATTCTCCCATGATGGCCGGCTTTGTGGCCGTCATGAGCACGGCGGCGGCGAGCCTCCTTGCCAATACCGCCCGCTGGGCCGTCGCCCGAAATCAGGGGCAACAAAATGACAACGGTCGTCTCAGCCTCGCTCAATTTGCCTCCAAAGAATCGCGTATGATCCTCAAGGCCCTGGAAAAAGGCGCCCGCAATGCCGTGATGGTATCCGTTGCCTGTGCCGCTGCCGGAATCATCGTCGGCATGGTCACACTGACCGGCATGGGTCTGAAGTTCTCCAGCCTCGTGCTGGATCTCAGTTTCGGGATCAAAGCGCTGGCGATTCTTCTCATCGGGGCGGCATCTTTGGTGCTGGGCATGGGGCTTCCGGTAACGGCCAGCTACATTGTTCTGGCCACTCTGGCGGGACCGGCTCTGCTGGACATGGGTGTCCCCCTGTTGGTGTCGCACATGATCGTCTTCTGGTACTCCCAGGACGCCAACGTGACCCCTCCGGTCAGCCTGGCCAGTTTTGCCGGCGCGGGGGTGGCCGGCGCCAACCCCATGCAAACCGCGTTTACGTCATGGAAACTGGCAAAGGGATTGTATATCATACCGATTGTCATGGCCTACCGACCACTGCTGGGTATTGGTGACACGTATGAATTGATGCACTGGGATGTGGCGCTAACCATGATCACGACCACCCTCGGCTTGGTGGCATTTGCCTCGTGTATCGAACGTTACTTTTTGCGAAAGGCGACCTGGACGGAAACAGGTCTGTTTTTCCTTGCGGCCGCCGGGCTGTTCTGGCCGGAATACTGGACAGACATCGCCGGGTTTACCGCATTTGCCGCCGCGGTCCTACTTCAAAAACTGTACACCCCGAAACAACTTTCCCGGGCGACAGCGGCTTCTTAGGCAAGCCGCTGCATCAATCAGCTCTTTTTTCGTGTAGCGTCAGCACCGGTCCGTTAAGAGCAAGACCGGCTTTCAATTTTCTTGACAGGGCTTTGGCATCGTAGCTATATGTTAGCTACTTTTCTATACCTTGAAGGAAAACCGAGCGAAATTCAGACTTGGGGTCTATATACGCGAGGGATATGGCAATAAGCGGTGAAGAATCAACGGTATCGGTATCGACTACGAAAAGGTTATATCCGCTCGATTCCGATTCCGAGAGCGATACCGACGCCGACCGTGCCCTTGTTTGATTTGCCTTGGACCGGAATTACACAGCTTGTTCTTCAACATTTCATACCATGACGATCTGAGCATCCATAACGATGCAAGGAGGAGAAAACATGCAATTTGGTCTCTCAAAGGAGCTGGAGATGCTTCGCAGGGCGGTTCGGGAATTTGCCGCAAAAAAAATCGCCAAGAACGCCGATGAGTGGGACAAAAATCACCATTTCCCCTACAAGGAAGCCATTCTGCCAATGGCGGAGCTGGGTTTTTTCGGCACAGTCATCCCGGAGGAATATGACGGAGACAACATGGACGAGGGCTGGCTGGCGGCGATGATCATCAGCGAGGAAATTGCAAGGGCCTCGAGCTCCCTGAGAGTCCAGGTCAACATGCAGACCCTGGGTTGTGCCTATACCATATACAAATACGGCACCGAGGAACTGGCACAGAAATATGTCCCGAAACTCGTCACTGCCGAGTACATTGGCGGATTCGGAATAACAGAACCGGATGCCGGCTCCGATGTGATGGCCATGACATCGACAGCCGAAGACAAAGGGGACCACTGGCTGCTCAACGGATCCAAAACCTGGATTTCCAACGCCGGCATCGCGGATGCCATAATCTACTATGCCTACACCGATCCGGACAAGGGGAGCAAAGGGCTGTCGGCATTCGTCGTGGAGCTGAAGAACTTCAACGGCATCAAAACCAGCTCCCTTGAAAAGATGGGGTCCCACTCGTCGCCAACAGGGGAAGTTTTTCTGACCAACACACAGGTTCCCAAGGAGAATATTTTGGGCAAACCCGGGGATGGCGCCAGGATTGTCTTCAGTTCACTGAACCAAACACGATTGTCGGCCGCCGCCGGCGCCGTCGGCCTGGCCCAGGCCTGTCTGGATGCGTCCATCAAATACTGCAATGAGCGCAAGCAGTTCGGAAAACCGGTCGGCCAGTTCCAGATGAACCAGGATATGATCGCCCAAATGTCCACGGAAATCGAGGCCGCCCGTCTTCTCGTCTATAAAGCCGCCTGGGAGAAGGACCAGGGGAAACTCAACAACGGACTCAGTGTCGCCCACGCCAAGTATTTCGCCGGTGAAGCGGTCAACAAGTGCGCCAACTATGCCATGCGGATCCTCGGCGCCTATGGCTATTCAACAGAATACCCGGTAGAACGGTTTTACCGGGACACACCCACCTATTACATGGTGGAGGGATCGGCCAACATCTGCAAGTGGATTATTGCCATGGATCAGTTGGGGATGCGAAAGGCCAACCGCGACTAATTCCGGACATTTCATTTCATGAACTGTCCGGAATTGGAAATTTTAAAATATATTCCGGTTCCACACCCAAACGGCGGAGGAGCTCTCATGGACAAGGACATCGTTGCAAAAACGCGGCAGACCGCGGCCCTGTATTTCGACGGCGTTGGAGGAGAAAGACCGTTTGACCTGTGGCGGGCATTCGACAAGGGATTGGCCAAAGATCTGTCACTGTTCATTACGGGCAACCTGTATTCCCGTAAACGGATCCCCCACATGACCCGGCAGCTGGTCACCATCGCCGTGCTGACCGCCCTGTCGAGACCCGTGGAGCTGAAACTGCATATTCACGCGGGACTCAATGTCGGCTGCACCCCACAGGAAATCGCGGAAGTCATTTTCCAGACATTCACCTACGGCGGCATCCCGACGGTCAACGCCGCCTTGAAAATCTTGCGGGAAGTGCTCACCGAAAAAGACATGTGGCCACCGGAGTAGCAAACCTCTCAAGTGATCCACATTGTCCAGTATCCAGTATCAAGAATCCAGTATCGGCGGCAGCCATTACCAATACCCAGCCCGGGAGCAGATCTATGAAACCCTACTTTCAGAACATGCAGCCGTTCGGCCGCGAGTTGAACCAGGGCGAACGCCTCAGCACCGAGGACAATATCAAAAAAATCACGGCAGTGGAGACCGAATTCAATGACGCCTTTGAAAAGACCCGGCATGTCGGTCTTCCGGAAGAAAAAATCAACGCGAGGGGGCAGTTGACCGTCTTTCAGCGTCTCAACTATCTTCTCGATCCCGGGACGTGGAGTCCGCTTCAAACGCTGTATAACCCCGGCGAGAACGCCGAAGGGACAACCAACGTCGTCAACGGGCTGGGCAAGATATCTGGCAAATGGGCGGTCATTATCGGGTTCGATAACAAAAACCTGGCCGGCGCCTGGGTGCCGGGCCAGTATGAGAACATCCTTCGCTGCACCGACCTGTCCAAACGTCTCAATATCCCCCTGGTGTGGCTGGTCAACTGCAGCGGTGTGAAACTGACCGAACAGGAAAAATTTTACGCCGATCGAAGAGGTGGAGGGACCACTTTTTTCCGTCACGCTGAGCTGGAGCAAGCCGGGATCCCTGTTTTGGCCGGCATCTACGGCACCAACCCGGCCGGTGGCGGATATCAGGGGATCAGCCCGACGATTCTGTTCGCCCACAAGAACTGCAACATTGCCGTGGGCGGCGGCGGCATCCTCAGCGGGATGTCTCCCAAAGGCTATTTCGACAAGGACGGGGCCGAACAACTCATATCGGCAGCCAAGCAGTACAAGGTCACACCGCCGGGATCGACAAACATCCATTTTGATGAGACCGGTTTTTTCCGCTACGTCTATGAGAAGGAAGAAGAAGTCCTTGACGGTCTCAAAGACTACATGAAGGACATGCCGGCGTACCACCCGAAGTTCTTCCGCGTAGACGATCCGAAACCGCCACGGTTTCCAAGTGAGGATCTTTACCGACTGGTACCTTTCAACCAAAAGCAGATGTACGACTTCGATCAGGTCCTGGCACGCCTGGTGGACGGTAGCGAGCATCTGGAGTACAAACCGGACTATGGCCCGGAAGTGTATACCGGATTATGCAAGGTCGACGGATTTCTGGTTGGCGTACTCGGCAACCGGCAGGGCTTTCTTGGAGAAGAATATCCCGAATATGCCGAGTATCCGGGTATCGGCGGCAAGCTATACCGCCAGGGCTTAATCAAGCTCAACGAGTTTGTCACCCTGTGCGGGCGGGACCGTATCCCCATGATCTGGTTCCAGGACACCTCCGGGATCGATGTGGGCGACATCGCCGAGAAGGCCGAACTGCTGGGTCTCGGTCAGGCGCTCATCTATTCCATTCAGCAAACGGAAGTCCCTCTGATGCTCATCGTTTTGAGAAAAGGAACCGCCGCCGCCCATTATATTATGGGCGGCCCCACAGCCAACCGGCACAACGCCTTTACCCTGGGTTGCGCCACAACGGAAATTTATGTGATGCACGGTGAAACCGCCGCCGCCGCCACCTACTCGAGACGCTTGGTAAAGGAGAAGGACGCCGAGCGCGACCTGGACCCGGTCATCGCGAAAATAAATGCGATGGTGGAAGAATATTACAATTATTCCAGGCCCATATACTGTGCCCAAAACGGGCTGGTGGACGAGTTGGCCACCATGACCGATATACGAAAATACATGGCCGCATATGCAGGGGCAGCGTACCAGAATCCCAAGTCGATATGCCCACAGCATGTCATGCTGACGCCAAGAAGTATAAAAGGATAATCAGTTGTGGGACATAAATAGATGTTGTTCAGATCTGAAAGAGGAATGATGCCTACACACATTTACCAGCCGGCCAGGAGATTTTTCTTAACCACATTTCTGGCAGGGAGCACTTGGGGGCTATTGGGATTTCCCGGCCTGGTCACACGGCTGCTGGCCATGGAAGCCAGAGATTTTCCACAGGGCGTGCAAAAGCTCCAGGGTAATGTTTTTATCAACGGCAGGCCGGCGGCCCTCGGAGATTTGGTGGGAGAGAATGATGTCGTCACCACCGGGCCGGATGCCATGGTGGTCTTCGTCATCGGGCAGGGAGTGTATTTGCTCCGAGACAATTCACGGTTCGAATTGAACCACGCTTCCGCCGGTGGCACCGAGACGGGGATCACAGACCTTATACGACTATACAAAGGAAAAATGCTCGGAGTGTTCAGCCGCAAACAGCGCAAACAGATTTTTACCTCCACTGCCGTGTTGGGCATAAGGGGATCCGGTGCCTATGTCGAGTCGGAGGTGTCCCGTTCGTATGTATGTCTCTGTTACGGCAGGGCAAAGCTTACCGCCAACGCCGAACCGGCCATCATCAAAAAACTGTCGACCCATCACCATGAGGCACCAAGGTTTATCTACTCCTCCGGAGAGAAGCTCATCCGGCCCGCCCCTGTCTTCAATCACACCGACGCCGAGCTGATCATGCTCGAAGCCTTGGTCGGGAGAAAGCCGCCATTTGTCCGTCAAGGCGGGGGTGGCAATGGGGGTGGCAATGGGGGTGGGGGTTACTAACCCGGCATGTTCCACGCCGGTTTCAATGGACAACCACCGGATCGGCTCTGGGCAGATCCGCATGTCCAGGCCAAAGCAGAAGAACATACCCCGCCACCTGAAGCCATGCTGAGGCCCCAGCAAAACCGCCGCCAGGCCGTCGTTTGAAGGGAGGCCCCGGTCCCCCGGTCACGTTCCCCTGCCGACGGAACGCCATTTCCGGACTGACCCTGTAACCGAAAGGCGTGCGCCGCCGACGGTACACATCGTCAGGGATTGCTTACGATATGTCCCATGTCATCCCAGAAGCCGGACCGGTCCACCGGACCACACACGATACCGAGGATTGCCGCGAGTGGCCCCATGCAGAAAATCAGAGGATTCCGAAATCCCGACCCTGAATGTCGCAGTCAGGGAGTTGGTTGAATACACCCTCCGGAGCGGTGATCTGATAGTTCAATTTACAGGCGCCAACCGATCCATCGATGCGATTTTTGCCCACCAAAAGGTTCAGAATTCCCGGGGCGACAATTATTCTCCCGAGGTTTATGTTTCCCGGGATTTTGAAAAAGAAGGCATGGTGCTTCACGTCAGTGGCCGCATCGACGGTGTGTTTCAGTATCCCGACCGGATCGTCATCGAAGAAATAAAGAGTACTGTCCGTGACATCGAGCAGGTGGCCGAAGGCCATAATCCGCTTCACTGGGGACAACTGCAATGCTATGCGTACCTATACGCTGTTGAACATAATCTACATCACATCGAGACCTGCCTGACCTACGTTCAGCTGGATTCCGGCGAAACCAAGGAGATTCCGGGGACACACTCGTTTAACGAGTTGGAGCTGTTTTTCCAAGGCTTGCTCGATCGCTATGCCCGCTGGGCGCGCACGATTTTGGATTGGTCCGGAATCCGAAATGAATCCATCACCGCTCTTGACTTCCCATACGACACCTATCGACCGGGGCAGCGGGACATGGCGATTTCCGTGTATCGAACGATTCGGGATCAGGAGAAGCTCTTTGTCCAGGCCGCCACAGGAATCGGTAAAACCATCGCCGCTGTTTTTCCGGCCGTAAAGGCCCTGGGAGAAGGCCTCCTTAAAAAAGTTTTCTACCTGACGGCCCGCACCACCGCAAGAACCGTCGCAGAATCTGCGGTGGAGGATTTAAGAAAATCCGGTGTTCGATTGAAAACCCTGACCCTTACGGCCAAGGATAAAATCTGCTTTTGTGCCGAGGCCGCATGCACGGCTGAGGAGTGCGAGTTTGCCAAGGGACATTTCGACCGGATCAACCAGGCGGTGGCCGCCGGATTTTCTCAGGACTGTTTAACCCGAAGCACCGTCGAGACTGTCGCCCGAGCCCACCGGGTCTGCCCGTTCGAACTGTCTTTGGAACTGTCCCTCTGGAGCGACCTGATTATCTGTGATTACAACTACGCCTTTGATCCGCGCGTCTATTTGAGGCGTTTCTTTCAGGAAGACAACGGGGACTATGTGTTCCTGATCGACGAAGCCCACAACCTGGTGGATCGCAGCCGGGAGATGTTCTCTGCGGAAATCTGGAAGCAACCTTTTCTGGATGTACGGAGATCCCTCAAAGAAGACCTGCCGGGGCTGTTTACCATCATGGGCCGGATCAATCGCTGGATGGTCCGTCAGCGAAAACGATGCGAGACCGCCGGCGGTGAATACACCGATTCGGAGGGGCCGGAGAAACTGTATCCCGAGCTGATCCGCTTTCACCAATCTGCCGCACGCTGGCTAATGCAAAACAGACAGGCCCCCTATCGGGAGGATCTGTTGAATCTTTACTTCTCGGTGAGCGCTTTTCTCAGAATCGCAGAACACTATGATGCCGCTTATGCCACGTGTTATCAGAAGAAGGGAAACGACCTCCGGGTAAAGCTTTTCTGTATGGATCCCTCCGGCCAGATGGAAGCTGCACTGAAACGGGCCAGGTCCTCGGTCTTTTTTCCGCGACCCTGTCGCCCCTTTACTACTTTCGTGAAATTTTTGGCTGCCCGGATTCGACCCGGGCCATGGCGATGCCCTCGCCGTTTCCGGAGGACAACCTCCGTGTCATGGCCATGACGAACATTTCGACACTTTACCGGGATCGTAGCCAAACCGCCGACCAGGTCTGCCGGACCCTTCAGGTCATGGCCGGGCGACATAAAGGGAACTATCTGTTCTTTTTTCCATCCTATGAATACATGGCATTGGTTCATGAACGCTTTGAAATAGATGCATCCGGAATGGATATCGTTCTGCAGGCACCCTCCATGCCGGAAGACGAACGGGAGTCTTTCCTGGAACGGTTCTCCCTGGAGAGCCCGAGAACCCTTGTCGGATTTGTCGTCATGGGAGGCATCTTCGGGGAGGGGATCGATCTCATCGGCGATCGCCTGTCCGGTGCCGCGATCATCGGCGTCGGGCTTCCCGGGATCGACCCTGAGCGCGACCTGATCCGTGAATACTTCAACGACTCCAACGGAAAGGGATTCGAATTCGCCTATCAGTACCCGGGGATCAACCGTGTCTGTCAGGCGGGGGGGCGTGTCATCCGATCCGAAAACGACCGGGGAGTGATCCTTCTCATTGATCGGCGTTTTTCCCTGTATCGATATGCTTCCCTGCTTCCCGAAGGATGGCGAATGAATACCGTTCGAAACACAGCAGCCCTGGAAAAAAGCTTGAAGTCATTCTGGAATCGCCGGACGTAGGCGTTCTCGTCCCTTGACCCAAATCAGCATTTTTTATACCATACATAAAATCGTGAAACGATTTTATGAAACGCGACGATGTCGCTAATGGTGCAAAGGTCTATAGTCGTTGTCCTAAATATGTTCATTTTGCAGAAATATGGAAACGATGACCGCAGACTCGCAGAGGACGCAAAGGAACTGTATTTTTCCCAGAATCCCTGAGAGGGGGATTCTGGGAAAGGGCCCCAGCAACATATTGAAATTCTAACCATTTTGCCAGACGATCGTTTTGCATGTCGCCCTCTATGTCCTGAGGCTCTCGAAGGGCAGCGAAATGCAACATCAATATCACCTCTGCGACCTCTGGGCCCTTGCGGTGAACCGTTGATCGTAAAATGAATCGGAACGCAATTCTGAGAATCGCTATAATCGCCATTGTTGTGGCGGATTAACATATCTACCCTCGCAGTTTCACTTAGATAAGGATATTCATCGACTCTAGTGTGATACCCCGCTGCAGCCAGCGAGGTATAATCAAGTTTATCGTTGCTGATGTCACTGCAATGCATCATGGAGGTGACACCATGAAAAGATTGTGGATATGCTCAGCCGCCGCGCTTTTCTTTATCTCAAGTCTTTCCAACAGTGGGTGGGCTGTTGACCTCAATGACGATGGCCGGACCCTGATTCAGGAAGCGTCCATGGCCTATTCCAGCGACATGGAAGGCCGCCCGGTCATCACCGACCCGGACCTCAACAATTACATCACCTCATTGGCGAACCGATTGAAACCGGGAGGGAAAACGCCCCCCGCCGGGGTGACGCTGAGCATGACCGTCATCGAATCACCCAAACCGGAATTATATGCATATGTCGACGGGCATGTGATCATCACCTCCGGGATGATGTTCTCCATGGAGAATGAGGCCCAGCTCGCCGGGGTTCTGTCCCATGACATCGCCCACGTGTACGAAGGCTATTACATCGACATGTACCAGGAAATCAAAGCCGCTGAGCGGGCGCAACGCCGCAAGGCAGCTGCCGGCGCCCTGTTCGGCGCCCTTCTCGATGTGGCCGTGGATTACGCTGTGGCGTGGGAAGACATTAACCAGACGGAGCGGTTTTTCGAAGGGGAAGCCACCTACAGTGAAACCATGCACCGCATGGCCGCCGTACACGCGGCACAAAGTGCATATTACAGCATCAAGGATGTGGTCGCCAACATTCCGGCGAAAGACCAGAATGGCAACCCCATCGATCCGAGACTGCGGTTCGAGCCGGTCGCCGATGCCCAGGGCATGGTGTACGTGGCTTCGGCCGGGTACGATGTCAACGAAGTTCCCAAAGGCTGGACCACCATTCACCGGATCAACAGCAAAGTGGCCAGGGAACAGGAGCAGCTCATGGGGCCGTGGGCGTCCCAGCTTCGGGCCACCCAGGGCCTCATGGAAATGAACATGAACCGCCTCCGTCAGCAGCTCGGGGCGAGCGGTCTGGTCCAAACGTTGAGCAACGCACCGCCGTCCCGTGCCGGATTCGTGGCGACACTGACCAGGCTCGAGGAAGTCAAAGCCGCTGAAACGAAAAGTAAAAAAATCCGAGGTGAAAAGACATACCGGGCCTTCATCCAGAAGGCCCTGCTGCCTCGCGCCGAGCGATATCTGGAGGAGGAAAATTTCGAGCAGGCATATGTGAATTATCGGCTTTTATATGAACGGGGTATCCGCACAGCCCCGGTGGCATATGGGATGGCCAAAAGCCGACTGGGTGACTTCGCATTTGGTGCCAGTCGGGCAGAGTTAAAAGAGGCCGAATTCGCTTATATGGAAGCCGCACGGCTGGATCCAACGTACGCCGACCCATACAAGGGTCTCGGTGAACTCTACGAAGATACGGAGCGATATGAGGATGCGGCAAAGGCCTACAGCAGGTATCTGAAGTTGAGACCAAAGGCGGATGATCGGAAACGGGTGGAGCGCAAAATAAAGGTTATGGAAAGGAAGGCGAACCGATGAACCGTGTATCCGTTATGTTTCTTGCCATCGCTGTGCTGATCACCATGGTACCGACCGTCCAGGCGGGGTCGATCCAGTTCCAATACAAACTGGCGCCGGACCAGGTGTG
Organism: Olavius algarvensis associated proteobacterium Delta 3; assembly: GCA_903231505.1. Lineage (GTDB taxonomy): Bacteria > Desulfobacterota > Desulfobacteria > Desulfobacterales > CAFBRK01 > CAFBRK01. Next base: position 25,292 of record CAFBRK010000267.1, on the reverse strand, counting down.
GATTGGGACCATGTCATCCCAATCCGAGACGACATTCATGGGGAAAAAGGACATCAACCGAACCAGAAGCATCATTGAGTATCGCATATCCAAAGGTCCGAAACGTGGGTGGGTGTCCCTGACGGCAAAGATTAAATCCCAGAAATCCCATTCCGGTCAAACCGGGGGGCAGATGGACCTGTCCAAAATAACCTTTTTCGCCGACATGCACCCCAGCGGCGACATTCGAAACATCCGCCATGAAGGAAACCCTATGCCGCCGCCGGATCCGGGTATGCCCCCGGAGATGAAAGCCATGTATGCCCAGTCGTCGAACATGGTGGCCGATGCCTGGAAAAATGCGGTGTTCTGGTTTCCGGAACTCCCGGAAGAAGCGCTGGTGCCGGGCGATGAGTTCGACGTTACCCGAAAAATGGGGATGGGCGGTTCCGGCATGGGGATGCAGTCCCAAACCATTTCCAAACAGGTGTTTACCCTCGAGGAGGTTGCCGACGGACTGGCCTATTTTACCGTCAAGGACCGGAGCATCACCAAAACCGAGGGTATCGCCGGAGGCACCGCCGATACCAAAACCGCCGGTAAGGGGGAGACCGTATTTGACATGGAAAGCGGCATGTGGACGGATCTAATGGTTAAATCCCGTTCCAAAGTCAACATGTCGAATGTTCCCGGAATGGCCAACATGAGCAAGGAGGTGCTGAGTATCAACAAGTACGAGATGGAGCAAAAATAGAATTGTTTTACAATTCTATGAAACGCGGCTTGCACACGGGGCTTACATTTTTCCATAATTAACCGCCCGCTCTCCTTCGCCTCCGCTCAGGATCGCTCGACGGACGCAGACCATATCCGGCCGACGTGGCCGGATATTATATTCGATGCCCTTCGGGCAAATACAGTTTTCCGCAATTCTTTATAGTTAGCCCAACCATACTATTTTGAATCTATGGATCCGGTTTCAACTTCGCGAAGCGATGACAACTTTGAGCCGAGCAAGTCGCTCGGCTCGAAAATCTGTGTCTGTCTGCGTATGTCTGCGGCTATTTATTGTTTCACAAGCTATGAAATATTTTACACGCGATAGGTCTGTCTGTACGGGATGGTCTCCCGAAACCATACGGGCAGAGCCAGGGAAATGAGACGCCCATTGAGGGCCTCTGCCGCCGTTTCTGACCAGGAATTGATCTCCCGGCAAAACATGCCCGTTTCCGAAATATCGTCCACTATTTCCAGCCGTGCCTCTTCAATCACCGTTCTCAGGCGTTTGATCAGCTCCGTCATCTCCACTGTATAACCCGCGCTGTCCCCTTTCCACGGGTCACCTGCGTTCATGCCGATTATGATCCGGATGCGTTTGAAGGTCGTATCGGGATGCTTCAGCCCACTGACGATGTTCTGATCGGAAAATGGGGATTGGAACAGAATCCACGGTCGTTCCCTAACGATCTTCCGGGGCCGGCGAATTTGGCTGTATATCCGTTTTAGTTTCGGCAGGGACGGATTGCGCAGGATATTCGGAATTTGATCGAGAGTTTTCTCCCGGGGGCAATGGATCAGGTCGAGGACCTGATAATAATGCTTAAGATGTTTAAACCGCTTTCGGACCACGGATATATCCACTGAATCACCCGTAGACCCGATGGACACACCGATAAGAATCATCTGACGGCTCCTATTAGACCATCTGTGCTTTTACATTTCAGCTGACGGTCCTATATTACATAATTGAACGTCTCAATTACAAGAAACCAGGCGAATGGAGATCATAATGAGCGACAACAAGCAAACCAATGAAAATTCCGACTGCTTTGTGGATGTTCAGGATGGTTCCTGGATGACATGTGACATGGTAGAGGAAGATGAGCTGGAATCCTCGGATCCGCTCCTTGATTTCGATGCATCAAGCGATTAGATTCTGAAATTCACATCGTTTAAAGGATATCGCCATGGCTGGAAAAAACCTGTTGGAAGATAAGATTTTTGGGGAGAAGTTTCCGTTCCATTGAAGCGGATCATCCTCAAGGCCTGATGGAACATACGGGTTGTGCTCAACATCCAAGAGAAAATCGATAGGCAACCCCTGCTATTACCATCTAATCACTACAACCTCGTGTAAAGGAGAAAGACATGGCAAAAAGACAGGCAACCGCTAAATGGAATGGTACCCTGAAAGATGGCAATGGAATCATGAAATATGGGAATTTTGAAGGTCCGTATACATTTGCATCCCGGTTTGAGGAAGGACCCGGCACCAACCCCGAAGAGCTCGTCGGCGCTGCTCATGCGGGTTGTTTTTCCATGTTTCTTTCAGCCCTTGCCAGTGGAGACAATTATACCCCGACAAGCGTTCAAACCACTGCATCGGTTCATCTGGGAGAGGACGACGGCCCGAAAATCACCAGTATCGACCTGAATTGTGAAGCCGTGATTCCTGGATTGGATGCGGACAAGTTTGCCGAGTATGCCCAGACCGCAAAAGAGAGATGTCCGATATCCAGGCTCTTTGCCGGCACGCAAATCAATCTTACTGCGAACCTGGTCGAATCGTAACCAGGTTCTACCTCATTTAACCGAATGAGATGCCCATGTATATAGAGGAGGTGGAGTATGTCGCGCTCTCTAATGCTTACCGTTTTGCTTCCATGCCTATTGATCCTTTCCCCATTCGCTGTGCTGGAAATCAATGGGACACTGGTTGAGGGAAGCTCAACCTCCGGGGCCTCGTATGGTCAGGAAGAAAAGGGCATCGGATGTTTTACAGCTGGAGATTCAATACAGGACCCGTTCTTTATCCTCGCGCAAAATTCGTCACCGGTAGAGAAAAGCACGAACACCTCTCCGGTCCAAACCAGTGAAAGCTCATCACAGGTTCAGAAGAGCGAAAACACATCGCCGGTTCAAAAGAGCAGCAACACGTCAACGGTTGAAAAAAGCAGCAGCACATCACCGATTCAAAGAAGTGAGAACACCTCGCCGGTCCAGAAAGCGAACCGCTCGGTCCTGGAAGACTAGGAATAGTGTTGGGCAACTTATAGTGCGTGCGCTAGTTGAAAACCCGACCGATATCCGTTAAATCTACCGGCATGGATACACCTCGCATCGTTACGCGCCACTTTTCCAGAGACCTTCTGCTGGTTTTTCTTGTGATTTCGGCTGTGGTGGTCGCCGCAGTCTCCTATTTGTCCACAAGGGCGCGGCACGACATATCCCAAAAATACATTGATGGCGCTGCAAAACGCGCGGTCGGTGCGTTCCAGGCACTGGCGGAGACCACGAGCCGAGACCTGAAACTGATTCGCGACTGGGGGTTAACGTTCAATCTCTCGCTGGCCGATACCGACGGGCTAAAAGGATTGCTGTTCCCGATTCTAAAGCGGGATCGGATTATTTTCGGGATTTCCGTCGCTGATACCGATGGCGAAAGCTTTTATGTGGTCGATGTCGGCGATGGATGGCGAACGAGCCGTACCGGCAAGACAGATGACGGGCGAGGAACCGTTCGTCGCATTTGGGATGCAGACCGGAACCTGATTTCCGAGGAAACAAAGGCATCGGTATACGATCCGCGCCAGCGGCCCTGGTTTTTTCCAGCCCTTTCAACCAAGGGCGTGTTCTGGACGCCGCCTTACCAATTTTATGATCGCAAGGATGTGGGGATCACGGCTTCCATTGCCGTTTCAAAAGCCTCGGAAGAAACATCCCTCGTTATTGCTCTTGATATCCTCCTGGATGATCTGTTTCGGGAAATTCAGCGCATGGGGCCCAGCGAAAACAGCCGGGTTTTCATCTTCAGGCGTGACGCCCAACTTTACATTCATGAAGCCACAGACAACTCCTCTGGTTTCCAGGCCATTGGAGAGATAAACGATCCTCTTATCCGAAAACTGGTCACGTCGTGGACAGGCGAACAGCAGTCCTCCGAGGAGGCATTTTCCATTCGTCACAAAGATCAGTCATGGTGGTCCGGATTTCGGCCATTGGAACGCGCGAACCTGAACATCTGGATCGGGGTAATGGTTCCCGAATCGGACATCATCGGCGGCATTAACCAGCGGCGTGCCGGGATTTGGTCGGTGGGGGGCATCATCATCGCATTTGTCGGCGGACTCACGCTCTGGATGATCCGCCGCTACGGTCGTTCATTTGATCCAACCACCCATTTCGACAGCAGCAGGCCCGGGGAAAGCATCAACAACCTGATTACCATGGGGGAGGGTCGCACCGTGGAGTTTAAGGCGACCATGCGCATGAACCTTCACACTCAAAAACCCGGAAAGGAAATCGAAAAAGCATGGCTCAAATCCGTTGCCGCATTCATGAATACCAATGGCGGTACAATTTTACTAGGTGTTAGGGATGATGGGGAAATTGCCGGGCTTGAACAAGATCATTTTGACAACGAAGACAAATGCAAGTTGCATTTCAAAAACCTGATCAGTCAGCATATTGGTGCCGAGCTCACAAAACACCTCCGCTTTACGATTGTCCGGTTGGACGGCAAGCAAGTCGGAGTGGTATCGTGCAGGCGCTGCACCGATCCGGTCTTTCTCAAGATCGGAAAAAATGAAGCCTTTTATATCCGCAACGGACCTTCCAGCGACGAACTCTCCGTCAGCAAAGTCGTGGCTTATATCCAGAAAAGAACTTAACCTGAAGGTTGCATAAACTCTTTTCAGCGGATGGCTGAAAAGACACAAAATCAACGTGTTATTGGTTCTGTTGGGTCATTTTGTAAGCCTACGGTTTGTAACCATCACAACGGAAGAGCGAGCTGAAAAGGGTTCACCCTCTGGGCCAAGAGGACAAGCCCATGGTCTGCGTTATTCGAGGCTTGCGGTAGGTTGACTACAGCTTCGCCTCGAACTGCCTTGCCCATGAACCTCTCCTTTTGGTGCACTGTCCGGGTTAGCCTGTCCGTCTTAGCAATTCTTCAGCTTCGGGGAGCCAGAATCTCATCCTTAACGACCGATAAATGTCGATAGCATGTTCGAACTCTTTGCGAGCACCCTCCCTCGTTGCCCGCAGATATAATCTCCCGAGTTCCAAATGGCAATGTGCCATCAACGGTTTCATTTTGAGCTCTTTGGCCGATTTCATCGCGTCCCAAAACGCATGTTCAGCTGTCTCGACTCGATTCCGGTTTTGTTCCGATTGAATCTTGGCATGTGTAAATAGCGCCCAGGCGCCAAAGCAGCGCTCTCCGTTTTGCTCGAGAAGTCTTACTGCTTTATCACAGGCTTCAGCAGCATCACGGATTTGCCCAAGACGTCGATAAACCTCTGACAGCACTGTAATCGTGTAAATCGGGGGAATTATCGACGAGTTAAGATAATGCCGATCAACTGCTTCGATTAAAATCGGCAACGCCGCTTCCGGTCTCCCTGAAAGCAAGTAGGCATTCCCCAGACTCCCAGCCGCGAATGAAAAAATGCTCTGCAAATCAGCATTGCGGCTCAGGGTAAACGCTTCCGACAACAAGCGTAGCGCTATATTGAGATGCCCTTTTCGTAGAAAAGCAAGTCCTGCAGATGCCTTTACGAAGCCGGTGGTAAGAAAATTTTTAACTTTCCCGGACAGTTCTATCCCTTCGCCGGCCCACATCTGCGCCTCTTCGAATTCACCAAGTTCTGCCAATCCCCAGGCCAAATATCCTCGTGTCGTTATGGCCGGCACAGTTGTAAGACCATGCCGCTTAAGTGCTTCCGCCCCGGATAATTGTTCGGCAACCTCCCGGTGTACCGCAGTTTGCCGTTCTATTTGCCCCGTGTATAAAAGAGGAATTCCTAAATGTAGCTTCGCTGTTACTTCTACCGAAAAATTACGGAGGGACTTTGCGAGGAGCACGCTCTCTTCGCCAAGGCTAATCGCATCCTGGTGTCGCCCTCGAATCCAATGGTGACCGGACAGATACACATAGGAGTTGGCAAGGCGGTGCTTGTCCTCGATTTGCTTGGCCAGGGATTCAGCCACCCTTACGTGATCGGCCCAGTCATCATGCCGACCCAGAGGGAAGAGGGCGGAGCGCATATTGAAACGCAGGTCGATCTCTTGCTCAACGCGAGCCCGGGAACCGGGAAGCTTTTTCAGTGCATCGAGGGCCACTTCCAGGAATTGCTGCGCTTCGATATAGGCGGAAAGAGCCTGAGCTTTCAGGCCGGCTTCGCGGTTATACCTGAAGGCCTTATCCCAATCTTCACCTCTCCTAAAATGATACGCGAGCATCTCGTAATATTCTTCCAGCCTCTCTGCGTAGAGTTCTTCGATTGCCCGGCCCACGATGGCATGAAGCTCTTTCCGCTTCTGTTTAAGCAATGTTTCGTAGGTCACTTCCTGGGTGATCGCGTGTTTGAACATATACTCCGCCTCTGGAACGACCTGCGTTTGTTGAATCAATTCCAGGAGTTTCAGGTTTTCCAGAGAATTGGAAAGTCGTTCCTGCGAGGTGGTAATCTGCTCAAGAATTCTGCGGGCAAATTCGAGTCCAATAACAGATGCCAGACGCAGTGAATCCTGTGAATGACGATCCAGGCGGTCCAGGCGGGATCGGATGACCGCTTCTACGGTATTCGGCAGGGATAGTTTCTTCAGGGAACGGGTTAATACGGCTTTGCTATTTTCATTTTTAATCGCTCCCTCTTCCATCAGAGTGCGACTTATTTCTTCAACAAAGAAAGGATTTCCGCCGGTCTGATCATGAATCAAGCCAACCATCTCCTCGGGAAGTTCACTAACGTGCCAGACGGATTTAACGATGTCTCCACAATTCTGACGGTCCATAGCATTGAGGATCAACGGCGTATGATGGCTCCAGTTCCCCCAACTGGCCGTGTAATCGGGCCGGTAAATCACCAGCAGCAGCATCGGATGTGAGGCAATGAGGCTGACCATATGTTTTATCAACCCATCTGAGGCATCGTCAGCCCAGTGCCAGTCTTCGAACATCAAGACCATCGGCGTTCTATTTGAGTTGAAGATAAAACTTGCGGTTAACGCTTCCTGGATGGCGAGCGTCAATTCCCGACCATGAAGGTTTTCCGGAAGGGGGTAAGCCTCACTGGGAATCGATAGCAGATGAAGGTATACCGGCAGGAATTTCTCGAGGGATGGATCAATGGCTAAGATGTTGGCGATGGTTTTTTCGTGCAGTTGAGCTGGTGTATCCGTTTCGCTTAGATTCAGCCCGCGGCGAAAAGCATTGATATGAGGAAAATATGGGGTACTGGTACCGTACGATTGGCATCGGCCCTGAAGCACCGTAACCTGGGATCGGTTCAGTGAGTGTCTAAACTCATAGATCAGACGGCTTTTGCCTAGCCCGGCTTCACCCACCACCGTAACCAACTGTCCTTCTCCCGAGAGCGTCTTTTCAAGGCAGGAATACAATGATGCCAGTTCGCCGGCCCGACCCGTAAAATGTGTCAACCCGTGGGCACGAGCCGCCTCAAACCGTGTTCGCACGGCGGATTCCTTTGACACACGATAGCACGCCGTCGGTCTGGCTTTCCCTTTGAGTGTCGCGACCTCCCGTGGTTCGGTTTCAAAATACGGTGCGATCAGGTCATGTGTCTCAGGGCCAACAAGGATATCATCCGTATCGGCGAGAGCGGCCAGACGGGCCCCTGTGTTGACCGCATCTCCTGTTATGCCGTAAGTCCCGTTCCGTGTGTCGCGCATGTGCGAGACAACCAGTCCGGTGTTGATCCCCGTGTGCATCCGCAGCTTCGTGCCGATGCGATCTTCCACTTCCGAGCTTAAGCGCCGGACCAGGCTATGAATATCGATCGCCGCACGAACCGCACGAACCGGGTCATCCTCATGGGCGGTAGGAATTCCGAAAAGGGCCAGAACTTCATCTCCCACGAACTGGTTCACGATCCCTCCGTGACGCTCCACGATGTTAATCGCCTCCCTTTTGATACGGTGCATGATCGTCTCGACCTCCTCCGGATCGAGTGTTTCATTCATGGAGGTGTATCCGGACACATCAGAAAATAGAATGGTGGCATGGCGACGCTCACCTTCTGTGTGGTTGAGAGAGGCCACTTCTGATTGCGTTGGCGGGACTTCCCCGTCCCGTGATAACCGCTGCCCGCATTCATTGCAAAATTTGCTGCCGGCAGGATTAATATTGCCGCAATTGGGACAGGCGGATTCCAGTTTGAATCCGCACTCGTTACAGAATTTTGCACCGGCACTATTTCTGAACTGACAGCTCGGGCATTTCATCTAGTTTGACCCCGGGGTTTTATTAACATATTTGAAAAACTAGAAAATTATCTAAGTAATATTGAGCACGAACCGAGCCGGATTCAAGGGGCGGAAATCGACTTGACTCAACCTTTCGGTGAGCTCATTTTCCTCTTCAGCCATTTCCCAAGGCCATAAAGACTTGATTCTTGTCCCTATAACAAATCACATAGGTAGGAGGCGTTTAACCATGATGGGTTTAGCTTGGACGTATTTGATCTCGGCCGGTCTGTTCGAAATCGGTTGGCCCGTTGGGCTGAAAATGGCACAGACGCCCGGGAAAACCACTATGGGCGTGGGTTTTGCCGCGCTTTGCATGTTGATTAGCGGATACCTGCTGTTTCTGGCCCAGCGTCATATTCACATGGGCGGCGCCGGTACGTTTGTACTCGGTATTTTTCTTTATGGAGAGCCGGTGCGTTGCACTTATGAGTTGAATCCGCGCATGAAATCTTTTCAGCAAATGTCTAAAAAGAAACAATATCAGCGCTTTAACGTAATTGTTGCTGCGTAGGGTCGCGATGCAATGTGTCACATTAAAAAACTGGTCAACGACCTGAAAAGATTTCACCCTGCGGGCCAAACGGAGACCTCCTTGGCCGAGATTCGACGGCCCGTTTCAGGGCCGGCGAATGGGAGATTCGCGGTAGTCGGACTACAGCTTCATCTCGAAGTGCCTTGCCCATGAAGGTCTCCGTTTGGTGTAATGTCCGGGCTATGGCTCCGCCGTCGGCGGGTAATCTTTGACCCGCTTGTCCTGAACAAACGCAGCGCGTCGAAGAATGAATCCTTGGATCCTTGAATTCTCTTCCATGGAAGAGGTCGAGAAGAATCAACAACTGATTCGCCTCCAGTGATCTTTTTACGTCTACCTACCTCAATGCTGCTTTGAATTTCCTACCCACTTCACGTAAATTTTCGAGCCAATCGCCTGCCAATGGATCCGCATAGACCACGTGCCCTCCGATTTCTCTGGCGACAACCTTGGCGCTTTTTGCTGAAAACTGGGGTTGGACAAAAATGACGCCGATCCCGTTTTCTCTGGCATGTTCTATTACCTCTTTTAACTGGGAAGGCTTGGGATCTTTGCCTTCGACCTCAATGGGCACCTGTTGAATCCCGTAGGCTTGTGCAAAATATCCCCAGGCCGGATGAAAAACCATAAACCGGAGTCCGACTTGGCCATTGAAAATATGCTGGAGATCAAGATCCAGAGCAGTAATTTCCGCAATAAATGCGTTGAAGTTGGCCTCATAGACGGACCGATGGTCAGGGTCTATGGCCTGCAGGGCATTCAGGATCGACCGGGCCTGAATCTTGACCAGGGGGGGAGATAGCCAGATGTGTGGGTCGAGGATACCGTGCCCGACCGGCTCTGTGTTCCCCTCATGCTCACCGTCCCCATCATCGTGATGATGGGCCGCCATGGGAATCTTCTCGATACCCTGGTCCGTACGGACCACCTTCATGTGTGGATTGGTGGCGGCAATCTTGTCTAACCAAACCTGTTCAAAAGAAACGCCGATGGCGAAATAGATCCTGGTTTTGGATAAGGCGGTCATTTGTCCGGGTTTCGGCTCATAGGTGTGGGGGCTCGCGCCGGGCTGCACCATGACCTGCACATCCACCAGGCCCTTGCCGATTTTTTGGACAAAATATTTCTGGGGAACGATACTGACAAACACCGGTACCGTGTCCGCGGCAAAACCAGATTGGCTGACACCTACTGTAAACAGGATAAACAGTAGTTGTATCACTACTCGAACCGTCATTTTCATCAGGCTCCCGGGGTCGATTTTGGGTCTGGGGACGTTGAATGCAACATTATTGCATTCCCGAATCAAAGACAATATCCTTTTCAAGAAGCACCACTCTTTTAAAGGCCTTCCAATGATTGCCGACGCCGTCTTCACCTGATTGAAAGTGATTCACACGAACCAGGCAGGTCAGGCGACACAGAAAGGTAATCTCGTCGATCGCCTGAAAATTGCATGAATCCTATTCAGTAAAAGGGTAACAAAATGTAACCTCAGTACCGGAAATGTCTCTTGGTTCAACCCCGATGATAAGGTGCTTTTAATAAACCGGGGAGCCAACGGACATTCCGAATCTGAAGGTTTTATAACTGGCAAATGAAAACAGAAGAAAAACACCCGTCCCCTGCGGAAGCGCTGATCGCACAAATTCGGGAACGCGCCCTCAATCTGTATGAAACCCGGCAACTGTTGTGTGCCGAAGCGGTCATGGTGGCCCTGAACCAGGGCCTGAACGGCGGGCTGACCGAAGATCAGGCCATTTCGATGGCCGCCCCTTTTTCAGAGGCGATGGGAGATAGCGGGTGCATGTGCGGCGCCGTTAGCGGCGCGGTGCTCGGATCCGGCTTGCTGTTGGGGAAAGATCATCCCTACCGCCACCGGAAGGAGATGCGTGACAATTCACGGGAACTTCATGATGCATTCAAAGCGGCACACGGGTCGACCTGCTGCCGGGCGCTGTCCCGGAACTTCCGTCATGATAAAAAAGCGCATCATCGGCATTGCGCGGAATTCACGGGTAACGCCGCTGAGCTTGCGGCGAGGTTGGTGCTGGAAAAGCGTCCGGAACTTTTACAACGCGCTGACACGGAGTTCCTAGCCGAACGACAATCTAAGTTTAAGGGCGCCCTTTCGCGTGTGTTTCGGCTGCTATCCAATTAACGGGCGCCTCCCCCCAACGGACATCAATCTGCCGGGTCCGCTTGCAACAGACAAAGAGACGTCTCCTGCGTGAGACGTTTTTCACAGGGTTTTGAGAACCGGCAGGGCTTCACGGAATTCCGGCGTTCCGGCGCGATTGAGCAGCTCGAAGATAATCATTTCCGTCGAGCTCATGACGACGCCGGCCTTTGCCAAACGGTCCAGCCCGATGACTTTGTTCGGTAGACTGCGGCAGGTGATCGCGTCCGATGCGGCATGAACGCGATACCCCGCTAAAACAGCATCCAGCCCGGTCTGGCAGATACAGATGTGGGTTTCGATGCCGGCCAGCAGAATGGTTCGACGATTCAGCGAAGCGATGGCCCGGTCAGTGGCTTCATTCTGGAAGCAGCTGAATTCCATTTTATCGAAGACCAGCGCATCTTCCGCTCGCTCAACCAGCTCCGGTATAAACGGCCCGATCTTTTCCGGGTTCTGCTGCGTGATCACAATCGGCACGTCCAGCATTCGGCAGATATCGATCAAGGCAGCGACGTGCTTCTGCACCAGATCGTTATCGACGCACAGATCGAACAGCGTTTTCTGGATGTCGACCAAAAGCAATACGCAATCTTCGCGTTTGAGAAACCCCGTGTGAGTGTTCATGGTTCAACTCCTTGCATGTTTATGGTAATGGCCTTGCCCTGAGTATGTTCCGATGGGTTGCGGAGCAGGTTTGGTGGCCATGAACGGGATAGACGTTTGGCACGCCGGTAGGCGGCACTCCGGTGACGTTACGGGCTTGAAGAAGGCCGCATATCCAGGTGTTTTCTTCGACATACCGCCTGCAGCAGGCCCGCGGTGCCGGTCATCATGTTGTCGCCCAATGGGGCGCCCCAAACTATCGGTAATTTAGAGCCTCCAATCAGCTCCCGCTTTGGCCCGGTGGCCAGAAGAATCTCTCCGTTGGCATATCCGAAGGGCTTTCGGATGTATGCGCCATGGCCACCCTCTTCTAAAATCGCCTCGTGGCTCAGTCTGCCGTCGGACAGATCCACGATCAGTTCTTCCAGTCGATCCCGGGTCAGGTCATGGGTATGATATTCCACGATTCCGGCGATCTCCCCATTTTCCAAAGCGCCCACCACCGTGTGGGAAGTGGCCACATCCATCACGAGGAGTCGCTTTTTGCCGGTGCAGGCCAAATCCGTGGAGGCTCCCAGGATGGCGGCCATGCCGCTATCCATGACATAAATTTCTTGGGTCGGAAGAGTTGAGGCAACCAGTGCAGCCGATCGCAGCCTGTTTAACTCTTCGGGGATCTCGTCTTTCTCGAAAAGCAGAATATGGGGAAACGGATGCCGGTCCAACCTGGCCCGGAATTTCCTGTGCCTGAAATCGAGATGGGACTCCCCCGTGGGCGGTATTCCGTGATCCTGTGCGCAAAAGCAGACCACATCGAACTTGAACGGAACTCCGAACCCTTTGACAATCCGGTCCAGGCGCGCCGGTTCCAGATCGCCGAGCGTGACGTGGGAAAAGGACCTTTTTTTCTGGTAGTGGGTTACTTTTTCATCCTCCACGACCTCGATGTTCCATGATCTGACTTTCTCCAAGTCGTGATGAAGTGTGGCGGCTGCCGGGGCTGACATGACGACTCTGGATTCGCCGGCTCGGCGTATCAGAACCTGGGAAACCGGGCCTCCCCCCATTTCACAGCCGGTAACCAACAGATTCCCCGGGGTCTTTTCAATGGATGACGCGATGGTCCGGACAGGCGACGCAACAACCGCTTTATATTGTGCCCCGGATTCCATATCTACATACAAGATGTCCATGGTTCCGGCACCCACATCGATCATGAGAAAGCGATTCATCAGCAAGCGCTCCTTGGATATGCCATCATAGAATTTGAAAGTGGAAGCGTTATACACGAAGACCACCGGTGGATTCAACCGCGGGAAACCATCCAAAAGGTTAATTGGATCACAAATCATCACCGATACCCGCACAACAATGGTTGTAGCCACAACCTGCCACAACCACCTTTAACCCCCTGTTTTCACAATCTTTATGTGTAATTCGCCGACGGAATCACAACTTTTATTGTATATCGACTTGGCGCGTCGACACCACGCGATTTCGGTTTTTAATACAATATTTCAGTATCTTATAAAAAGATCCGATAATGGCATAAAGTTTGCTAATAATCAGAGAGTTCTTGAATTGAAGCCGGCTCTTTCATCGATTTGTCTTCGATTTACTTTGTCCAAAGACTGAACTGTATTCAGTGATTACAATCCGCACAAGTGAAATTCGATTCGCCCAGGGGAAGCCATCCTATGGGGGGAACGCTTATCAAGAGGGACGGGTTATAAGATGAGCAATCAATGCTTCCCCCGGGCTAATTTTCAGGCGCAGGGATGGACCCTGTGCTGAGCATTTGGTTTTTAAACACTATTTAGAAAGGGAGGGTACACACCCATGAGTCAAACCAGTCAGGGAAATCCAGCGGTTGTGGGTCTTGCCGGTTTCGGTCTGACCACGTTGATTTTGCAGTTTCACAATTTGGGTTGGTGCGGTGTCGGGCCGATCGTCGCCCTGGGACTTGTATTCGGCGGCATGGCACAAATGATCGCCGGGTATCAGGAATTCAAGTGCAACAACAATTTTGGCTACAGCGCGTTTGTCTCCTACGGGGCATTCTGGATTGCGCTGGGCGTCATCTTCCTGCTCAATCACTTCGGAATCTACAAATCCTCCGGTACGGATATTGGATGGTTTCTCATTGTCTGGACCGGCTACACCGCCATCCTGTGGTTTGCCGCCCTCCGGATACACGGCGCAATGGCATTTACCTTTACCACGTTGTTGATCGGCTTTATTCTGCTGGATCTTGCCCATTTCGGTTACCCCGGTTTGACCAAGATTGCCGCCATCGATCTGATTATCTGTGCCCTCAGCGCCTGGTACATGATGGCTCATGTCATTTACCTGCAGGTCTTCGGCATGGACCTTCTTCCTGTGGGCAAACCCTGGATCGAGGTGAAGCCCCGAGAGGAATCCGTTGCCGGCGCCGTAGCAGAATCCGCGTAACCTTAACCCGGAAATTGCATGAAATCTTTTCAGCGCTTGGCTAAAAAGAAGCAAATTCGATATGTTATCGTAAACACGAGTATGTGAGCAAGAATGCCATGTGCAATGTTCAATATACTTAAAACTGACTGAAGAGATTTCACCCTTCGGGCCAAACGGAGACTTTCATGGCCGGCGTTATTCGAGGTTCGCGGTAATTTACTACAGCTTCACCTCGAAGTGCCTTGGCCGAAAAGCCTCCATTTGGTGCAATGTCCGGGTTAATAGATTTCAGGCAATTATCAGCATATTGTCTGTCCTGCGGAAACACCTGAAAAAGCCCCGGAGCATCCGCTCCGGGGCTTTTTCTTTGATTATCGACCACAAATTAGGGTATTATGGGCATGTCTGATATGGTTTATGCAGAGATTATGCTGATTGGCAGTATCAGGAGGTGCCCATGACAAGTCCAAAGGTCGATATCAATTTAACAATCGGATTCCCGCTCCAGATAATTCTGGAAGGCGTAGATGAGCCCTTCGAGACCCATGTCATCGGTAAGGAGCCGGGACGTTTTCTGATCGTCAAGAAACCGGATTTGCCGGATGGGGAATTTTCTTTGAGCGAACAGGATACGATCCAGCTCCGGTTCCTGCACCTTGGGGACATGTATGAATGTCAATCGACCGTCCTCAACATATCGACAGACCCGTTTCCGCTTATTTTTCTGGACTATCCGGCCGCTATCGAAAGCATCAGTGCCCGCCGCACCCGTCGAATTGCCTGCTTTATCCCTGCCCTCATGCGTTTTGACGAAGAAAACGTTGACGGCATCATTCTGAACATGAGCCAGATCGGATGCCGGTTCTTTTTAAAAACCGAATCATTGAAGGAAACGCCGCCCGGTATCAACGATTTCGTGTCCCTTGACTTTACAGTAATGGGGGCCGAAGGAGTGCTGAAATTTAAAGGTGTCGTACGAAATATCCAAACGACGGAGCGGGGCCAAAATTACGGGATAGAATTTTTAAATATTCCCTATGAATTCGTCACCCAAATCGATTCCTATATCGACACGGCCATGGACTACATAAAGCAGAGCGAAGAGCTCATGAAGAAGTACAATCAGTACGCAGCGATTTTTTGATTAGCCGCAGACACGCGCAGACAGACACAGACTTTTGAGCCGAGCGATCCGCCGTCACATTAAGCTATGGCGGGACAAGCATGCTCGTCTCAAATAAGTCATCGCTTCGCGAAACTTTACAAAAATTCGAATATAGTGCATCTGTTCAGAATCATCGAAATTCTGAACATCCCCGATTTGCCCGAAGGGCGTCGAATAGAATATCCGGCCACGCCTGCCGGAGATTGTCTGCGTCCGTCGAGTGAATCCCGCCGTGGCGGGATGAGCGGGCGGCTAATTTTCGCTTTTTAAACAGATTCCCCCAACATCTCCATCATCTTCTGCTGCATCATGAGGGTCACATTCTCCCGATCGTGGTCATTGCGAAGGCGCTCCCCAAGAAGACGACCGGCATCGGCGGCCGACTGCATGACCGTCGGCTGTTTGGTCACATCCGGGATCATGTCGTCGGTGATGTGCACCTCCGGTCCGTGAAGCATCATGGGGAGACCCACGTTGCAGGTCTCACCGTGACCACAGGAATAACAGGAAGCCGCTCCCTGCCCGGTCACTTTGGCGATGGTTTCAACAAAATTATACGCAAAAAACCTCTCGATGTCGTCGGCCGGAAACTGCCCGCTGGTGCCGCCGACGCCGACAGCCACTCCAAGTTTGCCCCAGAGAGTGTTTCCTTCCCGGTGGCGAAACTGGAACCAGCGCTCGAGAAAAGCGTGGGAAATGGCACTCAAAGTGGAGTAGTAGTTCGGAGCACCGAACACAAAGGCATCGGCTTCCACGATGGCGTCTCTCAGGGGAGTCAGATCATCTTCCACCTTGCAGATATTGTCCTTAACGCACCCGAGGCAGGCGATGCACCCGGATATCTTTTTCCCGCGGAGGGAAACCAGTTCGGTTTCACATCCGGTGTTTTCCAGCACCGTGCGTACGAGTTTGTATACCCCGGATTTTTCTTTTTTCCGCGCGCTGCCCGAAATTCCCAGAATCTTCATTCAGATCTCCTTTGACTGGTGAATCAAATTCAAGATATATTCTGCTATTTGAACCGCCCCGTTTGATGCACCGGGCCACCGGCGGGGCATACGCAACAAACGCCCAAGTTCTGTTTCCCAAGCTCCCGAATGAAACGTGCGTCGATCGATGGGGATGCCGGTCATTTCGGTCTCGATGAATCCGGCCAGCACCCTGGACTCCGGGAACTCGGGCCGGGAGACATATCCGAACGGCACCCCGGAGTGGAAGACTTCGGCAATGGTACTGTAACCGGCTTTCCCGATGACCGCATCGGCCGCCGCCACCAGGTCGGGGTGATAAAATGACGATGTGTTTTTCAGACAGAGCACATTATCTTCCCGAACTGTTTCGGTCAACCCGGGAACGACAAACTGGATGCTCTGAAACTGTTTAAGCGCATCCATGGGCGGGCGGTCTTTCGGGACCCCACCGGTGGTGATCAATACCAGTATCTGCTCTGCTTCGACCTCTAGTTGCCGTCGTGTGACCGCACGAGGGTTCCGTATTTTGCGGCTGGCCGGACCGACCGTCAGGGCCGCCGGTTGACGGTGGCAGATCGGTTCGGTCTGGATGTGATGATCCACGGATTGATAGCACTGGTTCAGATAGCTGGCGCAGGTGCCCAGGATCGGTGAGGGATCGTCATAATTTCGATAGATCCAGTCCCAGGTGAAATTCTCCACGAGTACCGAAGGGAGTTGGGCGGTTTGGGCAACGCGGATCCCCAGGGCGGAAATGTCGCACACCACCAGGCGGCAGGTCAGATCCCGAACCTGACGGGCAAGAGCCTGCAGCCGATCTTCAGGAAAGGGCAGAAAACGATCCAGAGCCTGAAACGTCTCCTTCACATCGGCTTCAAACGGGGTTTTCTGTACGAAGCCGATATCGGTTTCGAGAACATGGTATCCAAAGTCGCTGTTGAGGGTTTCCTGAAAAAACCATGCCGGAATTGTCGTGAACACCTCGAACCGAACAGACGCGTCCAGGTCGAAGATGGCTTCCATGACGGCCCCAGCCCGTGCCGCGTGTCCGAATCCGTGGGGCGATACGAACCAGGCAATGGCCGCTGGCGGAACCGTCACGGGATTTCTCCCGGCCGGCCGGAATTCTGCCCGACAACCTCCACGCCGCACCGGGTAATCGCGACATTTCCCCCGAAACAGACATCCACATCCCGCCCGGTTTCCCGGGGGCGCTCATGGATAATCCCCTCGTAAACATACGCCTCCCCTTCCTTGCGATAATCATAATCATGGGGAAGTTTGTCCAGTGGACAGTGGACGTAGTCGGGGGGGGTGTCGATATCAAGGGGATGCGGCAGATTCACGTTCCAGAAAAAACCGGGATCGAGATCCCTGGATAGTAGGTACGTGAGTACGTTGCGTGCGTGATGGCCTGTGGCGTTCCAGTCAAGCTCTCCGTTTCTGGAAATATACTGTGAGATCGCTATGGCGCGATGGCCAAGAATTGCGGCTTCGCGGGCCGCCGCCACCGTTCCGGACTGGTAGACATCCGAACCCAGGTTGGCGCCGGGATTGATTCCGGCAATCACCCAGTCGGCATCCGGGCAAAGGCGCTTCAGCGCAACGCGGACACAATCGGCTGGAGTCCCGCCCAGGCGGATTTTCCGAAATCCGCCGGTCCATGCTGGAATCGGCTCGCGGGTGGTCACACGATGTCCGACACCGGACAGGGCTTCGGACGGGGCCACCACCCAGAGATCCACTTCTTTGTCAAAGCAGTCGGCAAGTGCTTCCAGACCTGGTGCACCATAGCCGTCATCGTTGGTCAGAACGATCTTCAACCGTTTCCCTTTTTGATCGATTTCATGAAATGTCAGGGACGGAGGCCAGCTTATCCCGGCAGACAGCCGCGAAATCCTCCGGGTAATGCCCGTTCACCCATCGCAACTGGGCCTCACTGAACGCCCCCGGGGATTCCGGCATCCGAGGCAGAAACGCATAGAGAAGGTGTTGATCGGAGTCAAAGCGGTCGAACCGCTTGGGATATTCTAAAACAGTGACCATTCTGGCCCCCAGTCGGCTCAACACCTGAATGGCCGCATAGATGGCCCTGTCCAGGGAACGGCGCATGTCCGTGTCTGCTTCCAGAATATGCCCGACCGGAACCAGCGGCATGACTTGCAGCTCCCACTGGGAGGTTTGGGCTTTCGGCACAAACACCATAACCCGTTCATCCTGGAAAACAACCAGGCTCTGGGGCCGATCCGTGGCGCCGTCCATACGACGATTGCGTTTGATGGCGTCCAGGTAAGCGGGGAAAAATGAGACACCCATGTCGTCCCGATATCTGTCGATGAACTCTCCAATCAGCCCGGCACAGCCATAAGACGGCATCGATCCAGCGGGAGATATTTCGGATCGGACCGTATCCGGCACCAGCGCATATTGCTGATGAATTTGCTGATGTGACGCATGAAGGCGATACCTGCTGGGAGCATAGTCAAAACCGAAATTCCACCCCCATAAGGTGCTCGCAAACGGAATCGGGATACCTGAGATCATGGTGTTCAGGCTCGCCTCTCGTAGAATTTCCATATCTTGAACCGAGAGTCCGCCTGGGGATGTCGGCACATGCAGGTTCAGCGCTTTTGCCATGCGAACGAATGTTCGCTGATAATAAAGATGGCGCATGCCGAACATGTCGTTCAGCGTCAGGTCTTCCGTTCGGTAGCGAATGGCATCATGGGCCATGTTGGCAGCATAGTGTCCCCAGGGAATATAACTGTTCCGCCGCAGATACTCGAATACATGACTATCGGAATCCGGATCTCGCCATTCGCCCACGATCTCACTGCCGCCCTGAACACCGGGGCGCAGCACCATCACCTCCTTATAAACGTTCGGTAGATACCAATTGTTTGCAATGGTCTCAAAAAGAAAGTGGTCTTCCGTGGCAGGATTCATGACCCCATGGCGCCTTTCTTTAAAACGAAGCCCAACAGGTTGTCCGCTTCCGGAATCGCACACAAACTTACCGCAGCTATGCGCCAGTCGGATGAGATCTTCAGGATCCGTTGACGTGGTGGCCAGAGCGATCTTGATCGAAGCCGGCAGATCTCGAAATATCTGGTCCAGCCGCTCGTCGGAAATCTCTTTTTCGGCGAGCAAATGCCGGATAAACCCATGAAAGGATGTCCCGGCCGGCGTGGGAAGGGAAATCCGGGTGGGGTCGCTTGCACAGCGGTCGGCAGATTTTTGCAAAATGTAGGTCGCACCTCGAAAGGGGAAGGGATTGGCGACTTCGATCACACCATCGGCACCGGTCACTTCGACAGCGCCGTTGGGGAAATTCACCGTGTTCATGACGGGCTGGCCACCTGCCAGTTCTCCCAGGGACAGGATGGTATCTGTCTCTCGAAAATTATCGACGGTAAAACTGGGTTCGTGTTTGCCGATAACAAACTCGCCGGTGGGCGCCACACAGGTTTGCAGCTTCATATCATCTCTTTCTTGATAGCCAGGCGTCCGAGGTGCTTTTCAGGTTCGACATATTTATTTTAGGCGATTATCCAGAACTTGGCAAGATGGGTTCCAGGGGCAAACGTGAACGATGACTGAAATCTTGACAGCCAACAAAACCTAAATTAGCGTGGGTGGCAACTATCCAACACCCGCCATAGGAGGGAGGGGAAAATGACACCTCAAGAAATGATCATCAATATCAAGTGGCTGGGGCACGACAGCTTTCGGATCGAAGGATCCAAAACCATCTACATAGATCCCTATCAGATCGGTTCCGGCGCCCCGGCAGACCTGGTGCTGGTGACCCATGAGCATTTCGACCACTGCTCACCGGACGATGTGTCAAAGGTGCAAGTCCCCGGCACGAAAGTCATCACCGAAAAGGACTCCGCGACCAAGCTGTCCGGGGATGTCCAAATCCTCACCCCCGGTGAACACATCACCGTAGAGGGAGTTACCATAGAAGCATTGCCGGCGTACAATGTGGACAAGTCGTTTCATCCCAAAGAAAAGGGGTGGCTCGGGTTCATCGTGGAAATGGACGGGGTGCGTATCTACCATGCCGGGGACACCGATTACATCCCGGAAATGAGCGGACTCAAGACGGACATCGCCCTGCTGCCGATATCCGGTACGTATGTCATGACGGCCGCAGAAGCCGTCGAGGCCGCCCTGGCCATTCAACCACAGATCGCCATCCCCATGCATTATGGCGCTATCGTCGGGGATACTTCGGACGCCGAAACCTTCAAGTCCGCCCTGGAAGGGAAAATCGAGGTTGTTGTTCTGGAACAGACGTAAAACGAAGTGATGATCGAAGAAAGGAGCAGTGGAGCAGATTGGTTATTCCTGTACCGCCAGGCCTCACCTGGCGGTATCTTTCTGAAGTCAAAATACGGGGCTTTCCAAAATTTTAATACCTGATTTTCGGTTTCGAGAAGTCGGCAAAGAACAATTTCCCTTTTTTGAATCATTTTCACAGATCTGAATCAGGAGATCCACATGCGCAATGATGATGCCCCACGGCAGTATCACCGAGAGCCCCGTCCGGGAAAAATCGAAGTGGTCCCTACCAAACCCTGCCTCACCCAGACCGATCTCAGCCTCGCCTATACGCCCGGTGTCGCCGTGCCTTGTCTGGATATTGAAAAGAATCCCGAATGCGCGTTTGATTACACTACCCGTGGAAATCTAATCGCTGTCATCACCAACGGGACCGCGGTTCTGGGCCTGGGCGATATCGGCCCCCTGGCCGCAAAACCGGTCATGGAGGGGAAAGCCGTCCTGTTCAAGCGTTTTGCGAATATCGACGTGTTCGACATCGAAATCAACACCACCGATACGGACGAGTTCATCCATACCGTTAAATTGTTGGAACCGACCTTTGGCGGTATCAATCTGGAGGATATTCGCGCCCCGGACTGCTTTTACATTGAAGAGCAGTTGCAGCGCCAGATGGATATCCCTGTTTTTCACGACGACCAGCACGGGACCGCGATTATTTCCGGCGCGGCCCTGCTGAATGCCGTCGCCTTGACCGATCGACGGATTGAAGACCTGCGGGTTGTGATAAACGGTGCCGGTGCGGCCGGGATAGCCTGTGCGAGGCTTTACGTGCAACTCGGCGTCCGGAAGAAAAATCTGATCATGGTCGATTCCAGAGGGGTAATTTACCGCGGTCGACAGGAGGGGATGAACCGGTACAAATCCGAATTTGCTCTGGAAACAAGCAAACGGCACCTCGAAAAGGCTGTGGTCGACGCCGATATGCTGGTGGGACTATCCGTAAAAGATGCGTTTACCGAAGCGATGATCGCCAGTATGAACGCCCGGCCGATTATCTTTGCCCTGGCCAATCCGGATCCGGAAATCGACTATGATCATGCCAAAAAAATCAGACCCGATGCCATTGTGGCCACCGGCCGTTCCGATTACCCCAACCAGGTCAACAATGTTCTGGGATTTCCGTATATTTTCAGGGGGGCGTTGGATGTGCATGCCACCACAATCAATGAAGAGATGAAGGTGGCGGCTGTAAGGGCTCTGGCGGAACTTGCCCGGGAAGATGTGCCCGATGCTGTCATTCGATCCTATGGGGGGAGCCCCATACAATTCGGAACCGATTATATTATTCCAAAGCCCCTGGACACCCGGGTCTTGCTCAAGGTGGTGCCTGCCGTGGCGGCGGCAGCGGTCGAAAGTGGAGTCGCCGGGAGCATCGCGCTCGACACCGTCGAATATACCCATCGCCTGGAGGCGACATTGGGTCCCGAGCGCGAAACCATGCGGAGCATCATCACCACCGCCCAGCAGAATTCCAAACGCATCGTTCTGCCCGAGGGCGAACATCCGGTAATTTTGCGAGCGGCCTATCAGGCCTTCAGAGAAGGCATCGCGCATCCATTGCTTTTAGGCAACAACCGGCGCATCAATGGGCTGACCGCGGAGCTTCAAATTCCTGTAGACGGATTTGAGATCATCGATCCGGCAGACAATGGCTATTTCGACGCCTTTTCCGAAAAATTGTTCCACATGCGCAGCCGCAAAGGGTGGACCATGACGGAAACCCGCCGGCAACTGCGCAACCCCTATGTCTTTGGGGCCATGATGGTCCATGAGGGTATGGTCGACGGTCAGGTACACGGTATCGATCAGAGCTACCCGAACGCTATCCGCCCGGTTCTTCAGGTCATTCCCAGGCGGCCCGGGGTTTCCAAGGTGTCCGGTTTGTATCTGATGATTATAAAAAATCGTTCGTACCTGTTGGCCGACACCACCGTCAATATTTGTCCGGATGCAGAGACCGTGGCGGAGATTGCTATCCTGGCGGCAGAGATGGCGGAGTTTTTCAATATGGAACCTCGGGTGGCCATGCTTTCCTATTCGAATTTCGGCAGCGTCCGTGACGCCAATGCCCGCAGGGTGGCACATGCGGTTGGAATTGTGCGACGGTGCCGACCGGGGCTTTTGGTCGATGGAGAAATGCAGGCCGACACGGCCGTTGTGACCGAAACGCTGTCCGAACAGTTTCCGTTCAACCGCTTGGGGAAAGCGGCCAATGTGCTGATTTTCCCTGACCTGTCATCCGGCAACATGGCTTACAAGCTGCTGGAACGCCTGGGGGGGGCCAAGGCCGTGGGGCCACTGCTAATGGGTATCAGCAAACCGTTCAACGTTCTGCAGCGCAATACCGAAATGGAAAATGTCGTCAACGTTATCGCCATCACCGTCGCCCAGATGCAGCGGCTGGAGCAGGCCAAAGCGCCGTATTGTGAAATAGATTTAAACGGTTCAGAAGGATTCTGAGTGTATCTCTTAGCGGATATTGTATGATTTGCATAGGATTTCAACAGGATGCAAGACAGGGTAGGTGTTCATCTGGTTGAACTGCAAGCGGCAACTCAGACAATCGGTAATCAGATAGTCGGGATCCAACTGCTTTATCGTCGCCATCAATCGGCTGCCCATGTGTATTGAAGCGTTATGAAAATCGCGCTTAAAGCCCATGATTCCAGCAATGCCACAGCAGTGGAAAGTGCTTGGGAAGGATTTCATCGACAAGTCGGGGATCAATCCCATGAGGTCCAGGTAAGGCGTACCGATTTCCTGTTCTCGCTGATGGCAAGGCGGATAGTACACGGTCTCCCCGGGAACCGGGGCCAATTCGGAGTTGAATTCCCCACGGTGGTGCAGATTCAGTAAAAATTCTCCGAGATCATACGTGCTCTCAGCAACGTCGATCCGTTTCAGGGGATCTATGTCGGAGAAATACCCGTCGTCTTTGAGAATTTTGCCGTAAATGGATTTGTCCAGCACCCGAAGCTGCATCTTGTTCACAGAACTGTCCGTTGCATTTCCCACCTTCATCGTCTCACTGGTCATATGGTGCTCACCAAATTTGGCATTGAGCTCCGTCGGCAGACGGTGCCCGCCGGACGGACCCGAGAGGGACTTTTTTACCTCGGGAATCTTCATGCTCCGCTCGTCTCCGCCGACAAGATCCTGATATTCTTTCGAATAGTAGGCGCCTTCGACAAGGGCGTTTTTCAGCATGAAACCGCAAGTTGGGCAAGAACAGACAATATCATACCCTTCTGATACAACCTCGGCCAGGTGTGAGACGGTGCGCTCGGCAAAGGTCAAGGTCAGTTTTCGATCGCCTTCCAGCATACTCGGCATGCCGCAGCAATTTTGCTCAGGGTAATATGCCGATATGCGATTCCTTTCAAAAACCTTGATGACGGCTTTGGGAACATCTGGAAATAAATACCGGGCGGTGCAGCCGGCAAAATAAGCGACTTTCCGATGACGATGCTCTGATGGTTGTTCATTCAGATTCCGACGTCTGGCCCATGATGGAAAACTCTCCTCCGGAAAAACCGGAAGCTTCCGTTTGGCATGGATCCCCGCAGACTTTTTTATCAGATTACCAATGGGTTTGGATTGCAGCATAGAATTGGCAAGTCGGGGTATGGCGCCGCAGAGCTTCCCTACACGCTCAACATCCTCCAGGGTCCGGATATAAGGCGCGAGACCTTCCCGGTCTATGAAAAGGGTTTTGGCCGTGATTATATCCGCACGGATATCGGGACATGGACACAGCGCACAGAAATTGCAAAGATCCACAAGCCGCCGAAATTCCTCGGCAGTGATCTGCTCCCCGGTTTCTTGTTCCCGATCCCACAACGTATAGATTTCCGGAAAGAAAAGACAGCTGGTGTCCATAATGGACCGGCAGCAATCACAATCCGTGCAAGCGTCGACGACCTGTCTCACCAGGTCTTCCGGGCTGTCTGTTTGGGGTAGAGTCGAAAACTTTCGTTTGGACATTCTGTTTACCTCAGGTCTCGATGTGCGCATCTATCTAAGAGATATCCCGATCTCCGGTCGAGGCCAATGACTCCTTGGCGCCACTTTTTATGTTTTCGGCCAGAGTATCATCTGGGTGCAGCGAAAATAAGCGATAGGTCGTTCAGCTTCTTCAGCAGATACCTCCGCATCCCATACATGGGTTGTTCTCCCCATATGCGCCGGTCTGGCAATGCAAGCAAGATTACCCTCGAGGGATGTCCCGATAAAATTGGTTTTGAGTTCAATCGTTGTGAAACCCGTCGCACCCTCGGGAAGGTTGTTGACAGTAGCATACCCACACGCCGTATCGGCAAGTGCGACAACAGAAGCGGCATGCAGAAATCCGTTCGGGGCACATATGTTCTGCCGAACTTTCATCCGTGCGCGCAATTCATCCTGTCCAACCGATAGAATTTCAATACCTACGTGGCCTGGCAGGTAATCTTTCCCAAATTCGTTCCACTCGCTGATATTTTTTGGAATTCTTATGCGGGACATTTTAAATCCTTTTTCTATTTCGAATACCGAATCCGTCCGCCCTTTAAAACGGAAATGTCTCTAAATTGACTTAAAATCCTGCGGAATGTTGAACGCGGTGTCAAAATTATCAGATTACCGGCGAGCACCAGCGCAACGCCTACCAAGGCGTTGACGGTCCAGTGATATCCTTCGAACATGGCAGACAATGGGGTCAGGTCTTGCACGGGCTGTTGCCCAAATAGCCATTGAATCGCATGGTTTTAGTTGCTAGGTGTTCATAAACCACTCGAGCACTGAGGTAACCGATTATGATGGGGCGTG
>CAFBRK010000266.1 GCA_903231505.1 Olavius algarvensis associated proteobacterium Delta 3 | reverse complement strand
GAATTGCGTTCCGATTTCTTTTACGATCAACGGTTCACCGCAAAGTTAATCCGTTGAAAGTCAAGAAAGAATTTTGGGTTAGGTCATGCCCACAGCCAATGTCAGATTCGAGTACG
>CAFBRK010000265.1 GCA_903231505.1 Olavius algarvensis associated proteobacterium Delta 3 | reverse complement strand
GTGTCGCCTTCGGCCACCACGATGTACGCGATTACTGCCACGGGCCCGGGCGGCACGGCAAGCGCCGATGTGACCGTGACCGTGCATCCGGTGCCGACGGCCAACATCAACGCCGAACCAGAGGCGATCATTGCCGGCGGATCCACAACTCTGAGCTGGAGCAGCGCGCACGCCGACACGGTCACCATTGTGCCCGATATCGGGGAGGTCTCTCCCAGCGGTTCCATGGAGGTGTCGCCTTCGGCCACCACGATGTACGCGATTACTGCCACGGGCCCGGGCGGCACGGCAAGCGCCGATGTGACCGTGACC
>CAFBRK010000264.1 GCA_903231505.1 Olavius algarvensis associated proteobacterium Delta 3 | reverse complement strand
GACCAAAGCGTTCCAAACCTTTTTTGAAAGAATCGTCATTCAATGCGCCGATGCCGGCCTTGTCCAGGGCCGCAAGCTGTTTATGGACTCCAGCGACATTCAAGCCGACGCATCCAACAACTCGGTGGTCAACACCAAAGACATCAAGCGGTATTTG
>CAFBRK010000263.1 GCA_903231505.1 Olavius algarvensis associated proteobacterium Delta 3 | reverse complement strand
GCAGCGAATCGCGAAGCGAGGCGCCTTGCCGGCTCCGTGTAGCGGATAGACGGCAAGGGGTACGTCAGTACCTGTGTAACCCCGTCAGGAACTGCCTTGCCCATGAAGGTCTCCATTTGGTGCAATGTCCGGGTTAGTGTCGCCTCCCCCATGGCGTGTTCAAGAGTGAATCGAGCAAACCAGACGGCGCTGATTGAGAGGATTATGTTTAGACGATTTCGAACCATCTTTGTCTCGCGCAACAAGGAGTTCTATCGGGACCGGGCGGCCTTCGGCTGGAACTTCCTGTTTCCGTTTTTGATTATCCTGGGTTTCGCGATCTTGTTCCAACGGGGAGGACGCGATCAGTATAAGGTGGGGATCATACCACCTGAAGCTCCGGCAGCCGTGTGCGAAAACATCCCCGATGCTGTTCGCCGCGTTGATGTGTTCCAATCGATTGTAGTCAACGATCGGCAGGAGGGGTTTATCAAGTTGAAGCGTCACAAGCTTGATCTTCTTGTGGAGTGCCGTTCAGAACCGTTGAAATATTGGATCAGTGAAACTTCCCCGAAGGGGGAAATCTCCGAAGGGTTTCTGATCGTGACCCTCTTAAGGCCGGAAGAAATCGCACGCCACGCCCGGAAACAAACGGTTTCCGGCCGACGAATCCATTACATCGATTGGCTTTTCCCGGGTATCATTGCCATGAATATGATGTTCAGCGCCCTCTTCGGGGTTGGCTATGTCGTTGTCCGCTATCGCAAAAACGGTGTCTTGAAACGATTCAAAGCTACCCCGCTGACTGCTTTTGAATACCTTGGTGCCCAGGTGGTTTCGCGAATGGCCCTTCTGCTGATGACCAATGTCATTGTCTATGCGGGTTGTGCCCTGCTCTTCGGCTTCCGGAGTGAAGGATCGTATGTCGATCTTGTGATCCTCTTCAGCCTGGGCTGCGCGAGCATCATTGCCCTGGGCCTGGTGATCGCCTCCCGAAGCAGCAGCGAAGAATTCGCCAACGGAGTGCTCAATTTCATCGCATGGCCCATGATGTTTCTGTCCGAAGTGTGGTTCTCTCTGGAGGGTGCGCCCGGATGGATTCAAAAAATGTCTCAAATTTTACCACTGACCCATGTCACCGAGGGGATGCGCCGGATCATCATCGACGGCGCCGGCCTCACGGACCTGGGTTATCAAATCATCACATTGCTGGGGATGACGATACTCTTCATGCTCGTCGGATCCGTCCTGTTCAAGTGGAGCGACGGCTGACCCGAACACGGCAAGGATTTCTGGAGATGATTGGATTTACAGTGGAAATGGACTGTCTGGGTATGTCTGCGTTCATCGAACGAATGGCTTGTCGGGTCGTCTTGCGGGGTCGTAGCCTGCAGGCGGAGCCCTAAGGTCGAAGAGCGACGCCTGAAGTGAGAGGGGGCTGAATAAAACGCATCACAGGATTCTGTTCATGTAACCGCAATGTGACGAGGAGCCTATGGCAAGAGGAGATCAACTCGGCCGCCAGTGGAAAATACTCCAGACCCTTCTCTATTCCAGACAGGGACTTAGCGTATCGAAAATCGCGGAGGATTTAGAATGCCATTCGCGGACGGTATATCGTGATCTGGAGGCACTCCAAGTTGCCGGATTTCCAATATATACGGATCGTTCGGACGGAACAAATCTTTGGAAGATATTGGATAGTGCCAAGAAACCGCTGCCCCTTCCCCTGGATTTGACCGAACTGACCGCCCTCTATTTCAGCCGTCACCTGGTCCGCTTTCTAAAAGGGACGTACTTCCACGATGCCCTGGAGTCCCTTTTCAAGAAAATCAAGGCGCTTCTGCCGCCACATGCCGGTGAATACCTGGACAAGGTGGAGGAACACTTATGGATCGGCAAACGGCCTTACAAGCATTACGAATCAATGAATGAGTTGCTCTCTCAGGTCAACGATGCCCTTATGGGCAGGAAAAAAATTGATATCGACTATTATACGATGCGCCGCAAGCAGACATCCGGCCGCCGGGTTGCCCCTTACCGGCTGTGGTTTCACAATGACAGCTTCTATATCATCGGTTTTTGTGAGAAACGGCAGGATGTTCGAATTTTCGCCCTGGACCGAATCCGATCACTCCGGGTGTGTGCCGAGACGTTTGAGGTCTCTGCGGGCATCGACGCGGATGCAATTCCCCGATCCAGCTTCGGCGTGTTCACCGGCGAACCGGTCCAGGTCACGATCCGTTTTTCGAGGATCGCCGCGGAGTACATTCAGGAGAGAATCTGGCATGACACGCAGCGTATCCACACCCACGGGGACGGCTCGATTACCTTCGAGGCGCGGGTCGCCGGGATCCAGGATGTGAAATTTTGGGTGATGAGTTGGGGTGCGGAAGCCCGGGTGATCGCCCCGGATGAATTACGACAGGCGATCTGCTCAGAGGTGGAGGCCATGCATCGAATGTATGCCGGTCATCCAACGTTACCGACACCCCGCCGATTATGACTTGACAGATATCTTTACCGCCACATATACTCGGCCGTCATGCATCATACGCGATAACGAATCTGATGCACACCACATGATGATGGTTCATCTACAAACGAAACGAGACCTGCCCTTTCCGTTGCGACGCATCGCGATGCCTGCCTTTTTCAATGTGACCGATAACCCTCCAGGTGGGACTTTATGATTGACGAATCCTCCGACGGCGTGTTTCTTCCCGATTTTTCGGGAATCCAGTCTGTCGGCAGATATGAAATACAGGACAAATTAGGCCAGGGTGGAACTGCGGTTGTGCTACTCGGCCGGGATCCTTATATAGACCGTTTGGTAGCCATCAAGCTTTCAAAAACTTCAGACGAATATCTATAAAGTTTTTTTCTTGAAGCCCAATCCTCAGGACGTCTCAATCATCCCAACATTGTTGCCGTCTACGACGCTGGGGTTTACGAAGAGTACTGCTATATTGCCATGGAGTATCTCAGAGGCGATACGCTCGAAGCCCGTTGCCACAAAGATCGCTTGCTTCCGGCGGATCGGGCCGTGGGCATCATTTTTACAATCTGCACGGCACTCGAATATACTCACCAGAGAGGCGTTATTCACAGGGACGTAAAACCCTCAAACATCATGTTCAACGATTCGGAAGAAGTAAAGATCACCGACTTCGGAATCGCACAGGTCACCGACAACACGGCACCCCTTGGAATTTTCGGAACGCCCAGTTACATGCCTCCCGAACAGTTGAAGGAAGAAATCGTCGGGCCCCAAGGAGACATTTTTTCTCTTGGATGTGTCTTGTATGAGCTTTTGTCCGGCCAAAAGGCGTTCTCCGGTGCCAATAATTTTTCGATCATGTATAAAATCACCCATGAAGACCCGCCGCCCCTGCTCAGCATCCGGCCGGATCTTCCTCCGATCCTGGAAGATATCACCCGCAAGGCCATTGCCAAGGATCTTAAAGCTCGTTACCAGTCCTGCGGGGATTTAGCGTACGATCTGCGGGTGGCGCTTCGAGGATTAACGGGAACCCCCGTCGACGAAAAACTCACGGACATCATCGATTATGTGCATCATGTGCCGTTTTTCGTCAACTTCACCAAGGATCAGGTTCGGGAGCTGATCGCCGCGAGCAATATCGTCAAAGTCCCCAGCGGCAAGGTGATCGTCGAAGAAAGCGAGATCGACGACAGTTTCTACATCATTCTCAGTGGGAAAACCCAGGTAAAGAAAGCGAACGCGCCAATCGCAAGCCTCGGTGGCGGGGAGTGCTTCGGAGAAATGTCCTTTATCAGCGGGCAGGCACGATCGGCCAGCGTTGTGGCCGTCACAAATTGTGCCTTGCTGAAAATCAGCGCCACGCTGTTGGACCGTTCATCGAAATCCATCCAACTGCTGTTCTATAAAAATTTCGCTAGGACCCTTGTCCGACGGCTGGCCAAAAGCAATTAATCGGCCGGCACCTACCTCCCGGGAAACCTACTTTATTCTTGATAAGTTCACATTTTTATTATATATATTGATTGTTTCAGCCACCGGATACGGCTGGAAAACGATGACGATTCGGGTTTTTCGTTGCGGTTGAAATGGGTTCACCAACGTCACAGGGGAAACACCGACACCCTGGATCCGGCCGGCTGGTTGGCCCCAATCGGAGGTCGCCGTAGCCTTCGAACATACGGGTAAGGCACACAAAACATCGTCTTTGTTGTCTGCTGCAGACAATGAAGCCCGTTTTGAAAAAATGACACCAAACGTTCACCTGCCCCAACCGCCTTCGCTGTCAACGTTCCAACTCCGTAGATTGTATCACACCGTTATCCGGATGTCGCACACGATGGAAGCTTTCATGGCCAAGCCGCACACCGTTGATGCATATGATCAAACGTGTGGCCCGGCGGAACGAGATACACT
Source organism: Olavius algarvensis associated proteobacterium Delta 3 (assembly GCA_903231505.1). GTDB lineage: Bacteria > Desulfobacterota > Desulfobacteria > Desulfobacterales > CAFBRK01 > CAFBRK01. The sequence goes on along the minus strand of CAFBRK010000263.1, from coordinate 20,139 downwards.
TCCGTCCGGGGTGTCATTCGCAACTTGCATCCCGGTAACGTCTTCCCCACACCGGGACAATCATCCGGATGCCGGCTGCCGCCGCCCCTTGCTGACGGCAAGACGATGTCAGATCATCGTCGCGTTTGTAAGTGGCTTGATCACCTTGAGCTTTTTTGGTCCTGCTGCCCGGGGGGCGTCGCTGCGAAGCCTGACGATTAATTCCATCGATGTCTCGGCGGATGCGGAACAGCCGGGGAACCAGGTGCGAGCCTTCGTGACCGTTTCGAATGCGGATGATCGCGCCATTGCCGGATTGGCCGCTCAGCGATTTACGGCTATTGAGGACGGGCAGACGATCACTATCGACACGGTAGCCCGGACCGCGGATCCCATGGCCATCGTTCTCGCCTTGGATACCAGCGGCAGTATGCTTGCCAGGGACGGCTCGGGTACCACAGCCATTGTCGCCGCCAAACGGGCTGCAATCGATTTCATATCGATGCTCTCTCCCGAAGATCGCATTGCGGTGTTCACGTTTGACCGGGAAACAACCCCGTTGGTCGACTTTAGTTTAGATCACAAAGCGGTTGCCCGTCTGATCGCCGATATTCGTGCCACGCCAAAGGCCAGCACCCGTTTATACGATACCGTCATCGATGCCGTGAAAAAGGCGTCCGAAATTCCGAAAGGGCGGCGGGCGGTCATCGTCCTGACAGACGGGACAGATGAACAGGCGAACGGCCTCCCGCGCAGTGATCACCAGTTCAGTGACATGATTGATGCAGCAACCACACAGACCATCCGAGTGCCCATATACACCATCGGCGTCGGACCCAGGGTGGATGCCGCCGAACTGGGCAGAATGGCCCGGCTGACGGGCGGGCATAGACTTCTGGCAGCCTCTTTTTCAGAACTCAAACAAATGTATCAGATTATTGCCGAGCAGCTGAAAAACCAATACCGCGTTCAATATATCTCACGGGCACCCAGCGGCGAGCACAGCCTCGTGATAAAAGTGCGGGATAACGGCAATGCGGCCCACGATGAGAAACGGTTCTGGTCACCTCCCCTCCTGGCACGGCTCGCGCCCGATGTCCGTTTTGTTACCCCCCAGACCGATGACCGCGTGCGGGGTATCGTTCAGGTACAGCTTGAACTGCGCCCTGAGGACGAGATTGCTAAAGTGCGATACTATGTGGACGGTCAGCTGAAGAACGAGATCAGAACACCGCCGTTGGACCGATTTGAATGGAACACCAACGGTTTGACATCAGGGTTGCATGTGCTCCGCGTAGAGGCCGTCACGGCCTCGGCACAGTTGGGTGTTGCTGAAATTACGGTGTCATCGGCCGCGCCGGAGGTGGAGATTACAGAGCCGAAACCTGCCCAGTCCCTCGAGGGGAAGGTCGCGGTAAAGGTGCGTATCACGTCCGATGCAGCGCTATCCAAGGTCAGACTGTTTATCGACGCACGGCTACACACGGAGAGGGGCGGACCCCCATTTGACCTGTTTCAGTTGAACACCGAAGATCTAACGCCAGGGCCTCATGCGCTGAAGGTCTCGGTTGAAGACATTTACCGTCAGATCGGGTCCGACGACGTCAGTGTTAGGATAACCCAGGCACCCGACCCGGATCCGAGAGGCAAGTGGTCCATCGTGATGGTGTGGATTGTGGTGATTGTGGCGGCGGCAGGGGTCTATGGCGGCATCAGGATGATACGGCGACGGGCGCCTATCCATGATCTGTCCTTAAAAAAAGCCAAATCTGGATTGGTGCCGTCTCTATCTCCGCCGGTCATGGGGGATGAGGACGAAACTGTGTTTTTCCCCGACATCGGCTCCCAGGCCAGTGTGCCGATGGCCTCACTGACAGTCATTACCAGCCCGGGGCTGGACTCGGGTCATGTATTCGATATCCAGGGAGAATCGAAAATCGGCCGGCATGTGCAGAATGACATTGTCATCGCCGACAAATCCGTTTCTCGAAAACACGCCGAAATTTACTTTGACGACAATACGTATTATCTTCGTGATTTAGGGAGCCGGTACGGTACGATTGTCAATCGCAGGAGGATATCCCTCGATACCAGCAGCCTTTTTGATGGCGCCCAGATCCAGCTCGGTCCGAGAACATTGCTGGAGTTCCATCTGAAACCGGTGGACCCGGACGACGCCACCGTGAACCTGGCATCAGCCGATGCACAGGACCCGGGAGAAAGCTCGAATCCGGATGACAAAACGTTGAAAATCGGATCCTAAACGAACGCAGGAAAACGAAGGTACGGAGACGTTGGGTTCTCCGGGCAAGCGGTGGCCTGCTGAAACTGCCCGTTTCCAGGATACATTATGACAAAAGCGAATCGTTTTTATATCGTCGATGACGATCCCATTACGGTGGAACTACTGACCCGGATTTTAGAGCTGGAAGGTCATGCTGTGAAATCGACGACCTCGAGCTCGAATGCGTTGCGGCAGATTCTCCAATGGAAGCCGGACTGTGTTCTGCTGGACATCATGATGCCGGATATTGACGGCCTTGAATTGTGCAAGATGCTGCGTCGTCAACCGACCCTGGCAGACACCAAAATCGTTATGGTGACCGGCAAAACATATGAAATCGATCGCTCCCGGGCGTTTACCTTGGGCGCGGATGCGTACATTGTCAAGCCGGTGAGTGCCACAGACCTGCCGCAGCGACTCCAGCGTATCCTTGAGGACCGGATGGAGCTTGTATTTTGGGGCGTTCGGGGAACCCTGCCGGTACCCGGGAAGAAAACCGTAACATACGGCGGTAACACATCCTGCGTGTCTCTGAGGTTCGCAAACGGGCAAGTGTTTATCTTCGACGCAGGGAGCGGGATTAAAGAACTCTCTGACTTCCTTGTCGAAGAAAAACAGGCCCCGCTCAATGTGAACATTTTCATATCCCACCCCCATTGGGATCATATCAATGCGCTGCCTTTTTTCTCTCCACTTTATGACAAAGGAAATGAACTGGATGTATTCGGTCCCGCCCATGGCGACACCTCGGTCAAAGATATTATTTTCGGTCAGATGGACGGGGTACACTTTCCGATCAAGGCCAAAGCGTTCAGTGCCAATGTACGGTTTCATAATTTAAAGGAGGAAACGCTTTCCATTGACCAGGTGACCATCCGGACCATGCTGCTGAATCATCCCGGGTATTGTCTGGGCTATCGCCTCGATTACAAGGGCCGATCGGTCTGCTACATCACGGACAATGAGCTGTACCCGAAGGACAGCCCCTATTTCAATGTCACCTATGAGGAAAAACTCATCCGTTTCATCCAAGGTGCCGATGCCCTCATCATGGACAGTACCTATCTGGAAGAAGAGTACGCAAGCCGGATAACCTGGGGGCATTCGTCGGTGAACCGGGTAACGGAAATCGCGGACAGCGCCGGGGTTCGCACGCTCTATCTCTTTCACCATGATCCGGATCAGACGGACACAGAAATCGAAGAAAAAGTAACGGTTTCACAGAAGCTTCTAAAAGAGTCTCAATCCACAACCCGTTGTATCGCACCAAGAGAAAAAGAAATCTTCACGATTTGATGATGCAGCGCTGCTGGTCGCCCATGTCCAACGATAAACTCATCCATGTCCTTGCCCTTTCCGCCCCATGAAATTTCTTCTTCTCATTGTCGCCATGATCTATATCCTATGGCCCTACGACATTCTGGCAGATCTGTTGCCCGGCTGGGGCTGGATCGACGACCTTCTGGTTGCCTATCTCGTATGGCGGTTTGGTTTCACGAGAGCCAGAAAATCTGCTCGGAGGGATCCCCCTCCCGGTTCCGGCCCCCGGCAGGGGGAAAGAGAAGACGCCCCCCGCCCTGAACCGGATGGATTGCGGGACCCGTACCGGGTACTCAGGGTCTCCAGAGATGCCTCCGCGGAAGAGATCACCCGCGCCTATCGCAAGCTGGCCGCCAAATATCATCCGGATAAGGTCGCCCACCTGGGCGAAGAATTCAAGGACCTTGCAGAAAACCGGTTCAAGGACATACAGGCGGCATACGACCGATTGAAACAAGATCATCGACTCGACACATAGCCCGGATAAGATTTCGTGCCATATCCGGGATACTCCGGACGGACAACGATCATGCCGATCACCACATCGATGCGTTTTATGGAAGCGCTGGAGCGGCGCATACTCACGGGCCTTTCCTGTGAGTATGACCAGGCGAAGGGGGTATTGGCGCCGGAGTTTGCCCAAAAGATGAAGAAACCGATTTTCAGCCTTAAATCGATGAACGGCCGGCTCGGCGCCTGGTCCGGAGAAACCATGGAAATCACGCTGAGTCGGGAATTTGTCTTGGACCACCCGTGGGATTCTGTACGTGAAGTGCTCATTCACGAAATGGCGCACCAGCTGGCTGAACTGATGCCCCGGGTGGAGACGGAACCGGCCCACGGCAGAACATTTCGGGAAGCGTGTCGACTGCTCCGCGCCAACCCAGAAGCCTCAGGTCGGTACCCCACTCTACACCAACGACTCTGGGGAAAAAGGTCCAGCCGGGAAGACAGGATCATGGCACGGGTTCGGAAATTGATGGCCCTGGCCGAAAGCAGCAATCAGCACGAGGCCGAATCCGCTCTGATGAAAGCCAGTGAGCTGATACGGAAGCACAATATCGATCTACTGGAACGGAACGCCCGCCGAAATTTTTTGAGTGTGTTTTTAGGTCGGCCGGCACTGCGCCACACACGGGACCGGTATCATCTCGCCAGACTGTTGCAGGAGTTTTATTGCGTGGAAGGCGTTTGGGTCCCTGCCTATGTCGTTGACAAAGAAAAAATGGGTCGGGCTCTGGAAATCAGCGGGACACGCCAGAATGTTCAAACAGCCGGATATGTTTGGGATTATATCCGGCTGTACATCGATGCCCAATGGCGGGAATTCAACCGGACCGGCCGGCTGAACCGCTTCCGAAAAACGGACTTTGCGGTGGGGCTGATCGAGGGCTTTCGGGAAACATTGCAAAACGCTTCGGCGATCCGATCCCATGCCCGTCGGCACCGAGCCCTCATATCCGTCCAGGATCCCTTGCTGCAAAAATATGTATCCCATCGCTATCCGGATACGACCGTTTCCCGGGGCCGCCCCTTGAATCAAGACGGGGCCGTCGTTGCCGCCGGCGAACGCATCGGGAGGCAGTTGGTCATCCCGGAAGGCATCCCCGACGGCGGCATTGGCCCCCCGGCCCTGCTGCCGGACAAGACAGGATAGAAATGCCAGAAATTTAAAATGCCTAAAATTAAAGAAACTACTCCACCCATTTCAGGCATTTTCTTATTTTGTCATTTGAGGCATTTCAGGCATTTCAGGCATTTTAGGCATTCTTATTCGATGGAGCGGATCGGCAGAACAAACGCCAGCCTATCCTTGGCCTGGTGATTCAACGTACCGTAATACATCAGGACGGTGTAAGCCCGTGCAGCGCTTCCGTTGGGCGTTTCCCGGCCCGATGGCGGATGGAATCCGGTAGCGGTCCAGTAGGGCATGTGCGCGATGATATTCTCAAAGGGATGGGGAGTCACCAGTGCAGGGTGCTCTTGACCGGGATCGATAAGGCTTTTCCACTCTCGAACCGTCGGCAGGCGCCAGTCGGAATATCCTCTCAGGCGAAACCGACTGCATTGATGCGTCGCTACCCACCAGTCCACCGCAGACAATAAGTCGAGACGCCACCCGTTTTTGACCCACATTAATCCGGTCCATGTGTCGGTCACGGTACCGTCCTTGTTGTCCAGGAAACGAGGGCCGTCATGGGGTTCGCGCTCCTGGATCGGATCTTTTGGAAATTCGACGGACCGTGACCGGTCGATCGAGGATTTTCCATCGGCACCAGCCAAAGGCGTCGCAAATTGATAGACCCCGAAATAATTCACCGCTCCCTCCGAATTGAGCTGATTCCAGAATTCCACCGCATCCGATCGACGGGAAAATCGTCCCACGTACACCCGGTAAAACCGGCCTTTGTCGGGAATCTGAATTTCCTTCCAAAAAACAATGTCCCGGCGGTGCTTCAGTTGGTTGACATGCCGGTTCGCATTTTCAAGTTTCCCGTAGGATGCCAGATGAACGCTGTAAAAACGGTCGGCGCGGGTGATTTCAGGGAATCCGGCTAAAAGGGCAACAAAAAGAAGGATAGCCAAAATGCGGGGCCGTGCCATGTTTCGGATGAACCTATCGATAAACCGATTTCATTCCATGTACGGATGTGTTTCGAGCTTCGGGCTTCGGATATTGCTCAAGGGCACCGGATACTTATGTATGCCGATACCGATGCGTGTGTAAAATGCATTCGGGCCGAGGTACTAGAGGGTGATGCTGAAGGTAATACAATCGAGGGCATCAGATTCCGGCTCCTTGCCGAGCCTGATGATGCCGTGCCCAAGGAGTGTGGCTTCATCCCGTCGCAGGGTAAGGGCCTTTTTTTCCTGGATGACGGCAAATGTTCCGTTGGTGCTCTGATCCAACAGTACGAATTTACCCCTCCGGTATTCGATGCGGGCATGGGAGCGGAAAACCAGTTTACTGTTGACCACGATGTCATTGTGTACTTGCCGTCCCAGTGTCGCCACGGGATGGGCTTCATCGACGGTGAACCGCTGGCCCATGAAGGAGAGTTCCAACCGGTATCGTCGGGTTACCGACTCGACCGAATTGTCCAGCATCACCGTGACGTCCTGACGCTCCCAGATCACCTCATAGATATTGACCTCTCCGCTTTTGCCCTTGATCGTCGTTTTATCAATACATCGGACAGCGCTTTGGTGCTCAGAAGACAACAGAGAGATCGTCTCCTCGGTGGCGACGATTTGCCGCTCTTTGGCCAGCGATACCATCCGTGCGGCAACATTGACGGCATCGCCAAAGACATCCCCTGCCTCGGCGATCACCGATCCGAAATGAATGCCCACATAAATGTTTGGCGGAGAAAAATCGGGTCTGTTTTCGATGGTGATGTCTTCAAGGCATTGATGCATTTCGATCGCCGCTTCCACCGCGGCATTGGCATCCGGGAAGGTACTCATGACCTCATCGCCGATGGTTTTAACGACCCGACCGCGATACCGATCGGTCACATCGGACATTATCGCGACACATCGCCCAATCAGGCTCTGCGCGGTCTTATCACCCAGCTTCTCGTATAAATGGGTACTTTTCGCCACATCTGCAAAAAGAATCGCCAGGTTTTTGGTTTGTCGATCGCTCATCATTGTATGAATCGAGTGCCTCTAAAGTGTTGACCCTGCCCAGAAACAACGCTGGCACTCTGGGACGGGCTGAACTCTACACGCGGCACAGCACGACGCTGACATTATCACCGCCGCCGGCATCATTGGCCGCACGGATCAGGCGGCTGCATATGTCCGGCACGTCTCCTCCCTCATTCAGGATCAGGGCAATCTCATCATCGGAGATCATGTCGGTCAACCCATCGCTGCAGAGCAGATACATATCCCCGCTTTGCCGGGTGTCCCAGAGGGTTTCCGGAGTTACCGCATGGCTGGGGCCAATGGCCCGGGTGATGACGTTTTTTCCCGGTTCAGCACCTAAACGCCCATTGCGCTCCCACTCAATGTGCGCCGAATGATCCGTTGTCAGTCTGGTCAGTCCCGAGTCCCGCAATCTGTAAAGGCGACTGTCGCCGACATGAAACCACAGGACGTTATCACCGTCCGGGACAATCATCCCCACCACGGTTGTCCCCATGTACCGTTTCAAGTTTTCAGAACGGTTTATCTGGTACAACGTGTCATTCGCTCTTCGAACGGCTTCGTCGACCAGGGACGTAAGACAGACAATTTCAGCCGGAATGCCGCTCCCTTCGGTAATGTCAGACAATTCTTCGGCAATGACATCCGGTTGGAGATATTCCTGGATGATTTCCAGTGCGCTGGTGCTGGCTTCGGCACCACGCTCGTGGCCGCCCATGCCGTCGGCAAGCAGCAGAAAAAGGCCGCCATCGTCCAGGCAAATGGCATCCTGATTTTCAGATCGCACCCGTCCGGGATCTGAAATACCGGCCGCCTCGATCTGATTTGAGTGGATTTTGAGCGGGGTGGGCTGTCGTGAGTGCATGTCTTAACCATTGAAAACTAATAATAAAAATGCCTCTACTGTATATCTGGAATCAGCGTTGATGTCAACCAACAAACACCCCGAAGCGCCCGGTGCAATTCACGGGGTTCGGCCTCCGGTTCCAAATCCCCGAATGGTCGTGGGGGGTAGAACTCCGCTTGACAGTTTTGAAATTAAGCCATATAAATTTCGTTAGTTACACTCCATTCCACGGCTATCGTCGATTCACCAATCAACCCGTTCCAGTACCCAGGGATGCATGACGTTTTCGAAAACGCTCACAACAGCATTCTCGATCCTGCTCATTATCTTCTGGGCGCCGCTGGCACCTGACGGGATCTCCGCCGGATCGCCCCCTGCCGGTACCAACCATGCCCTGTTTGTCGGAATCAACGGATACAGCCAGTGGCCCAAATTGGAAAGCCCGGTCCGTGACGCCGAGAGCATCGCCGGTGTCCTGATCGAAAAATATAACTTCAGGAAGTCGAACGTCGCGCTGCTCACAGATAACACATCGGAAAAGCCGACACTGCTGAATATCCTCACATATCTCGACCGGTACTCCAGCACTCTCTCTGAGAACGACAACCTGCTCATCTTCTTCTCCGGCCACAGTACGGAAGATGACCAAGGAGAAACCTACTGGATTCCCATCGATGGCAAAAAAAAGAGCAAGTTAACCTGGTTGTCCCACACCGCAATTACCGAAGATGTGTTCAACAACTCGAATTTCAGAGTAAAAAACCTTTGCATCATCACCGACTCGCTCTTTTCGACAAAACTCATGCGAAAGCGGTCCATCTCCCTGACACCCTATGACCTTCGCTACGAAGAGAAAATTGCGGAGATGTCCGCCAGAAGTTCCCGACAAGTCATTTCCTTCGGTGATCAACACTGGCCCGGCAGCACGAAAACGGATGGATTGGGGCTCTTTGCCTATTACATTCACAAGGCGCTCATTCAAAATCCACTGGATACCATCGATTTTGAAAATCTTATATTCGAAGAGAATATACTGTTTCCCATCACCAGAGTGGCTGGCACGAAACTGATACGGGGACGCCTGAAAACGGAAATGGACAGTGGGGGGCAATTCATCATCAAAAAGGTGACACCGGCCCCGCTGATCAACATACTTGCCGCCGAAGTAAATCCACCAAAAGGGTACCCGGGTGATCAGTTCATCATTCGGGCGGAAACCAGTGCTCCGGCAAGCGAGGTGATTGTCGATATCGCCGGGAAAAAGTACCGTATGTCGGGAAACGACACCCGTTGGTCCTACCCGTTCCGTCCTGAGAAACTCGGATCGACCCCATTTCGGATTGCTGCACTGAACCGGAATGAGTTGGAAGGCAGGATCCAAAAAGGCGAGATTATCACCATAAAGCCCGAATCTCGGGTGTCCAATGTCCTGGAGGCGAGGGTCGCTCCGGCTTCCGGGGTCAGCGGCGGGAAATTCACGTTTTCAGCCGTTACAGACGCCCCGGCCCGGGAAGTGACACTTATCATCGGCAACCGACGCTTTCCCATGACCGGCTCGGGTACCCGATGGACACTGAGCCGAACCGTGGATGCTGAAGGAAAAATCGCTTTCTCCGTGGCGGCGACAAATGAAGACGGCGTCCCCGGCGAGGCCCGGCAATCGATCCTCGAAATCGAACCTGGAGCTGTCAACATCGTTTCAATTTCTTCATCCCCCAAAACCGGATTCGCAGGTGAAGAATACACCATCACCGCAAAAACAGACCGGGTCGCACAAACTGTCATACTGGAGATGGACGGCCAAACATTTGAGATGGCAGGAGAAGGCAGAACCTGGCGTTTGAAACGGAAGATCCCGCAGATCGGGAAAAAACAATTCAAGGCAGTGGCCGTTAATTCTCTGGGTAAAAAAGGCAACTCCCTTGGCGGCGAGCTGACCGCGAAACGCACGCCGTTGCCGATTCCCGACGTCGCATTGGTGGACGTTTCCGTCGTCAGTCCCGGAAAGGGCTATGCTGGCGACAAGTTTACCATCTCTGCGAAAACCACGAAGCCCGCCGACAGCGTGTTTGTCGATATTAACGAACGCCAGTTTCAAATGAAAGGAGCCGGTACCGAGTGGACATTTGTCGCCGCCATCGACAACGTCGGCGTCAGCAGGTACCGCGTCATCGCCCGAAACAAAGATGGGATGAGCGGTCAATCCCGTGAGGGAGAAATTAACACCCGGAAACGACCCGCCGCTCCGATCAGCGTTCTCCAGGCCAGCATCTCCCCGAAACGGGGCTACATTGGCAAGGTATTTACGTTCAACGCGCAAACCGATCGTCCGGCCCGGGCGGTGTCCTTACTGATTGCCGGAAAACCGTTCGAGATGGAAGGAAGCGGAACCCGATGGCAATTGAAGAAGCCTGTGGACAATTCAGGTAAACTGGAGGTATCTATTGTTGCTTTAAACGACGATGGGCAGCGGGGCGTTCCATACACGTCGGAACTGCCGGTCTACAGAAACCGTTATCTGCTTAGAAAAGACGGTACCATTGTGGACGTAATGACCGGAAAGAAAATGGAACGCTTCAAAGACAACGGGGACGGCACCATAACGGATCTGGCCAACAGTCTGATGTGGACGAAGACGCCGAAACAGATCGCCACGAGTTGGGACGGTGCGGCCGACTATTGCCGGGACCTGACCATGGGCGGCCATTCGGGATGGCGGTTGCCCACCATCAATGAAATGAAACGATTGACGGACAATACGCGTGAGAATCCGGCCCTGCCGCCGGGGCATCCGTTTTCCAACATTATCACCCACGTGGGATACTGGACCAAAACCCGGCACCGGTTCGGCCAAAACTATGTTTACCAGATGAGCCTTTGGTATGGTAAAGAAGGTCACATGAAGAAAACCGAAAACGGCATCGTCTGGCCGGTAAGATACGCCGAATTAGAGGATTAGAAGGACCCGTCAATGACTCAGATGACCATCGGGGCGGCGACACATCCGGGAAAGCGGAAGACCGAAAACGAAGACAGCTACGATGTTGTGCTGCCCGAGGGCGACACACAGGATCGAAAGGGTATCCTGCTGATTCTGGCCGACGGTATGGGAGGACATGCCGGAGGTGCCGTCGCATCCCGGACCGCGGTCGATGTCGTGATGGAGCAATATTTAAACACACCGGCCGGGGATGTGCTGGAGGCACTGAGAGCAGCATTTCAGAAAGCGAATGCGGCCGTACTGGAGAAAAGTGCCAGGGATCGGTCCGTGGCCGGGATGGCCACAACCCTGACCGCTGTCGTCATCAAAGATGATCTCCTCTTTCACGCCCATGTCGGAGATAGCCGGGCCTATGTTATCGACGGATCGGATATGGCTCCGATCACGGAAGACCATTCCTATGTCGCCAGCCTGGTGGCCGCAGGTGCGATCACGGCGGCAGAAGCGGAAACACACCCGCAACGCAATCTGGTCACCAGGGCCGTGGGAGCCCTGCCGGACCTGGCCATCGATGCGGCCGGGTTTCCCCGGCCCCTGAAAAAAGATCAGCATATCCTGCTCTGTTGCGACGGTCTTTTCAAGGTCGTTCCCGAAAACGAGATACAGCGTATCATCGAATCGGAAAAAGAGCCCAATGGGGCCTGTGAGAAACTCGTGGAACGGGCAAACGACTATGGCGGTCCCGACAATATCACCGTCATTCTGGCCCGAATCGATCGCGTGAAGCGAACACCCGGGTTTATTCGCCGATTTATAACACCTGCGAGGTAGATCCACTATGATTGGACAAAAACTGGGAGACTACGAAATCATCAGTTCACTGGGAAAGGGCGGCTTCGGCAGCGTCTGGAAAGCAAAGGCCAGTGACGATACAACGGTGGCCATCAAGGTGCTCAACCCCCAGGTGCTCGACAATCAGAAAGTCGTCAAGAAATTCTTCCATGAGGCGATGATTCTGGCAAAACTCGATCACCCGGGGATTACCAAACTTCTGGAATTTTTCCCCGATGAGGACAATTATGCCATTATCATGGAATACGTGGAAGGCGTTGAGCTAAAGCGGGTCCTTCAGCAGCAGGCCGGGCTCCTGCCGTTCGACATTGCCTTTAAGATCGCCAAACAGACTCTGGATGCATTTCATTATGCCCACGACAACGGCATCCTCCATCGCGACATCAAACCCGGCAACATTATGATCGACAGGCAGGGCAATGCCAAAATCATGGATTTCGGCATTGCCAAAATGTTGTCCACAGCCTCCCACGATACCGCCGCCAGCATGCTGTCGGTCCATTACACACCCCCTGAACGCTTCGATCAAAGCCGGGAGATCGATGCGCGTTCGGACATTTATTCCCTGGGCCTCGTCTTCTATGAAATGTTTGCCGGGCGGCGCCCCTTTGGCGCAACCGAAACATCCCAGATTATGTTCTGCCACCTCAACCAAATTCCCGATCCGCCGTCCCGATTCGCAATAGATCTGCCGCCGGCCATCAGCGGGGCCATCCAGAAGGCCCTTGAAAAAGACCCCGAAGATCGATTTACGGATTTTGACGAGTTTGCGGCGGCCATGGATCCGGGCGGAACAGGATTCGATGATGCCACGGTGTTGACAGACGATGACATGACCATTCTCATGGATCATGTCGAGGGGTTGCCGGCGACAACAAAACCGCCAGCGGACACCGCACCTCCCTCACCCCAAAAGAAAACACCCATCGGACTCGTTATCGGTATCATCGGCGCTGTCGTGCTCATCGGGGTCGTTGCCGCATTCTTTCTTTTGACCGGCAACGGCGAACCACAGCCCACCTCCCAGGAGACCGCTTCAGTGGCCCAGGACGCCGGACCGAGGAACCCGAAAGGATTTGTGGAGCGCGTCCATCCCGCTGACAGCGCCAAGATGGTCCTGATCCCAGAGGGCGAGTTTATCATGGGGTCGAAAAAATACTCGGCTGAAAAACCGATACAGACTATTTTCCTGGATAGTTACTATATCGATAAACATCTGGTCACCAATGGGCAGTTTCAAAAGTTTGTGGATGCAACCAAACATGTGACGGATGCCGAAAAGGAGGGTGCCGGCATGGTCCGGATCGGCCGGCGATGGAAAAAGGTCGACGGGGCCAACTGGCGCTTGCCGGACGGACTCACCGCTATGGACGGTCGTGAGGACCATCCGGTCAGTCAGGTAACTTACAACGATGCCTTCGCGTATTGCCGATGGGTCAAGAAGGATCTGCCCACCGAGGCCCAATGGGAAAAGGCCGCCCGTGGTCCCAAGGGCAATGAATACCCCTGGGGGAATCAGGAACCCAACGACACGATGGCCAACTTTGACAACCTGATCGGCACGACCTCGCCGGTGACCGGTTATGAAAAAGGCCAGAGCCAATTCGGCCTCTTTGACATGGCCGGCAATGTCTACCAGTGGACCCGGGACTGGTACGGTACCGGGGAACGCCCGAGCAAGAATCCGATGGGACCGACAGAAGGCAAGGAGAAAGTCATCAAGGGGGGGTCTTTTATCGAAGGGGTCGAGAGTCTGAGATCGGCCAACCGGGATCGATACGAAACAAACTACAGCAGTTTTCTCTTCGGCTTTCGATGCGCCGCTCAAGACATACCGGAGCCCTGATCAGCGTCAGAGCAACTGTCAAAATTTCGTGCCGACCGGTGGTTTGTGTATAGGCATGAACGCATCGGAATCATCGGGATCGGTATCGGGTTCGGAATCGGTATCGACTTCGAAGTTGGCCATTCTGTCTCGATTCCGATAGCGATACCGATTCCGAACATGTCCATACCCGGGCTCCCCCGGAAAGGTATCCGGTTGACAGAAACTCACTATGTTCAAACGGAACATATTTATGGCAACGACTATAATTGCGGGTGCCATCATTCCTTTTGACAAATACCATAAACAACAATCGGGCGGCTGTTTAGCCGCCCGATTGTCTTTTAGCTCGGAATTGCAGATAGGGTCGCTTTCACCGAGCGGAGATTTTCATGGCCAGGGCACTTCGATTTGGGCTACGACTGTCATGATCCTGAGCTTAGCCGAAGTCAAGCTGTAGTCCACCTACCGCGAACCTCGAATAACGCCGGCCATGGGAGCCTCCGTTTGGTAAAAGGGCTATTTTTTTTTGTTTAGCTCCTTAAGCACATCATCCGTGATATCCACCTTGTCGTCCAGATACCCGATGGCGTTCGGATCTTTTAAAATAATCGTAAATTTCTTCCGCCTTGCCACCTTTTTGAGCACCCCGTCGGCCTTCTGCAGAATAATCGCGACCACCTCCCGGTCCTCCCGGAGAATGTCTTCTTTTGCTTCGTTGACAAGCCTTTGGTATTCTTCAACGTCACGCTTAAGTTCGGATCGGCGGTTTCTCCGGTCCCTGGGCGAAAGGGTCTCCCAATCCTTGTTGAGCGTGTCCTTTTTGGCATTGATATCCTGAAGTTTCCGGGCGAGTGCTTCCTCTTTGGCCTTTCTGAGCTTTTGGATGTCCTCCCGGGCACTCTGACCCATTTTGGATTCATTGACCAATCGCTGAAGATTAATATACCCGACCCGCTCGGCCAGGCACGCGGGTACATCGATCATCATGATCGCGGCAATGAAGAGAAATGTCCATTTCAGGTTCCGTCTCATGATCTGTTTGGCCACTCCTTTCTTAGGTTTTCGAGCATTGGGTCACTTCCAAATGTAAAAGGTGTTTTAAAACCCATTGTACCATGACCAAGCATTGCATGGAAAGATTTCATTGAACACCGGGAGAAGACTATTCTGACAATGCTGCTACCGAGGCATCCAGGCGGTCGCTCCTGTCACCCGGTTCCCAACTCAGGCGACGATCATGTTGGTTTCCGAAAAGTTTTTCGTCCCCCGGTGCCGGTGTCAGCAGGGTCGGCATCCGGGGCCCCCGTTCCAAGAGATCCAACGGCTCGACAATCCTTTTTTCGAGCCTGGAAAAGTCATCCTCCAGAGATTCCAGGGGTTCTTCGGGCAACTCCCCTTCTTGTGGTTCTTCCTCCGCTTCGATGTCGATGTAGATTTCAAGCGGTGGTGACATGAAGAACTGCGCCTGTGCGGATTCCCGAAGCTGTTTTTCAAGCTTTTCCTGCTGCACCGCCAGCGTCGAAAGGGCGGACAGACCTTCGAGTTGTTGCTGCTCGGCAGGAGAAAACGTTGCTTTTCCCAGAATCTGAACCAGCCCCGGGGCGATGATTTGGTCCGGTGGAATTGCCGGGGCGGCGACAAGTTTCGGGCTGGCGGTCATCAATCCCGACTGGCCACCAATTTCAGAGGCGAACTCGGCAAAGACATTCTCGACATCCATCGTCGGCCCGGATACCGAATCCAATCCCATGGTAGCCGCCTGGATGCTGACCCTATTTCCGGTCACCGTTGCCGTTCCCACGTAGGTTCCTCCTCCCCCAAGGGTGACAGTCCCATTTCCTGAGTTCATGTTCGCGCCCAGGGTGACGGTCCCGGAATGGGAAAGGCTGATGGCGGTATTGGTGGTGTTGATCGGCGCTCCGGTATTTTCAAAATTCGACCCCGTACTGGAGAAACCATCCGATGCTGAGACAGACGCATTCACGTCAACGGATCCGCCATTGACGATGTCGACCCTGGCTGCCGTTATGGCGCCATCTATCGTTGTCGAGGCGCTGTTGCGCAACGCCATGTTTCCGACACTGGTGGCCGGCAAGCTGATCGTAACGTCGCCGGTGGTGCCGGCATCCAGATTCAGATTGTTCCCGTTGCCGGTGATCGCGCCGATGCCGAGATCCCCACCGCCGGTATTCAGTTCCGCGTCGTCGGCCAGGGACAAGGTGTCGATGTCCATGGCCGCATTGCTGGTGCTGACCGTTCCGGCGACCGATGTGCTGCCAGTTGTGATACCCAGGCCGTTGGCAAATGTGATGCTGTCGGTGTTGGCATCCCCAAGCACAACGCCGCCGGTGTTGGCAAAGTTCGTGTCGCCGGTGACCGTGCCGCCATCGTTGAACGTCATGGAATAGCCCGAAGGCGATGTATTCAATGTATTGAACGTAACCGGGCCATTGAAGTTTACCGAGCCGGTCGTATCCACGATGCTTGTAGTTGTGGCCGAAGCTGTGCCGGTTACCGTCATGGAGGCGCTGTCGGTGACGGTGAAGGTATCGACATTGGCCAGCGATGAGACGGTGATCGCTCCGGACGCACCGCCGTCTACGGTCAGGCTGTTTCCGGCCCCGTCCACATCGCCCACATTCATCACGGCGTTTCCGGTATCCAGCGTCGCCGCTCCGGAAAGGGTCAGGCTGCCGATATCCATCTGGCTGTTGACGGTTTGTACGGTTCCCCGTGCGGTTGCCGGCCCGGCGGTGGTATCCAGCCCGCCGGTAAAGATCAGTGTATCGTTGTCGGCCGAGTTGAAGGTCACCCCGCCGGTATTGATAAAATCCGTGTCGCCGGCCACCACACCCCCGTTTGAAAATACCACCGAATACCCGTCGTTGGCGGTCGTCAGACCGCTGGTGATCGTCACCGCATCGCCAAACGTCACGGCCCCTTCGGTGAGCTGAAGATCCACTGTGACCGCACCGGTGGTACCGCTGATCGTCGTCGAGTTGCTGCTGAGCAATGTCATGGTGCCGACACCGGCCACCGAGGTGATCGCAATGTCGCCGGTGGTGCCGGTATCCAGGTTCAGATTGTTCCCGTTGCCGGTGATCGCATTGATGCCAAGATCGCCGCCGCCGGTATTGAATACCGTGTTGTCGGCCAGCGACAAGGTGCCGATGTCCATGGCCGCATTGTTGGTATTGACCGTCCCTGCGACCGATGTGGTGCCGTTTCGGGTATCCAGTCCACCGATAAAACTAATACTGTCGGTATCCTGATTGCCGAATGTCACCCCCCCGGTGTTGGCAAAGGTCGTGTCGTTATTTACCGTACCGCCCTCGTTGAACACCACCGAATAGGATTGGGTGGTCGTATTGAGGGTATTGATGTTGACCGCCCCGTCGAAGGTCACCGCTCCGGTGGTATCGGTAAGGGTCACGGTTGTGGCGCTTGTCGCGCCGCTGATCGTTGTAAAGCCGCTGTCGTTTATCGTGAATGTGCCCACGTTGCCGACAGAGGCTAACGTAATTCCTGCCGACGGGTTAAAACCCGCATCCAGGGTCAGATTATGCGTATTTCCGGTGACAGCCCCCACGTTGATCACACTGGTTGGAGCAAAGCCCGACACCAGCGTCGTGTTCCCATTGAGCGCCAGCGCCCCGATATCCATCCGGGTGTTGCTGGTCTGGATGGTGCCGGTGACCGCCTGTGTGCCCACACCGCCGTTAAACAGCGCCACATCGTCGCCGGCGCTGCCGATGGTCAGATCACCAAAGGCACCGAAAGCCACCGCATTGGTGACCGTCAGGTCTTCGTCAAACTCAAGATTGAAAGGGTTGCCGGCCGTGTTCAGCGTCGCCGCCGCCACATCGCCCTGAAAGCGGAGTGCACCTCCGGTGGCGGTCAGATCCAGGCTCGATACCGTGACCGCATCGGCAAATGTCGCCCCGCCGCTGCCGGACACCGTCAGCGTCCCGATATCCGTGCCGACAGTACCCAGCACGTCTGCTGTGCCGCCCACGTTGAACACGACGTCCGAAGCCGGGGCGCCGGGGGTGCCGGCGAGACTGTCGACGCTCACATCGCCGCTGCCGACCCCGTCACCCAGTGTGAGCGTCACGCCGTCGGAAAGCACGGTGTCGCCCAGGGTAATGGTGCCGTTGCCTGCGGTCACCTGGCTGCTGCCGGTCACCGTGGTGGCGCTGTCCAGATCGATGTTGCTATTGACGGAACGGATATCCCCGTTGATGACATTGCTGCCGGCAGTGTGGGTGACGCCGCCGGTGAAGGTCAGGCTCCCGCCGTCGCCAAAGGTCACCTGCCCGGTGTTGGAAAGCGTCACCTGATCGGCGATGTCCGTGGTGCCGCCAAGAAAACTCACGCCAAACCCGCTTCCGGCCGCACTCAGGTCGCCGGCATACAGATCGTCCTGAAATTCGATGGTGCCGGTGGTATCCACCAGTGCGATGTCGTCGATCCGGTCACCGGCGCCGCCCACCGCACCGGAAAACACCACACCCCCGCTGTCGGTGACGGTCACATCATCGATGTCGGTGCTAAGGGCACCACCGATGACTACCGCCCCGCCACTGTTGATCGTCAGGCTGGAACCGGCGCCTGAGGCCGTTCCGCTGACAGCCCCTGTATTGATCGGCGTCGCCGCCCCATCTCCAAGTGTCAGGACCACGCCATCGGCCAGCGTCACATCCCCAAAAGTAATCTGGCCGGTTGAAGTGCCACCCACCCGGGTCGTTGTCGTCACGTTGGTGTCGGAGGCGCCTAAATTGATCACCCCGGTACCCGCCGCGGTAATGATGCCCGCAATGTTCTTACTCGAGGGGGCTGTGGCGATCACCCCGCCCGTAAACGCCAGATTGTCTCCGACCTCGTTACCCAGAGTCACCGTGCCGGTATTCAGGAAGGTCACAGGGTTTGTAATGGTGGCCCCTGCGTTGATTTCGACATTGTAAGCCTGCGACGCCGTGGTTAACGTCCCGGCTGTCAGCGCGCCCTGAAAGGAAATCGTGCCGGTCGTGCCTGTGAGCGCTATCGTGTTGGCATCCACCGTGTTGCCGAAGGTCGTGCCACCGGACTGGGTGATCGTCACCGAGTCGATTTCACTGCCGATTCCATTGGTCACACCAACAACACCGGTGACATTGAAGTTGACACTCGATGTCGTCCCGCCCAAAGTTTCGCCGGATATGCTCTGGACGCTGACGTTGCCGCTCCCACCGGCGCCAAGATTCAATGTTGCGTTGTTTGCAATAATCACATCACCCAGGCTGATATCATCGCTTCCCGCATCCAAGGTGGCGTTAGAGATCAGGGTAACATTGGGGAGGCTTAAATTTGTATTGGTGGTTGCAATGGCGCCGGCAATGCTGACCGTCCCCCCGACACCGGTCGAGTCCAACCCGCCCGCATAGGTCTGCAACCCGCCCGCCTGTCCCAACGTCAAATCGCCGGTGTTGAGAAAATCTACTGCATTGACAATGAAATTTCCGTTTCCAGTCATATTCACATTGGCGACGGTGTTTTCCACGATCAACGAGGTCGCGGTAACTTCATCGCTAAAGTCCGCCGTGCCGCCAATGTTCCGGAGTGTCAGCGCATTTATGGTATGGACTTCATCTGTGGACGTCACATTGGCAGCGCTATTGACGGTAAGCGACCCAAGCTCCTGGTTCACACCGGAACCCACTGCACCATTAAGCACGATATCGCCCGAATCGCCGGTCAGCTCGAGTGTATGGCCCGCGCTGGCGACGCTGTCCACCGTACTTTCAAAGGTGATGGCACCGGTGCCGGTAGTGGTTACCGTCGTCGCCCCTTCCAACACCGTCGCACCGTTAAACCGCGCCACGCCGTCGCCGGAGGCGGCGATCGTGAGACCGTCCAGTGCGATCGCAGTTGCGGTCAGATTTACACCGGCAGCCGCGGTGGTCGTGACGTTGTCCTGCAGCCGCGTGGTGCCGCTTCCCGCGACCTGTACCAGACTGGCCGCCTCAATGGTCGATTGTGCCGTCACATCGGCCCCACTGACGATCGTGATCGCCCCCAGTTCCTGGCCTGCACCGCCGCCCAAAGCATCATTAAGCGTGATGTTGCCGGTGCCCGCATCCAGGGTCAGCCCCTCGGCCGCCCCGCCGGTGGTCCCGTTGACCGTGCCGGCAATCTCGATGTTGCCCTCGCCCGCTCCGGTGTCCAACGTGACACTGGCACCTTCGGCAAGCGCCACATTGCCGTTTAGATCGATCAGATCGTCGGTGGTGGTAATACCGACGGCCAGGTTCGCATCGCCGCTGACCGACACCGCGCCGCCGGCCGTACTGGCCGCACCGGCCAGTGTCAGCACACCGCTGTTGCCGATGTCCACGATCCCGGCAGAGGCAAACCCCTGGTTGATGTTAAAATCCGTGCCGTCAAGATCCAGCGAG
>CAFBRK010000262.1 GCA_903231505.1 Olavius algarvensis associated proteobacterium Delta 3 | reverse complement strand
AATGGGGTCAGGTCTTGCCGGGCTGTTGCCCGAACCGGTTTTATCGAGCCGTCTTTAGCTCCATGACGCATGCTCTTTCAACCAACATGGGAGCATGATT
>CAFBRK010000261.1 GCA_903231505.1 Olavius algarvensis associated proteobacterium Delta 3 | reverse complement strand
TAATGGTTTTACCGATAAACAAAAGCTTTTGATGCGCCATCCGGGATGGGAAGGCGGAGCCTCCTTCTCCCAGGGTGTTTTCTCTTTTTACATACGAGGC
>CAFBRK010000260.1 GCA_903231505.1 Olavius algarvensis associated proteobacterium Delta 3 | reverse complement strand
TTTAGGTATCAGTCATAAACTAAAAGGTGTTCATTAATTATCTGGTTCGACGTCCTTATCTAAGCTGTCTGATGCTTTTCCTTTCTATATCGCTAAAATCGATATCCGGTCTGAGTTCTCTGGTTTTCCGGAATTTCAAATCTGCCTCCGACAGCTTTCCATCCTGCAACAGGGCTGATCCCCAATTGGCGTATACGATGTAGTTGTTCGGATTTAACGGATCGATAAATATGGCGCGCATGAACTTGTCAACGGCTTCCTTATAGTCGCCTTTTCGGAGCAGCGACACGCCCCAATTGTTATAGAGATAATGTTGCTTCGGGTCGATATTTTGAACGATCTTGAATTTTTCGGTCGCCCCCTTTTCTCTTGGAGCGAACATGGTTGTCTCTGGATTGGCCCGCATCACAACAATTTGGTCAATCAGTTTGCTCGCAACAGCTCTTCCGGTTAGCCCTTGCTTTTCAATCTCTTCAGGGACCTGGAAAGGTTCAAAAATGACGTAAGGGGTCTTCAGTTCTCGATATACGATAATGATAGATAAAATACATATGATCAAAATGAGTAAATCGACCAGGATTTTGCGTATCTCGCCAATTCGAGATGAAAATGGCGCTATATTCTTTATGGAAAACTTTTGAACCAGGAAGGACCACACCTTGTTTAGAGATTTATGAATCATACGTTAAACAAACTATTTGAAGTACTTATTGGAAATTATCCATTGCACAGATTGGTTTTGCATGATTTGATGTTCTTTCTTGGGTGTTACCACTGGTTAATACAACGATTATTTTTTTTGTATGACACGCCGTTTCATATTTATTTCTTGAAGAAAGAACTCCACTGTCTCTGTGAGATAATGGAATTCGAATTTTTGCGAGATTTTTAAGGCCTTTTCATACTCGAACCCCGCTCTTCTCAAGTAATTTTGGTAGCATTCAAGCTGTTTCCGCTGCCGGCATTCATCTGCGAGTTTCAGTAGGATTTCTGCTTTATCAATATGACCGTAGTACAATATTTTCTGGTTTTTCACCTGCCCGGAATGAATGAAGGCCGTTTCAATGGTATTATTTGCTTCGCTTAAGTTTCCACTCTGAGCTTGTATTTGAGACAGAAGTTCGAGAGCTTCAAAGTGTTTGCTTTTATCCTCAGGTTTTACAGTGAGCGTTAAGGCACGAGTGATCGTCCTTTTGGCGTTTTCATAGCTTTGAAATCCGTAAAATTCTGTTCGAGCAAGCCCAATAAGCGCTTCCGCCACGAGTGCTTCGGCTGCGGGATCTTTTTTTCCCTCCGAAGTCGCCAATTTTCCGGCAGTACGGTAAAAATCGGACGCCGCAAGCCAGAGCCCTTGCATCCGATACACTTGTCCTAATTTGATTGAAGACAAGGCCGCTTTCTTATGGTCCTCTTGCGCCATAAACAGGTCATAGGTAAAGAGCAATTCCTTTTCTGCCTTTTTGAGTTCAAAGCCCAGGGACTCCTGGTCGCCGGTCCTCCTAAAGTTGTCGATGTAACGCTCTATCCGCTCAATCGCCTGAGCCTGCAACGATGCAGGGTCCCTCGCTGCAAACAGGTTGTTACCAGCAGCTGACCATTGAATCAGGAAAGCCAGCGTGCACAACCCGAAAAGAATTAAAATACGGTATTTTTTTCTCATTGGGAGTTTCTTAGTGTCTAATTAGAGGATACTTGCAATCATGAAAGTGTTCAATTAGACAATCACTCCACCGCTCCAGAAGAAATTGCCGTTGTTATCGGCGTACCAGACGGAATTGCCGTTCACCGATTGGCCGTCCTCCACAAAGCCGATAAAGGAAAGGACCGTGCCGCGTGGAACTGTCTCATGGACCGGGGACCGGGTATTCGGTGCTCCCCTGCGAATATTGAGTCTGACCGTTGTGACAGCTTCTCCGGTCTGTTCAATCACCATCGGCCCTGGGGGTGGATTAATCGTATCGTCTGTCGTGCACTCTTCGAACTCGAAAACCACATCCCTAAGCAATTGCTCGTAGGTGCGGCGGCTGTGTGCCAAACCTGTGACCGGGTCCGTTCTGCGGCGGGGATCCAGAAAGAAATGCCCCACGATACTATTGCTGGGATCTAAATCATAGCGAAAACATGCATACGCCAGAACCCACACATACTTGCGATACGCTTCATCATCATCGATCCGTCCGCCGAAGCAGTATTCCACACCGATTGCGGCATCGTTGGCATCGTGACCGAAAAGCTGATCGTCGGTGGGCATGGAATAACGTACGTGCCAGGCCTTTTCCGGCACACTCGACGTGAACGCTGGAACACACTCGAGAATTTGACGATCGTCGACAAACAAGTGCGCAGAGGCACTTTGCTCGTCCCGGGTATCCTCGTACCAGTTCACATTTCCCGATGCAGTGGAACCCGGATTTCCGGTATCGTGCGCGACAAGAAATTTTACCCCCGGCGACATCGGAAAACCTGACCGCCGCTTGGAGGGTTTGGTCAGATAGCGCTGATTAATTTGGTATTTCAACTGGAAGTCCATGGTTTACCCCATTGCTGGTTGTTCGGTTTCTTTTGCTTCCACGACCTCAGGTTTATTCGATTGGCCTGCCGGGATGCTTTTTTTAACAAAGCCCTCGATAAAATCGGTTCCTGCATACCCGGCACCAATGATGGTCACGATAGTCTCATTTGAAAAAGCGTCCATATCTATAGTCCCGGAAAAGCCGATGATCGCGAGCGCACCGGCGATGAAGCCGATTAGCATGGTCAACATCATCCGGTTGCTTTCGAACGCGTCCCGAAGTCTCTCCCCTTTTACCGAAGCCTCATCACTGGCTTTTTTTAAACCGATTACCATGCGAATCCCCTGTCCGATCATCCCCAGGATTCCGCCTAAAATCAGTGCTAATACCCAATCGGTGGCTCCCATAAGTACCTCCTTTTCAATGCCATATACATAAAACTGATTTGTTCGTTTTTGGTTCTCTGTAATTTTAGTGGAATCGAAAGATTGTTAAGAAGGAGATGGAGATGTTCTTTTAACCACTTATAAGAGGAGAAAACAATAAACAGCCTTACAAAGAATGAATGGCTTGGCGAGAACTGTATTTAATTTTCTTTGAAACGTTATAACAATTCCCTTCCATTTGATCTCTAAAACGGTCTATTTCGACGGTGTATTTAACAACTGCTTGAAAATATAGATCCCATATATTCCTGAGAAAGAAAAAATAGTTGTCAGGTTCTTCAGGAAGCTCTAAATTCTTGGCCAACGTTTGCCTCAGCTCTATTCTCTCTTTAACCGGTTTTTCCATCATCTTGCCTCCTTTATAACCTTTTCACAGCCCTGATATTTTTTTGATTTGAAGTATACAAAACTCCGGAAAAAATCTAAAAAATTCTGTTATTTGGACTATGGTCTTCTTGACTCTTAGCGATCTACAATGTGTCTGTAAAAGATGGACTTTGATTGTTACTGATTGTTAATCGCATCTTCCATCACTATTTATTTCAGACAAGCCTTTCCAACGGACAGAGAGGCAATTGCGTATATCATTAAAATTTTTCCAGGGCACAAACGTACCTGGTTCAAGAGAGTCCTTCAGTTTGTCGCGGGCGAATACAATGGTTGATATAGATATATTATTCAGGCTTTCTTCGTCTTCTATCTCGTGAATCAGCCATTTGGCGGCTTTTTTGTCCGTCATTCCGTCACCGATGTATATAAGATCATAACTGTAAAAATTTCCCTCGTTTAAGTATTCCTTCATTATTTTTTTCTTTGATACGAACTCACGATCTATAGTGCTTTGAGAATCCTCGTAGTTACTATATGCTTTAAATTTTGAATGACTCCTGTCCACCTTCCCCCCAAGTATCTTGATTTTATCCAGCCAGGTTTTGAGACCATCATTGTCCTGCGATAGGGTATGGATTTTCTCTTCCCATACGAATTTCACCATTTCTTCAAGTCCGCCGGAAAGAATAATAAAATCAACATTTTTCAAGCATAATAGGTCCATGAGATCCATGAATCCCGTGCGTAAGATTGAGCTATTTCGATAATATGTTTTAACCCGTTCATATTGATCCGATTCGATTTCGCCCAGCAGTCCTTTGACGCCCTCCTGTAAGGATAGCGTGCCGCACGCCATTTCCCCTATTTTTTGATCCGCAAGATGCGGTACAAACTTGCGCAGCAACCCTTCAAAGGTTTCTTCTGTGGTAATCGTACCGTCAAAGTCGCAAAAAACGATGCGCTTTTCCGATTGTGTCTGCTCTGCACAGAGTTTGAACTCACTGAACACTTTTCTAGAGATTCGTCTGCCGTTGTGCCCGGCGGGCCACCCGGCATAGTGGGCAACATGAATCATGATTTCGTCGATCGTTTCTACGGTAATTTTCTGATTCATGGCGCCCTGCACATGCCGCTCCAGTTCGTGATCCCATCCCAAGGCGGCAAGCAGCGCGACGGTTATCATGCTCCTTTCCTGGATGGAGAGGTGTGTCCTCCGACTCCAGACGTTGCGAAAAACGTGGTTTACGGTCATCCGATCCAGGTCAGTGTCTTTATCTTTGTTAAATTTCCGTTCAGCGCCGAACAGCTCTTTATATAGGTCCTGGCCTTTTGGATCAAAGCCATCTTCTGTCATTATTTTACTCCTTGCTTTTATACTGGTCTTTTACGGGTTCTTCTTTGCTGTACAACGCGATAGTGTCTTTTAGCCTGTTTGCGCTAGAGTCAGAGAAAACTCCGGAGTCGAGGGCCTTCTGCAGATTGGGAATTCCTGCGATGGGATCTGCCGACTGGACCGTTCCTGAAACAGCGTTTTTCTGCCCTGATACCTTGTCTAAGCCAAGTACTAGGTTGGCATGAGCCGCAAAGGGATGATCGGGAAATCTGGCAACCACCTCCTCCATCGCAGCGCTTCCATTTTTTAAATGGTGCCCTCCTCCCATATACAAGTATAACGCCGGCTCACGGTCGAAGATTACTTTCGCAACATTTTCATCATTACCTTCCGGATACTTCACCCATATCGTTGAAGGCCGGGCAACCACCATGATGCCGCTTGAAGGATCAGGGATCATCGCTGTGATTTCGTACCGCCCGGGAGTGTCGAATATGAAGCCTTCGCTGCCCACGGCCAGAGAGGTAAGGTGAGTCTTCGTTTCCTTATTCGCTATTGTCTCTTTGGTTATTTGACATTTGTATATCAAGGGGCGGTATCGGACAGTCCCACCCGATGGCTTTCTGATTAAAAAAACAACGTCACCATAGGAAGGGCTCAAGCGGCCGAAAGGGACTGGTTCAGAGGAGTGGTTATATACACGAATATTAACGGTCACCGGCTCTGTAAACCGAAAGAGCTCCTTGGTTGGTTCAATACCAAGCGCAAGGTTGGCACGGGTCCCGCCGGCATTCGGATCTCTGAAAACCGAGGTAGGCGACCATTCCATAAACTCCATGCGTCCGCCCGGCACGATCTCATCGTAGAAGCCGTGTTTTAGGTGGAACAATTCCTCCGGATCAAAAGCATAGTCAAAATCCCTCCAGTAGTTCAAAATACGATCTAAAGCAGATCCACCGTGCGGATATCTATGCGGATAGTTCATAAAGGAGGTCGTATCGGCCCTTCCAACCAACCAGGTATGAGCCAGATTAAGGGCATGCCCCAACTCATGCACGATGGTGCGCAGAAATTGTCTGTCTCGATACCATGTTTCATTCCTCACTAAAAAATCCAGTGTTTCACTCCAGAATACGGCCACTCCCTGGCGAGCTCGGGAATTGCCGAAGGCACCCCCCCGTCCAAAATCAAAAAGATGCAGGTACTGCGGATAATTTGTAGCTATAAAATCCGTCCATTGTGCCCAGGGGTCCCGAATGTTGCCGGTGCTGTGATCAAAAATAATGCCCGTGGTACCGATTCCGCTGTTTACCGGCAGTCCTTGGTCGTCGACCACAAGGTAACCGCTGTTGTCTGTCTCAGGACCGCCGTCAAATCGAGTGACAATGAGCAGGTACAGCCACCACTCGCGATCGTTTAGGCTCCGGGAATAATTGGTGTCCATCATTTCATGAAGTTCACGTTCATCCCATCGATCCCCTTCCCAGGGGCGGCCAGCGCTTGCGCCGATATCCGCCGCCAGGGCACCATCATTAAAATGGATTCTTGTCTCTACACCGGCCTGACGAAAAAGTGAGGAGAGACTGATATCCATCTCTTCCAAATCCGAAGGTTGAGAATTTGGTGGGATGTCACGGGTAGAATACTCGGGGGGCCATGGCACGCCATCAAGTTTATCTACCTCAATGTTTAGAACCCGAAAATGCTCCGATTGGAAGGAAATCTCTCCCGTGTATTGATTCGGCAGGGCCTCTGGAACCAAACAATTAACCTGAAGCGTTGCGGCACCACTTGGCGTTACCTCCAAGTGCCCGCCGATTTCAGATTCAGTATCCGTGTTGAAAATGAAGCGGGGACTTGGTGCAATCCAACTCTCTCCCTCTTTCTGCGCACGAGTCCGAGTTGAGGCATAATAAAGACCGTCACGGAAAAAGTCAGCGCTGATCACCTCGGAAGCGCCGTCCATACGAAGATCAACGTACAATACTTCTCCTGTCGTTGACTCAATCCTTCCGTGGTAAGTCCCATTTCTTATGCTGAAGACAGGTTCCTGGCAATCGGTAACGATCCTCGCTGAGGCAAGAATACCACCGTGGAGATCACCTTCAAGTGTCACACATTGACCATCGTAGGGAGAGAAATGTTGTACCGCTTGTGCAGTGATCGCCTCCCATCCGATACCCGCCTGCAGAGGTAAGGTAATAACCTCTATAACCTCCGATACGGTGTTTAAGGTTACTCTGTTTTCAACGTGTAATAGTCCGGATTTTCTATCCGCCATTTGATCCTCCTTTCTCTTCTAACCGCAGGAGAAATGAAATGTAATTCAAAAGGTGAGGAAGCAAAAAACAATGAACTAAGATTAAAAAAAACGAAAGTAATTTGAATTTCATATTAAAATGCTTTTGCTGGAATGTTTGTATGGATTAGGAGAGCTTTTTATTATTTTCTGGTTGTCTAAGTTTCTTAAAAGACCTTTATTTGAAACCACACTTTGGGGAAAAGCATAATCCAATATTCTACAAATCAGAGCGAATTAATTGATGTATAAAAGGTTTCTTTCTACTACTCAAAATTTCATCAGGCTTGAGATCAAGGATCGTCCTTCAATGCAATATATAATGTTCATTTTCTAATTCTATAATATGTTGGTACCGGAATAGCTGTCATGATATTGAATGAATATGCGTGCATATTACGTCTTTCGGTTCCGGTTTTTATAATTTAACCGATTCCAAAAAGAACAAATGGACGGATGTTATTTAAGCCACCACTGTTGGTTTTCGATCTAAGATAGAATTTAGAGCGATTTGAATTAGCAATGAATACTTTGAATTTTTAGTTACTTCTGACAGGAGTGAATTGGTGAGAAGGAGCAAAAAGATTGTCCACGCGAATCATCCTTAAATATAATTATTTTTGAGTTATACGGAACAAACTGTTCCCTTAAAGAAGTAAAAGTTTGTAAATGGTGAGTTAGAAAAACTGTATTAGACCGCTGTCAAGTGCAATTTCAAGCCGTTTTAAAGCCTCTTTTGGAGAAATACCTTGGCGTTTAAGGGCCGTTCGCACCCAAGGACGGGCAAGGACGCCTCGCATCATACTCTCGATTGCTATTAGGTTAGTCTGAGACTGATGCGCTATCACCCAACGAAGATTCTTAAAATGAGTACCGGCATGAAGAATTACCCCTTTAGCAAATTGATTCGCAGCAGATCGTGCTGGTTTTCCACCAAAACCGAGCCAAAACTTGAACTCGTATGAAATTCCATTTGCGAGAATGTCATATACTCTTGTCCCCTTTCCGACCTTGACTGAATGCTCGAAGGAGGTTATGGTTCCAAGATTACGCTTAACGATAAACTCAAGGACAAAACTTGAGCCCATCGCCTTTTCTCCACCAGCACCAAGTTCGCCAATGAGGCGACCGAAATTAATATTTTTGCCATACATATTCTCTGCTTGTGCCAGAGATTTCATAATTCCAGCGCCGTTTCCCGGGAAAGCCTGGTAAATTTTAGCAATGATTTGTTGAGCATCTTTAGGGCGATGCCGTAGGATTGTGGTGGCACCTTCGAGAAGTTTCGGGTTAAGAAGTGCCCACTTTGCGAAGATACCGGCTTGGTGGGCGGAGTAATCGAGTCTCTTTAGCACAAGTTCCAAACCTTTTTTAGATCGAGTTCCAGCCGCGATATTATCTAAGAGACCTTTTATATGGCCCGCTTTTGTTTTTGCGCCTTCGAGAATTACCTTTCTCTTTTGGAAAGGTGTCAGCTTTCTCGTAGCTGCCCGAACGAGGTCGTCACTAAGATGGAGGCCCATTCGGCCCATTGTCTCTAATAAGCCACTTCCTATATTGTAAACGATTTCCGGCAGCTGAGAGGTTTTCAGCTTCGATGCCATGTGGTTAATCGCTTTGGCCGTAAAGATGGATTTCTCAGCCATGGATCCAATAGCACGCAGTTGACTATCTGAAGCTGATGCAAGAGCTTTCAACGTGGTCTCATCAAGATTTGATAGACCGCGTAGTTGTTTGGTAGTAAGAAATGTTTTGGAGAATCTTTTTTCAATCTCCGAAAGGGCTGACGAGAGCTTCGTAGCTCTTGATCCTGAAAGGAGGGAGTTAAGACCCGGAATCTTTGTTTTACCAGTTGTTTTACCTTGCATAAGCCTTGTATAGGCCTTGCTTGCAGAACGTGCTCGGCGTACGAACGCTGCAAGATCGTCCCCTATGGCGATTGTTCCTCGGCCTATCTGAATTAAGACATCCTCGCCTGCCTCGGTTAGGACCTTGGTGAGATGCTCCATCTTCGTGATGTTTTGAAGCTTGTTCATTCCTATCGCGATTTCATCAGAACGCGAGGCCCAAACAGCCAATCTCTGAACGAGGATTGGTTCAGTGCGTGCTGCCCGCCTCAAGGAAATGAGTACTTCCGGTGCAAGGCGCTTGAGCCCCATTAGCTGCTTTGGTGTGAGCTCGACACCGTGCAGGAATTGGCGAGCTGTCTCCAGATTTCTCGTAGCAAAGGAAGCGGAGATAACGGCTCGCTCAGCTGCTGGAAGCTTTTGCAACATGAGATGAAAGACGTTTTCTACCATTTTTAACTCGGCAGCTGTGAGTCGCCTGCCATGCCGCAGCGCATCACCAAGATTGTCGACGATACTCAGGGCCGCCTTGTTGCTCTGGAAAACACCGGCCATTAGCATGAGCCGGTGCGCGTCAGCTCTACTTACACCGCTCGCCACTAAGCTTTTAACTCCCTTGTTGAACGCAGCAGTGCCTCGTGCAATTTTAGCTCCTGTTCGTACGATAGGTATTGCGTGCAAAAGGACGGTGACTGATATTAGCCCTTTTTCCCAGCCGCTCATCCGATCCCAGTTCTTATAGGCGTGGTAGGCTTGTTGAGATACTTGGAATAGAGCCCAGAGTGGTCCAATAACGGGAACAAAGCTCATTCCGATATCTACCATAATTTGAGCAAGAATAGCTGCACCACGAGCAGAAGTACCGGCATAAATGATCGGGTAGAAGCGCAGATAATCGGAGATCTCTTTTATCGGAACAAGGTACCAGAAGTCTCGCCCAACTAATTTTCGACTGACAAGCGAGTCATAACCATTATTGGTGTGGTAGGTGAAATTCAGAGGGCGACCGTAGAAACCGCGTTTGCCACCTTCGCCTTTGTGATCAGGATAAAATACTCCCCCAGTTAAACCGGAGATGCTCATTGGACGAGGAGGATTTTGTTCCAAAAACCACTTCGCTGTTCCGTCATCTACTTCAAAAGTAATGAGTGGCAACTCAAGAGCACTCGCTGAGGTTGGTTTCGGCTCCTTCTTTTCAATTGTCTGCTTTACCCAGACGGCGCCGATACGATTTTGTCTAAGCGCTAAAAGCTCTAATCTACCTGCAAGAGCTCCTGCCTTTGGACGATTTTCGGCCTTTCCGGTCTCAAGATTAATTAATCCGATTACGTTGCCATTGCTGTCCCACTTAAAAGCAAAAAAACCTTGTGTCATTGCGACAGGCTTAATTGGAAACACATGGGTTTTTGGATCACCATCGATCTTTATTATTGCCCGGTCGGGCATTAGGATCGATCTAAATGTCACCATCTTAAGACTCTGTGCGAACCTCGGAAACTTCTGTCTGGCTTGGGAGAGAATATCATTGATCCTCTCGAAGTCGCTGGCCACTGAGGAGTCAATTGCTTTGGGCTCAGGCTGACGAGAAACGGTCAACGGTGAAACTTTGCCGACATTGATTGGGGATGCCCTTTTGGCGATGTCAGTCTCAATCGAGATGCTGTCTGCCTTACTTTCGCGAGGACGATCCAACGGATTTTTCTTTAGGCTTCGATCAATACCAACGGCTTCAGATTGTTGGATCGTATGGGTGAGCTCATGAGCAATAAGCTGTTTGCCTTGGATACTTCGTGGATTGTAGCGACCCTGAGAAAAAGAAATATTCTGTCCCATAGTAAAGGCAATGGCATCGAGTTCCTTATTCGCCTGTTCGGATTCAGAATCTGTATGAATTCGCACGTTGCTGAAGTCAGCCCCAAATCGAGGCTCGAAATAGGAGCGCAATTCAGGCGTCAGGGGATCACCTTTGCCTTCCATGTTGCGTATCCGATTGGCTAATTGGGGAGTCACTTGGGGCGTTGATTCACTTGCCTGGGTTTGAGCATCCACATCAGCATCACTCATGCGGGAAATGGATAGCGGCTCTGAGTCAGGTTCGGCACTCCCAAGCGTCTTGTCGGATGCCTCGCATGCTTCGCACACGCGGCTGACCGTTTGGCAGCCGGCACACTGGGCCTGCATTTCATCGGATGGAGAATGAACGCGGGAGATGTCGGCAGGGCCTTCGTTAGAGGTTACCTGCCTGGCGACCTGCTCAGCCTCCTGCTCGAGCCGATCACCCGACTTGCTGACCCGTAGGCCTGCTCTCTGGATGGTCGGTTCGCGTTGCTTTGATTTCGGTTTTATTTTTGTGGCCAGGCTGGGCATGACGATGGGTTCGGCGGGTTTTTAAGGGTTTTTCAGTTAATCGTGCTTAATTTCTGCCAGACGAGCGGCTTATTCTATCCGGTTGCTAGAGCGCTATCATCGAAGTGAATTATGGTCTCTACACCTGCCAGATGAAAAGTTGAGGCGAAACCGATATCCATCTCTTCCAAATCCGAAGGTTGAAAATTGGGGGGATGTCAAAAAAACGTTCCGATTGACGGACGTTTTTTTGTTACATTCCCTAATGCCGCCATCCTTATTTCGGAACAAGTTTATGACAAGCGGTTTAGAATAGATTGGATGCGATAGTACCCACCAAGGCCGAATTGGAAATGAATATGGTTGAGGAGAATTCTGACTGTAGAGTTGAAATTCAGCCTTTTGCTCCCGATGTTACCATGGCTGATATCCTTGACTCACCCATTGGGTAGCGGCCAAGCCGATATCATATGGGTCGCGAACATATTCTAAGTCCACTCCATGATCGAGGACGAAGCGGACAAAGTCGTTCGGGGTCATGTCGGCCGTCATTTTCAAGAACTCATTCGGCTCAAGGGTAAATGCTTCAAAGAGGGTGCCAGAATAGCGCACGCGAGCCACAGACTGGATACCATAGGCGAGTCTGCCGAGTAAGTCACTCGGGATCCGGTAGTTCGAAAGAGGAAGGTCCACCTGATTTCGAAAGTCCTCCTCGGGGAGGTTGCCGAGGTGAGACCACCAGATCCGGCCAAGTGATATAAGCTCATCTCCCAGTAGAAAAGGGGCATACCCTTCACCCTCTATGGCAGGTAGCTTCGAGACCTCCCAATTCTCGGGATTTATCGCAGCGCGCTGTGCGACCAGCCGATGGACACGGAAAATTCCGAATCTGCTGGTATCTCTTTCTTCAAGTCCGGCAATGTAGTCCGGTCTGAGGATGAAGTGGAGTTTCCTGGTCTTCCAGAACTCAATAAATTCATAGGGTTTCATTTTGATAATTTGTTCAACGGTGAAGTTCTCGTCGGTGCTTGCGTTGAGCCCTTCCACAAGCCTGGCGAGCTTTTTGCCGGAGATTGGATAGGTTTCCAGGGTTTCGCCAATGCGTTCGAGGAAGTCGTCCATATTCAGGTTGTACAAAGAGTCCCAAATGTCATAGCCGACGTTCAGGAGGTCGATACGGACCGCTTCTGGTAGATATCGAACATCCCAGTTATTTGGATTAAGTGAGGCGTGCATCGAAATGACGGCACGGGCTAGCCATTCGAAAGGCGCTCGCACCAGCTTGCCGGCAGTGATTGCGGTCTCACCCATGACCTGGAGCATGAATGCCATGGTGTCTGCCGCGATAAGAGGCGCCATCACCAGGTTGCCCATCACTTGACCTACGGCCTCACCAGCCTTTGCACCACCGACAGCTCCAACCAAGCCGCAGACCAAGAGACCGAGGCCTTCGGTGGCGATGCCAAATGCGATGCATCCGGCGACGCCCAGCTCAGCACCGATGACACCTCCGCCGATTCGCGAGCCCTCTCGAAGAGCTACGGGAATCTTCTGCTCAGGAGGCGCGGTCCACACATTGTAGACCCCCACACCTATGTCATAGACCAGGAAAACACGCCCTCCCCAGCGCAAGAGCCTCATGCCGCGACCCGGTCTTCCGAACACGGGTCTAGTGGGAGTCGATTCGCCCGGCATGCGAACTGATTTCCCGTCGGCATCTGTCATGAAGCCCATGACCTTACCTTGACGTGCAGCGTCTTTGCCTCCAATGTCTCTGAGCGACACATTGGGTTGGGCAGAACTCGCCACTTTTGCTTCTATGAATTCCTCGAGTTGATCCACCGCCCAGTGAACGCAGTTGACTCCATGGCACAAGCGGACGTTTCCGGGCTTGGAGGCCGCTACATCCGGGGCAGCCGTATATTTCGAGGGGAGAGGACCGCCCTCCGGTAGGCTTTTCGAGAACTCCTTGGCGATCTGAGCCGAGACCGGGTACTCCATAGACCGGGCGCCAGCCACATCAAACATGCCACCACCCTTCGGGAGGGGTTTGAGGTGATCGATAATCGCGGCCTGAACACCTTTAGTTCCACTCGAGATCCCCTTGAAGTGGAGCAACGCCTCGAAGGTGCTTTTGGTTGCATAGCTGCGGACTGAGACAATCTTTCCGTCCACCTTTGCATAGACCGCCGTGTGACCCAATACAATACTGGTGGTTGGCAGCACTGGAGCTGGTCGCAACGCGCCGGCAGGACCTTTGCCGCGCATAGCGCCAGTCAAAGCGCTCATTGTCCGGGACTGCGGATATGCAACCAAGCCGATAGCGTTTTTTACATTGGGATTAAAACCCTGTCGCATTAGCCTTGCGCCGGCTCCTCGGCTTGCGCCTCGGACGGCGCTCCTCAAGTCCGCGGCCAAGTCGGGTTCGGATTTCAGGACATCGAAGTCCATTTCGACGACTTGACCTTCGGGGAGCTGTTCGAGAAAATCTTCACTGATGCCCGTTGCCGGGATGATAAGCGATCCGCTTGCTCCTTGGATACGCGACACAAGGTAGGCCAGCACCTCGGGGTCGTCGAAGGCGCCGGGAGGAACGGTACCCTCCGGGAGCTGTAGCATTGTTAGCAACTCGCTGTGGCTACCTGCCTGAACAGGAGTTTTCGATTTGATTTTAAATGACGACGTTGATGGATCTGGTTTGCGCTGGAGGATGGGAGGATGTGATCCGAGTGTTTTCTGCTGGGATACGTGTACCAGCTCGTGGGCAAGCAACTGTTTGCCTTCGTGGGTATCCGTTGAATAGCGGCCCTGAGAAAAAGAGATATTTCGTCCCATGGTAAAAGCAATGACATCGAGTTCCTCATTCGTCTGTTCGGCTTCAGAATCAGTATGAATTCGCACGTTGCTGAAGTCGGCCCCAAATCGAGGCTCGAAATAGGAGCGCAATTCAGGCGTCAGGGGCTCACCTTTGCCTTCCATGTTTCGAATCCGATTGGCTAATTGGGGAGTCACTTGGGGCGTCGAGTCACTTGCCTGGGTTTGAGCATCCACATCTGCATCACTCATTCGGGAGATGGCTATCGGCTCTGAGTCAGGTTCGGCGCTCCCAAGCGTTTTGTCGGATGCCTCGCATGCTTCACACACACGGCTGACTGTCCGGCAGCCAGCACACTGGAGTTGGATTTCTTCGGAGGGAGAATGGACGCTGGATATGTCTGCAGGGCCCTCGTTAGAGGTTACCTGCCTGGCTACCTGTTCTGCCTCCTGCTCGAGCCGATCCCCCGGCTTGCTGACCCGTATGCCTGCTCTCTGGATGGTCGGCTCGCGTTGCTTTGATTTCGGTTTTATTTTGGTGGCCAGGCCGGGCATAAAAAAGGGTTAGGCGGTTTTTAAGGGTTTTTCAGTTCATCGTGCTTAATTTCCACCAGACGAGCAGCATCTTCCAATCGATTGCTAATGCGCCGATGTTTTTCGATTTTTGCCTGGGCCAGTTCACCGTGCCGCTGCACCATGATCGCGTGTTTGTTGTACAAGGTTTCCAAGGCGTCGCTGTATTGAGTTTTAGCTACCGTCCACGCTGTTTTTAGTGCGCTGGTCAAGGCGGTTTTATCGGGGTTGTCTGCATCGAAATCAGGACTGGATAAATTGACGCCGCTCGTCAACCTATCCATGCGCTCTTTCAGATCGAAATAGAAAACGACACCCTCATATGCCTTATTTTCCGAAATGGAATTTGATACGAACTGCACATCTCCCTGAGCATCTCTCATTTGATTCTTGGCCTTTTGTACCAGGTTGACCAGGTTTTTCTCGATTTTTCTGAGCTGATCGCTTTGGGCCTGGAATGCCGTCAAGGCCACTTCATACTCCTGTTTTGAATCATTCAGGTTGGTCGATGCGTCATCAACTACTTGTTGTGTGTCATTGTCATATTGGGTAACCTCAGCGAGCATGGCGGTTAACCATCCATCAATATCAGCATCGGCTATGGCCAGCGCGGCCTGAAGATCATCCTTGGCGGTGTCTAGTTTGCCTTCTAACTCACCGCCAGTCGATAGTGCAGCACGCACGTCATTGATAGCGTCAAAATAGCTGTCTGCAAATTGCTGTGCGGTATTGTCCCTCTGATCCAGGTTCTGGGCTTCTGTCTCAAGACGCTGTTTGGCCACCTGGAGGTCGTTGATGACTTTATCGGCATCAAAGATAGCCTGCCTCACGGCCTCCAGATGACTTTGCACGTCTTCCTGCAATTCGGAAATTTCTTCTTTCTTGGCATTTTCGTTTTTGATGGCCTCATCATAATCTTGCAACAATGTTTGTATGGACATGCGAAACCTCCTTTTCCTGCTACGGTATGGGTTGCCCTTTTTTATAGAATTCTTTTTTAATGGCGTCGATAAGATGACGTTCACAAATCATTTCGTCCTGCTCCGCCGCGTGATAGGCTGCCGTTAGACTTGCATTCCGGATTTCGCCGCCGGTTAGATCAAACCTGCCGACGATGCTGCTAAAATCAATATGGGGATCTACTTTGTCACTCGGGAGATGCACCTGCCAAAGGCTGATCTGCTCCCCCGGCAAAGGATTCGGAAAATGAACGTAGAGCTGCACCCGGCGTAAAAACGCCTGGTCGATATTCTGAAGTAAATTGGTGGCCAACACGGCAATACCGTCGAAATATTCAAGACGCTGCAGCATAAAGTTCGTTTCTATATTGGCGTATCGATCGTGCGCGTCCTTAATACCCGTGCGTTGTCCGAAAAGTGCATCTGCTTCATCGAAAAAGAGAAGGGCCCTGAATCTTTCAGCCTGTTTGAACAGGTCTTCCAGATTTTTTTCAGTATCCCCGATGTATTTGGATACCACTTTGGACAGGTCAACGTGCAATACCGGCAGGCACAGTTCCGTTGCCAAGATATCTACTGCCAACGTCTTACCGGTTCCCGATGTACCATAAAACAAGGCGACGACGCCGTCCCCGCGGCGCGCGCTATCCTGCATCCCCCATTGTTCCTGCACGGTCAGCCGGTGTTTAACCCGTCGCATTATGTCCCGCAAATTATCAATCGTCGTTTCATTTGCAACGAATCTGTCCCAACTTGTATCCGGCCGTCGAGCCATAGCAAGGTCTGTCTCCGGAAATGGGGAGACATGATCCAGTGCTCTGGCTACCGTGCGCAACTGTCCGTGATCCGATCCGCTATCCGAGTTGTTTCCATTTTCGCCCTGAATTTTAGGGTAAAGCTCGGCAGCGGTTTTAATCTGCGAAACACTCAAATAAAGATGATTAGAGAGTGTATTTATAACGGTATGTCTCAGATTTATCTTGCGGAAGTAATAATTAAATACTCGCTTTTGTTCGCCCATTTTCGGTGGAGGAACAGGAATCCCCGATATTCTATTCCCGATCGATCCGTTGCCATCGATGCGAGATTTGCTGACTATTAGTAACGGCTGCATTAAGTGATCACCATCGAAACAGGCGAAGTGATCATCAGCCCATACATCTACAGCAACCAGTGCCCGGTAGAGTCGTGCCACAAGATCGGCATCCCTCATTCCTCTACCATTGCTGGGGCATGTGAGCATTATTGGACCTGTTTCATGATTGAGCTGTTCTGCGAGCAGATCGATCAAAAAAAGAATATGACCGTGGTGCTCGCCGTACAAATTTATGAAGGTGTGACCGCCTTGAAGGAAATCAGTTTCCAATTCTCTCAGAGACCTCTGCAGGCTCGGAAAAAATCGGCTCCGATGCTCGGATTCATCTTCCCGATAGTCTCGTCCGAGCCATTTCGCACTTTTCCCCAAGGACGGACGGAGGCCGTCTAAAAAGTCGACGAGGATGGGATTTATGGATAAAGGGAGATCAAACAGGTTGGTTACTGGTCCATCCGCTGTGAATAAACCGCTATGCCATAAATTGCTTGCGGCGACATGACTGCGAATGATGGAACGATCCATGGTTTCGGAAAACAATACAGGTATTGCATCTCTGATCCTGATGTCCTTCTGGGGAAACAAGGTGCCAAAGCGTTCATCATGATGCGGCCAGAATGCCAAGACCAGCAGATCAATGTCGAATAGGCTCAAATTAAAAACGCGGACGACCTGCACCAAGCGATCATGGGTGTTCGATTGGTTTTCCAACTGTTGCTGCAACAAATCCGCGCCTTCAGCGACTGCGTGGGAAAAGGATTCACTTCCGAGATCTTCTGGATAAAACTTTCGGATAATACTTGCCAGAAATGAATTCTGCGGAAAATGCAATGCGAGCTTTCCAGCAAGATATACGATCCATTGAGAAAGCAAATCGGAATGGGATTCCAACGGTTTCTTTCTATCGAACCAGCTTGTTCCGTCAAACATAATAAAATTTGATTATCCGACCGAGAAAAGGAATCCAGCCGGGATTGATATCCAACCCAGCTCTGCGTATCGCCAGGTCAATAGTTCGTTGTGGAAAGTACAGATCGGCGTGGGTATTGGATAATTGAAGATCACCAAGACGAAGAACCAGCTTCGCCAGCCGTGCGATGCCTGGATCATCGCCAATTGCTTGATAACTATCGCCATAGATAATTTCAAAACCATTAGGGCAAGGAGCAATGTCTTCCGGTAAACAATCTATCAGCTTTTGCAGCAGGCCGTCCGGATGAGAGCGAGCCCAATAGTCAGACAATACCTCAGGCACTTCATCCATGCCGGAAAAAATTCTGAGCAGCGGCAATTCCCGTTGATATGCGTTTTGTGACGCATCGTCATTTAATCTTGAAAACAATTTCCGGAAAATATCTCCTCCCAACTGGAGCAATCGCTGATTGATGACGACATGATGCATTTGATCTTTGGATAAAACCCTGGTCAGCGCGTTCAGCAAAAAAAGCAGCCCCCCGCATCCTGTTTTTAGAAGAGGTTCCGCGGATAATGACATCTCCGTGGTACTACCATCAGTTGAGATTTGAGCAGTGGACGCCGGACTCTCTTTCAATCGTTGCCCTTGTTTCCGTGTTGCATCAAAATCCTGGACCCTCTGGTGTTGCATGTTGGTAGGGTTGGCGGTAATCGAAGCTGAATCGTGTTGAGATTGCCTGATCATGCTCTTTCGCTCATGGTCCACAGATGGGAGCTTTTTTTCAGCAACGGGCATCTGTTGATCACGCTCGTTCGGAGCATTCGGAAGAGGCGGCGCTGAAGGCCAAAAGGATTGGACGTCATCGATAGCGTTCAAGTATAAATTTGGATTCATTTGGGTCAGATATAGATAATAGAAAAAACAGACTTGCTTGTTATTTGTTGCTCCCAATGATGCCATCCACTTGGGTGGGGTGCTCACTCGAACTCCCGAAAAATCCGAGTGCTCTGTGTAGGCAAGGGGCACCCATTTTTTGCCCATCCCCGGCTTTACATGGTTTAGACGCTCGAAACGAACGGAATTATAGATATCCCATAATTGCTCAATGTCTTGTACCGTGAAAAGGGTCAGATCTGCCGCATCGCTGCTGTCGGCAACCGCCAACATCAGGTTCGCAAATTTCCAAGGCCATTTTTGCAGCCATCCCAGAGCAACCTGAATTGGAGATATCGGCCCTTTTTCGGGGGACAGCGCGGGGCTCCACCAAGGCGCCACCCCCTTTGAGGCAAAATAGATCAGGAAAGACGTCTCAGCTGTCTGGAGATCGGGGAACCATGCAATGTTTTCCTGTGCCCGCTTGGTACCCATGGCTTCCAGCTCGAAAGCTAGAGCTCTGATCAGTGCCTCCGCCCAGGCCGAAGTCAAGTCGGATTTTTTTAGGTCGCGTATTCGCAGGCGCAGACGAACGTTCAGTTTGCGGACGATGATAACGTCATCCGTTGAAATGCCCAACCTCTGGTGCATCTCCGGCATCGCTTCTTCGAGGTGTGCCGGCAAGTCATATCGAAGAAAATCGTCTTGTTGACGTACCAGGGGTAAATCGGATACGGCTTCAGCCACACGGCAAACATTATCCAGGCGTTGTATGGTCAACCCAGGCTGTGTCATTCTCGCACTCTGCCCCTGCGGAAGACCGCTCTGGCAAGGGTAGCTTTCCCCTCTTCGCCGACAAGCTGTTTAATGTCGTTGAAACGGTCGAGATACGCTTTGGCCGCTTCATTGCCGCTGAGCTTTTCCTGCAGTTTGGCCAAGGCTGTCCCTTCATCATTTTCAGCGATCTCCAGCAATTGATGATAATGGTTCACCATCTGCTCATCGGGTGGGTTGGCACTGAAATACCGGATGTTTGACAGGAGCTTCTGGGTCAGGGCGGGCATGTAGCGTTTCATGATGGCATAGTTCTTTTTGCCGATCCGTTGAGAAGCTTCTTCCTCGGATAATCTCAGCAGAGAATCCAATGGGGTTTTGTCCTCCGTTTCGACGATATCGCTGAGCTTTCTTTTAACCATGGCTGCCCGGGCTAGCGACCATAGAAAGCGGGATTCCGTGTCCAATCGCCTCAAGCCTTCCGGGTGAATCAAGGCCTTCCCTATGCCTTCCGCTCTGACGCGCCCGCGATTATCCAGAGCAGGATTCAAACTTGCCTTCCGTGTTGCTCGACGCAATATTGATTCGGCGGCCAATGAACCTGGTGCCATGGCCACGATCGGTTTCAACAACGAGTACTCTTCATGCTCGACCGAAAAATCTTCCACCGCACTTTTCATGGATTCGAGTCGTCGTTCATTACTATCCACGATCGTTTCTTCCAGCTTGGTTTCGGTGGTCTCCACCAACTTCCAGAAGTCTTCCCACCGGTCCAAAATGCGCAGCTCGGCCGATGCCGAAATGATGCTTTCCGCGATGAGATCCTGGCCGCTCTCATCCGCCATCAAGGCCTGAACGACAGCACGTTTTTCCTCACTTTGGGCACTGAACGCCTCACTGATGGAATTGACAGATTGATATTTGTAGGCCTTATAGTTTCCCCCGATCATCGATCCGACTGCAGGATCCTGCTGCGGTAGACTCAGGAGCAACTCGATCAACAGGTAAAGCGCATCCAACAACACCACTCGCTGCTTCACATACACAGCAAAATGTCTTGGCATCGAGCCGAGACCGCTTCCTGGGTCCCGCAGCAAATCAAGGAGTTTTTGACGCAGCACAGCATCGTCGATACCTTGCAGCCACTCTTTCACCAGTTGATCGTTCAATTCGGAATTCTCACTCAAGGGATGGCGGCGATGGACGCCCTGGAGGGGAATGATGACTTTGACCAATTCGATCCGGCGGTTAATGAATAGGTCCAAATTTAACTGGCGAGTTGCGGCGGCAAGCACCCATGCCAGGACGATGGTGGGTTGCGTTGCAACGACGGCAAGGGATTTATACGATGCGAATTGCCTGAAAATGCCCTCCAGCAAGGATTGAATGGGGGGCGCTTTGCCCTTTCCCGGAAACAGCAAGTTACAAAAATCAAATCGTCTGGCGGATCTTCCCTGTTCAATAGTGATGGGGTCTTTGTAGAATGCATTCTGTATATCTTCGAAAATGTCATCGTCGTGCAGGGCCGCAACCGCATAAGCATACACGTTTGTACCGTAAAAATAGGACAGCGCCTGGTGTTTCACAAAACAGAACAGGCGAGCTTTGATGTAGGGTGGCAGATCATCGACAGGAATTTTTGACTGAAATAGTTCCTGAATCTCTCCGATCCCGTGTTGCAATCTTGGTTCCACCGGCAAAAAGCCGACCGGCGGGATATGCCGGAAACCCCGAGAGTAGAGATTGCGGAAACTAAGTTCCTGCCCGGTGGCGGTGATGCGGACCAAATAGTCTTCATTGTTTACGGTTTCTGCAAAGTAATCTGTTGCTGCTATACCATCCGTGATAGAAATCACCTGGGCATCTGCTGTTTTTTCACCCCGAAAATAGATTTCAACCTGTATGCCCACCTCAATGAGGTTAGGATTGGGATAATCAGCCAGACGAAACCGAAGTCTTTCTTTTTCTTTCTGCATCACCAGCACAGGAACGTACTCTGATTTCTCAGAAAGTCCCACCAACGGAAAGCGCGTCAGATGCTCGCGAAGCTGGCACTGGAACTGGTGCACACGGGCATATGCTGCAGCGGGCTTTGGCGCGCCGAAGGTTTGCATGTGGCACGTCTGAGCGGCAGTCGCAGCCGTGGCGCGCCGAGGAATCCAGGGATCGAAGAAAAATATGGAGCCATCCTGTTTAAGATAGACCATCGCCAGCGGAACGGGAAACGCTCTATGATCGTGGGGGCCAAGGCCCCGGCAAAACCCGTCATCCTGTAGAAACGGGGGGTCCCAGCGTCGGCGCAGATCGTGCTCGAAGACATCAAAATAGTACGCGGCCAACAGCCCGCGCAGCATCCAAGGGTCATTGGGAGGGTCCTCACCCAAGGGGGCCGGAAATTTGACCAGGGACAAACCGAAACCGCCGCGCCATCCGTCCGCCAGGCAAGAAACCCTACCCCGGTCCTCGCACAGTTCACCGTAAACCTTGGCTTCGCCTTCCGGATGCTCTTCTGGTTTAATAACGATCAAGTAAGGACCTTCTGTAATCCCTGGACCATCGCCGGGGGGGATGTCATCTATTTTCTGGATGCAGACGCACGGCAGAAACGCCCTTTGCTGTAACGCGACCTCCTGTGGCCGTTGGCGATAATTATCCAGAAGGGATCGAAACGGGAAACTAAAGGGTTTGCCGACCACGATGGGACGGCCCGCTGCATCA
Organism: Olavius algarvensis associated proteobacterium Delta 3; assembly: GCA_903231505.1. GTDB lineage: Bacteria > Desulfobacterota > Desulfobacteria > Desulfobacterales > CAFBRK01 > CAFBRK01. Next base: position 15,149 of record CAFBRK010000260.1, on the reverse strand, counting down.
AATGCCAGTCCAGCTTCCAGGGTCACCGTGTCGGTCTGCTGGTCGCTGCGAATGCCTTTTACCTCCGCAATTGGTTTGATGGTACCAACGGGTACAGTCATGGGCATTTGGAGGACCGGCAAAGGTGCCCTCTCAAGCCGGAGCCCCATCCCCCATGCAATACCGGCCGGATGGATTTGGGCCGGCAACCGGTTTCGGATGTCCCGGTAGGTATCCTGGCGTCGCAAAGCCTCTGCGGTTAGAAATCGGCCGTTAAACCAGTTGACCCGGAACAGGCCGTTGACACCCGACACATCCCCGCGGTCTCCCTCCGGAAATTCCGATTGTCTGGACCAGTAGTAGATCTGGTCGAGCAAGGTTGCCTGAAGCGGTTCCGTATCGCGATAACTGAAACTGGGCGGCGCCTCTGCTGCTTTTACGAGCACGTTGAACATATTTACCGCATCGTTCAGCACCTTGATTTGATCTTCTGATATGGCACTCTTGCATTGAAGATCGGCCGGCACACCAGGTTTCACGTGAGGTGCGGGCTGAACAAATTGAGCCAAGGCGGCTCGCCATTGGTCAATGTCACTGGCCTTGACAGTGGTTTGGCTGCCGGCCGCCTCCGCTTGGATCGCGTTTACGGCTCCCTTCAGCATGGACAGCTTGGCTGTATCCAACGGACCATCGGCCCCGTCGATCAAGTTAACCAATCCTTTGATGTGATCCCATGTAATGTCACTCATATGCCTTACCTCATAGCTGGTCTGGGTTCCATTGCCGCACGATGCTGACGTTGCGACCGCGACCCAGCATATTCACCGGTTCATCCCACCACCCCATCAATGGGGAGCCTGTTTTCGAAACAATCGGCTGGGTCCCTCTTCCATTCAGGAAGAGTTGGTAAATGATTCCATCCGGCCAGGCCCCGTTCCAATCCAAGTTAATGGTAACGCGTTGGTTATCGAAAATAGGATTTCCGTCGAAGTTTACGGGCAGCCAAGGGTTGTTTGCTGCCAACACATTCAACTTTACCGAGCTCGTCGTGACGGTTTCCGGTGCGAACTGCAAATTGGAATCGATGTGAATGGCCATCTTTTTTGGGCTCGGCCGAGCTGCGGTCACGTTAACGGCGATTACCTTCAGAGGCTGTCGCTCGTCTTTACCCAGCAATCGTTGGCCCATGAACTGCTCCGCCGCTAATTGGACGGACGGCAATAGTGGCCGCACCCGGTTGTTCAGACCGGTTATCGCGATTGTCCCATTTTGCCGAAGCTCGAACTGGACTTCGGCAAGCAACAGCGGGGCGTCGTTGAGTGTTTGCCAGAAATCGCTGATTGCTGCAGGTGAATTGTTAATGATAACATCAACCAGCCGATCCCTCGGGGTGCTCCACCCAGGCTGATGGCTTGGATCAGACTGGGACATCCACTGTTTCTGAAAGCGCTGGGGATCCGGCGGAGCGGTAATATCAAGGCTGATGTGAAAGGAATCATTTACCCGGGCGTATTCAGCGGTCTGGTCCTCCGGACTGCAGGGGGGGCGGATGGCGGGTACACGCTGGCTCAGACACTGTGAAAACCGAACCACCACAAATGCTCTCTTGATAAACGGCCGGAGTGATACGGTTTCCAGCTTCCCCCATAAGTCGGATTTGTGGATACCACTTACATCCAGGCAAAACTCTTCGGGAAGGTATATTTCCCGCCCAAGGGCATCAAGTGCCAAACCCGGCTCAACCGCCAGAACTTCAGACAGATCCTCATGATCTTTGACCTTCAACCCCCAAACTGTGCCGGATCCATGTAACAGGGCGTTGCGGATCTGTTTTCCGTGGATAAAAGCCATCTGTTCCTGGTTAAAATCCTCCACCCCAAGCAGTTGGCCGTAGTGAAACCGGACATGGCTCCATGGTGAACCGGCAGTAACTGCGTGATCAAGATGGCCACATTCGCATGATATGTCGTCTCGGTAATTCATGTGCCTTAATCTTCACCTTTCCCTTAAATCACCCCAGAAGGTTTTGACCGGCCAGGGTGGCTTGGTTTAGGACAGGCGGCCGAAAAGCATCCCCTTCCGTGATTTGCGTGCCGATGCCCAAGTACGCGTTGGACCCCAGACGGAAGCCGGCATCGAGCCAGCACAACCGATGCAGTGTGTGGGCCGGCTTGTTATTCTCTGTGGCCTGCTCCAAAATGTCGGCGATTTGCTCTTCTCGAGTACGAAACACCAATACACTGAAGCGATGGGCATAACGCCGATGGAAAGAGATATAAGGATCGGTGTTAACAGGTGGCCGCGGCTTCCGCCCGGGACAAGGCGCATCGGTTTCTACAGATGTTTCGTCAAACAGTCGTTTCTGCAAATCCCACCACTGTTTATTGCTCTCATAAGTTTGCATCAACTCAATTTCCCAAGGTTCCCAGCGGGTTTCATCGCCCGGTCCACGCTCATATCCACCGAGACGCAAATCATGGTTAATGGCGCCGCCCCCGATGAAGCTGCTCGTTTCTCCTGTCGCCCCAATAAAGGCGGACCTGTGACCACGCAGGCGAAAGCCTTCTAAAATGGCGATTTTCGCTTCGGAAAGGATGGAGAGAAGGCGCTCCAGGCCGGGCAAGGTTCCCCGCTGCCGGTACAACTGGGTCATTTCGAGGAGTAATCGCCGTTTGACGGATTCGCTCAGCCGGGGATCCAGCGTCATCGCAATAAAAGATGCCAACCACTCCAATGCATCCGGCGGGCAGGTTTTTGCGTTGAATAGATGGCGTATGTCTTCCAGACGCTGATCGATTTCGGTAAGATTTCCTTCAAACAGGGCCAATGCTTGCTCGATAATGATCGTGGTATCGGGATCGGCCCGCCAATATGCCGGCAGATGGTCCAGCAAAGACGGCCGTTGATAAGTTGCCCGTAACGCGTAAACTATGGGAGATTTTTTTTGCGTGCCGCGGAGTTTGATGCGCAGCCACAGGTAACGCCCCACGGAATTTTTAACCAGACCTTCCAGAGTGTTAAAATCGGGCGCTGTTTCTGCTTTGCGTAAAAAGGGATCGTCGCTGGGCAGTGCGTTGAATATGGGAGAAAAAATGATATCGGCATGGGGTGATCGTTCATCAAGGCGTCCCAGGGGCACCCATTGCTCATCATCATCCACGGTAATCGACCCCAAAGGATAATCTTTCCAGGATTGCGAAGCGTTATTGGCATAAGGCTGGGGTTTCCGCCGCATGGACTCGGGCGGCAATTCGTCAGAGGTGCGTGCATGAACCTCGATAGACGTGCCGTTGGGAAGACATACATCGATAAAGATGCGATGCCATTGGCAACCAAAAATGGTGGAGTCGAGGGCAAACGTTTCCACTCGGCCGTCCGTTGCATATTTATTTCGGTGAAGATACAGAGGACGCACACCCGTCGAGGTTGTGGCAAGGGCGTTGTCTTGAGGGTCCAGCAACAATCCACGCCCATCGTAATTCCACACGGCCCAGTAGTCTAAGAGGATGGCCTTCCGTGAGTTAACGTCGAGCTTATATTTTTTGAATATCATCTTTTTCTTATCATCCGGGCGATGGCCAATCTCGCCGACAAGAAAGAGATCCTCAGCGATCAGAAAAAGTGGCCATGGATTGTGCATTCCGGCGAGTTGTATGAATTCGATGGTGTCTTTACAGATGACGGCGATCCAGAAACCCTTGTCCAAGACGGATCTTGGCCGTAACAACACCAGCGCATGGGCAACGGGCCCGCCGCTGACAGAGACCGGCCGAAACTCATCCAAGCCGACAGGCGGATCGGTTGCCTGCACCGCCAAATCCACGGATGTCCACGTTCCCCCTTTGGGAAGGCGCCAGATGGTATTTTTATCTGTGTCGATGGCTACCAGTCCCCAGCTGGTGGCCCCAATATCCATCAGATTGGCCCCCGCCGGCCATGTCACGATCTGAGTGATTGAAAAGTCCGCAGAAGACAACCTGATCAGTCGGCGGTTTCCCGCTTCCAACAGCCAGTAATCGCCGCAATAAGCCCGGCTCAATGACCGGGGCGTATCGAATTTAAAGGCGTGGAAATTTTCTGGCGGCTGTTTGGAGAAAACAAACTCAACCGTTTCATCGAGGACACGCTTATAGGTTTCTTGCAGGGATACCCACCGGTGGTGTTCATCTAAAATGTAGAGCTGGCCATCTTTGCGGTTCAAGACCAGTGGTGTTCCGGTTTGACAGCTGTCCGGTGAAAAATAGTGAAAGACAGCCCCTCCGACCGCGTCATGCCAATCTTGAAAAACGGTCGGATCGAAATCTGTCCGGTCCGCCGTTGGGATGTTGTAACTCAGTTTGGCCGCCGCCTGGGTTTCGTCCAGTTGCGTATTCTGGTGGTCGCAATGCATCCAGGCCTTTACACCGGTCAAATGATGAAACCGTGGCAAGCGCATCAGCACTCCTCCCGATCCACTGGAACGTGGACCGCCGGCCCTGGCCCATCCGGCCCTTGTGGGACTCCCGGGTCCGGCTGTCCACCAGCAGGTTCATCCGGATCATCGATGCGTTGGATGGGTTCGGCGGCATTGCCGCTAACAATCTGAACATGATAGACAACAGGCAACTGCCATATATTCAACTGCACACAGTGGGCAACGCGCGTTCGTTTGCCGTTTGCCGCTATCTCAGTGCCTTCCAGTTTTACATCCGTTACCAGGCGGACACCTTCCACTCCCAGGATGGCGGCTTCGATGTCCGGTTCCCGGATTTGCCGGCCGAACGGCCATCCCTGACCATCCGGTCCATAGGGGGGTAAAGGCGCAAACACTTGACGAACAGCCAGGTTGACCCAACTCCTTACGGTCTCAAAACCGAAATCCGGTTTTGCCTCGATAGCCACCGATATCCAGATGGAAACATATTCCGGGGGCGTGACGTATAGTTCCGTGGTAATTAGACGTCTGGATTCCAAATGCTCACACACCCTGCGCAACATCATACGATCCGGTACGGGCTGGTCGGGATGAAGTGGATCGTAAGCCGGTAGAACGATCACGGTCACAACACCCGGCACACCGTCCACACGCTCGTGGGGCTTATGCCTCGGCAAGATTTCCACACGACCCACATGAGCGCCCGGGGTTTCCAGTGCCAGGTCTCTAAAATCATCCCGAGCGACCGCACGCTCCCGGTGTCGCAGCACTTTTGGCATCCGCAATCGCGCCTGCTCCTGGGTTTCGGCATCCCGGCCACCTTCTGCGGGAATCGGGTTGGTCACCTTCAGTCGACTTGTCACCCCTTTTCCCCGGTAGCGATTCAGGGTGTCTGCCGCCACATTGCCGCGGGCGCCCCCACCGTACTTGTAGGTCAGGCAGCGAATGGTTTCTCCGGGCTGTGGGATGCGCTCGTGGATGCCGTCGCCGAAACGCACCTCTCCGGTAGTGGCATCCAGTTCATAATGCGGATCGTTCGCTCGGGATTCAGCCAGATCGTCCACGCGTTGCCAATTTTCCCAACGGTCTCCAACGCGGACTTGGATGATAAGAGATTCGACAATGACGTGTGTTTGGGTCAGCCGTACGACTTGATCGGTAAGGCCGTTACCGTAACTGATGAATTCCTGGGGGGCAGTGACCTCATGGGCAGCAGCTACCATGTTGACGTCGATAAAATGAATCGCTGGCTGTGGAAGCGCCTCTTTCTCGCGATGGCATCGAATCCAGGTCAATACCCGCTTTTGAAGTTTTGGGTCATCAATGCGAGGCGGTAACTGTCCAGTTCCCAGCAGCTCTTCTGCCGGTGGATCAAATTGATCCGCGGTCCAAGTCCCGATTCTGGGTTGATTGTTTACCAGATCGGGCAAATATAAGCGCACGGTGCCCGATCGGGTTAGTCCCCTGGTGTCGTCATCGTCGATGATATTTAGCCGGAGGTACCGTGCCTCACTGACGTGTTTGTCGTTGCCGGTAAATCCCCCGGTAGCGACTTCCCATATGACACTGGCCTCGGCTTCGAGCATATCGTTATCCGGACAGAGATAATGGTCCTGCGGGCCGCACAGTGCATCATCGATCCGAATGCCCAGTGATACGACTTTCCCCGATAGCGTGCGGCGCAGCTTCTGCAGGTGAAATTCCGAATCGCCGATTGCGCTAAGCAGTGGTTCCGGTGCCAGCAACGCCAGCCAGAGTGTGTGATCGATACTATGGGTGATCGAGGTCGATTCGGGAAGAAGCCCCTGGGATACCGGGAGTAAGGCAAACGTCTCGTAAGCTGTGTAGGGTACGGGTTCCGTTTGGTTGAAATGCGCCTGAAGAAGTTGCTGCACCTCTTCTTCACCCACCGTGTCCACGGAGGACAGATCGATCTGTTGCTTGATGTACCCCTGGCATTCAATCGGCAAGACATCGAGCTCTGCCTGGGTTTGAAAATCGATTCCTCCTGGGGCCGATATCACCACTGGAGATGCATTATTGCCGTAGGGCAATAACACCGGGACATCGTTTTTCGCCGGCAGTGAGAATTTGACCATGGTTCGGGCGATGGCGGCTGGTTGCGGCGATATATTCAGCAGTTGTAGAAATTCAAGCAGGGCCTTGTCCGGCACCTGATTCATTTTGGTTAACAAGTTTTCCGACAACCATGCGAAGACTTCCAGCAAGGCAATGCCCGGGTCAGATGCGTTGTGGTCGGTCCAGTCATTGCTGTGACCGGAATGCGGCGAATGAGCTCGCGCCGCAAGTACTCGTAGGTGCGGTCATCCAGCATTGGCGGATTTATTACTGTCACGGCTATAAAATCCCTTTATCCAGGTAAAATGGGAAAACCAGATTCTGTGGCGTAGGACTGTCCAATAATCGGTAAACGATGCTGATCCGCATCAAGGTGTCGATGGACTCATCTGCGGTCACATCCACATCGATCAATTCAATGCGATGCTCATCTCGCTGTAAGGCATCGCTCACGGTTTGCCGGACCAACGCCCGCGTGCTTAAATTGTTTTGAGCGAATAGAAACCGCCGGAGGCCGGCACCGTATTCAGGATTGATACGCTCGCCTGGATCAGTTAACAGTATCGATCGGATGGCTTGCGCCACTGCATCGTCGCCGGACACCCAATCAAAGCGACGGGACAGAATTAGTGGAAAACGGATACCCTTGCCGTAGATAACTCCGTTGGCCATTTTCAATTCCTGGATGAGCCCGGGAAGCAAAACTTCAGCAATAGAAACCAGCCGAACCCAAAGTATAACAAAATGTTGAAAATGATTTGGAAGGCAACCCAGGCACATATGGTAAATACGGGGATTCCGTAGGTGCATGCCAGCGACATGCCCCAGGTCCTGGAGATATTTTCCAAACCCGTTGCGCGGACATTGGAATTTTTAGGTATATGTACCGCTGCATAAGGAAGTGCTTTTGCTCGAGCGATCCGAGGGATATCGCGAATCAGTTTCACCAGATCCGGCAGTTGAAAGGATACGGGGCGTGCCCCCAGCACATCCGTTGGCTCCGCGATTGAGAAGACATCGCTTGGTCCGCTCCACAGGACTTGCTCCTGCTCGCAGTCATTTCGGCCGGCGATCCGATAATAGACCCAAACGGCGTACAAGCTGTCCGAGTCGAATTTTGGTCTTCTCAATCGCTGGGCATTTTCTGCAATGGCTCTGGCTTTTTGTCCTTCAGGATCTTGCTCATCCGCGATTTTTCCATAGAAGGTCACTATACCGTTGATGATACGTTCCAAAACATCCGGCTGCACCGGAAATCCAGGCATGACCAGCAATCCACGGGCGGTCTGTTCATTTATATCGACACCCCATTTGCGGAGACATGCGGGCAAAAAATCCCCAATGTGTTGTAATACGATCTTGCTGATGAAGTTAATCTGATCGGTGATGGCTCCTTCGGCTTGGGCTGTGGCTTGCTCAAAACGGCTGAGATAGGCTTCGAGACCGGTATGATCCAGGTGAATCTTGGCATACTTGCCTAAGGAATCGTTCAAGCTCCCATCTTCGTTAACCAGATCTAAAGAGGGCCACTCCCATTGCTTTCGCCCCAGCACCCGTTCTTTTTCGGCTTCGATCCAGGCGGTGATTTCGCTGCTGTGGCTGCTGACAGTGAATGACGGAAACTCGCTGATCGTATCCGTATGGGTCGGAGATGGCGGGTATTCATCACAGTGGTCCTTTACGGCAACCGAAGCCGGATCTACCTCTTCGAAAGGCTGTTCCAAATCGCTTCTTCTGGGCGACGCATATACCGGCTGAAATGCATCGTAGATCGTACCGAGCAGGTGCTTCCGATAGGCTCTGATCCGGATGAGGGCGATGATGACGAGTTGTTGCAGCTGATCGACGGACGGTTTTTCCGACAAGTTTAAGTGGTCCCAGGATCTGCTTGTGGATTGATAATCACGCAATTCTTCGAGAACCAGATAAACGGTAAGTTTGATAAGGTCTTTGAAGTCTTGCTGATGTTCGAGTATCGCTTGCCGGGTCCACTCGTTCGTTAATTGACTTCTGACGGCGTTAATGATGCCTGCATCCACCGCATTATTCCACCAACTTTCCTGTAATGCACTGCTTTCATGATTGGTCCGGATGTGGTTCCACATCAGAGTTGTCATTGAGAAAAAACCGAGGAAGGCCGCCCGTTCAATGCGCTCGCGCCAGTCAAAGGGACGGATGGGCAGGGTAAAAGAAGAATTGATGGCGCCGATTCTGTCAACCAAGGTTTTTCTGGTCAGGCTTTCCGGTTTATTCGGCAGAATGGTGTTGTGAAACAATGTCCGGAGACCTTTGAAACTCTGTTCTGGATGGTCCGATCCCTCCCACAAAGCCGCATCAAGTTTGTTGATATGATCGGTAATATGCGGCGGCAAGGGTGCCGGCAATGATTCCTCGAATTGTGGTTCGGAAAAAAATAATTCTCCCAGGACACGGCGGGCCCGCTGCTTGAGTCGTTCTCCAACGCACCCCAGCGTATCAGGGCTGTCCGGAATTTCGGGTAACACCTGATCCTTCGACTGCAGCGGCAGATACCCGAAGAAGGCCGTATGCTTGCAGGCCTGCCCGACACTGGAAGGAATCAGACTCATGCGATGGGTCGTCAGGGTTTGCGGTAGCTGATCCAATGTCTCCAGCCCCAGACGATAGGCCAACAGCTCTTGCCGTATCATGCTCCCGAACAGGGCTCGAGGCATCGATCCGGGATCAATGGGCGGAGCATTTTCAACATGAAGCGGTTGCATGTGCTTATCGGCAATCTCCAGCCAGGTGCCGTGACCTTCGGGCCCCGCAATCCAGTCCTCCCAGCGCTCTTGATGTCGATCCGCCACCAGTCGGCGCACCACGATACCGGATTCGATAATGCGCTGTTTACCCACTTTGGGAAACCCAAACCGCCTGCAGACAAGCTCGGTGGTGATCAGATGAAAGTGCTGATGCAAGGGAAGATACAGTTTTCGCAACCATGGAGGGTCATCTGTCGGCACTCCATCTTCCTCCTGGTCATAATCGGCGGATACCGGCATCTCTATGAACAGCGGAGGCTCTCGTTGCATACTGCTCGGATACAGAGGCACATTTAAGGCGTCCACCATGTTTGCCGGAGGTTCGGAGTAGTCCCGAAACGGAATCAGTTTTTCAAAGCCATCCAGCGAATCCCCCGAATCGATGGTTTCAATCGCTCGGAAAAAGGCCGGCATGAACCGATCCTCGGTAAATGTCAAGATGTGTGGGGAACTCTGCGCAGGTGGCTGATCAGGTGTTCGTAAAAACCACGGCAACACACTCCAGATCTTCTCAAAGGGCTTGATCTTCTGCAGAGGGATACCGATCCGAGGCCGAGCCTTGGCGACTACCATACGTTTCCAGCTCCCGGTGTGTAGGATGAAGACACCACCGCATTGGTAATAACAGTTTCGGCCTTTACGACCCCTGAGAAGGTGCTCATGGGGGCCTGGACATCCACCATGGATGCCGTTACGTTGAGCCCCGCCGGTGCATCGATGTTTACCTGGTTTATGGCCGTAATGGAGATGGTTCCGCTGGCATCAATTTTGATTTCCGCACCGCCGCTGTGATGTACCGTGATGACACCGCCGTTACCATCGTCCAGATTTAGTACATGCCCGCCCTGGGTTTCGATTTTAACCAGTTCCGCACCCGCCGTGTCATCCAACGTCACGCGATGTCCGGATCGGGATGTAATGCTTCGGATGTTGTTTTCACCCCCTGGATCCATAGTTTCCGGAGGATTGTCCACTCCGTTCCACAATGCACCCACCACGACAGGCCATCGCGGGTTGCCTGCGATAAATGCGATGAGTACCTCATCTCCAATCTCGGGAATAAACCAGGATCCGCGATCCGCACCCGCCATGAAGGTTGCACACCGCGCCCAGGCTTGTGCCTGACCGATATCTTCTTCGGCAATCCATGGCAGCTCCACCCTTACTCGCCCCTGATCTTCCGGATCGCTGACATCAACCACCAGCGCCGGATATACCCCAGCGAGACTGTAGCGCTGCCTGTGTCGGATTCCTTGTCCTATCTCTGTTACGTTCACTACCGTCCCCCCAAATCTATCCGCTCCCCGTAAAAAAGTGTCCTCAAACCGTCGCGTTGATCAAATGTATGTCGTACGCTGACAATGTGATACACCCCGGAGAACCAGGGACCGATATCGACGATATCTACCCGGGAACCGACATGAAGACCCGGCGTCCCGCTGGTCATACCATGAGCTCGGACAAATCGCCGAGCACGCTGACGCATGAAGGAACGCGCCGTGATGCGCGCCTCATCGGCCGTGGCGGGCGTTTCCAGATGCAGGTCTTCAACTATTTCGGATCTGATAGTCGATAATATCTGTGGCCCGGTCCGCCCGGGACCCGTTTGTTCGTCGGATAGAACATCTGCGCCGGCCGATTCATGAATGCCGTCTTTATTCTCTATCGAATAACCGTGAACCCGTACCTGCGTCCGCTGATGGGTAAGATCCGCGCAGACCTGAAACCGCAACAATTCAGTGTCCCGGGACAATTTAACCGGTGGTTCGGAACTGTTCCGGCGATTCAGGAACAGTAACTGATTGCCTTTTAATTCCAGGCGTGTATCGATGTTACGAGCGCGTTCGCGAAGGAACCCCAAATCGCTTTGATTAACCTGTAGAAACTCGTCATGGGTGGGAGCTTCTGCATCGGTGTCCGCATTAAAACTGTAGTCGCGACTAATATCGGCGGCCATGTCGTTCTCGGTTTTATCCTCATAATAACGTGAACGGTTGCGCATCCGAAGCCATTGCAGCTGGTCTTCGGCATATATGATCAGCTCAGGGGGCCTGAGCTCAGAAAATACCCCTTTGATACCGGTGATGATACCGGAGAAAATTTTATCGCGGTTATCTTCGTCTCCGGCATAAATCTCCATGCCTTTTCCGAAATCCAGAATCTGCCCATCGAAATATAGATAATCCGGAGAAGCGGATTCAGTGGCTCTTCCCCAATTCAGAAAAACAGCCTCCAGGCGCGCCATACCCTCTTCGTCTTCATTGGCTTCCAATCGATATAAATCGGTGCCCAGTCGTGTATTCAACTGACCGTCTATGACAAATTCCGGGCGCGCAACATAGACCAGTTTTCGGGATTTAACGTTGGCGACCATTAGTAATGGATCTCCGTGCGGACCAATCGTTCAATTTCTTCCTGTAATATTTCGCGAACCAAATCACGCAACTCCTCCAGACGGACTTCAAACGGTTTGTCGGCGTCATCTACTCGCGGACCGTCTTCGACGATCACATCGCTCTGAACAGTTTGGATCGTCACCATTTTTTGACTCCTTTTCTGCAGCAAGCCGGTTTGGCTGTGGATTTTCCATTCGACTCTGCATCAGGCAAAACCTCCCATGCCGGTCGTCTTTCATCCGACTGAATAGCGCTGGGTCTAATTTTTTCCCGGTATATGACCGTGGCCGGCAATCCAAAGCGCTTTTCTACCCGTGGTGGTGAGCCACGGACCGGTAGCGGTTTTTTCCCCGCTTCCCTGGTTTCGGATGCAAGGATCGCCCTGGACGTGGATGGCAACGGAGCTGAGCCGTCCTTGGCAATGGTTTGTGCCGGAGCCGACGTGGAAGCACTGAAGCTGTTATCGAACCCGGCCATTGAATTGTCGGAAAACCCTGCGGCACGCACCTGGTTAACCAAGGCCGCAAGCTCAGACGCAGTGGTGCCTGGTTTTAATCCACGAGGAGCCCATGAGACATTCGGCCGGTGATCAACACGTTGTGGTAAGACTTCGTTGACAATTTGTCCAATCAGGCCCAGATCTGCATCCCCCGTAAACGCCGCATTGATGGCGGCTCCGCCAAACACGTCGATTGCTTGTTGATCGGATAAGCGAACGCCGGCATCGGCACTTGCGGAAAGGTCGGCATTTAAACCGATCTCTGCAGTGAGGCCACTGCCGGGTCCGGGCGGCGTTCCACCAGTTAAGGAATCGACAGTGCCTGGGCCCGTACCGGGGGGCTGGGCCTGGGATGCCATCGTATCTGCATTCACCTGATATCTAAATGTCTGCTCAGTTATGCTTATCGATACTTTTGATCGCAACGGAATGCCATCGGAAGAAAAATAATCCAGAGTTTCGGAATAGGATTTGATTAAACCGTCGAAGATGATCGTACCCCAGCAAAATCGAACCCGTTGCGGTGATGGTTTGCTGCCTTGACCCCTGGGGCGGTCTGCCAGGAGGTTGGCGATTTGGGACGTTTTGACCCTGACATCCAGGAATTGGGGTGATTGACCGCGGGTCGCTATCTTCGGCCGGGTATTGTCAAAAACAGCCTGAAATGACAGTGTCGCCGTGGTCGTTCCGACAAATTGGGTTTGTTGCTTCCCACGACGGCCTCGATCTTTTTCCTGACCGTTTTGAACCGTCAGTGTCAATGTGTCCGGATTGAAATCAAGCTCTATTTTATTCTCAATTTTATCCTTATCCAGCTGATTACGTTGGTCTACGGGGATTGTATCCGGCAGCGGAATTAACACCGCTTTGGCAAATTTCTGCGTTTCCTGCTCCCTGGTTTGCGTCATCCCAATATCCTGGTCAGTCCCTCATGGGCGATATGCAATTCTTCGATGGGCACGGCGCTGACAGATACCGCGTCCAAATTCGCAGCGCTAACCTTGGTGACAATTCCATTTTCAAAACGCCATTGCCCTGCTGTATCGTCGTCCCGTTGAACGGACGGGGGATAGATGAAAATGCGTCCATTTATGTACGGCAGGGGATACGGCCCATGTGTACAGCGCTGTATCCATCGCCAGAATGCTGTATTAATAGTCATTCCGCGACGCAGTATGATTGCCGGATGGGTCGTATTGTCTAACAGTTGACGTGTCCCGGTATTGAATCCACCCTCGCGGATTTCGCGGCTTTTTACGTTGATCTCGAGTCCTGACACTTCGGAAAACGCTCCTCTGGCGCCGGTTAATTCTTTTAACGATTCCTGGCCTGTCGCAGAGATCTGCACTTCAAAATTGAACGTTGTTAACAGCCGATCAGACATTGGTCGTCAGTGTGGCAGCCCTCTCGATTTGATGCACAATTTGAAACACGATAAATTCGGTCGGTACCGCCGGAGCAACACCGACTAGAATTATTACTTGCCCGCTATCGATAGTGTATTGTGTGTTGATCTTTGCATCGCAACGAATAAAGTAGGCTTGGTCGGGCGCATTGCCTGAAAAGGCGCCAACATCGTACAGAGGTCTTAATCTGGCCTCAACGGTGTCAACCATGGCGTTCCAGAGGACACGATTATTGGGTTCAAAAACGGCCCATTGGGTATCAAGCACCAGCTGCCGCTTCAGATAATCGATTAACCGACGCACGGAAATGTGAGTCCATTCCTCATCAGAACTCAAGGTACGAGACCCCAGTACGGCAACGCCCACTTCAGTCTCCCGGATGCCGTTTATTCTATTTTCGAACAAGAAACTTGGCTCCGGCAGCAGTTGAGATTCATAAAGAGAGAAAACGTCTGCTATGATTTCATTTGCCGGTGCCGAATAAACCCCGCTCACTCTCTCTCGGAAGGCAATGATGCCGCATACGGCGGCGCCGGCAGGAACGATGTCAAACCGCTGGCCGTCTTGAACGGCGGGCACATTCAGGTAGGGCGTATACAATGCCAATCGTGAAGAATTCAGCCTTTGGCACCACTCTACGATTTGAGCGGAAGTTAACTGCGGCAGCAAGTTGGCGATGCCGATGCGGTCACCCTTCCGTTCACACCAATCCTTTAATTCTACGAGTTTATCCAACACGCCGCTGGTATTTTCCAGTTCGGAATAATGCGTAACAAACCCCAATTCCTCCTCCGACGGCGCCGCTGAGATACATGGCTCAAAATCAAAACACTTTTCAAAGTCTTCTTCTATAACCAAGGGAGACTCCCGTGGGAAATGAACAAGATCCGGCAAATGAACCAGCGAGACGGGTTGAGTTTCGTTGTTTGCATCATATGAATCAAGAGCAGCTAAAGGAGACGGTTGATCGGCAAAGACATAATTTTTCAGTTGCTCCCGGGTCAATCCAGTCGGAGTCTCAGGGGAGGTGAAAAAATGATCCCGAACCAGCGTGCCCTCAGCGTCGCTGCCTTCGATGATTCCGCCGATGTGATCGACATTCAGGTTAACCAGGGCTTCGTTCAACGCTTGTTCGCTGGAAATGTGATAGCGTTGTTTCAGATCAATGGTAGGTAAAAGGTTGGATTGAATCTCTTCGTATAATGGTCGAACCATCTCCGATCCCTCCAATAGCTGTTGGGGGGAGCCAGGTCCGACAACCTCATGTTCATCGTATAAATTGCTGCCTAAATATCGTTCGCTGATGCAGCGCCGGCCAAGCATACGAAAAATGTACGTCGCATGATAGGGATGTAGACCCAAGCCGCGCCAAGTCTCTATCCTGTTGGATTGGGATAACTCAATGGTAAGATCCAGCAACACAAGGTACGCAAAATAGGACTGGACCGGCTGTGAAACCGCATTGCGCAATTCTTGGCTAAACAGGGTGTCAAATGTCAACGGGCTGTTGCCCAAATAGCCATTGAATCGCATGGTTTTAGTTGCTAGGTGTTCATAAACCACTCGAGCACTGAGGTAACCGATTATGATGGG
>CAFBRK010000259.1 GCA_903231505.1 Olavius algarvensis associated proteobacterium Delta 3 | reverse complement strand
TTTTTTTCAAAGAAAATAAGTAGCCGACAAAATGGGGGCCGGGCTTGCAAATGACAGAGGACAGAAGACAGAGGACAGAGATCAGATGTCGGATGTCGGATGTCAGACGGCAGAGGGCAG
>CAFBRK010000258.1 GCA_903231505.1 Olavius algarvensis associated proteobacterium Delta 3 | reverse complement strand
TTGAAAAACGGACGAACGGCCTGAAAAGATTTCACCCTGCGGGCCAAACGGAGACCTCCATGGCCTGCGTTATTCGAGATTCGCGGTAGTCGGACTACAGCTTCATCTCGAAGTGCCTTGCCCATGAAGGTCTCCATTTGGTGCAATGTCCGGGCTAAC
>CAFBRK010000257.1 GCA_903231505.1 Olavius algarvensis associated proteobacterium Delta 3 | reverse complement strand
TTACCTCAGTGCTCGAGTGGTTTATGAACACCTAGCAACTAAAACCATGCGATTCAATGGCTATTTGGGCAACAGCCCGGCAAGACCTGACCCCATTTTTT
>CAFBRK010000256.1 GCA_903231505.1 Olavius algarvensis associated proteobacterium Delta 3 | reverse complement strand
GCCAAGAAAAATCAATCAAGTTAATCCGTACTCGAATCTGACATTGGCTGTGGGCATGACCTAACCCAAAATTCTTTCTTGACTTTCAACGGATTAACTTTGCGGT
>CAFBRK010000255.1 GCA_903231505.1 Olavius algarvensis associated proteobacterium Delta 3 | reverse complement strand
GGCCGGTGGGCCGGTGGGCCGGTGGGCCGGTGGGCCGGTTTCTTTTAATAAAATAAAATTGACCTGTCGATCAGAGTCCGTCAAGAAGAAAGTCACAGGAAACCGATGCGGTGGTGATCAACACGTAATCAGCTGCCAGGCAAGGCTGCCCCTCGACAAGTTCGACTGGCCCACTGCAAGCAAGCTCGGGATCTACGTCAGGATGTTGACATTCAAATTACCCATCTGAATAGAATGATGTATTTCAAGAAGCGGTTCTATTCGTCGTCATCCGTCGGAAAGTACACCATTGACGTCTTCTTCAACTCTTCCCGGCTGAAAAGCAGTTCAAAGTCGGTGACACCGGTGGCTTCCGACATCCGCCGGGCGGTGTCCACACAAGAGTCTTCGTCGCCGGCATGGATCATGGTGTAGAGGTTATAGGGCCACCCGTCGGTGGGATTCCTGCGGTAACAGTGGGACACCTCGGGGAAAGCGGCCATTTGCTCCCCGACAGCGTCGATGAGAGATTCATCGACGATCCAGGCACCCATGGCATTGGCTGCGAAGCCCGACTTCTGATGCCTCAATGTTGCGCCGAAACGACGAATAATGCCCCGATCGCAAAGGGAGCGCAATACTTCCAATATGCGTTCTTCGGGAACACCGATATCCCGGGCAATCAAGCGATAGGGCCGGGAATCAATGGGAAGATCTTCCTGCAGGGAGGCAATAATCTTCTTTTCGAGGTCATTCAGCATCGAATCATGCTCCAACAATTTATCGCCCCGAATGTTGCATCGCTATTCGCACCGGCTGAAAAAGATATCATGCAATGTCCGGGGTGGCTTTTTCCGGGAACAAACGGCGTATATCCTCAGTCGTCGCGCGGCAGATACCGCGCTCGGTAATAAAACCGGTTACCAGACGCGCCGGGGTGACGTCAAAGGCATAGTTTACAGCAGGGCTGTCTGCAGGCGGCACAAGCACCCTTCGGGATACGGAATTGTCTCTTCCTTCCACGATACGGACTTCGTCCGGGTCCCGTTTTTCTATGGGAATCTGGCTCACCCCGTCGGTCAGATCCCAATCGAAAGTGCTCGACGGCAACGCCACATAGAAGGGGACGTCGTTGTCCCGGGCGGCCAATGCTTTCAAATAAGTACCGATCTTGTTGGCCACATCCCCCGTGCCCGTGGTTCGATCGGTTCCGACAATGACCAGGTCGACCATTCCGTGCTGCATCAGGTGGCCCCCGGCGTTGTCGGTTATCACTGTGTGGGCGATACCGCATTTTCCGAGCTCCCACGCGGTAAGGCGGGCCCCCTGATTCAACGGCCGGGTTTCATCGACCCACACGTGGATATCGATGCCTTTTTCGAACGCCATGTACATAGGTGCCGTGGCCGTTCCGCATTCGATACACGCCAGCCATCCGGCATTGCAGTGGGTCAAAATGTTGACGGGCGCTCCGCCTTTTTTCTCCCGGACTGTCTCAATCAGTGTAACACCGTGCTCTCCGATTTTTCGACAGTTATCCGCTTCTTCTTCTGCGATTCGTTCGGCCTCGGCGTTCGCCTGCCGGGCCCGGTATTTCGGATCGACAGCCGTCTCAACCGCACGGGCCACCCGGTCCACCGCCCAAGCCAGGTTCACCGCCGTCGGCCGCGCCGCCTTGATGCGCCGGCATTCCTTTTTGAAAAAGACATCCGGATCGGATTGGCTCACCGCCGTAAGCGCCGCCAGATACACGCCGTAGGCGGCGGTGACTCCGATCAGTGGCGCGCCGCGCACGACCATTTCCTCTATGGCATGAATGCAGTCATCCACACTGTTAATGTCGAGAACGACAAATTCATGGGGAAGCCGCCGTTGATCGATGACCTGGACCGTCACCTGATCCTCGTGGGGCCAGATGGGGCGCAGGTCCTTCCCGTCTACCTTCATTTTCGTTATCCCTTTGGGCCGTTCGCCCGTGGGCCCGTTAGCCCGTTGGCCCGTTGGCCCGTTGGCCGGTGGGCCCGGTTATCCGTTAGCCCGCCTGCCGGGTCGAAGCTCCGAAGGAGCGACTTGTGAGGTCGTAGCTCGAAGAGAGAAGCCCCAAGCCCGGTGGGCCCGTTTGCCGGTTTGCCGGTTTGCCGGTTGTTTTGGGATGCAAGATCCAAGATTCAGGATCCAGGATACGATGATCGGGCATTCAATGCGTGGCCTGCGAGGCCAGCAGCCTGTATCTTGAATCCTGAATCGTTTCCCTCCAGCAGCCAGTCCTGACACCCGACACCTGAATCCCTGACACCTTCTATCCAGATCCCGGCCACTTGTATCTTGTATCCTGCATCTTGGATCTTGAATCCGTGAATCCGTGAATCCAGAAGCATTCAGTATCGAGAACTTCTTCGATATTTGCCGCTATTCGAAAAGCGAAACGATCTCGAACCGGCCCACATCCACCAGGCCTTCGTCGGTCAGCTTGAGCTCCGGAATCACCGGCAGCGCCAGAAATGACAGGGCCATAAACGGATCATCGATCATTACCCCCATTTCCGTTGATGCGATCATCAACCGATCGAGTTCATCACGAATCCTGGCAAGCGGCATATCCGTCATCAGGCCGGCGATGGGCAGCGGCAGCAGTGCGCGAAGCGTGGTTTCGGAAACCGCCGCCAGCCCACCGCCCATCTCGACGACCGCCACCACGGCTGCCTTCATGTCGGCATCGTTGGTTCCCACGACAATGATGTTGTGCGAATCATGGGCAACGCTGGATGCCAGAGCCCCATGCTTCAGCCCGAAACCATTCACAAATCCCACCCCGATGTTTCCGGATCCGGCGTGCCGCTCGACAACCGCCATTTTAAGGATATCCCGGGCGGTGTCCGATACGGTGAAACCTTCCGCTACCGTGGGTTCGATGAGCAGTTGCCGGGTGACAATCTGCTGCGGTACGAGCTGTATCACCCGGAGGCGGCCGTCCTGAACCGGAACGGAAAAATCCAGTGCAGAAATATCGACCTTCATGGATCGGGGCACCGGGATGGAGGACGGTTTTTCGATTTCCGGAAGCAATTTCCCTTTGCGGGCCACAACGCGCCCGAAACTGTAAACCTCATCGATCTGCACCGATGTGAGATCCGAAAATACCACCATGTCGGCTCTCCGGCCGGGGGCTATGGCGCCCACGTCGGCAATGCGAAAATATTCGGCCGGATTGAGCGTTGCCATTTGAATGGCGATCAACGGATCCAGACCGCCCTGAATAGCGTCCCGTACGATAGAGTCGATGTGGCCGTGTCGGATCAGGTCATGGGGATGCCGATCATCGGTACACCACATCAACCGCCGGCAATTCCGTTCATTCACCAGCGGGAGCAGACCCGCCAGATTTTTAGCGCCCGTCCCCTCCCGGATCATCACATGCATGCCGGCATGCAATTTTTCACGGGCTTCTTCAAGTGCTGTACATTCGTGGTCGCTGGAAATCCCGGCCCCGATATATGCCTGTAGTTGTTTGTCGCCGAGCCCCGGCGAATGGCCGTCCACGGGTTTCCGGTATTTTTTGGCATAACTGATTTTTTTCAGAATATCCGGATCACCAAAAATGACCCCCGGGAAATTCATCATTTCGGCCACCGCCAGAATCCGCTCATGGGGTAGAAATTGCACCATGTCGTCCGCAGTGATCCGGGCTCCGGAAGTCTCCATGTCCGTGGCAGGGACGCACGAGGAGAGTGTAAAACAAACGTTCATTGGCTGGTTCTCACTGGACTGGAGCATGTATTCGATGCCGGCAGTGCCAAGTACGTTGGCTATTTCATGGGGATCGGCGACAACTGTGGTGGTTCCGGAGGGAAGGACGCCCCGTGCAAACTCCGAGACGCTGGCCATGGAACTCTCGATATGCAGATGGGGATCGATAAAGCCCGGTGCCAGGTAACGGCCGTCAAGATCTACGCTCTGTTCGGCTTCGTATTGACCGATGCCGGCGATATGGCCATCGACTATCGCGACGGAGCTCTCGACGATTTCCCGGGTAAAGACGTTGACGATACTCGCGTTCGCCACTAACAGATCTGCCGGCGCATCGCCCCGGGATACGCGTAGAAGACGATTTAAGTCCATATGTCTATCCGGATTGTCATATCCAACACGAATATGGTGCGTTCTGATTTGCTTTTCGGTTTGCCTGCTTGTCCTGCCTATCCCGAGCGTTGTCGAGAGAAGTTTGCCTGCGGTGAGCGTGTCGAATCCGCCGAAGGGTTAATCGTTTGGCCGATTTGCCGGTTTGCCGGATCTCTGTAGCGAGCCCATTCACCCGATCCATGATGTCATCGATGTCGATGGTCGTCAGACGCCTGTCCCGGACAAGAAACTGCCCGGACACCATGACATGCCGAACATCGGACCCTGAAGCGCTGTATACTATGTGGGAGATCGGATTGTACAGCGGAAACAGGTGCGGCCGGGAGACATCCATGATGATAAGATCCGCCTGCTTGCCGATCTCAATGGACCCGATGTCCCGATCCAGGCCGATGGCTCGGGCGCCGTCAATGGTGGCCATCTTTAGCACGGTAGCGGCATCCATCACAGTGGGGTCCCCGCTGTGAGCCTTGTGAAGTTTGGCCGCCATATCCATCTCCTTGAAGAGGTCCAGATCGTTATTGCTGGCACAACCGTCGGTGCCGATCCCAACGGTCAGGCCCTGGTCGATCCAACGGGGGGCAGAGGCCACACCCGAGGCCAGTTTCATGTTACTTTCCGGGCAATGGGCCATCGTTGCACCCTGCCCGGATATGATGGCAAGATCGCCCTCATCCAGCCACACGGCATGCACCAGTAACGTGTCCGGATCGAGAAGGCCGAGACGATTCAGATACGCCACCGGCGTCTCGTCTGTCTCGGATCGGATGCTGCGAAATTCAAGACGGGTTTCGGCCACATGGATCTGGAAGAGCAGGCCGCGATCTGAGGCGGCGGCTTTGGCCGCCTTCAGTGTTTTCGCCGAGCAGGTGTATGGCGAATGGGCGAAAATGGACGGTTTCAGTAGAGGATCGACGTTTTGCCACTTGTCGGCGAATGCCGCGGCATGGCGAACATTATCGTTGGGATCCGAAACACCCGGGGCCGGAAAATCGATCACCCCCTGGCCGAGCAACGCCCGCAGCCCGGTGGTGCGTGCAGCCTCCGCCACACTGTCTTCGAAAAAATAGCCGTCACAGCATGTGGTGGTGCCGGCAAGCAACAGTTCCCCGCAGGATAACAGTGTCCCCAACGCAACCGATTCCGGTGTGATATGGGTCGCCTCGGCCGGAAAGATATGTTCGTTCAGCCACATCGACAGCGGTAAATCATCGGCAAGGCCTCGAAACAGGGACATGGGCAGGTGGGTATGGGCATTCACCAAACCCGGCAAGACGATGCCGCCTTCGGCGTCAACGGTCTCCTTTGCATCCGGCAGCGACCCATCACCCTGTCTGGAGGCCACCTGAACAATCCGACCGTCCCGGATTCCGACACATCCATCGTTCAGAATGGAAAACGTCGTATCGAGGGTCAGTACCGTTCCGTTGTATACTAAGGTGTCGAGGGGCTGGGGCATGATATGACATCCAATGAAATCTCAGTTCGTCTGGCCGGTTGATGGAGTAATGGAGTGATGGGGTATTGGAGTGTTGGGATACAATATCGGGTGCTCCCTCTTTTTCATCACTCCAACACTCCGGCTTTTTTTACTCCATCACTCCACCACTCCGGTTTTGTTACTCCAACACTCCAATACTCCACCACTCCGGCTTTTTCACCATTAGGCAGCACTTAAATCGACTGCAGCCCCTTTCCACGGATCTCCTCGGCGATGTTCCCCACATCTCTGAAAATGTCATCAATATCCAGCGTCAGCAGACGGCCTTCTTCCATGAGGACCTGCCCGTTGACCACGCTGGCGGTGACATCGCTGCCCTTGGCGGCGTATACCAGGTGGGAAATCGGGTGATACATCGGGGTCAAGTGGGGCTTGCGGGTATCCAGGACGATCACATCCGCCTGTTTTCCGGGCTCGATGGACCCGATCTCACCATCCAGGCCGAGGGCCCTGGCCCCGTCAATGGTGGCCATCTTCAGCACGGTGTCAGCGGCCATCACTGTGGGATCGTGGGAATGGACCTTGTGGAGTTTTGCGGCCGTGTCCATTTCTGAAAACATGTCCAAATCGTTATTGCTCGCACAACCGTCGGTGCCGAGCCCGATACAGACCCCGGCCTTCTGCAGTTCCGGTACCGGGGCGATGCCGGATGCCAGCTTCATATTGCTCTCGGGGTTGTGGGCGACCTTGACATCGTGTTTCCGCAGCCGTTCGATGTCAGCGGGCTGGAGATGGACACAGTGGCAGGCGAGAAGGTTCGAGGACAGCACGCCGATGCTCTCCAGATATGCGACCGGCGTTCTACCATGATCGGTACGGCTTCTGGCCACTTCATCGGTGGTCTCCGCAACGTGGATGACCAGCGGGATGGCGTGCTGCCGGGACATGTCGGCGGCTTTTTTCAGGAGATCTGCCGAACACAGGTAGGGGGAATGGGGTTCCACGGCGATCGTTATCAGTGGATCGTCCCGCCATGTGTCGATGAGTTCCCGGGTATATTCGAAGCCCTTTTCGATGGGACCGTAGTTGGGTGACGGAAAATCGTAAAGGACTTCGCCCACCACTGCCCGCAAACCGGCCGTGTGTGCCGCCCGGGCCACGGCATCCTCGAAAAGGTACATGTCGCAAAAACAGGTCGTTCCGGAACGGATCATCTCCGCACACGCGAGGAGCGTTCCAAGATAGACTTTATTGTCATCGAGTGTGGCTTCGGCCGGAAAGATGTGATCGTTGAGCCAGGTCATCAACGGCAGATCGTCAGCAAGCCCTCTAAAACAGGTCATGGCGGCGTGGGTGTGGACGTTGACCAGCCCGGGCATGATGATTCCGCCGCCGGCGTCGATCACCTTTCCACCGTTCCAATGGCTAAGATCGCGCCCATGGCCAACGGCGACGATTCGGTCCCCGTCAATAGCGACGGCCCCACGATCGTACTGGGTCCCCTGATCGTCCATCGTAATGACCCAACCGTTTTCTATAAGTATATCTGCCTTTTGAAATTTGTTTTCCGTCATCTTCAAATTGGGTAGGTGGCTTGGAAGATTAACTCCCCTGGTTCATTCCAAAATCCAAAATCTAAAATTTATAGTCCCTTCAGGACTCCCCTGATCACTTTCTCCAGGTTCGGGACCGCTGCCGCTGCCACCTCTATGATTTCATCGACCGTGGCAGGCTCCGGTTCATCCGGATTGTGAACATTTGTGATGGTGGATAAACCGAGGACCTTCATCCGCCCGTGGACGGCGGCAATCACTTCCTGAACGGTGGAGAAGCCGACCGCATCGGCGCGAATCGTCTGAAGGAACCGGACTTCTGCCGGTGTCTCCAGGGACGGCCCGGCAAGCCCAACGTAAATGCCTTTCCGGATTCCAAAACCGCTATCCCTGGCTGATGTTTCCGCTAGCTCGATCATCTGTTTGTCATAGGCCGCCATCATATCCGGAAAGCGGATTCCCCAATCATCCACATTGGGGCCGATGAGAGGATTCGTGCCGGTCAAATTGATGTGATCGGCAATGATCATCAGATCGCCGGTTTGATATGCGGGATTCAGCCCACCAGCAGCGTTGGAAATGATCAGCTTCGAGACCCCCATCTGCTGCATGACCCGAATCGGAAAGGTCACCTCCTGCGGCGAATACCCCTCGTACAAGTGAAAACGGCCCTGCATTGCCAGTATGGTTTTACTCTCCAGGGTTCCCACCATCATCCTCCCACGGTGGGACTGTACCGTCGACATTGGGAAATGGGGAATGTCCCGGTAGTCGAGTTCGGCCTCGGCTGCTATGGCGGCCACAACGCCGCCCAGCCCGGTGCCGGTCAGTATGCCGATTTCGGGTGTCGCACCGACAATGCTTTGGATCCAATCTGCCGCCTCAACGGCGTGGTCGCGGATATCGGTCATGGTTGTTTCCTGCCTCCATGGTTGGTCTCGTGTTCAATGCCCAGCGCTCTTTGATCCGGGTCACCGATGACGGGCCGGGCATTATGGGAAAGCCATATTAGACGCTTCCTGGAGAGGCGTCAAGAAGCCGGATTTACCGCTTTTTAGACACTACAGACAGCGTTGACATTTTTAATCTATTGTGAAATGTTCCACCCGTTATCAGTGCCTCAACCGATAGTGGACCATCTAAAATCCAGGATCTGACAAGGAGAGTTCGTATGATTGACACCCCCAGGCCTGTGCATCCGGATATTACCGATGACATGTGGAAGCAGGTCGATGAGATCATCATCGCCCGTCGGGATATCCCGGGGTCTGTGATCACGGTATTGCGAGAGTGCCAGGATGTCGTCGGTTATTTGCCGGTGGAACTGATGGACTACATCAGCGGCGGTATGATTTTACCCCGCAGTGATGTTTTCGGCGTGGCGTCTTTTTACGCCCTCTTTTCCATGACGCCAAAAGGCCGGCATATGATCAAAGTCTGCATGGGGACGGCCTGCTATGTCAAAGGAATCAAAGAGGTTCTTGATCGTATCGGAAACGAATATCAGGTGGAGGAAGGCGGGACCACCGAGGACCGCCGATTTTCACTGGAGGCGGTACGATGCCTCGGCGCGTGCGGCCTGGCCCCGGTCGTGGTGATCAACCAGGACACCCATGGCGACGTCACGGCCAACAAGGTGCTTGACGTTTTACAACATTATGAATGACGCCCATTAAATCATCATGAAAGTTTCAGAAATTAGGGATATCCTAAAAGCCGAATTAATCGTTGGGGAGGAGCAGCTCGACGAGGAAGTTGTCGGCGGCGGCGGCGCCGATCTGATGGAAGACATTCTCGCCGCTGTGGCCAAGGGGGCTGTGCTGTTAACCGGCTTGACATCCGATGATGTGATTCGGACCGCCAGGGTGGCGGGTGTCTCTGCTGTCGTATTCGTAAGAGGGAAAAAGCCGAGCGACAGTTCGGTGGAGCTGGCACGCTCATTCGGATTACCGCTATTGATGACGAGCGATTCCCTGTTTGTGGCCTGCGGGCGTCTTTACATGAACGGATTAAGAGGGCTGGACGGCTCCTGGTAATACCGGAGGAGAAGTAGATGTCGAAATTGACAGTTCAGGATCTGGAGCAGATAAAAGAAAACACGCAGAACGAGACCTCTTTTACGGACAAAACATACTGCATGATATGCGGCGGCACCGGCTGCCATGCCACCGGAAGCATCCCTATCATGGAGGCCCTCGAGAAAGAGATTTCCGAGAGAGGACTGGAAGAAAAACTGCAGGTTGTCGAAACCGGCTGCAACGGCTTCTGCGCCAAGGGACCGCTGTTGGTGGTTCAACCGGATGGTATTTTCTACCAGAAGTTGTCGCTCGAAGATGTACCGGAATTAGTCGATTCCCTGATGGACGGGGGCGAACCCCCGAAGAAGTTTCTCTACAAAGACCCGGTATCCAAAAAACTCATCCCCCAACAGGACGAGATCCCGTTCTTTGCCAATCAAATGCCCCGGGCCTTGCGCAACAAGGGCCTGATAGACCCGGAAAAAATCGACCACTACATTGCGACCAACGGTTACTTCGGGGCCGCCAAAGCCTTATTTGACATGTCTCCGGACGAAATTGTTGAAGAGGTGAAGACCTCCGGGCTGAGGGGCCGCGGTGGGGCGGGATTTCCTACCGGATTGAAATGGCAATTCTGCAAAGGCAGCCCCGGCGATATCAAGTACGTGTTGTGCAATGCCGATGAGGGAGACCCGGGAGCGTTCATGGACCGCAGTATTTTGGAAGCGGATCCCCACGCGGTGTTAGAAGGGATGATTATCGCCGCCAAAGCGATCAACGCCCATCAAGGCTATATCTATGCGCGGACCGAATACCCGCTGGCAATTCGCAGACTCGCTCTCGCCATTGAGCATGCCCTTGAATATGGGCTGCTGGGCGATGACATTCTGGGTTCCGGATTCAACTTTAACGTGGAAATCTACCAGGGTGCCGGGGCATTCGTATGCGGAGAGGAAACGGCGTTGATGCGTTCGATCGAGGGTCGGCGCGGCATGCCGCGTCCGCGACCGCCATTTCCGGCGGTCAAAGGATTATGGGACAGGCCGAGCGTGCTCAACAATGTCGAGAGCTTCGCCAACGTTCCCCAGATCATCCGCAAGGGTGGTGCCTGGTATGCATCGGTAGGCACCGACACCAGCAAAGGGACGAAGGTGTTTGCGATGTCGGGGGACGTCAACAACATCGGGCTTGTGGAAGTACCCATGGGAACAGGCCTGCGTGAGCTGATCTATGACATCGGCGGTGGCATCCCGCGAAAGAAAAAATTCAAGGCGGTTCAGCTGGGCGGGCCCTCCGGAGGCTGTGTCCCCGAGCAATACCTGGATACACCGGTCGACTATGAAGAGATCGCCAAAGTCGGTGCCATCATGGGTTCCGGCGGCGTGATCGTTATGGATGAGCGCACCTGCATGGTGGACATGGCCAGGTTCTTCATGGACTTCATTCAGGATGAATCCTGCGGTAAATGTACGCCATGCCGTGAGGGCACCCGTCGACTCCAGCAGACACTCATCAAGATTTGTGAAGGGCGTGGTGAAGCCGGAGACATCGCCACCATGGAAGACCTTTCATGGGTCGTCCAGGAAAGCGCCCTCTGCGGTCTCGGCCAGACGGGACCCAACCCGGTCCTGTCCACCCTGAGATATTTTCGGGATGAGTACGAAGCACACATCATTGAAAAACGATGCCCGGCCAAACGCTGTGCAGATTTGCTGGAGTTCCGGGTGGAGCCGGACGAGTGCACCAAGTGCGGCGCCTGTTTCCGCGCGTGCCCGGTGGAAGCCGTCGAGTGGAAGAAAAAAGAAGTGGCACGGATTGACATCGAAAAATGCATTAAATGCCTGACCTGCTTTGACAAGTGTCGATTCGACGCCATCTACTAAACGAACTAACCACTTAAGATCTATTGAAACAGGAGTTCTCTGATGGTTGGAGCTGTGATGATGTTGGGAGGCCTGGGGCTGATTGTCGGTATCGGGCTGGCTGTCGCCTCTAAGATTTTTTACGTATATGTCGATCCGGTGATTCTGGAGATCGACGACGCCCTGCCGGGAGCCAACTGCGGCGGCTGCGGACTCCCGGGATGCAGCGCCAACGCCGAGGCGATTGTCGCCGGAAAAGCCGCCCCCAACTCCTGTGTTGCCGCCGGACCCGATGTGGCTGAAGCCATAGCAGCCATAATGGGTGTGGTGGTCGAAGCCAAAGAGCCCGACATCGCCCGTGCCGGATGTTATTACGGTGTTCAGGATGCGGACCTCAAATATGTATACAACGGCCTGAACGACTGCCGGGCCGCTGCAGCTCTCAGCGGGGGCATGAAGGTCTGTACCATCGGTTGCCTTGGGCTGGGAACCTGTGCCGGGGCCTGCCCCTTTGACGCGATTGTCATGGGGCCGGACAATCTTCCGGTGGTGGACAACGATAAATGCACCGGCTGCGGAACGTGCGAAAAGGTCTGCCCCAAAAATATCATCAATCTGTCTTCGATTACCCGAAGGATTCTCAGGGAATACACTGTCGAAGAGTGCACCACGCCCTGTCAACGAGCCTGCCCTGCCGGCATCAACATCCGCGAATACATCCGGCAGATTAGTCTGGGAAATCCCCTGAACGCGGTTCAGGTCATCAAGGAACGAAATCCTTTCCCGACCGTTATCGGCAGAATCTGTCCCAGACCGTGCGAAAATGAATGCCGTCGCAAATTCTCCGACGAACCGGTGGCCATCAATTTTCTGAAACGTTACGCGGCCGATTATGAATTGGAACGGGGTGAACGTGTCCTGCCTTACAAGGCGCCGTCAAACGGCAAACGGGTTGCGGTAATCGGCGGCGGAGTTGAAGGGCTGTCAACAGCCTTCTTCTCGGCGCGGCTGGGATACGATGTCTCCCTTTACGAGGCGACGGGAAAACTGGGCGGCCTGCTCAGAAGTGCCATTGCGGCCAATCGCCTGCCTTCGGACATTCTTGATTGGGACATCGGGGGCGTTCTCGAGATGGGGGTAACGGCAGAGGTCGGTAAGATGCTCGGCAACGACATCACCGTCAACGGGTTGCTTCAAGAAGGGCACAAGGCTGTATTTGTGGCCACCGGCGGCTGGGACAGCCGGCTGGCCAGAGGGGGCAACCGGCAGATCGAGCAGACCTTACCCGGCGCCTATCTGATGGTGGATGTGTTACGAACGGCCGCCGAAGACACGACATCTTTTTCCTGTGGCGCTGATGTGGTGATCGCCGGCGGTGGTGCGATGGCTGCGGAGGCGGCCATGTTTGCGAGGAAAGCCGGGGCAACGATGGTCACCCTGGTGTTCCGAGAGATGGAAATTGAAAGCCCCATCAATCAAGAAGGACTGGATGCCCTCCGGTCCGAAGGCATCCAACTTCGATTTTCAACAGGGCTGGGCCGGTTTTACGGCGAGGAAACCCAGTTGAAAGAACTTGAAATCGTCGACCTTTTGACCAATGAGAAGGAAAAAATCCCGGCCCAAACGATAATCCTGGCCGCCGGACGTTTTCCCGAGCTGATTTTCCTGCCACATCAACGCGAGGATGATGAATCCGATGTGAATACCGCGCCGGAGTCCCCGGAAGCACAGACAGCGCCGGCAGCGCCGCTGCGGTGGCAAGCCGTGGCACCTTACAAGAAACCGGAAGACAAGGGAAAAGTGGGGCTGTTTGCCGAGGGCGATGTATTTAGCGACTTCAGCGCCGCGATTCGAGCCATCGGGGCCGGACGGCGTGGAGCCGCTTCCATGCATCAGTTGATATACGATATCCCGTTGTCGTTTCCGGAGCAGGTGCTGACCCCCAGATCGATCGTTCAGGATGTCGACCATGTGGAGAACGTGTCGAAGAACCGACGCCAGATTATGCCGCTGTGCCTCCCCGCGGAACAGGATCGCTGCCGGGAAATTGAGAAAGGTTTCTCGTCAGATACTGCCAAGATAGAGGCTGACCGATGCCTCCAGTGCGGTCTGATATGTTACCAGCATTCCCCGCAACCGGCGGCAGAAACATCCACCGGGCTGCAAAAAACAGCGTAACCAAATTTTTACTGAATTCTGAGGCTCGATGACACGGGGATCCGCAGGGGTTTCATTCATCGGGCCTTCGTCGTTTAATATAATGTGGATTCAAGATTCAAGGTTCAGGATACAGGATGTTGGTAATAGCAAGGCTGGAGTGATGGAGTAATGTTCCTCTGAAGACATTCCATAGGGTTCCAACGCTCCAGCACTCCAGCACTCCATATCATAACGAACACACGATCCCTCAGGTGCTCAGGCAAACCTTTCAACTCAATCACAGGAGCGCGATAACCACCATGGCCACAGAACGGGGAATTGTCATGCGGGTGACGCCGCCCACCGCCTGGGTAAAGGCCACCCGAACCGACGCCTGCAGACACTGCGAAGCCAGGGGCTCCTGCAATGTGATCGGTGAGGGAAAAGAGGTGGAAGTCGAGGCAATCAATGAAGCCGGTGCCAGGGTCGGTGACCGGATCATCCTTACCTTTGAAACCGCACCATTTCTGAAAGCGGCATTTCTGCTGTATGTACTTCCCATTATCGTCATGATCATCGGAGCGTTAGTGGGCAAACAGATTGCCGCGGACGTCAATGTCGACGAATCCTTTCTATCCATGGTTTTCGGTTTTATCTTTCTCGCCCTGGCGGTTCTTTTTGTCCGAAAAAAAGCCAATCAATTGGCGAAACGAAAATCCTACCGACCGAAGATTACACGGGTTATTCGCAGCTCCCTGTAACACGCCCATCACCCGAACTCGTTGCAGACCAAGTTTTCTGCTATTGAAAAGCGGTTGGCTTTCGTGGTTGGATTGTTTCTACGGATCGATTGTTCCCAGGCAAGCCCGAATACCTCAGTCGGTTCCGGAATAATTTGATATGGATTGGCCCAGGAGCCTGGTGAGATGCTGCACAGCATTCCGCAAGAAAAGCCATGGGTGGCGTGGCTGGTTGTCGCCGTCTGGTCATTTTCTATCTTTTTGACCATACCTCTGGCCCGCAGGATTCGAGAATTTGTTTCCGAGCAATGGGGAAGAGAGTTGTTTACATACGCGGTACTGGCAACGATAGCGGTTGCCTTTACAACCGCCGTCTACTATGTCGCCCGTTACCGGCCATCCGCTTCACGCAAGAGGTTACTGTGGTTGGCCGCATCCGCCGCAATTTTCACCGCATACACAATTTACCTCGGGAAGAGGAGCCCGGAAGAAGCCATACATTTTATTCAGTACGGCGTGCTGGGGATACTCGTATACCGCGCACTGTCCATAAAACGCCATGACTTCACCATCTATATCTCAGCAGCCGTCATCTGCGGCATCATCGGCACAGTAGACGAATTCATCCAGTGGCTTATTCCCCAACGGTTTTGGGACTTCAGGGATATCTGGATAAATTTTTTCGCGGCGGCGCTGGTGCAGGTGGCCATAGCGAAAGGATTGGAGCCAACATACATTGCCGGCCGCCCCAGCGTGGGCAACCTTCGTTTTCTATGCCGACTCCTGGCAGTGGCGGCAGCAATGATCGGCGCCAGCTTGATCAATACGCCTTTTCGGGTCGCCTGGTATGCCGATCGGATTCCGGGACTGGAATATCTAAAGAAAAATGAAAGTATCATGGTCGAGTATGCGTATCGCCATGATGATCCGGATATCGGCATGTTTTATTCCCGATTTTTGCCGAACGAGCTCCAAAAGACCGATTTGGAGAGGGGTACGGAGGCAGCTGCCATATTGAACATGTACCGAGACAGGTCCAGTTACTCAAAATTTCTCAAGATCTATACTTCGGCGATCGATCCTTTTTTGCATGAAGCCAGAGTCCATCTGTTCAGCCGTGACGCCAATTTCTCACGGGCCATGGAAATCGGCCCGAATTCAGACGGTTACGCATGGGCCCTTACCAAAGCCTTTCGCGAAAACCAAATCATGGAAAAATATTTCCCCAATACCCTTCACGCTTCCGCCTATGTCTGGAACGCAGACCAACTTGCCTTTGCTGAAAGACATCTCCGACACGACAAAGTGTTTAAGAGCTGGGTGTCGCGACATTTGATAACGAGTTTCACCGACGCCCAGGCCGCGTCCGTCTTCGTGTTGCTAGTTCTTGGCCTGGTCTTGCTGAATCAATTGCTGAAAAAGTATGAGAGCCCGTCTCAATAACGCCCCACGGGCGGCCCTGGATCCCCGGTTCACCATATGTGAGGCAAACCCCGATGTCTTCTTTTTGCAACCTGCCGGGGTGCCCAAGGAAATCCTCATTTGAGGTTGCCTTTCGTCGAGTCTGCTTTATAGAATGTACAAGAGGTTTTTTTTAGCACATCGGGATCAAAAAGATGACTCGCCTGATCACACGTAGAAATTTCATTTGCCAATCGGCGGCGTGGCTCGCCATGCTTGCAGGGGGTCGCACGGATAGGATCGCCTGGTCGGCAAGGGGTTCTGACAAAGGGGCGGTCCGGATCATTTTCTACACGGATGTTCATGCCAGGCAAGAGTGGGACACCCCGGCAGCATTGGATAAGGCCGCGACAGCCATTAACGCAGAAAATGCCGACCTCGTCATCGCGGGAGGAGATTTAATCACCGACGGCTTTCAATCTACGGGGGCATTGGCAGCACCTCGATGGGACGCTTACATGATGATGCATCGCAGGATTCGGGCCGACATCTATCCCGCCATCGGCAACCACGATCTGGTGGCGGCAAACCCCGCCGATGGATCCTTGCCGGCGAAAGACCCGCGGGCGGTTTTTCTGGCGCGAACCGGGCTGGAGAAGACCCATTATTCATTCGATGCCGTCGGGTATCACTTCGTCGTTCTCGATTCCATCCAGATAACGGGAGATCAATATAAATATCACGGTAATATAAATCGGGAACAAATCGAGTGGCTGAAGAGGGATATGGCAAATGTCTCAATGAATACTCCCACTGTGATCATCACCCACATTCCCCTTCTCACGGCGTTTTATTCCGCCTCCCAGGGTGCGACGTCCCCTGCCCCCATAAATCGGGTTGTTGCCAACAATATTGATGTGCTCAATATAATTAAGGACCGCAATGTCATTCTGGTTCTGCAAGGACACCTTCATGTCAAGGAGATGATCCGCTGGCAGGGCACCACCTTTATCGTCGGGGGAGCCATCTGCGGAAAGTGGTGGCGTGGCTCCTGGTTTGGTACACCCGAGGGATTCAATTCCATCACACTGACGGGAGACCATGTCGAATGGGAATACATCGATTATGGCTGGCAGGCTCGTCGCCCGAAACACAAATAATCCCTTTGTCTCTGAAAGCCGCAGCCGAAAAGGATCGCCTTTTTATGACCGACGACAGTACCTTAGAAGCTCATAAGGTTCCGCCCAGGGCAACCCGTGGCCGGTAACGAACCCTTGCAAGGCGGGCCCCGCAGGAAGTTTGGATCCGGGTTTCGGGAAGCCCTATCCGTTTATTGGGAACGACGCCTGATCATTGTCTTTTTGATGGGATTTGCCAGCGGCCTGCCGTTTCTTTTGACCGGGGCCACCCTGTCGATACGGCTCACAGAGGCCGGGATATCTCTCACGGCCATCGGGCTGTTTGCCCTGGTGGGCACCCCCTACAACCTGAAATTCCTGTGGGCACCATTGATCGACCGCGTGAACCTTCCGGTACTTTCCGGCCTGCTTGGTCGGCGACGTTCCTGGATGGTCCTCATTCAGTTGGGTTTGATGGCTTCCATTGTAGCCCTCGGTGTGAGCGACCCGCAATCATGGGCCGCATTGACGGCCGTCTTCGCCTTATTGGTAGCCTTTTTTTCAGCCAGTCAGGACATTGTCATAGATGCGTACCGCATCGAAATTCTCGATGAAAATCAGCAAGGTGCAGGTGCCGCCATGACCCAGGCCGGTTATCGTTTTGGTTTATTGGCCGCCGGCGCCGGCGCCCTTTACCTGGCATCTGCAATCGATTGGACTCTGGTCTATGTCATCATGGCCGCACTTATGTTGATCGGCTTGTTTACCGCCTTGTTTGCCCCGATTCCCAAAACCGATTCCGGTCTGAGTAAACCTACGGAAAAGCGGGACAACTGGTTACGGAAAACCGTCTTGGAGCCGTTTGTGGAATTTTTCCAACGCAACGGTACCGGTATGGCTGTCACGATCTTGGCCTTTATCCTGCTGTACAAATTCGGCGATGCATTTGCCGGCGTAATGGCCAATCCCTTCTATATCAAGATAGGCTTTACAAAGGTCGAAATTGCCAACGTCAGCAAGATCTTCGGTGTGCTTGCGACGTTAACGGGAGTGTTTGTCGGCGGCATCGTGGTCAAGCGATTCGGAATCCTACAGAGCCTGCTGTACTGCGGCATATTACAGATGCTCTCCAATTTGATGTTTGCCGCCCAGGCTGCCATCGGCTCGGATGTGGGATTTCTGATTCTCACCATTGGCATCGAGAACCTTTCCGGAGGGATGGGGTCGGCTGCCTTCGTCGCATACCTGTCACTGCTGTGCAACACCGCTTACACCGGCACTCAATACGCGCTGTTCACCTCCTTTATGGCCTTCGGCCGGACGTGGCTTTCGGCGGCATCCGGTTGGGTGGCGGATCAGACGGACTGGGTGACATTTTTTATTGCTTCCACCTTTGTGGCGTTACCGGGTCTGTTGATGTTGCTTTGGATGATGAGGCATTTGCCCATGGACGTGCAAAGAGGCTTAGACCGTTAACCTTCTCAGGATATGAATTTAATCGGCCTATCCCTTTAGCTGCTTTTAATGCTTGAAAGGGATTGGTGCCGTTCTCATTGCGATTCTTGAGTATGATCGGGATGGGGATCAACCTGCTCGACGCAGGCGAGCCGTGTTCCAATTATCGGCATCGCCCGATATCCGGCCGGAGGTGGTGTGACGCGGAACATATTTTTATAGCGGTTGCCATAAATATGTTCCCATCGAAGGTAGGGGTCCGGGGTCTGGATTTTGAGTGTGGTTTCGGAACGGAATTCTGACAATCGCTATAACAGCCATGAGCACCGTCGATCAATGATACTCACGGGGTATTTAGAGGGCTGCAGACGTATTGAAGGCAAAAAAAGGTTGGCGGGTGCAGGCTACTTTGGCTGCACCCGCCAACCAGCCGGTATGACCGGCCCGCAACAAGGGACGATCCGAAATTGCGGTGTACCGCAGCGGCGCCAGGGCTGAATCGAATAGAACCTACTGTCTGTGAGATACGCGCTGCCAGTAGACCGGGCACTTCGGACGCCACTATACATTAGCAAAAACTGTGCACAAGTTTCGAAAAAATTAAAAAATATTTGAATTCAGAAGGTTAGACAACATACCGCCGGGTTTCGGTCGCACCAGGGGGATGATTATTGGGAAAAAGGAGACGACTTTTCTGTAATCTATTACATATTCGGTGACAACATGGCATGCCCGGTTCGGGGTCGAAGCGGTTCCAAAGTCCAGGATGGCCCCGAATGCGACGTCGCCGGGGTAGGCCGCCTGCCGTGCCTGTTACGGAGAATCCCGGTGTCACCGGCGGTCATCCCAGAGCGACATCCAACGTCATCATTACCGCAAATCCAGACATCGCGCCGACGGTAGCCACATCGGTATGCTTTTGGAGCTGAGACTCAGGAATTAACTCTTCAACCACGACATATATCATTGCTCCTGCAGCAAATGCCAGGGCATAGGGAAGAAGGGGCCGCATGTATATAACGGCAATCGCTCCGAGAACGCCTGCTATCGGTTCCACGATCCCGGATAACTGACCATACCAAAAACTTTTCAGCCTTGAAAACCCTTCACGACGCAGTGGAACGGATACCGCCGTCCCTTCGGGAAAATTCTGTATGCCGATCCCCAACGCCAATGCGACGGCACCGCCCAGGGTGGCAGACGGTAAATCAGCGGCCAGGGCCCCGAATGCCACACCGACGGCCAGGCCTTCCGGAATATTATGGATGGTAATGGCCAATACCAGGAGGACGCTTCGTTGCCAGCTGGTGCTGATCCCCTCGGCTTCATCTTCGGGAAATCCCGGATGTAAGTGCGGCAGCGACTTGTCGATCAGCCATAGAAATGCGCCACCCAGGAGAAATCCAGAAGTTGCAGGTATCCAGGAAGGCAAATCGGATTCTTCTGCCATTTCGATGGCCGGTGCCAGCAAAGACCAATAAGACGCGGCAATCATCACGCCGGCAGCAAACCCGAGCATGGCATCCAGCACTTTTCGATTGATGCGCCTGAAAAAGAAAACCAGGCTCGCACCCAACGCTGTCATGAACCAGGTAAACAAGGTCGCAACCAACGCTTGGTAAATCGGACTCAACCCCGTAAAAAACTCGATCCACATAGTAACCTCTCAGATTTCCTCAGATTTCTTACAAGAGTTAGTAGAAACTGCATAGT
Organism: Olavius algarvensis associated proteobacterium Delta 3; assembly: GCA_903231505.1. Taxonomy (GTDB): domain Bacteria; phylum Desulfobacterota; class Desulfobacteria; order Desulfobacterales; family CAFBRK01; genus CAFBRK01. The sequence goes on along the minus strand of CAFBRK010000255.1, from coordinate 144,953 downwards.
CGTTTTACATCAAAGATGCAAGGTTTGTCTGCCGCCGGCACCGGGTTTTGGATGTTGCTCCGCCCCCCCCCGGGGGTGACGACCGTTATGGTGATTTGAAACTATGTTTAGGGATTTTTTCAATGCGGGTGGGGTTCTGTTCCAAACGGGACGGAACAGACGTCTGGCAGGCCCTACAGATTTTCGTTTACCGTCATGTCATTACGGCATTTTTTCCGATTATCCGGGTAGAATTGGCAACGGCGACCAAGGCGGTACCCATATCCGCGAATACCGCTTCCCACATCGTTGCCATTCCCATGGCGCCAAACAGTATAAAGATTCCTTTGACGGCAAAAGCCAGAAAAATATTCTGCCAGACGATGCGGCGGGTCTGCTTGGCTATGGAAACAGCCTCCGCCATTTTCAGGGGGGAATCGTTCATCAACACCACATCCGCCGTCTCGACGGCGGCGTCGCTTCCGAGCGCCCCCATCGCCACCCCGACGTCGGCACGGGCAATAACCGGTGCATCGTTGATCCCGTCACCAATAAACGCGATTTTCCCTTCCCCGCCGCGCTCCCTGTTTAGCTGTTCAAAAATGCGGACCTTGTCCTCGGGAAGAAGGTCCGCATAAAAACTGTCGACCTGCAGGCTCTTTGCAATCTCGTTTGCGGCACGCGAATTATCCCCGGTCAACATGGAAATATGTTCGACGCCCTGCTGCCTGAGCATTTCCAGGGCCTTTTTCGCATCCGGCTTAATCTCATCGCCAATGGTGATGTAGCCTGCGTAGTTGCCGTCCACCACGATGTGGGCCACCGTGCCGTCGGATTCGCATTTCGGGTGATCGATGGATTCCAGGTGCAACAGGCGGTCGTTGCCGACCATGACCGAATGATCTCCGTAACGGGCTTCAACACCCTGGCCCGAGATTTCGGTATGGTCAAAAACCATCGAAGGGTTTACGCCCCGCCCATCTTTACGACACGCGTTCATGATGGACGTTGCGATGGGATGGTTTGACTGCAGTTCTGCCGCCGCGGCATATTCCAACAGCTGATGTTCAGAAAATCCGTTCAAATTCACGACTTTCCTGACGCTGAACACGCCTCTGGTCAACGTTCCGGTTTTGTCGAAGACCACCGTTTTAACGGCTGCCAGGGCATCAATAAAGTTGGAGCCTTTTACCAATATCCCTCGGCGAGAAGCGTTACCGATCCCTCCAAAATAACCCAGTGGGATGCTGACAACCAACGCACAGGGGCATGAAATCACCAATATGACAAGTGCCCGATAGACCCAGGTGTGGAAAGAGGCTCCGGTTGCAACAGGGGGAATGACGGCAATTCCGGCTGCAATCAACACCACGGCCGGAGTATAATAACGGGCAAATGTGGTTATAAATTTTTCGGTTTTTGCTTTTCGTGCCGTGGCATTTTCAACAAGATCCATGACCTTGGAAATGGAAGATTCACTGAAAGGTCGAGACACCCGAACCGTTAACGCCCCCGTTTTATTAATTTGTCCGGCCAACACAATGCCCCCGGGCTTGGCATTGACGGGCACGAATTCACCGGTTAAGGCGGATGAATCCAATTGAGAGCTGCCGGTGATGATCCTGCCATCCAGGGGAACCTTTTCGCCGGGTTTGATGAGTATTTCATCACCGACGTCTACGGATTCCGGAGTAACCTCCTGATATCCATCAGGGGTTTTTATGAGTGCGTTGTCCGGTTTCGCCGCTAACAGTGCTTGTATCGAACGGCGCGAGCGAGACACGGCCAAATTCTGGAGCAACTCCCCGACCTTATAGAAAATCATGACTCCGACGGCCTCGGAGTAGGCATGAATCGCCAGCGCCCCGCAGGTGGCAATCACCATGAGTACATTTTCATCGAATAGCGTCCCCTTGCGGATCGTTCTGAAAGCGCCAAGCAGGACATTCCAGCCTGCAAGAAGATATGCCGTGCCAACAATGACGAGTTCCAGTATTGAAAACGATGTCCCATGAAACCGGTTTTCAATAAACAGCTGCAGAACGAACAACGCTCCCGCCACAGTCAGGATGGCAAGCTCCATCTTAAATCTGAAACGTCCGGACGTTTCGCCGGACTCGAGGACCGGGGTTTTCCCCGATTTGGGGACCAGCTCGACTTCGGGTTCAATCTTACGGACTTCTTCTACAATCCGTGCGATATCCGTTGCTTTCACATGAAGTGTGAGGCTGGCAAAATCGAGTACCGCATCATCGACGCCATCGACCGCTTTCAACCCGGTCTCAATTTTCGCGGCACACGAGGCGCAATCGAGATTGTTGACGTTGAATCGTTCTGTTTTGAGTTCCGCCATTATGAAATTTCCTTCGACACCATCAGGACTCCTGTGTATGTTCCATTCCCAGATTAAGTAGCCTGCGGATGTGGTCATCATCCAGGCTGTAGTAAACGATCTTGCCGTCCCTCCGGGATTTGACAATTCGCGATTGTTTTAAATTTTTCAACTGATGGGAAACCGCCGGTTGTTTCATCCTCAATAAGGCGCAAAGGTCACAAACGCACATTTCCGATTCGCTCAGGGCCCAAAGAATGCCCAATCTTGTGCTATCCCCAAAAAGTTTAAAGAGATCGGCGAGTTCGTATATGGACACCGGATCAGGCATATTCCGGCTCACAGTGCGAATGATTTCTCTATGGATCCCCTTTGTGATGCATGTTTCAAGCGCGTCATTCGTTTGTCGCGGATCGGCAACCATGATTCATATCCCCCCTTAAATATATTTATTGTACATATGTACATATATTAATATATAGTTTATCTGTCAAGCCTCTTTTCAAGATCCGTATCCCGCTTAGGATTTGCCCTCTCCGAAACCAACAGTCCGCCGGAAAACAAGGATCAGGCGGATAGACAAGGCCGCAGGCGTTATAGTCGTTGCCATAAATATGTTCCGTTGGAACGCAGAGATTGGCCGTGTTACTCTGCCGGCTTCTCTCTTTCGGAGATGACACAGTATATCCCCTCCCCCTTCCTCGCCGGCACAAAGCAACGGCTATCGGAAAGACACGTGGCCTTTCGCCGATCCCCGGTTTTCCATCGGTTGACAAGATTCGGCTCCCGTATGAAGGGACGACTCATGGAGATATAATCGGCTGCGCCAGCTTCGACCAGCTGCTCTGCCACATGAAAAGACCGGACGCCGCCGACCAGGATTATCGGAGTGTCCTCCGTTCCCGGAATGCAACTGCCGCATCGCGGAAGTAGGCTTCATCGGATTCTTCCCGAATCCCGGTTCGGACCGGATTCAGTTTTCCGGAGAGCCCGGTACCGCCGCTCAGTTCAACGGCATCCAGCCCGTTGCCGGCCAGTTCAGCGGCGGCGGTTACCGCATCATCGAGTTCCTGGCCCCCCTCGATGAAATCCCGGGTGTTGATCTTGATTAGAACCGGATAGGCGTCACCGACCTGGCTGCGGATGCCTTCCAGAACCTCCAGAACAATCCGGACCCGCCCTTCGATGGGCCCACCATACCCGTCTTTTCGTTGGTTGAAGTATGGCGACAGGAATTGGCTCAACAGATAACCGTGGGCGGCGTGAAGCTGCACCCCGTCAAAGCCCGCCAGCATGGCCCGCTTTGCCGCCCGGCTGAAGTCCGATTTCACGTGCTCGATGTCCGAGGAGGTCATTTCTCGAATCTCATGCTTGCTGACACCGCGGATCGCCGATGGCCCGATCGGATTGGAGCCGGTCAGCGCCGGGTCTGCGAACACCCCCGAGTGGGCCAGTTGGGCAACGATTTTGCCGCCGGCGCCATGAACGGCATCGGTCATTTGATGAAGCCCGTTTAAAAGCCGATCGTCATAGATCCCAAGCTGCCAGGGTCCGGCCTGCCCCTCCCGGGTCACGTAGGCATGCCCGGTGATAATCAGCCCGACACCGCCTTCGGCCAGACGAACCATGGTCTCAATCAGTTTTGGCGTGCAACTGCCGTCATCCGTCGCCATGCCCTCCCAGGTTGCGGATCGGACGAAACGATTGTTAAGGTCCATGCCGTTGATCATTGTGGACTCAAAAACCTTGGACATCGGAATCTCCTTGAATTAATGTTTAAGAAAAAATAAAATCGGATTTCGATTTTATCAATTAAATAAATTACCATGATACACTGCCGGGTAAACACTTGGGACGGCCATATGCCAACGCCCTCCATCTGAAGCCCTAACTCAACGAATTGATTCATTTATATGGAATCTTAGGAATGAAAATCAACCTGTACAATACACTGACACGTCAAAAAGAAGCATTCAAACCGATCCGGGGCAATCAGGTCGGCCTCTACACCTGCGGACCGACCGTTTACAATTATGCCCATATCGGCAATCTGCGAACATACATCTTTGAAGATATCCTGAAACGGGTACTTGTCTACAACGGCTATGATGTCAAGCACATCATGAATATCACCGATGTGGGCCACCTGACCGGGGACCGGGATATGGGGGAAGACAAGCTGGAGGCCGGGGCCCGGAGGGAGGGAAAAACCGCCTGGGAGATTGCCGAATTTTACACGAAAGCGTTCCAGTCCGATCTCGAGAAACTCAACATCCTAGACCCGACCACATGGTGCAAAGCGACAGACACCATTCCGGAGCAGATCGCCCTTATCCAGGAACTGGAGGAAAAGGGATTCACGTATCGCACCAGCGACGGTATCTATTTCGACACATCGAAATTTCCCGGTTACACGAAACTGTCCCACCAGGACCTGGACGCGCTGCAGGAAGGGGCCCGGGTAGAGCGGAACCCGGAAAAACGAAATTCCACCGACTTTGCCCTCTGGAAGTTTTCACCGGAAGACGTCCGGCGCCAAATGGAATGGGAATCTCCCTGGGGAATCGGCTTTCCGGGATGGCATATCGAATGTTCGGCCATGAGCATGACATATCTGGGAGATCAGCTCGACATTCACGCCGGTGGTACGGATCACATCGATGTCCATCACACCAACGAGATCGCCCAGTCCGAAGCGGCCACGGGCAAACGGTTTTTTAATTTTTGGATGCACGGGGCCTTCCTTATTATTGCCGGCGGAAAGAAAATGGCCAAAAGCGAGGGAAACTTTCTGACCCTCGACGGTTCATTTACCGAGAGGGGAATCGATCCCCTGGTGTATCGATTTGCCGCATTTCTCACCCACTACCGAAAACCGATGGAATACAGCGAAGAAGCTGTGGCGGCAGCCAGAAACGGTTTGGCCCACCTGCGCAACCAGGTGCGGGCGATCAGAGAAAAATCCGGTGGCCGGACCGGAACCGTCGATACCGGGTCCAAAGACCGGTTCCTGTCGGAAATCAATGATGATCTGAACATGCCAAGGGCCATGGCCGCGGTACAGGAGATGCTCAAATCAAATCTGCCGCCTGCCGACAAACTCGCCACCATACTTGATTTCGAAAAGGTTTTAGGCCTCGAATTGGATCGTGTGGACGACACCGAAGGACTGCCGCCGGAGGTTCTCGAGAAAGTGGACGCCAGAAACAAGGCCAGAGCAGATAAGAACTGGGCCCTGTCCGACCAAATTCGAGATGAATTGCAGGCCATGGGGTTTGTGGTTCAGGACACGAAGGATGGGACAACGGTGTTTCCGTCGTGATACCGTCAATCTCATCCGCTTGAAATCTTTGGGATAGGGGTTGCAATGGGGGCTCCCCCTTGCTTTTCTACGGATATGGGAGCAAAAATGGAATGAACCATCGGCTCGATTTCAATGGGGTTTGTCCGGGATGCCAACAAACAGGAGCGGGCCGATGTTGACGCGTCACATGGTATGAGCCACAGGAAAACGAACCGAGCCGTTAAAAAAGGAGGTGATCCCTTGCCGGAAAAAAAATTCAAACAGGTCTGCGAGTGTAAAAATTGCGGAAACGAGGCGGAAATGATGGTGACCTGCAACCTGGAAGAAGTCGATGAAGCGGAACCGGTTGCGGCAGCACCGAAAGTGAAACCCAAAGAAGCCAAAAAGCAAGTTAAAGGGCATGCCGTGTGCAGTCATTGTGGGAATGAGGCGGATATGTGGGTCGATCTCTAAAACCGCACAGCGGTTTTAGAGCAGTTGCCATAAATATGTTCCGATTGAAGGCAGGGTCAGGTTTCGGAACGGAATTCTGAAAATCGCTATAGGAAACGCGGCGGAGCCGCCCAGACACATAAGACCACCGCCCCGGGGCGTGTCGGAAAGGTTGACGAAACCCTCCACCCTTATGAAATCCGGCAGGTGGAGGGTTTTATCCATGTTCGCATCACGCGAAGAACGCCCCGAACTGTGAGTCGATCTGCTTTTCGATAATGGATTTTAAGGGCTTGGCGAGAAGTCCGAGGGTAACCTGGATAGCCACCGTCGATTCAGAAATCCGGAGCGTGCCGTTTTTAATGCCTGTGCCCGACAGCCGGCACGTATTGCCTTCCCATGAGCTTTGGATGCCGTACTTTTGCTCCAGATCTTCGGCCACCGCCTGCAGCCGGCGTTTGGCCGTATCCACATCCAGTGTGTGATTTCTTGTAAAATCAATATCCGGCATGGCATTTCCCTTTCAGGTGGCCTGGAAAAAGAGAACCTCTCTGCGGACTCGGCGGCTTTTGATGGGCATTGAATCCGTTGCTCCCCTCCGGCGCGGTTGGGGCTTCGACCGGCCACCGAAAACTGGCGATCCCGATGATGCCGCTGCCGTTTTATCGCCATGAGTTCAGATTGTCGGCGATAAACTCAACGACCGTCTTGTGCTCCTTCTTTCCTGGACCTTCGATGGTTATCGGTTCTCCGAAACTGATGTGAACCGTCTTGGCCGGGTCGATCTTTCCAAAATCCTTGAATCTCCGCCCAACCCCCCAGGCATCTGTTTTGACGGCCACCGGTACGGCCGGCACCCGGTTGCGCGCCGCCAGCTTGATTCCCAAAGTGTTGAACTTCCTGGGATCAACGTCGAGACTGCGGGTGGTTTGTGGAAAAATGACAACCGACATACCGGATCCCAGTCGTTTTCGGCCGTCCTCCAAAACGGTTTTCAGGTCCTGGCGCGGGTTGTCTCGACCGACGACAATCGGGTTTCGGCTGTTGATGACGTGCCTGAAAAACGGATAGGTGGTCAGGCTCTCCTTCACCACAAAGGTGACGTCCCGTATGGGTCGTATCAGGCAAGGGAGTACAAACGTTTCCAGAATGCTCATGTGGTTGCTGATAAATACACAGGGCGACTGGATGCCGGCATGGCTTCGGATGTTGCGGATATCATAAGAGCCGCCGACCGACTCTATTCCAGAAATCACGTTAAGACTGCTCTGAATCCATCGATCGGGGGTGTATACGCCCCGTTTTCCGAAGTAGGAAGCCTGAAAGACGATCATGCAGATTTGGGCGTAAAATACGGACGTCGGATTCTCCCGGGCGAACCAGAATACCGGCCGCGCTGGCGATCGATAGCTATTTCCTGTTGTCAGGCACTTCATGAGTATCCGGTTGAGAATCGTTGAGCCATGCACTGTCGTGAGAGATCCGGGGCAACATTACTTCCGGGGAAAGCGTTCCAGGGCCTCGGGCAGCAACCGTCTGATGAACGACTCTCTGTCCCGAACCGTTAACTGCGCATACTCGCCATATCCCGGGTGATCTGAAGAGAGCCGCGGCGGGGTATCCCGGCTTTCCGTCTTCATTTTTTCGCAGTTCAGAACCAGCGCCATCAACGGCTGGTCACAGGTGATAAACGAGTCTATCCATCCGAGCCGGCGCATCATCTCGAACCGGGCCTGATCCGATAGAAACAGATGGATGTCCACGACCGACATCTGGGTTTTCTGGTCAAGATAGGAGAACTTGGTGCCCGGTCCGAGGTCGAGCACGCCCATAATCAGCTCGTAAAACGCCGCGGCGCTCTCCTCGCCGGGGGTTGCCAGAAACCGAAGGGTCCGATCGGAAAGACCGGCCAGTTTGGTGTGCCGATCATAAGCCTCTCCAAACCGTTTTTCCCAGGGGGAAAATCCCCGCACTTCGGCGCTGTCCATCCGGTAGGTGTTTAAATCGACAACCTTTGCCATGAATCGGAATTTATTCTGATTGATCATCCTTTTCAAGTAAAATAAAGGGCCCACAAGCTATGCTTATCGGCCCTTTATTTTACCAATATTGTTTCAGGCACAAGGGCTTTCCACTGCTGAGACGAAATCCTGCAGCAGATCAGGACACGGCATAGGCTTCCACCGGTTCTGCATCTTTTGAAGCGTCGGCAAAGGCCACGGGAAACGCCTCTTCGATGCGGTCCACCAGGACGAAGATCATGGCATTTCTCACCTCGTCGGGCACGTCCGCCAGATCCTTCTCGTTCCGTTTGGGCAGGATCACGGTGGTCAGCCCGGCCCTATGGGCGGCCAGTACCTTCATCTTAATGCCCCCCACCGGCAACACGCGTCCCCGGAGGGTCGCTTCACCGGTCATGCCGAGATCGCCCCGCAATGGACGGTCGCTGAACAGACTGGCCACCGCCATGACCATGGCCAGACCGGCCGACGGCCCATCCTTTGGAATCGCTCCCGCCGGAACATGGAGATGGAGATCGTCAACTTCGAACCTGTCGGCGGCAACACCCAGGTCCTCTGATTTCGACCGCACATAGCTGTGTGCAATCTGGGCGCTTTCCCGCATGACATCGCCCAACTGGCCGGTAAGGGTCAATTTCCCTTTGCCCTTCATGCCGGTGGCTTCGACAAACAGGATGTCTCCCCCGGTGGACGTCACGGCAAGGCCGGTAGCAATGCCCGGGATTTCGATGTTCTCCGATTGCTCAAATTCAAACTTTTCCTTTTTGAGATGTTCCCTCACCAGATCCGGCGTCACCATGACATGGGACCAGTCTTTTTCGGCAATCTTGACCACACTTTTTCGGCAAACCTTCCCGATGAGCCGCTCCAGATTTCTCACGCCGGCCTCCCGCGTGTAATCTTGAACGATTTTCTGCAGCGCATCTTCCGAAAATGTGACTTCACCCTCTTTAAGACCATGTGCTTTGCGCTGCCGGGCCACCAGGTGCCGGGAGGCAATCTGGACTTTCTCGAATTCCGTGTAGCCGTCCAGGGGTATGATTTCCATACGGTCCCGCAGCGCCGGTGGAATCGTCTCGAGCTGGTTGGCGGTGGTAATGAACATGACATCGCTCAGGTCAAAATCCACATCCAGATAATGGTCACGGAATGCGTGATTCTGGGCCGGGTCGAGAACTTCGAGAAGCGCGCTGCTCGGATCGCCCCGCCAGTCCATGCCGATCTTGTCGACTTCGTCGAGCATGAATACCGGATTGCGCGTGCGTGCCCGCTTGATTGCCTGGATGATGCGGCCCGGCATCGCCCCGATATAGGTCCGCCGGTGTCCCCTGATTTCGGCTTCATCCCGCATGCCGCCAAGGCTCATCCGGGTGAATTTGCGTCCGAGAGCCCTGGCAATACTCTGCCCGAGGCTGGTTTTTCCGACGCCCGGAGGTCCTGCAAAACAAAGAATCGCGCCCGTTCTTTCGGTCGGCTCATCGGTGTCCTTCTCCGTTTCAACCATGCGTTCCTGAACCAGGGTGCGTACGGCAAGGTATTCGATGATCCGTTCCTTGACCTCGTCCAGACCATAGTGGTCGTCATCCAGAACTTTCCGGGCACCTTCGATTTCGGTCCGATCCTCGCTCCTGTGATTCCAGGGCAGATCGACCAGCCAGTCCAGGTAGGATTTGATCACGGTATATTCGGCTGCCTGGGGAGACATCCCGGAAAGCCGTTTCAACTCCCGCCGGGCCTCCTTCATGGCCTCCTCCGGCAATCCGGCATCCTCCAGCTTGAGCTCGTAGGCCTCCACTTCGGTGGTATCTTCGTCGGTCTCCCCCAGTTCTTTGTTGATCGCCTTCAGCTGCTGGCGCAAAAAGTAATCACGCTGGGCCTTGCTCATCTCCTCTTTGGCTTCCGACTGTATCTTTTGGCCAAGGCTCAGCACTTCTTTCTCGTGGGTCAAATGGGCAATCAGTTTCCGCATTTTCTCTTTCAGCGAATCTTCCTCGAGCACCTCCTGGGCACTCTTGAGGTCGAGGCCGGCATTGGTCGCAACAATGTTGACGAGTTGTCGTGAACTGTCGACCTGGTTTAAAAATTCACCGGCCTCCTGGGAGAAATTGGGGGAAAGCGTTACCACCTCTTTGGCGATGTCTCGCAGACTGCGCTGCAAGGCGTCCAACTCCAGGTCCGACTCGATCTGCACGGGAGCCGGTTTGACCCGGGCCTTGAGGTACGGTTCATCACCGGTCCAGTATTCAATGCGGAATCGCTCCAGGCCATGCACAAGGACCTGGAGGCTGTTGTCCGGCCCGCGCATCATGTGCTCCACACGGGCAAGGGTTCCCACTTCGAAAGTTTGCCCCGGTTTAGGCTCTTTGATTTTCGGGTTATTCATGGCCACAAGGCCGATCAGCCGATCCCCCTGGACCGAATCCTGTACCAGTTTGACCGACCGTTCAATGCCGACAGCCAGCGGCAAAACCGTGAAAGGAAACGCCACCGTATTGCGCAAGGGCAGAATCGGTAGTTCCTCCGGGATTTTGTAGTCTTTGACGCCGCTGGCTTCGGTCTCGATGGATTCGTCATGTCGTTCTGTTTCACTCATGGGATCACCTTTTCAACTCTCGATTTTATGGTCGTTCCAGCCCATTTTCAGGTCTGCAGGTTATGTCGGCCCATTACTTTTTTTGTGCCATAGTTATAATAATGCAAACCTTCCCCATGTAAAGCGCTCTGGGAAAACAACATGATATCGACACGCATCAACCGCTTGCAATCCAGGTGCATTGATTTTATGGTGAGCACATACAGCTGTGGTCGTTTTCATCATGATGTTCCGGTTGATTGGGGAAGTCGGGGTCCGGAATTAAATATGGACGATGACCTATAACGTGTCAGAAAAACGCTGGACCGCCGGGAGGCAGGGTATCGACATGGATACACCCATCGTAGACATCGAAAACCTTTGGTTTGCCTACAATGGGCGGAATGTGCTGGAGCAAATCTACTTTCGGATCCGGCAAAAGGATTTCATCGCGATGATCGGTCCAAACGGCGGGGGTAAGACCACGCTGCTGAAATTGATTCTCGGCCTTTACAAGCCGACCAAAGGCACGATTCGCGTCATGGGAAATACCACGGAAAAGGCATCCCATCACATCGGCTACGTACCTCAGAACGTGCACATCAACAATCATTTCCCCATCACGGCCCTGGACGTGGTGTTGATGGGTAAATTGCATCCACAAAAGCGCTGGGTCCGACGCACACGAGAGGACCGCCGGCAAGCGATGGATGCTCTCGAAAAGCTGGCCGTGGATCGATACGCGGCCCGCAAAATTACAGAGCTCTCCGGCGGCCAGCGCCAGCGGGTATTCATCGCCCGCGCCCTGGTCACGAATCCTGTGCTCCTGCTGCTGGATGAACCGACGGCCAGCATCGACACCAAAGGCCAGGCGGATTTTTTTCGGCTTTTAAGGGATTTAAACGCAGATGTGGCCATTCTGGTCGTCAGCCATGATCTCCTTGCGGTGTCCACCCACGTCAAATCCGTAGCATGCGTCAACAAGGGACTGCATCTCCACAACGAAGCGGAAATCACCGGAGAGATGCTGGAGGAAATGTACCCGTGTACGGAGGAAGAAATCTGCCCGGTGGAGCTGATCGCCCATGGAATGCCCCACAGGGTTCTGAGGAACCACAAATAGCTAATACCGAATACCCAATACCAAGTACCTAATACCTAATACCCAATACCTGTCCCTATGATTGATGCGCTGCAATATGAATTCATGCGGAACGCCCTGGCTGCCGGGTTGCTCGCCAGTGTGATCTGCGGTGTGATGGGAACCCTGGTGGTCGTCAACCGGATCGCGTTCCTTTCCGGCGGGATCGCCCATGCGGCCTACGGCGGCATCGGGCTATCGTTTTTTTTAGGCGTGCCGTACCTTCTGGGAACCATCGGCTTTACCCTCGCAGCGTCCATGCTCATGGCCGCTATCACGATCAACGCGAAGCACCGCGCCGATACGGTTATCGGCGTTGTCTGGGCGGTCGGCATGGCCTTCGGGATTATCATGCTGGACCTGACCCCGGGATACAACGTCGACCTGATGAGCTACCTGTTCGGAAGCCTCCTGACGGTTCCCGGGTCGGATCTTCTGATCATGCTCGTTCAGGCGTTCCTGGTCGCCGGTCTGGTGACTTACTTCTATAACGATTTTCTGGCAATGTCCTATGATGAGGAGTTTGCACAAATTCGGGGGGTGCCCGTTCGAGGGCTGTATTTCCTTCTGATCGGCATGCTGGCGGTAACCATCGTGATGGTCATCCAGGTCGTGGGGTTGATACTGGTCATCGCCCTGTTGACGATTCCGCCGTTTATCGTTGAAAAACATGCCAAGTCCCTCTGGCAGATGATGGTGGGTTCCAGCCTTCTCGGCGCTCTATTTACGGTTTCCGGTTTATGGCTGTCGTACACCTTCGATGTGACCTCCGGCGCCGCCATCATCATGGTGGCCGGTACCGGATTTTTTCTGTCTCTGGGAATTCATGAAAAAAAAGAGCCACAACCACACGGGGTTGGCAACCCGGACAGGCTGCCGAAACACCCCTTATCGGGTGGATGAGATCATGTGCCGATTCTGCGACTACCCGAAAATGCTCGAAAAGGTCGATCTGCAGCCGACCCCGAAGCGTCTTAAGATTTTGGAGATCATCGGCGGCAACGACAAGCCTCTCAGCGCCCAGGACATTTTTAAAACCATCAACCGCACCGACGGCATCAACCGCGTGACGGTCTATCGGATTCTCGACCTGTTGGTGGAGAACGGCCTTGCAGAACGTATCAGCACCGGCGGCCGATCGTTCAATTACGGGATGGCCCCCAACGACCATCATAGTCCCCACCCCCATTTTTACTGCACACGGTGCGGTGGCATGGAGTGTCTCAATCCGGAAAGCTTGACGGTGGATCCGGTTCCACTGTTGCGAATGTTTCCCGGCCGTATCGACAGCGTGGAAGTCCGGGTCGACGGGATCTGCGGCAACTGCCTGCGAACGGATCAAACGTCCGCCCCTTCCTGACCCGACCACCAAATTAAATGCCCCCTTGACCTGAACCTTGAGCCCTGAACCCGCCAGAGAAGCGCAAGCACCCAGCATCCAGCATCCAGTCCGCCAGAGGTTTATCCGCCTCAGGTGGACGGGCAAGCATCCTGCGTCTTGCGTCCCTAACGAAAAACGGTTCATACCACAATGTGGTATGAACCGATCAGCTTGTATCCGGCGAAACCTTGATAGGACCATATGATATCGTTTTGCCTAAAAAAAATATCCCCCCCTCAATGAGCGGGGGATACGAGGAGGAAGGAGGAGGGGTAAATCGGCTTACGTTGGAGTGACGATACCACTATGTGGTACATTCTGTCAAGCGATTTCTGAGAAATTTACGAACCGACCCGATTTTCTAAATTAAATAATAAATACAGTTGCTTTTGTATGAATTTTTGTGGGCACGGAATATTTTGAGAATATTTTTTTCCTGGTGATCCGTACGAAAACCCTTTTCATTGGAACCACGTTGTGGTATCTGCCGAAGGGTTTGGAAATGACACCATGGAAAGTAACGAATTCGCCAGAATCCGGGTTTACCTTGAAAAGACCCAGCGGCAAGTGGCCCAACTGCTCGGCATATCGGTCAAGGCCGTTCAGAGTTTCGAGCAGGGCTGGCGTAACATACCCGTGCACATCGAGCGGCAGATCCTGTTTATCCTTTCGATGAAGGAGGGAGGGGACAACCACCAGAAGCAGTGCTGGCAGCTCATGAAGTGCCCCATGGATCGGAAGCGTCAATGTCCTGCGTTTGAATTTCGGATGGGAAAATTCTGTTGGTTTGTGAACGGAACGATTTGCCAGGGCAAGGTTCACGAAAACTGGTCGGACAAAATGGCGGCCTGCCGCAGCTGTAAAGTGTTCAAGGAGAAATTTCCCCGTGGCGTGCTGGGGTCATAGCCAAATGTTGTAAAAATGGTGTACCGGACCACTCCCCTTTCCCAGCCGGTAATGTGCTCCCGCCGAAATGGCGTCCCCGATGTATGTCTTAGCAGAACGCACCGCTTCTTCCAGATCCTTTCCCTGGGCCAGAAACGAGGCAATCGCCGATGACAGGGTGCAGCCGGTGCCATGATTGTTGGCTGTGGCGATGCGCTTTCCCGTTAGAGACAGACAGCGTTGCGGCTCGCTCAGAAACAGCACATCGATGCTCTCTCCGAATTCCAGGTGGCCGCCCTTGACGAGAACGCTCCGGCTGCCGAACCTGGCGATGTCGCGCGCTGCCGACGCAATCTGATCCTCCCCGTCGATGTCACGGTTCAGCAACACCGATGCCTCGGGCAGATTCGGCGTCACGACATCTGCCAAGGGAAACAGGTGGGCCGTCAGCGCGTCGACGGCGTCGTCCTGAAGCAGCTTGTCTCCGCTCTGGGCCACCATCACCGGATCCAGTACAATATTTCGTGCCGCGTGTTTTTGAAGCTGACGCGCCACGGCGACAATGAGTTCCGGAGAAAACAGCATGCCGATTTTTACGGCATCGGCGCCCATATCTGAAAAAACCGCCTCGATCTGATTCTCGATGAACGCAGGGGGCACCGCGTGGATGCCGTGGACGCCAAGGGTGTTCTGCGCGGTGAGGGCCGTGATGGCAGTCATTCCAAAACAGCCGAGGGCAGACGTGGTTTTCAGGTCCGCCTGGATCCCCGCCCCTCCACCGCTGTCCGATCCGGCGATGGTGAGGACGGTCCGGTAGCGGCGCGTTTGGCTTTTCCGGTCGTCAGTGTTCGCTGCAGACATTTTGATCTCCTACAAGTATGGATTAGAGCAACTGCCGGACATCCGTTCCAATTTGTGGATTGTTGACGCGGTTGAACGTTGCCGGGTCATCGGTATCGATATCGGGTTCGGAATCGGTATCGACTTGGAATAAAATCCGAAGCCCGACAGGAACATCTCGATGGGTTACCGAAAATGGTTCCATCCTGTGACGTCAAAGGGCTTGACCTCACCCGAAGGCTGCACGATCTCCATATTTTTTGCTTCGATGACTTCCCCGATACGATACAGGGGGGATGCGTATTTTTCTTTGTACCGGCGGCACACCGGCTCGATGCTGTCCGGAGTCACGGTGCACAGCAAGGTGTAGTCCTCACCTCCCGAAAGGGCCCAGTCGACGGGATCGCTGTTCATCCCCCTGCAAAAGGCCGTCAGGTGATCGGAGATTGGAATCCGATCGGCATAAAGCCGGACGCCCACGCCGCTCTCTTCCGCGATGTGCCGTATGTCGCTGCTGAGACCGTCACTGGTGTCGATGGCGGCGGTCACCGCCCCGGTTCCGGCAAGAAATCGACCTTCCCGAAGATACGGTTTCGGCAACACATGGGCCCGCCGGAGGGCCCGAAACGCCGGGGTCTCCGTCGCAATGTGGTTTAACACCAGGTGAAGCCCGGCGCGGCTGTCGCCAAGAAACCCCGTCGACACGATGATATCTCCGGGCGCAGCCCCGCTTCTCAACAGCATCTGGGGTTCGGGTACGGACCCGATCACCGCGATATTGACCACCAGGTCCTGTTTCGAGCGGGTGGTGTCTCCCCCGAGGATATTCACATCAAATTCCGCGGCAAGGGCCTTCATCCCGTCGTAAAACGCGTCCAGAAATTCTATCGAGCAATCCTCGGGAATCGCGAGACTGATAAAGGCGTCCCGGGCCGTTCCTCCCATGGCGGCAATATCGCTGAGATTCACGGCCAGGGATTTGTGGCCCAACTCGACCCCGGTGATGGACTCCCGCAAAAAATGGACCCGCTCCACCAGAAGATCGGTTGTCACCAGGGTCAGCTGCCCGGGATCGCCGGCCACCGCAGCGGCATCGTCGCCGATGGCGCGCACCACACCCGCCTCTCGAATCAGACATCCCCGACGGACTCTGCGAATAAAGCCGAACTCTCCGATGTCCGTTAATCCCATAATCCCCTTCACCTATGGTGCTTTCCTCGAAACGGGAACGATTTCCTGCAATGTTCGGGCTACCGGCTTTTCGCCACGATCCGGCGAAGCTCCCGGGCTGCCGACTCGGGGTTGTCCGCAGACACAATGGCCGAAACGACCGCCACGCCATCGGCGCCCGCGGCGATCACCTCCTGCGCGTTCGTGCGGTTCAGACCGCCGATGCCCACCAACGGAATGGCCACCGCGCGGCGAATTTGCCGGAGCCCTTCCAGACCCAGGGCAGGAGCCGTATCGGTCTTTGTCGGTGTGGCGAAAATGGGACTGACCCCAAGGTAGTCGGCCCCGGCCTCTTCAGCATCGACAGCGTCCCGGAGCGATTCCGCCGAGATACCGATGATCATACGATGGCCCACGATAGCACGGGCCATTTCAATCGGCATGTCGTGTTGCCCTAAATGAACGCCGTCGGCCCGGATCGCCTGGGCCACATCGAGCCGGTCGTTGATGATCAGCGGCACCCCCATTTTGTTGAGATAGGCTTTCAGTTGCAGCGCTTCTTGTATAAACTCCCTGGTGTTTGCCGACTTCTCCCGAAGCTGCACGACACTGGCACCGCCCGTTACAGCCGCTGCCACAATATCCAGGGTCCCGCGGCCCCTGGAGAGTCCCCGATCGGTCACCAGGTACACCGAATAATCGACTTCTTCCGGTTTCATAGCGCTATCCGTCGTATTGCCCGCCGTTTTTTAGCTGTTCCGGAGTAATCGTATAAAGCGCGTCGAGCACCGCAATCATGAAGCTCCCCGGGGCCGATGCAGATTTGGACGCGACTTCCCCGGCCAATCCGAAGTAGGCCAGGGCCGTCGCGGTTGCCTGCAGGGGGTCGCTGTCGACGGCCAGAAACGCCCCGATGATCGCCGTGGCCGTGCAACCGGTGCCGGTAACGGATCCCATCAGCGGATGGCCGTTCCTCACCCGGATTACCCGGGTCCCGTCTGTTACGAGATCCGTGGGTCCGGTGATCGCCAGCACGGTTTGCAGTTCTCCGGCCAGTGCTCTGGCCGAGTCCGCGGCATCCGCCACCGAATGGATCGAATCGACACCCTTGGTTGTCGACGACTCATCCCGGAGGGAAAGAACTTCCGAGGCGTTCCCACGGATCACGCTCAGTCTCGTCTTGTCGATAATTTCCTTGGCCGCCGATGTCCGCAGCCGTGTCGCTCCGGAACCCACGGGATCCAGGATAATGGGCGTCTGCAGATCGGTGGCTTTTCGCCCGGCGCTCACCATGGAGCCGACCCAGTCATCGGTCAATGTACCGATATTCAGCACGAGCGCGCCGGCAAAGCTCACCATCTCTTCTACCTCATTGGGAGCGTGGGCCATGACCGGCGAAGCCCCGGCCGCCAGCAGGGCGTTGGCGGTATAATTCATCACCACGAAGTTGGTGATATTGTGAACGAGCGGTTTCTGTTCCCTCAACTTCTTCAGGTTTTGTGCGGCGCGTTCCTGTAAATCCATCGCTGGTTCCCCCGTCTGTATCCTGTTCACGTCACTTCTGAATAAAAAAACCGCTGCCTGTCGGCAACGGTTTTCGGATCGATTTCCTGGTCTTTCCACCTGTCATCCCTACGCTGGCATGATCCAGATCAGGTTCATCGGGTATGATCTCAGGCCGAAAACAGCCACCCCGGCAGATGATGCGCTACGGATGGTCCGATAGTAGAGGAACTGCCCGGGAAATGTCAAGACGTGCAGGGTTTGAACTATCCCTTGCGCCATTGGGAAAGTTCATTTAAATAAAATCGTTACACCATTTTATGATACGCGACGATGTCGCTCAGAAACCAAACGGTGAAGGGCTTTTTTACCGTTACTTATGAAACACAGCAAAGAACAACGATGCCCGTGGGCCTGGACCGACCCGCTCTATATCCGGTATCACGACACCGAGTGGGGTGTTCCGATCCACGATGATCGCAAATTGTTCGAGTTTCTGATTCTGGAGGGGGCCCAGGCCGGACTGAGCTGGCTGACGATTCTAAAAAAACGCCCGGAATACCGCCGCGCCTTCGACAACTTCGATCCTTCCAAAGTCGCCCGATACCGGGCGGCAAAGATCGAACGCCTGCTTTCCAATCCGGGAATTGTCCGGAACCGGCTAAAAGTGGCGGCCGCCGTCAGCAATGCCGAATCCTGCCTGCACGTACAGAACGACTTTGGCAGTTTCGAGGGTTTTATCTGGCAGTTCGTCGATGGGCAACCCGTCACGAATCACTGGTCGCGAATGGAAGACGTTCCCACTGAATCCGCGTCCTCCCGGGCCATGAGCCGGGAACTGAAACGCCGCGGCTTCAAATTTGTGGGGCCGACCATTTGCTATGCGTTCATGCAGGCCGTGGGCATGGTCAACGATCACCTCACCACGTGCTTCAGATATCGTGACGTGCAAGATATCCGAGGTGATCATGAATAATCTTTGCACCACAATATCGTATTTTTTAGCCGCCCGCTCACTCCGCTCGCTCGACAAACGCAGACGGAGACAGAAGTATATGCCTCCGCGACCTGCGGAGGCATAAGCTGCATCGCTGTGCGAAGCGATCCAAGCGCGTACCCGAACGGCGAAAGTGTGCCTGGCCAAAATTTTCATTCATCTGCGAACGTCTGCGTGTGTCTGCGGCGAATGATGTTTCATTTATAATTCAGGACTGGCAACGACGAGGAAAAACCCATGACGACGACATGTTCATTTTGCGGGGGAAGGCACAATGTTGGGTTTATATCCACCAGACTGGCCGGGACCGACGGCGTCTCCCTGGAGACCGCCAAGTGGGCAGAGGTGTTTGAAGGGGAGGGGTTTACCGCCTATTACTTTGCCGGGGAGATCGACCGGCCCGGTCCGGCGTCGGTCATGGCCGAAGAGGCCCATTTCAAGCATCCGGAAATCCGCAACATCTACCGAAAATGTTTCAACGTCACCACCCGAAGACGTACGACCACCCAGAAAATCCAGGAATTCAAGGAGATCCTGAAGGACAAATTATACCGGTTCATCCGGAAATTCGATATCGATCTGCTGGTACCGGAAAATGCCTTGACCATTCCGTTAAACATCCCCCTGGGGATCGCCCTGACCGAGGTTATTTCCGAAACCGGCATCTCTACCATTGCCCACCACCATGACTTTTTCTGGGAGCGGAAGCACTTCCTGCGCAATGCGGTATGGGACTATTTGAACATGGCATTCCCCCCCCACCTCCCGTCGATCAAACATGTGGTCATCAATTCATCCGCGGACAATCAGCTCAGTCTGAGAACCGGAATCTCCGGCCACATCATACCGAACGTTATGGATTTCGAAACGCCGGCGCCACCGCTGGACGACTACGCATCGGATGTGCGCCAGGCACTCGGTATTGCAGACGACGAACTGTTCATACTCCAGCCCACGCGGGTGGTGCAGCGGAAAGGCATCGAGCATGCCATCGAACTGGCCTACCGTCTCAAAAACAAAACCAAACTGGTCATCTCCCATGCGTCCGGCGATGAAGGGTACGGCTACGAACAACGGGTCAAAGAATATTCCAAGATGCTGGGCGTCGAAACCCTGTTTGTCTCCGATATCATCAACGAACGTCGCGGCACCACCGAGACAGGGCAAAAAATATACACGCTGTATGATATCTATCCCCATGCCGACCTGGTGACCTATCCGTCCACCTTTGAGGGATTTGGGAATGCGTTTTTGGAAGCCATCTACTTTCGAAAACCCATCGTTGTCAACACGTATTCCATTTACGACATGGACATTAAACCCAAAGGATTCGATGTCATTGAAATTGACGGGTATGTGAACCGGTGGGCAGTGAATTTGACGAAGAAGATCTTCGCCGATCCGGAACGGCGGAAGGCGATGATCAAGAAAAATTACGAGATCGCGACAACCTGCTTTTCTTACAGTGTGCTGCGTCAAAAGCTCAGAAACCTGATCTTCGACACCCTGGCCTGCCGGCCGAGGAATATTTAACGCAAATTTCCAATCTTTTCGGTTGACTTCTATTTTGCGATAGCATTCCTACTATGGGAAACCTGCTCAAAAGGGTCCAAGGGGTCCAGGATTCAAGGGGTCGAGGGAAATGTAAAAAGCATTACCATAGCTACCGTCATAATTCCTTTTCAATTAAACAGCTGCAAATCTATCGGCTGTTATAAGCGGGCGCGGTGCTCCCTTACAAAAGCCGTACCCTAGCCCGGACATTGCACCAAATGGAGCGGCCGGTGCGGACATTGGGGCGATTCGTCCCCTCGTCTCGCGGGATCGAAACCTCATATTCATTGAAACACCGGTTGCCACGCCGACGCTGAAGCTATGGAACGCAGGTCTGGCCGGCCTTGGGAGAGAATCGTAGGGCCGGCCACCGTGCCGGCCCCAAAATGCATGGCGCGATATGATCAGGCGGAAAAGGGGATGCTGGAAGGGACCTCCTTTGCGGATTTGCTGTAGAACATTGCGGGAATGGACTAATGAAGGGTATGGTCATACTAGCGATGTCGTGCAGGGTTTGAAGATCTAAAAACGATTCAACCCGGTCGAAGATATCGACCGGGTTGAATCGTTATTCATGCCATTTGAAACGCACGGTGGAAATGACTTGTGCCTGACGCTACTTGCCGAAATAAAACTTCAGGTACAGCATGGATCCTATGTAGTTGTAGTCGAACCGTCCGAGAAAATCGATTTCCGGATAGTCGTTTCCGTCGGCTTCCACAGCAATCTGGATGTTTTCCACATTGAGGCCGAATCCCACGTGCCGGAAGGCCATGTATTCCACACCGATCAGCGTGTCGGTGATCCCGCCGCGGAAGTCGCCGACTTCGAGGTAAAAGACCTGCGCCTTGGTCCGCAGGAACCATTTGGGCGTGATCGCGACATCCGCGCGCAGGTTGAAAACAGGAAGCGGGGCCGTGATGGATTCGGATGTGCTCGAAAAATTTCCTGTGAGATTGTCGGTAACATCCAATTTGAAGCTGATCGGCATAATAAACGCCCCGACACCGACAGCCAGGTCCAGGCGGTCGTCCTGGAAAAACGAGTAGCTGTAGCCCACCTGGTAAATGTCGACATTGAACTCCGTGTTCGTTCGGGCGTTCGGATTGATCGTTATACCGCCAATCTCGATAGGATTCTGAATACCCACAACGTTGTCGCCGCTGCGTCGTGTGGAGAACCATGAAAAATCCAGGCGGTGCTTGCGCCTTTTCGTGAACCGCCAGTACCCGTCCACCTTAAAGGAGGTCGTGTTCGTGTCCAAACCCAGGATTTCCTCCGCGTCCACGCTCACGCTGGCACCTTTGGTCCCTATACGGACATCGCTGTTGTTGGTGGCAAAGTTCGCCCCCATATTGATGGAAAACCGTTTCCAGGGCTTTTCCTTCTCGGGCTTTTCTTGGGCGAATGCACTCGGGGGCAAGGGTTACGGCCAGAAAGACAATCAGGATGGGCAGCACATACCGTTTACTCATCTCACCTGTCCTTTCCGCCGGGTCTCGGGCAGGAAGCGGCATGAAACCGCGGCGCCAGAATTGGAAATTCACGTAAACCGGGAGCTTTTGTAAATCTAATATTTTCATATCCTTGTTGATCGCCTGTGGCAATACCTTTTTTCCCTGGAGGCTTCCTTTTTTTGGATTCAAGGATGCCCGTTGGACGGTTGCCCATCCGATGCCCGGTGCACGACACGCTGTTTTGTGGTATGGAGCAGCTTTCGACTCACCATCGGGAATCGCATTCCGCCATGAACCTTACGCCGCCCACGATAAAAACCATTCTTCGGGACGGCCTGAAAAAAGGGCTGGACGGCTACCTGTGGCTGCTCAAGATACTGGTCCCCATCTCCTTTATCACCATGCTCCTGGTGATTCTCGAGGTGTTAAAGCAGTACCACGTGATCGGGAAAATCGTCCGTCCCTTGGGGTCGCTGCTATCGCTTATGGGAGTGGATCGGCGGATGGGGTTGCTGTGGCTGACAGCCGTTCTGTTCGGTCTGGCCTACGGCTCGGCGGTCATCGTCGAAGAGGCCAGGGAGGGAGACTTCTCCGGAAATGAACTGGAGCGGCTCCACGCGTCCATCGGCATCAACCACGCCGTCATCGAAGATCCGGTTCTCTTTATTCCTTTCGGGGTACACCCCTTCTGGCTCTGGGTTCCGCGATTGGCCGCGGCCAAGGTCGCGGTGCAATTTGTCAAATGCTGGCAGAGGCGTCACTCCAAAAAGAGATCCGAGCCGGCCGCCCGATGACGGAATTCACCATAGATTATCGGATTTACAAACAAATTTAAGGAATGAGCCCGTCATACCCCCTCCCTTTGAATCCCTCCCCCCAGGGGAGGGAAAATAACGTCCTCCCCCTTGATGGGGAGGTTCGGTGGGGGTGACAAAGAGGCCACTTTCCGCATTCTTAGTTTTGTTTATAGCTCCACAGATTATGGGCCTTCTTCTAGGATGATTCAGTATCCGAACTGTTTCTGAAAGATTTCAAGCCCTTTCTGAGGGAACCGGCTTCCAGCTTGACCCGTGGAGCTATTTCTCTTATGGTTGCCGTAAATTATGGAGGGTTCCATTTCCGGTTCCCGACTCGGGATGTCCCACATCCGGTGGCGCCGGACAATGCCGCCGTGACACCGTCGTCCCCGACATACACCCATCACACGGGTTGTCACCGACCCGTCGAAAGGACTTTCGATCCATGAAAACCCTCATCAAATGCGCCTTCATCTGCTGTCTGTGCATGATACCCGTTTTCTCCATAGCGCCAGTCACCCAAGCCTCGAAGACATCCGAAACCACTGTGGCAATCGTCAACGGTACGCCCATCTCTCGCGACATGCTCGATAAGGGGATTGACCAGCGCCGCTCCCGATTGGCGGCTCAAGGGCAGCAGGTCGACCCCAGTCAACTCTCAGCACTGGAAAAACAGGTACTCGAGGAATTGATCGATGGAGAAATCCTGTATCAGGAAAGCATTAAAAAAAGCATCACGATTTCAGATGCCGAGGTCAACGAGCAATGGGTGCAATTCAAAAGCCGATTCCCGGACCAGGCCACCTTCGACCAGGCGCTCACACAGCGCGGATTAACGGAATCATCGATCAAGGCGCAAATGCGTCGGCAAATGCAGGTCCAGAAATATGTGACCTCGGAGTTCGTACACCAAATATCCGTTCCCGACACGGAGACCCGGGCCTTCTACGATCAAAACAAACAACTGTTCCAAGAGCCGGAATCCGTCAAGGCGAGTCACATTCTGATCAAAGTGGAACCCGCTGACGACACCGCGGCAGATGCCAAAGCCTTTAAAAAAATTCAGGACCTTAAAAAAAAGCTGGACGCCGGTGAAAATTTTGCGGCACTTGCCACGGCGGAATCGGAAGGGCCAAGCAGTGTCCGGGGGGGAAGCCTGGGATCTTTCCGCCGCGGCCAGATGGTCAAACCCTTCGAGGACAAAGCCTTTTCCCTGGAAGTGGGAGAAGTCAGCGACCCTGTCAAGACGCGATTCGGGTATCATCTGATCCTCGTGGAAGACCGCAGACCGCCGCGAACGGCGCCCTACGAAGAATCACAGGAGCGCATCCGCCAGGTCCTCAGCCAGCAAAAGCTTCAGGAAGTCGTTCTCAGCCATATCGAATCCGCAAAAAAGACATCCAAAATTGAAAGAATGTTAAAGTAAACGGGTCTGTCCTGAAAATTGCACCGAGCCATGTCATATTTGCTGGGATGGGCCGGGAGTTGCGCTGAATCCGGTGACCGTGTGGTGTTGAGATGGGTTGATGAACCCCACCGGCAGGCGCGATACCCGGGCGCGAGGGTCCATTTCAACTTGACCCGTTACCGGCATCCTGCCTATGCTCGTCGACATACCGCATCCAAAGAGAAGTATTTACGGCGTACCGATCGGTTCTGCTCGGCAGAAGAGATATATCGTGGACTTGAAAAGGCGTGCTGGTATTCGGGAAAGGAGGCTTATGTTGAAGGGGACGGTCAAATGGTTCAACAATCGGAAAGGTTACGGCTTTATCAGTAAAGAGGACGGCAGCGACATCTTTGTTCACTATTCATCCATCGATGCAACGGGATTCAAGACACTCGATCCGGGCGAAGAAGTTAATTTTGAAGTGGAAGATACCGACCGGGGGCCCGAGGCCAGAAACGTTAAACGACAGTAATCAAACGGAACCGATGGATCCGGGCATCTTGTGGAACCAAGGACAAGGTGCCCGTTCTATTTAAGCCATCGAGGAGACATGCATGAACCTTGACGACCTGATGCCATTGGCGAAGTGGGAGGACATCGAGAGAGACATCCATCAAAAATATGGCCTGGATGCCAATTTTTTCAACATCGACGGCATCCGGGTTACCGGCTTCCGGAAATGGGCAAATCGGCTCTGCCCCACAATCAAAGCCACGGACAAGGGACAGAGTTTTATCTGCGCCGTGGCCCACATGAGCGTTGCGGCGGAAGCAAAAAATGATCGCACGCCAATGATCGAAGAATGCGACGGCGGTCTGCTAAAGGTTGTCGTACCGATTTTTGTCGGTGACGAGTTTGTAGGGGCGTTTGGTGCTTGTGGGTTTGTTCTCGATGACGGTGAGGTCGACACCTTTCTGATCAACAAGGTGACCGAAATTTCCGAAGACGAATTGGAGGCCCTGTCCGAAGGGATCCGATCGATTTCCCGAAAGGAGGCCGAAACTCTGGTCACAGAGGTCCAGGAGAAAATCGGGGCGGTCGTGCGGAATTATCAACGCAATTCCGCGGCAACATAGTGTTTTAGCCCGGACATTGCACCAAATGGAGACATTCATGGGCAAGGCAGTTCCTGACGGGGTTACACAGGCACTGACGTGCGCCTTGGCGTGTAAATAACGCCAAGGCGCCTCGCTTTGCGGTGCGTTGCACTTATGAGTTGAATCTAAGATGCAATGTTCGGGTTAGAAGCCGAGAACCAGCCCCGGCTTTTTGACGAGCATGAATCGAAAGAGTTTGTTGAAGCTGGATCGAAGCGCCCGGAGTTCCTTGCGGACGGGGCGCGTGTTGCCGCAAAACGTGGCGATACATTTATGCGGTTTGGCGGCGGGCGGGAATATGCAGGGCCCGGTGCCGTTCTCGAGAAACACGCAATTGGCGGAAAACAGCGATTCGTTCTCCGCACATCGAAAAATGGTTTCTCCCATGGACCCGGTCCTCGACAAAATAAGAACCGCATCCGTCAACGTGATGAGTTCATCCGGATAGACATTTCGACAGCACAGGCCTCTGCACTTTGTACTGCAGAGTGTCAACAGATCTTCGGCGGCAGCCGAAAGATTCTCTTCGGCCATCTGGATCGATCTTCCGATCTCATTCAAGGAACCACCATTGACCGAATTCAGAACGTCGACAATCTTTTCGGCCTTTTTAAATTTGTATCGTAGACTCATAGATTCCGTCAGCCCGTCTGCCCGTCAGCCCGGTTTGCCCGCCATAGCTCTAAGCGGCGGCGGGTTGGATTTTGGAATGGAGGTATCGCTTTGCTCTAGCGATTCGCAGCCATCCTTTCTTCCACGGCACCCCGTATAATCAATTGTATTTGGTGTTTTGGAATTTGTTATCTCTAATTTTTAATTCAACTTTCAGCTTTCAACTTCGAACTTTCAGCCCATCCAGTATCCAGACACAGTCAACCCGCTAGGTAGCGAAAGGTACAATATTCAGAAGCCTCTCCACAAATTCCGCATGGTATACGTCCTCTGGCGGTTCACTGAAGAGGAAGTGGCCCGCCGGATTATCGAATGCATCGACGCTGTCTTCGGGAATATCAAAATCTGGATCGGTATCCCCCAGGTCGTCCCATAGCGCGGAGCCCGATATGGTGTCCAAAAAAATAGCCCATTCCGGCCAGAACTCTACGGAACGCTCGACAAACTCCTCCCAATACCCTTCGGCGAATATATCCAGGGTGTCATTGGTGTCTAGAATGTCGGAGAGGCCCCCGGTTCCGGCGTCGGATCCGGTGTCCTCGACCTTCTTGATTTCCGTCTGCAGCGCGTTCTGTTCCGAGCCGGCAAGATAATCGCCGAAATATCCTTTTAAAAACAGAAGGGCATCAAGCTTGTGGGCAAAGGCGTAGACTTCGTCGGATTCCGACGTCGGACCCAGAAAGAAGGAGGTATCCGGATCCGGCGATGCAATGGCATTGCCCCTGGCGCGATGGATATCCTCCTTGCTGTAGGACCGGTCATTCATGGGGCGTCCTCTGGTAGGGCCGTGGGTAACTTCATGGGGCTACCCATACGATAATGAATCCCCGATCAATTTGCAATACAAAAAAGGGGCGGATAGAATGCCCCCGGTTGGGGAACGTGCACGCTATGGTGTTGGATAATCCATCACGTTATAGATGATTTTGAGCGTCGTCAACGGTCTGCCGCAACGTCTTGGTCGGGTTGACGCCGTATGTTCAGTTGAAGGCAACCAGCTAGGTCCCGTATGAATCGAGGCCGCAAGGAAAGGCCACATGGTGGCGCCTTGACAGGGTTCGACCCAATCTAGTAGTCCATGCTGAGCTTGGACCGCCCACAGGTAAAAAAACATGGAAAACAAAAAGGTTCTGATCATCGGCGGCGGCGTCGCCGGCCTCTCGGTATCCCTCGCTCTGGCCCGGTACCGCATCGAGACGGTCGTCGTGGAAAAATCCGATTTTCTCGGAGGACATGGTATTCAGTTTTCCTGTAAGGCCGCTGATCAATGCGTGAAATGCGGGGCCTGCGTGGTGGAAGAAAAGCTGAAACTGGCGTTGGCCCACCCGGGCATTCACATGATGACCGGTTGCCGGGTCGATCGCATCCAGAGAAACCGCCGTTTCCATTACCGGGTCCATCGTTCACCACACTACATGGATCCGCAGAAATGTACCGACTGTGGCACGTGCAGGGAGATCTGCCCGGCCGACGGCGCCATTCGGAGAGGATACTCCGCACACCACTCACCCTTTTTCGCCATCCGGGAAACCGCCTGTCTCTACATGAAAGACAGGTCCTGTGCGAAGTGCCGGGATGCGTGTCCGGAGGGTGCCATCACCCTTGAGGCGGAACCGGAAACGGAGACCGGGGAGGTGGATGCGGTCGTCGTCGCCACCGGATTCAAGGCCTTTGATCCTGCAGACAAACCATACGGCTACGGGATGTTTCCGGACGTGGTGACCAACCTGGAGTTGGAACGGATGCTCCGCCGGGAAGGTCGTGTTATCCGGCCCTCCACCGGAGAGGCGCCCCACACCATGGCCTTTGTCCAATGTGTCGGGAGCCGGGATGGGAAGCTCAACCACCTGTGGTGTTCCAAAGTCTGCTGCGCTTCGGCCCTGCGCATGGCGATGAGAATCAAGCGGCAGCAGCCGGATACGGATATATCCGTGTTTTATATCGACATCCAGACCTTTGGCAGGGATTTCGAAAGCTTCTACAAGGAGTCCAGGGAAGAACTCCACTTTATACGGGCGATCCCCGGGGATATCGTTCGGAACGAACATCAAAACCTTCAGATGACGTTCTTCAATAATGAAGAACACCGGTCCATGGATGCTGAATTTGATCTGGTGGTCCTTTCCATCGGTATACAGCCCTGCGACGATTTCAGCAAATTCTCCCGGACCCTGGCCCTGCCCCTGTCGGAAAACGGCTTTGCCTTACCCGCCGAAGAAGGCCCCGGCATATTTACAGCCGGTGCTGTACAGGGGCCGATGGGCATTGCCGAATCCGTTGCCGGCGCCGGTGACACGGCCTGGGCGGTGTACTCATACCTTAGGGGCACCCACGCAACCTCGGGCAGTGAAGCGCCGGAATGATCTTCGAAGGGATTCGGCGCCATGTGATGTGACCGGTGTGATGGAGTACTGACGTGCAGAAACAAGTACATAATCCGGTATTGGTCCTGGGAGCCACCCGGTGCGCGGCGTACATCGCCAGGGATCTGTCCGCGGTGGGAAGAGATGTCGTCGTGGCGGCCGCTGAACCCCTAAGCGATCTGCAGCCGTTTGTTGAGACCATAGGCTCCGACAGGATCCTGGGCGATGCCCGGGTGCTCGATCTGGATGGTGCCCCAGGCACCTTTTCGGTCCGTATGAGCGTCCACGGTGAACATGTCACCCTGCAGCCGACGGCCATCGTGGTGGCTGAAAGGGATGTCCGCATACCGAACTTCGGGGAATACGATCTCTCTCCCGCCCCTTGTGTGTTCTCCCTCTCGGATCTTTGCGCGTCCCTCGACGGGGATGGTCCCGATCCCTTTGAACAGGTTCGGCATCTGGTCTTTCTGAACGGCCTGAACACTGAGAGCCATCCGGTGATCAGTGAAGAGATCATGCGCCGAAGCATCCTCCTCCAGAACGAACACGATGTGCAGACCTATATACTGACCCGGAATTTGAAAGTGGCTGCCGACGGCCTCGAAGCGCTGTACCGGGAATCCAAGGCGGCAGGAACCATCTATGTGAAGTTTGGGGACATCGGGCCGGAGATCCGCCAGGGTCGGGACGGCAGCGTTTCCATGGAATTCGACGATGACATCACCGGGATGCCCCTCACCCTGGCACCGGATGCCGTGGTCGTCGATGAGACCATCCGGCCCTCGGATGTGGCCATCGACATCGGGCGCCGCCTGGGAATAGAAACAGATTCAAACCGTTTTCTCCAGGGAGACAATGTCCACAGGCTGGCCGTGCAGACAAACCGCAAAGGGATATTCGTCGCCGGCCCCGCCCGGTCGATAGGGTCCGGCAGGGATCACCGGATGGATGCCGGCAATGCGGCCATTGCGGCAAATGAAATCCAGGGTGGTGCCTGCGAAACGGATGATCGTGCCGTAATCGATCGGTGGCAGTGTGTCCGGTGTTTGACCTGCTTTCGCATATGTCCCCATGGGGCCATACATGTGGAGGGCCGGGTGACGGTCATGCCGGACGCCTGCGAGCGCTGCGGTATTTGCACTGCCGAATGCCCCCGTCATGCCATCCGCATCACGGGCCTGGATGCGGTCGAACTGAGCCGGCACGTTACCATGGATAGAAGTTCGGATGCCCGGCAGCAGGACGTCGCGCCAACCATCGTCGCCTTCTGTTGCACCCGTTCGGGCACAGCGGCGGCGGATTTGGCCCGCTGCATGGGGTGTGCGCTGCCCGAGCGCCTCACCGTTGTCGAGGTGCCCTGTGCCGGCATCCTGTCCTATGATCATTTCTTCGCTGCGTTTCAGCGGGGTGCCGACGGCGTGCTGGCAATCACCTGCCACAGGGACAATTGCCATTCCAGCCGGGGCAACGAATATGCGAAACACCGGATGGAACAGCTATCGGAGGTTTTCCGACAAACGGGATTTTCAACGGAACGCCTGAAACGGTGTGCCCTGGCCTCCAACATGGGAAGAGAGTTTGCCGATATTCTCACCGGGTTTGAAACCACGTTGCGGGGACTGGGCCCCAGTCCGATAAAGCCATGGCATCATCTCCGGTAACGACCACACAGCGTCGCCGTCTCCGGCGGGAAGGGGATGCAAGCGATCCGGAGGACAAAAAAATGGATTCTGAAGATCGAATGGAAATGACGCAATTAGAATTCGGCCGGTGTCGATCCTGGCCGCATTCACAGGATTATTGCATCACATGCGGACTCTGTTCCAGTGCCTGCCCGGTATCCGGCGTGGATGGCTTCGACCCCCGGAAGATGATCCGCATGATCTCCTTCGGGCTCGATGATGACCTAGTGGTCTCCCGCTGGCCCTGGATATGCACCATGTGCGGTAAATGCGAGCACGTGTGCCCCATGGAGATCCACATCGCAGATGCCGTACGAAACGTCCGGTCCCTTCGACCGCGGGCGGACGTTCCCGGGGTTCTCCACAAAGGTCTCGAGGCTGCCCTGGACACCGGCAACAACCTCCGGCTGCCCAGGGAGGATTTTATCTTTATCCTGGAGGACGTGGCAGAGGAACTCGCCGAGGAAGAGGGTTATGGCGATTTCAAAGTGCCCATCGACAAGAAAGGCGCTCGACTGCTGACCACGATCCACAACAAGCTGGTCAATACCCACACCGACGATCTGAAACACTGGTGGAAGATCTTCCACGCGGCACAAGAGGACTGGACCGTGGCCTCGGAGAACTGGGAGGGCACCAGCTGGGGGTATTTTACAGGGGATAATGAGGCCATGAAGGTCATGGCGGGCCGCATCATCGAACAGATGGAGCGACTGGAGATCGACACGTTGCTCTGGCCCGAATGAGGCCATGCCTATCTGTCAACCCGGTCCGGGTTTGAAAAATACTACCCTGAAGCGCTGGAGAAATTTAACTTCGTGACCGTCTTTGATCTGCTCATCGACTATATCCAGAGCGGCCGTATCCACCTCGACAAATTCCGATTCACCCAGCCGACAGCCTATCACGATCCCTGCAATTACGGGCGAAAGGCCCAGATGCGCTTTGGGCACGGTTTCTTCGAAGAGCCGCGATGGATCCTTTCCCAGTGTATGAAAGATTGGAGGGAACTTCATCCGACCCGGATGGACCAGGTTTGTTGTGGCGGCGGCGGGGGCACCCTGACCACCGGATACAACGATGAACGCATCTTCTACGGCCGGAAAAAAATGGATCAAATCAAAGGTACCGGCGCCCGGATGCTGGTGGTTCCCTGCCATAGCTGCCACGGTCAGCTCAACAACATCAAAGAGCATTATGACATGGACGCTTTGCAGGTAAAATATCTCTGGGAGCTGGTAGCGGACTGCTTGGTCCTGTAGATCTATAGCGATGGCGGCATGGTCCTTCTTCAGCGTGGGACTGAAGATTCACTGTACGATACGGGGTGGCCACGCCGAACCTGCAGCATGCCAAGAGACACGGACATGTCCGAAAGCACTTTCACAACCCGAGTGAAGATTCCGGCCAGGGTCTGCCGGTGGTGGGTTACGGCGGTATTCCTGGCGACCGGTGTCCTCTTTTTCGGCTGCGCCGCGTCCCGGCAGGAGAAGATACTGTGGGAAGAACTGGGGAACCGCATGTTCCTCTCGGAATGGACCGATTCCGGGTATGCTCCCATGAAAGACGGCACCTACCGCGAACCGGCCGCACCGGGGGCCGCTTCCGAAGTCGTGGTTCGGCTAACCGACCACATCGTTGCCGGCAACCTGGCGGGACGGCAATCCGCGCCAGTCGTTCTGGTCACGGAGCCGGGTGGCAGCGGCAGCTTCTACGATCTGGCGGTGCTGCAGCGACCCAACGACGAGTGGGAGATGATCGATAGCGTCCTCCTGGGAGATCGTATCCGTGTGACCGATCTTGCTCTCGACGGAAACAGCATACGGATGGATATGATTACCCATGGCCCGGGCGATCCCATGTGTTGTCCGACCCGAAAGTCAAGCACGCGATTTCTGGTACAAAACGGGCGGCTCCGGAAAACACTTCCCCGGGCGGCCATGGCGCTCACCGGCAGGGTTTGGAAATGGCGTGGGACCCGGCATGACAACGCCGGCGATACGACCCCGCCCAATCCGGACCAGTATACCATTGAATTTGTGGAAGACGGCCAGATACGCGTGTTGGCCGACTGCAACACCGCCGGAGGCGTCTTCACGGTGCACCGGAACCGGATATCCGTAGAAATCACTTACGCCACAATGGCAGCCTATTCGCCGACATCGCTGGAAAACATCTTCACACAGGATATTCTTGCCGCCGACACGTTTTACGTTCACGAAAATCAGTTACACCTCGAGTTAATCGACAGCTCGGGTAAAAGGGGTCAAACCTTGATCTGTGATTAATATTGACAGCCACGTGTATTCCTTTTAGGTATTCGTATGGCACGGCCATGGCGTATTGAATTTGAAGGCGCTTTATACCATGTCTTCTCCCGGGGCAACGAAAGTCAGCGCATCTTTTTGACAGATGCGGACCGTCATTCCTTTCTGAATATCCTCGGCCGGATGTCGGAGCGTTTTAACACAGATATATTCGCCTTCGTGTTGATGGATACGCACTATCACCTCTTGATTCGAACACCGGAAGCCAATTTATCGAAAAGCATGCAGTGGTTCGGAACGACCTACACGATCCAATTCAATATAAGGCATTCACGGAAGGGTCATCTGTTCCAAGGCCGTTATAAAAGCATCCTGGTGGAAAACGACGCATACTTGTTAAGACTGTCCTACTACATCCACAGAAATCCCATGAGGGCGGGGTTGGTTTACAGGCTCGTGAATTATCGCTGGAGCAGTTATCCGGCATATGCTTATCAACTGAATCAGCCGACATGGCTCAACACAGAATTCATTTTGTCTCAAATAGGTGAGCCTGATAAACATCGCGGATATAGAAACCGTGCACAAAAGTATTCTGATGAAAAGAAAAGTGTTATAGAAGAAATCCGGTATGGTCTTCTTTTGGGAACGCCTAAGTTTGCAGAATACATTAAGAGTTCATTTATTGACGGCAAGGCGACTGCTGAAATACCTGCCCAAACGCGCTTAGTAAAGGACAGAGATCCTCAGGAAATTCTGAATTCAGCGGTTTCTATATTAGACTGTGACATTGACGGATTTAGAATCGCTCGTCGAATCAAGAAAGATGATGCAAGAAAAAGGGACCTGCTTATCTATTTGCTTTGGCAAACTGGAAACTACACAAACTCGGAAATCGGTCGACTGTTTGGGCTGTCCTACTCGTCCATTAGCCGCCGTATCCGATTGTTTGAAACCCAGCTATCAAAAAACGGTGAAGTAAAAAAGCTGTTGAACTCAATTAAATCACAGATCAAGGTTTGACCCCTTTTTTTGAAGGTGGGGTAGATAGATCAGGGAGGGGGGGCGTGGTCAAAGTACTGCTCATCGGCATGGGAGGATTTATTGGAGCGATATTGCGGTACGTTGTCGGTGGCGCGATTCAAGGACTATCGAAAAGCGCCCTGTTTCCGATCGGCACGTTGGGCGTCAACGTGATCGGCTGTCTCCTGATCGGTTTTTTGTCTTATCTTGTAGAGTACCGGGCCATGTTTTCGGTGGAAGCACGGGTGTTTTTGATGATCGGTCTTCTGGGCGCCTTTACCACCTATTCCACCTTCGGTAACGAAACATTTGAGCTGATGCGCGGATCCAGCTACCTGCCGGCGTTGATCAATGTGGGGGCCCACCTCGTACTCGGCCTGATGGCCGTTTGGCTGGGCCGGGTGATCGGATTCGCGATCTGGAGGTAGATCCCATGAAACTGCCCGAAGAAGGATCGCTGCTGCGGATATTCATCGGCGAGGCGCACAAGTACAAGGGGAAACCCCTCTATGAATGGATCGTCATGCAGGCACGCGAATACGGCCTGGCCGGTGCGACAGTCCTCCGCGGAATGATGGGATTCGGCGCCCACAGCGTCATCAAAACATCTAAAATTCTGAGGTTGTCGGAGGATATGCCCGTTATCATCGAATTGGTCGACGTGGAAGACAAACTGCATGATTTTTTGTCCACCATCGAATTTGCCATCTCAGAAGGGCTGGCCACCTATGAAAAGGCAAATATCATCTTCTACCGGGCCAGCAACTCCTGACCCGAATGTAATGTGAAATCTTTTCAGGGATGGGTACCGGCCCGGCTGCAGCGTCGCATGGGATATCGCAACCGGTTTCACCGAAGAACCCTGTAAGAGATGACGGCTGTCCGATGAGATGGTTTCAGAACCCCAACTCATCAGACCTGTTGCTCAGAAGGCCACCGGTCTGGCGTATACACCACTTGCGCCGCCCCCTGTAAAATAGCACCTGAAGGCCCATCATAAAAAGAAGGATATCCGGCATCAGGGTCTGCCAAACCGAAGCGGATCGATTGTCCCCGGTGGTCGAAAAGCACCCGCAGTCGAATTCAACGCCCCGAATCAGATTGATCGAGATGGCGATCATGAACCCTGCCAGCATGACCAGGGTAATCAGAACGGCCGCACGCGGGTAAAGGCCAAGTAGAAGTGCGGTCCCGGTGACCAGCTCGAAATACGGCACCATAATCGCGATGAGATTGATCGCAGCATCCGGAAAGAGAAGGTATCCATAGACAATTTTTGCAAAATCCGCCGGCGCGGCTATTTTGTGAAGACTGCTGTAGACAAACGTCAGGCCCAGCAGCCACCTCAGCGCCGTCTCGGTTGCCGGATGTTTTAGAAAATTCGCCACTGGGATGTAACCGATGGTGCTCGTTGGGAATGTCTCATGAATAAAAACCCTTTGCAGATCGTCGGCGGAATCGCCAGGGGTCATTCGATCGGGAATCCTGCCTCTTTCCATGCATCAAACCCGTCGATCAATACCCGGATATTTTGGTATCCCGCGTCCAGGAGGAGCTGCGCCAGATGATGGCTGTCCTCGCACAACCTGCCCGAACAGTAGATCACGAGGTTTGTCTCCATGGGATGGGCCTCCCAGAAGTCGCCGATGAGCGATTCAAACCGGTTCACCGGCAGCGACACCGCACGCCTGATGTGTCCCCCCAGATAGTCTGACTCTCGGCGAGCATCGACAAACAGCCGGTCCCCCTGGTCGAACATCGCTTTCGCGCTCTGGAGGTCCTTGATTTCCAGATCGCGCTGGACCACGTCATCTTTCGCCCTTGCCGAAACGACGCCATAACGCGTATCCCAATCGCCGAGCCACGCAATGCCTTTCGGCGACAACGCGTTGCCCACAAACGACAGCACAATGGCTGCCGCCAGGAGTGTTGCGACTTCACGGCTGATCGCCAACATCGGCATGGACGCTCCTTCAGCCCGATTCCGACCTGAGGTCCGGTAATTTTAAGATCGGTTATAGCAGTTTTGATACAAGGTTCCGTTTGTATATAGATTGTCCTGTCAACAGAACACCGTGCCCGGAAATTTCAGACATTGACACGTCCGGCATCAGGGTCACTATCGGAATCGGAATCGAGACAGAATGGCCATCTTCGAAACCGATACCGATTCCGATGATTCTGCGACGTTCATGGACGCAAAAAATCCACCAATTCCAAACCGAATTCTAACACGTGCTATAATATAGTCATACAATGCTTCAGATAAAGGCATGTTCATACCCAATCCGGTCACCAACCGTCAACCGGATCCACACCGGCCGCCCCCAACCGGAAAACGGGTCGCCCCGACGTCCGGCGCTGTAACCTTGGGGATTCTTCCGGGTCTATAGGGTTGAACTGTGAACGGGATCGGAATTTCGTGGACAACCTTAACAAATAGCCGTATAAAATGGTGAAAATTGTGAAAGAAATCATAGTGTTTTTGGTCTTCGTGGGGATCTGGTTCCTGGTACAGGGTTATATCTTGCCCAAACTGGGGGTCTCCACATGAATGCGTCAGTCTTGTCAGGTGACAAGAAAAGCGGACGATGCCGAAACAACAGAAGAAACCGATCAAGCGGGACGAGGATTACGATCTGATCCAAGCCATCAACGGGGGCCGACTGGATCTGTTTGAGGAACTGGTCAATCGGTACGAAAGACGCATTTTTAACTTCGGCATGCGAATGTGCGGCAATGTTCCGGATGCCGAGGACATGGTCCAGGACACTTTTCTAAACGTTTTTAAATATTTAAAATCTTTTCGGTACGAAACCAAGTTCAAAAACTGGGTCTACCGGATCGCATCCAGCGCGTGCATCAAAAAACGGCGGAAATCCAAATTCGCCCCGGACAAAGAACTTTCCCTGGATGAACTGGTTCCCGGCAAAAATGGCGGTATCCCGCGCGAAATACCCGATTGGGCCTCCGTTCCCCTGGATCAACTGCTCAACGAAGAGCTTTCCAGTCGGATCAAGGAGGAAATCCTGACCCTGCCGGATAAATATCGAATGGTGCTGCTGCTGAGGGATATCGAAGGATTCAGCACCGCGGAAACAGCCGAAATACTCGAATTGACAACATCAAACGTCAAAGTGAGGCTACACCGGGCACGGATGTTTCTACGGGACAAACTGAAACAATACTTTGACCATGACGAACCCGCATACAGATGAACACTGCCTGGCGATCTTCGAAAGGCTCTCGGAATACATCGACCACGAGTTGGATACGGTGACCTGCGAGGATATCGAAACGCATCTGAACGGTTGCCAGTGCTGTCATTCCTGCCTTGAAACCCTGAAACGGACGGTCGCCCTGTGTCGAGAAATGAAACCGGACCCGGTACCCGAGACGCTTTCCAGTCGTCTCAAAGACCTGATCCGTCGCCTTCAATGACTTCTTTCATGCCATAGCTGCCCCTCCACCGGCAGCTGATGCCCCCGCCGGCACGAATGCCTGTCCCGAAACGTTCCCCGATACCGGCGGCAGCTGAAAAATGGTTATGTCCTCCCCATTAAATTATCGTTGGCCCAACTTTTGCAATCTCTATCCAGGCAAGAATTCGGTACTTTTTAAAAAAATATAGCAAAATCAGTGTATTTTGTGGTATTTTACATGAGCAGTGGATTCCAAGAGACGGGCGGGATGCTCCAAGAGGATCCGTCAATGAGCACAGCCGTCCGTCAATCGTACAATTTTGTATGCCATTGAATGATGTCGATGGTTCTTGTAACCCAAAAATCGGGAGTTATCGATGGGTGACATGGAAAAAGTTTTGGACGGTGAGGCGTCTGAATTATACAAGCTCCTGCACGGAATAGATGAGGAGTATCAAAAAGATCTCCTGTCCGAAAATATTGAAGCTGAAAAAAAACGCACCGATAATGCCGCCTCCATTCTGATCGAATTGGTCCATCTCATCGCCGCGTATTTGTCCGATAAGCGCGTGCGCAACGATAAAAACAAAGAGAGCATATCGTTTCGCCGTATCGTCGATATGTATACCATACTGCACCAAACGGCCAGAACCAAACACTCTCTTCTGATCCGGTATCGTGGCTTTCCAAACGACAAAAATGCCGAGGTCTCCCCCGATTATGAAATTATTTATGGAAACACAACGATTGACTCCGCAGCCACTGCGGAAATAATGAAACGACTCGGGGTGGCCAAGACGTCTCTGGCGGACCACCTGCAGAGTGCGTTTCAGAATTTGTTTCGGAACAAGGTATACTCGTTATATTTACGTTATAGAGGTAAAAATAAGAGCGAAACACGCCGGTTCCATGATTCGATCCGGGCATTGGCCCATTTCCAGGACGCTGCCGCATCCGATCAGACAATCCGGTTTCGTAGCGATGCGGGCAAGGAAGTAATCTACCCCTTGATGCGAAACCACGACGATGTGCACGATGAAAATCTCACCCTCCTGGGTATCTGCAATAACATCAAATCCGACTCGCTGGCATCGATGATCAAGAAAATTTCGTCGACCAATTTGACCAGCCAGTACATGAGCGTCTACAACGCCATTTTTTCCGTGAAAAAATTAAGAGGACGGCTGATCCGTCCCTCGATTGAAATCAACAATGTGGTCTGGTTGCTGGCCGACCAGGAAAAAGAGGTCCTCACCCAGGAGAAGAGCGAGGTTGCCCAGTTTGCCATCAAGCACGCCGGTGGGTCCCCCCTTGAAGCGGCCAAAATCCTGAAAAGTGTCTACGGCAAAGACTACGAAAGAATCAATGCCACCGACGATCTTGGCGAACGGCTGCAGGTGTCGTCCGATTTCTTGACATCCGTCGACAAGGCTCCCAAATCCAAAGAAATGCGCCAGGAAATTCTCGGCAATATCGAACAGCGACTGGACAAGGTCAGCGATCACGTTATCGATGACCTGTTCAGCCAGGCGCAAGCCGATGCCTATGCATCGGATCAAAAATCAGGGTTTCTCGGCGCCATACATGGAAAACTGTCCAATGCGGTCACTTTTTATAAGAAACGCATCGACACAAAAAAGAAGATGCGGCAGATCGTCAACAACGCCGTAAAGTTCAACCTGAATGATTTTGAAACCCTCTCCAAGGATTTTGAGATCAGTGTCGAAGATGCCAAAGCACTGATTGAGATGCTGAAAACCTGCTTTGATGAGAATGGGAAGTTTATCCGAGGCGCATTCCGGGCGATCATGCCCGAATTCTCCCGTTATGAACGTAAAATATTCGAGTTTCTCTGGCACTATCTCCGGGAATATGTCCACCAGAGCGATCGAAGGGCGTTTTTAAGTTCTCTGCAGCTATTGCTGGCCCGCATGCAGAAGCCAAAAATGGCGGTGAAAACATTGCTGGAGGATTTTTACCAGGAACCGGAGCAGATCAGTTATTCAGATACAAAGGCGCTTATGCTCTGCAGTCTTCTGATCCGTAAATACAGCCAGGAGCTTGTCGATTTGGAATTCACCCCGGAAGATATCCTGAAGGTCAAAGAAGGTCTGGACAAAGGGGTGGTGGATTACACGGCGTGGCGGATCAGCAAAGATCAAAACAACTTTTTCGATAAAATTAAAACCATTCATCGAACTGTGATCGAAGTTATTGATATCGGGGAAAATGAAAAATTCCCCCTGCCTCCGGAGTATCTCCTGAAGCTCGAGCGGGAGGTGTATATTTTCCTGTCCCTTGTGGGCGGTGTCACCGCCCGTTCCGTGGTTATCAGCGCACTAAAGGATTATAGCGACCCGGAATCCCCCCTCTACAAAGGAACACACAGCCACCAGTATATCAACGTGTTGCTTCAGAATCTAAGGATAACGGTCCGCGGGCTGGGACGGCTGGGTAGTGTGGAAGATCTGCACTATCTGGATACGCTGCGCACAAACGGGGAGCGCCTTGCCGCTTTGGGGAACTCGGCAACAACTAAAAAATTGATCAGCCGGATCAGCGATTGGGCGGAAGAATCCCGAAAAGCCATAGTGGATCTTGAAGCGTATCAGTCAGAGGAATCCAACGCCGCCAACGCGAGCGTGAATTAAATTTCAGTTCTTCTCTAAACTCGTTGGAGGCAAGGGCCCACGGTTTATCCGCATGTTTCCTTTAAACACGGCAACGAATCGGCTGCCGATCCTAAATGTAACATGCCGCACGGCTTCCTTACGGCCATATTTGTTTATATAGATTGTCATAAATACGTTCCGTTTGCAGAAATATGGAAAAGATAACCGCAGAGTCGCAGAGGGCGCAAAGGAACTGTATTTTTCCCAGAATCCCTGAGAGAGGGATTCTGGGAAAGGGCCTCAGCAACATCTTGAATTTCTATACATTGTGTCAGACTATCGTTTTGCATTTCGCCCTCTCAGCGAAATGCAAAATCAATATCTACTCTGCGACCTCTGCGCCTGTGCGGTAATACGTTGATCGTAAAAGGAATCGGAACGCAATTCTGGCAATCGCTATAGATGTCTTCCGATCGAACCGCAATCGGCCGTGCTAGGGCTGGAACATCTCAAACGGTAACTTCAGCGTTCGCTCCGTGATACCGATGAGCCCCCGTCCGACATTGCCTGGTGCCACGGTTTGAACGTCGGGATCGGATACCGGCCCGGTCACTTTAAGTGGAATGGTCAGCAGGTGCCCGTCGAGGATTTTGCCGAAGACAGGCAGCATTCCCACCGCCCGGTCCACCGTTTTCAACGGGGCGACGATCACGGTGAGATCCAGTTGCTGGTTCTCGAGGGCGACCCGCCCCTGGCCGGTTATCTTCATATTGTCTCTGTCGATGATCGCTTCTTTCAGGATCAGATTGGGGCCCTCAATGTCTGCGATGGCCCGGACCTGACGATATCCGAAGTCTGTAGAGAAAAAATCGGGTGCCGAGCCGGCAAACACCTCGGTCAGATTGACAAAGGCCAGGATGCGTTTAAGCACCCCGAAACTGCCCCGTCCATCCCGGGCATGAAATTCCATACTTCCCTGCAGCGATTCCAGAAATGTGTCCGCCGCACCCTTTCCTTGCACAACGGCTTTGAAACGGTAATTGCCGTCAACCCGGTCGGCCGTTTTGAACAGGCACGAGGTGGTGCTCTCCAGATTCGGAGTTTTCGACGCGGCGCTGAAATCGGCCTGAATGACGGTGTTCGGGTCGATAACAATCCTGCCCGGTGTGGAGATTCCGCACAGGCTGGCCTCTGTGACCTCAACCTCGATTCGGCGATCCGCGATGGTTGCCTTTGCTTTGACCGACTGCCACTCGTATGATTCGTAAACAAATCGATCGGTTTCGATATCGATAACGGCGTTGACGGGCCAGCGGTCAACGCCGGCATTTTCGTTGTCTCCGGAAGCATCCCCTGGCCTGGATAGAACATATGTGCTGAGCCGATCCCAGCGGATACTGTCGGACCGGAGCTTCAGTTTCGCCGTGTACCGGTCTGGGGTGGCATCCAAGCGGCCGTTGATGCGGATCCGGGAGCCTCCCCAAAGGGCATCGATGGTCTGTATCGTGAGG
This sequence comes from Olavius algarvensis associated proteobacterium Delta 3, assembly GCA_903231505.1. Lineage (GTDB taxonomy): Bacteria > Desulfobacterota > Desulfobacteria > Desulfobacterales > CAFBRK01 > CAFBRK01. The sequence goes on along the minus strand of CAFBRK010000255.1, from coordinate 104,489 downwards.
GCGCTGCCGGTGCCCAGCGCCATGAATGATTCGATCTGAAGGGACCCCCCATCCTCGAGCGGAAGTACCAGTGCTTTTCCGCTCAGGATGCCCTTTATGTTCGATTGACTTGGAATGTTCTGATGGAAACGGGCGGAGAAGTCTCCGGAGATACTTCCCGCACTGACACGACGATGGTCCAGGAGTTTGGCTACGGTCGCCTTGTCCAGGTTTCCGGAAAATCCGAGCTGAAGTTCATGGCCCATGACGTGGACCCGGATCGTCGCATTGGATAGATCGTCCTCCAGTTTGAGCGTCCGGATCTCAATTCCGTCGGGCCCCTGTTCAAGGTCGGCAATGATGTGAAGATCCCCGCCACTTTTTATCGCCCCTTTCAGGGCCACAGATCCGGATCGTTCCCAGAAAACCTGCCCCCCCTGGATAGTTATGGGGGTCTGGATTGCCAACACCGGGGGTAACGCGGCAAGGTCCCGAAAACGGGTGTAGCTTTGGTCGCCGAGGGTACCGGTAAGCCCAACCCGGAGGCTGTCCACGTTCGGAAGCTGTCCCTTCAATTCTCCCTCGATATCCATAGATGCATCCGAGATGTCGATATGGGATTTTCGGACGGAAAAAGTGTTCGGGCTCGCTGAAAAGATCAGGCTGGTTATGTTCAAGGGGTCTGGCCCGGCAGGGGTTTGAAGGGTCATTCCTTCGGCCGCGCCGGAAAGCACGTAATCCCAACTTTGGGGCTTAAACAACGGCCCTTCCACAGAAACACGCTTCACGGCTAAACGGCCACTCCTGACGTTCACCGGAGCCAACACCTCCGCGGCTCCGTCCACCTTTGAAAACCATTCAAAAAGCTGGCGCAGATCCAGATCCGCAGTTCCGGAGATAATCCGCAGCATGGTCTCGTCACCCCAGATCATTTCGCCCGAAAGTTGCGTTATAGAGGAGTTTCGAATGCGTCCGACGAGATTCTCCACAGATAAAATTCGATTCCGGTAACTCAGCTTGCCGCTGTCAACGGACACGGGATAAGGCATAAAGTCGAGTTTCGCCTGCATCTTCAGCTTGTCGATCTGAAATGCCGTGTCAATGTCATCAAGGGCCTCTCCCAGGATCAACCGCCCTTGAGCCCGGCCGGAGCTCTCGGTGACCCGCTTCAGCCACGCTTGAAAATCCGTCGACGGTATGAGGCCTTTCAGATGACCGGGCAACTCAGCCAGATCGGTATCCAGATCCATCTCTAGATGAAAAGGTGCATCTGTTCCCCTGAAGCCCACGCGGAGCTGCCCCCTTTTCCCGAAGGTATTCCCGATGGTGCCGTTCAGCCGGGTGCCGTTCAGGAACCCATCGGCCATCAGGGCTTCTCCCTCGACACTGTCCAGGTCCAGGTTGACCGCCGGTATATGAACTCGCCCTTTTTCAAAGGTTCCCTGGATATGGATGTGCTCAATGATGGACAGGTCCTCCCATGTGTCACCAAACGAGGAGAGGGTTATTTCGGGGACATAACCGCCACGGAGGTAATCGAATATCTCGCGGACCACGGGGAGGTTCCCGGCCAGGAACAATACGGTACGACGAATGGCATCGCCATCCACTTCCGTTCCATGGACACGGAGCGTCTTGTTCGGTGATCCGCTGGACAGGATCAGTTCCCCATCGGCAGTGAGTTTCGGCGATTCCAGCGTCAATCGCTTCAAGGTAAAGCGCTGTTCAGCGTCATCCAGAACAGCCTTTCCCTCGAACCGTTCTCCTAAGATCACCAGTTTTTCATCCTGGGAGATCAGCGTCAGTTTGGGTAGGGAGCCCTGAACTTTCGCGCTCATCCCCCGTTGGTGTGGGTGCTCTATCTGAATGTCCAGGTTGACCAGGGATTCGCCGAGCTGAACCGGAAGGTCGGAAGGAAGGAACGGGCGCAATCGGTGGGGCTCGAATTGAAACAGGCTCACCCTTCCGTTTCCCGGAAACAACTCCGGATCGAAAGTCCATCGAGTCGACAGACGCTGCCACAGATTGGAGTCACAGGCCAGGTCCGCCTGAAGCGAACGTACATCCACCCGCAGATCGATATCGTCGAGGGAAAACGCCTCGCTCCCCGACCTGGACAATCGCAATGTTCCGTCCTCGACACGAAGATTCAAGTTTGGTGCAGCCGCTTGCAGTTGAGCAATGATATCGGATAGTTTCGCCTGAATTCCGGCCGGTCGGGGAGAGGCATCCGGGGACCCCTGGGCCTGGGTGGCCTGCGGCAGCCGGATCTGGACGGCAGGTGACGTCAACAGCACCTTCGAGGGTTTGAATGTCGCCTGGAATATCGGCAATAATTCCGGAAAAACACTGAGGGACGCGACCGTTCCTTCGGCAACATCCCCGACGCTAAAGCGGCTGCCGCGAATAATAATGTGGGGCATCGGAAACAACCGGGCCTCCACCGGCCCCAGGATCACCTCACCGCCGATCTGTTTGGAAATTTCTGTCTGGGCCCGGTCGATAATCGGGTCGGCATCGATATACTGAAGTGCCACCAGCACCCCGCCCCCCAGCAGCAGGAATGCAATTCCGGCCCCGATCATCCATGCAACAATGCGTTGTGTTTTTGTCATGCTCGATATGGACATCCAATTTTCGCTATAGATATGGGTGTCGGGTGTGAATAGTCGACGGTTCCGTTTCCGGGTAAGGCAGGTGTGCCGTTAGCCGGAACATCGCGTTTTCCGGGCTAGGGGTCCCCGGTGACCGATAAGTGGACGGTAATTTTTCTTCGAAAGTCTCTCTCTCCCTGTCGGACAACCAGATAAATGCCGTTTTCTCCGGCCGGAATCTTGCCAGCGGCGATACCTTTGGTGGCGATCCCGACACCCGGGTTGCCGAGGGGTGCGAAGGCGATGAGCCGAAAGGGGGCGATCCGCTTGCTCATGCGCCCTTTGGGGGGAATGATATCCGGCGGGACGGTTTCATTCCGGATCGTCTCCGGTTCAATCCCCTCGAATACAAAGGGGCCCCTTCCTCGCCCGTCGTGTATGTAGCGGCTCCGGTTCCAGTCGATTACCAGATCCTGTTCGGTCTTATTGATCACCGTGATATTGAATGCCACGAAAATGTTGTTTTCATTTTTCAACGGCTGGAACTGGGCGTCATAGATCGATGTTTCAATCACCTGTATCTCAGGGTCCGACAGCCACAGCTGCCTGGCTGTTCCTTGGGTCGACATCAACACCAAAACAATAGTGATGAATCCTGCAAATCCTTTCTTCACGATCATGCACCCCTTGTGCTGGGCCCCTGTCGGAGCGGCGGCCCCATCAACGGCGTTATCCTCACGGACATCATAGGATAGGAGCTATATGATAAATGGCAAGCCGATGCCTGCCATGTCTACCGGAGGTGGCATTTCGCTGTCAATACGGCCGTCCGCTTAAAGCTCCGGGCTTAACAGAGGCACTACCTGGTTCAGTCTCTATCTTCCGGGGAAGCGGCAGGCCCACTGGGCCGGCGGCTATAAACGCTGACCAGGCGGGCAATCAGGACCGCAATGTACAACTGACCGACCAGGGCCTCCATACTGGCCAGGGATCTTGCTTCCTTAGTGACCGGTGTGATCTCGCCGTATCCCAGGGTAGAGAGGGTGACAAAACTGAAATAATTAAAGGTATGATAAGAACTGGTATCCGCGCTGTCGGGAACTGCAAAACTGCCGGGCGCCAGGTATTCGAGGATGAAATAGAAATCCCCCCACAGAAGACCCAAGAACAGGTACACCGCGGCAGCAGCACTGACCACTTCCAGGTCGACCTCCGGGGACCTGAAGATGGCCTGAAGCAATAAGAACATGACATAAGCGGTGAAGAGAGCACTGAAAGCAGGGCCGAAAATGATGGTATCGGGCAATGGATCCACATATTTTTCCCACGTGCCGTAAAACACAGGTATCGCCAGGGCCAGAGCGATCAGGGTTTGGAGATGGTTTCTGCGGGCGGCATGAATGGCCGCAATTAAAATGCCGGTAAATAACAGATCGGTTGCGATCCTGACACGAAAAGTGCCCTCCACGAAGGGCGCCAAGATCCAATATACAATAAAGGATATCAGCAGAATCAGCATCCGGTTTTCATTGAATATCTTCCACACACCGAATCTCCCGAAAAAATAGATTTAGCGCTTTTCAGAGGTCATGATCGGTCGATCGTCCGGTTTGAGTCTTGTCCAGTGGACCTTGCTGGGTTCACGCGATGGGCGGATTATTTCGCCTCTTTAATGATTTGTCCCCTTGAGGTGAATGAAATCCCCTGCTGCATCCGGGTCGAAATCATGACCGTTTCGATGATCGGTGGATTTACGGCCTGTTGGGCGCTCCATTGAATGATGAAGTTCGCCCCGGAACCGCCGGTTTTCTCGGATTCGGGAACGACAAAGCGGGTGGAGGCCATGGCTCTGAGCTTCATGGGAAGATTGAGATATTTTCTGACGAGGTTGCCCGCCGTGTCATAATAATCCACCGTCTCTATCTGTATCCATTGATTCGGATCCGTGTTGCGGATACTGACGGTCACCGCCAGGAGTAAAGGGCGCTCCCGATCCCCGCTGTAGATGTGGGAATATCCCGGCACATAGACGGTCTGCCCCCTGGAAAGCGCCGGCTCATCGCCGGCCGCATGCGGGGCAGCCGCCATCACCGCCAAAAAAACAACGACAAAAAACGCCGACCCTTTCCTTCTCCGTTTGACATGTTCCATCAGATCCCTCCAAAATGGTGTGCATCCACTTGTCGTGCTGCATCCCATATGTCATGTGTAAAACCGTGACTCGAGTAGAACGTTATGTCTGCCCGGTGCCGATCGCAGTTTGGATGCCGCCGGATTCGTCATCCCGGATGGCCTGCCGGAGGCAGGTAATATCCGGCATCCAGGGCATTTTGTGTTCACTGGATGCCGGTCTGTGTGGCTGTTTAAGCCATAACACGTTTATAGGATCATCTCCCGATTAGATCCGTTTACAGAATTCCGTTCCGATTTGTGGGTTGTTTGCCGACTGAACGTTGCAGAATCATCGGAATCGGTATCGACTTCGAATGTGGCCATACTGTCTCGATTCCGATAGCGATACCGAACATGTCCAAATTCGGAATCCCCCGATACGGTGCCCGTTTGACAGAAACCCGATATGTTCAAACGGAACATATTTATGGCATCGACCATGGTTCGTGTGTGACGGGACACTAGGTGAACAGACAGATCTCGCAGTCTTTGGCGAATTTGAGAAATTCTTCGGCGGTCCACACGATAACGCCCTCGATAAGTTTTTCCTCCTCGATTTCCATCATGTCCACAGTCATTTTACAGGCGATCAGTTCCACACCCTCGATCTGAGCCACCTCCTGCAAGTCGGCGAGGCTGGGAATGTTGGCCTTTTCAATCTTTCGTTTCATCATCCCGGTGGCGATCGTACTCATGCCGGGAATCGCCCCCATGACCCCCGGAGGGAAGAACTTGGCCCGCTCAGCACCCCCCTCGAGAACCAGGTTGAGTCCCATAAATGAGTAAAACACCTTGCTCTCCATCCCCTGCCGGGCTGCATTGATACCCAGCACCAAAGACGGGTATGCACCGTCGATAGTGTCTTTGACGCAGATAAATGCAGCTTTTTCTTTTTCTTCGGCCATGGCGGCTCCTCCTTTATATTGATATTGGGTGTCCGAGTCATCCTTTTCTGTAGATCCATCAATAAAGCCAGTGGTGTTCCAGCATGAATGCTTTGAGCCGACGGCGCAACACGGCATACGAATAATAGTCTACTCCAAGTCGATAGTTCTTCTCAACCATTTCATCGCGAAGGTCGGGATTATCCAATACTTTCAAAGTTTTTTCCACCGCCGCCGTGGTCACGTAGCCGTCCAGTTCGATCACGGAAAACCCTTTCGGTTTGATGTCCCTGGTGTAAATGGAGTAGGCATTCACTGCGACGGGCTTTTTGAAGTAGATCGCCTCCAGAAACGCATTGCCGAATCCTTCTACGGTGGACGGATAGGTCACCAGATCGGCGTGGGGATACACATCTTCAAGAGTGTAGATTTTCCGGCCATTCCTTGTGGTTCCACGCTTTTCGCCGATGATGTTCGCAACGAATACGGTATCCACCTGCATCAGCTCGGAATACTCCCGAAGCCGCTGCTCGTAGTCCTGCCCTTCGTCGCCGGCGGCATGGGAAATGACGAGCTTGGCCCTTCTCCCAAGCCGCTTCACCAGTTCGATGGCATGCTCGATGCCTTTGCGCTTCACCACGCGGGTGGGCTGAAGGACAAAGAGCTCATCCGGTCCGACGCCGAGAGCCTCTCGTACATCCGATGCATATGTATCAACGGGCGGAGGATGATTTTCGAAATCCATCACGTTGGGGATGATGGAAGCTGAAATACCGGTTCGGTAACTGAGCTGTTCATCCTGAAAGGAATTCAAAACCGTGTGATGAATCGAGGGAAGGTCCGGTGGGAAGGCCATGTTCAGGTAGTCTCCAATGGCATTGACCGTAAACCGGTCCCGCTCCCAGAAAAAATCGTGGTGATGGGCCACGGTTTCGATGCCCATCTCTGCAATCACCTGGGTAATGGCCACACCCAAAGGTAGATTCATCGGGATGGTCAAGGCATTTTCCGGAACAATGATACCGATATCGAATTTTTCGATGAACCGGTATAGATGATCCTTGAGGTGGGATTTGAGTTTCCGGATGTCCGTTGTAAGACCCCGATTACGGGTGGTGACACCGAAGGTGAGATCATGGATACGTTGGATATCCGGATGGGCAAAATACGCTTCGTCCACTTGGTATGATCGTTCCGGAGGCCGCTCCAGTTCACCGGCAAAATAAAAACATGTGGCCCCTTGCTGCTCCAGAACAGTTGCCCACTTTTCCGATTCCAGGGACACCCCGTCGGTTCCGGCCAACCGGGTAGAAATAATCCCCACGTGGGTCGGGTTACCACCGTGTTGACATCGAATCATGTTCACTGCTCCCTCGGACAGGTCTTTGCGGGTTTGCGTTCAGGCCTTAGATTGGCTATGAGGATGGTCCCGGGATCGGCCCTATTTGTCGGATTCTTCGCTGCTGGGCTGGACCTCCGATCCGCGGGCATCGGCCTCGATTTGACGCTCGGAAAGCGGTGTTTCAGTTTCAGGGGGTGCCTCTGCAGGTTTGTCCGCACTTGGCTCTACAGGGATTCCTTCCCGGGGGTTGTAGACTTCGAAATTTCCGGTGGCATAGTACCGAATCGGTTCATCCCGATCGTCCACCACCGTGAGATTAATGAGTTCTTCCTCTCCAGGCCGGCTGTCCTGGAACAGTTTCCAGGCAGATCGCCAGGCGACCACATCCGAATCAAAGGCGGCTTCTACAGGGTCGGGCATATAGTCCTGGACCCATTTGCTGTCCTCCCGCTTCTGGAAACGCACACGAAAGCCGCTTGGCTTCCGCACCCAGTTCTTGTCCGTCAGTTTCAGCATTTCAGATATCTTCATGCTCTCGCTCCATATGTGTTTGGTCTAAGCCAAGGGCAGCCACATTACATCTCGTCTTCTTCGGGCGTCGCAGACCGACGTTTGCGGACCGCTACGGCTTTTTCTTCCAGTGCGGCATCCTCCGCCGCCGCATCGAACTGGTGAACTCCCAAATGGGGATAGGAAATAACGATGCCTTCATTGTCAAATTGAAGTTTGGCCTTTTCCAGAAGATCGACCCGGGTGGCCCAGTACTTGAGATTATCCGCCCAGCAGCGCCCCCCGAGCTTGATGCACCCGTTGGACATATCCAGTACCCAGACCGACGGGCGCGGGGTCTTCTTCACCCGGGGGTCCTCGATCATCACGGCTTCCAGGACCTGTTTGGCTTTCATCAAATCCTGGTCGTAGCGGATCGGGATGTCGATTTTCATGCGCCGGGTCGGGGTAAAGTGATAGTTGATGACAATGTCGTTGAGAATGATTCTGTTCGGTACGAAAAAGACCTTCCCATCAAAGGTGCGGATCCGGGTGTTCAAAAACGTCGTCGCCTCCACCTTGCCCAGCAGGCCGGCGGCTTTGACGGTTTGCCCCACTTTAAAGGGAAGGGTCGGAAGGTACGGCCGAAAAAACACCATCAGCCCGATGACGCACAGCAAAACAATCATAAAGAGGCGAAATACGGGCAACACTTCAAGACCGGCCTCGATGGCCGCGCTGATGGCGACCCCCGCCAGCAAAAAAATATGGATCACATTGGCGATGGTTGCGGCTGTTGAGGCATTTCTGACGATCCTGGCCAATCCCGAGCGGACCAGCTTCATGGCCCAACGGACGAGGAGCAGGCCGCCAATGAGAACCACCAGGCTCAGGATCAGTTCCCGGCCATGGGTTGTCATAAGCTCCTGAAAGCGTTCTATCCGCATAATCTCGACGTCCACAGGTAGGGTTGGTTGAGCCATATCGTCTCCTATATCATCAATTTAAGGGTGTTGTATTTATCCGGTATCGAACGAATTTCGTCAAGTCCTTGTGAAAAGAAACATGGCCCGTGACGGGAGCGATGTCACCGAAGGTGACGGAATTAAAAAATGGCCTGGGGATTGAAACGTTGCAGGTCTTAGCGGTCGGTCGTGGAGCCGTGGGTTTTCCGTTTTGGTGATTTTTTCCGGGCGGCCTTGGCCGCTTTCTTTTTCATGGCCTGCATGGCCGAAAGACAGGGATTGTCACCGGTGGAGGAGAAGTCGGTCAGGGCGGCGGCCAGGCCGAAGGGCCCGGCAATGAAAAATCCGCCAACGGCCTTGCCGATGGTAATCGCCGTCCCGCCGGGGTTCATCGTCAGGTAGGGTTCGGCCAGGGTGCCGCCGAGTTTCATGGGATTGGCCAGCTCCCCGAGACTGAAGCTGAACTTTGCCACCCCTTTGATACCGATACCATGTTTCGGCGAGGGGTCGAATACAAAATCGATTTCCTCGGTTTTCAGGTTGACCTTTCCTCTTCCGGCAATGGTCGTCTGGGGATTGTCCACAACAATCCAGTCGGAACCGGCCATACCGTTGTGGATATGAAACTCGCACAGGCCGCAGTTGACCTCTGTGTAATTCTTCTTCTTTGCTGCATTCATCCACCGGAAAAGGGCAGACATAAGCTCCCCGCCGAAGAGTCCCAGGTTCTTGTAGTAAAGCTTTCCTTTGCCCATGACCAGCAGCGCACTCCCGTTCAATGAACCCATCAGGCCGGCAATGGAACGGCCACTGGCTTTAAGGTGAAATTCAGAATCCACCTGGCCGTCGATCGGGGATTCAACACCCAGTTTGGCCAGCATGGAACCGACATTTATTCGGCGGGACCGCAGGTTCAGCTCGATATAGGCCCCCTTTTTTCCTTTATCGCGTATAAACAGGCTTCCGCCGCCGGTTCCCCGACCGATCCGAAAATTCACCGGTTTAACATGCAGGCGCCCCTTTTTCAGCGAGGCTTTCAGCTGGATATTGTCAAAGGCGAATCTGTAGAGCAGCAGCCGGTCGGCATTGAGGTCCAGTTCGGCTTCGATCTCCCGCAGCAATGCAAAGGACATCGGTTTTTTCGAGAACACCTTGGTGGAGGCGCCGCCGGTTCTTGAAAAGGGAGCCGCCCCCTTGGGCAGCAGGGGTCTCATATCAAACCGCCCGGAGGACAGCTTCGCAACCAGATGGGGTCTTCGCCCGCTGGCAAAGGTCAACGTCATGGACCCGGATACGACATCCTTTCGGTGGCGAATTTGAAGCGTTTTGGCGATGGCCTTCAACCGTTTGCGCTTGAGGTGCGCGGACAAGCTTATGTTTTCGATGGAGACCTTTGGAATCAATACACGCTGTGCATCCAGGGTAATATCGGCGTCGAGAAAGCCGAGATGATCCGGCGAGATGAATTCGGTGAGTCCCCGTTGTAAGGACATCGTCCTGTTGGCGGCGTTCTTGGATGTCGAGCCCGTATCCTCTATCAGAGGGCGTAAATCCATGTTTTTGGCGCTCAATACCGCAGAGAGACGCGGACGTTTTCCTCCGTAATCAAACGTGAACGATCCGGAAACGACACCCTTTGCATAGCGCATGCGTAGTGTTTCGACCGTAGCCTTCAACCGGCCGTTGTCAATGCGTGCCACCCCTTTTCCGCTATCGACTTCGATCCCCGGAAGGCGCAGCTTCCGAGCCTCGATGGCCATATCGGCATCGATTTTGCCCAGGACCCCGGGTGAAAGGGATTCGGCCAGGATCATTCGAAGCGGCTTCTTGTCGACCTGTTTGCCCGATTTTACCGGCTCGGACGACAGAACGGTGCGAAGATCCACATTCCTCGCCACGAAATTTGCCGCCACGTAGGGCCGTTTCCGGCGGGTGTGGAGTTCCATCGCTCCGGACATCTGCTGCTTGCCGCTCTGGACCAGGAGGTTGTCGAACCGGAGCCGCCCGGGGCCCGGATCACTGAGCCAAAACGTCACCGCCAGAGGACGGATCCTTGGAATTCCCCGAATGCCCAGGACCCGTTCGAATTCGGCGGCCGATTTCCCTTTGGCATGGATGTTGAGTCTGTAGTCGTGAAACGCAGCGACATCCCGGATGTGGCCCTTGACGGTAAAGGTAACGCCGCCTGTTTTCCCCGAAAGATTCACCGGCCATGCAGCCTTGTCATCGACCAGAGTGGACAGGGCACCCACCGCACCTTTCAGGGAGATGATCCGGTGCTGGAATTTCACCCTGCCGTCCAGTGACACGGGGCTGTCCAGACCGGGTATGGCGGCACGGAGCTGTTCGATACGGCCCGAGTAGGACTCCCTGGCAGGGGCATCCGTGTAACGAAACACACCGTTTTGGACGATGACGGAATCGAACGTGATGCGCGGCATGGCCAGGGGGGGGACACCCGGGGTCTCTGAAGTCGACCGCGTGTCAAATTCCAGATTGGAGCGTCCGGAGGGGTCGATCTCGATAAACAGATCCGGTTCCACCAGCACCAGCCGTTTGACGCGAAGTTGCATGAACACGAGGGGCGCCAACGCCAACCGGATCTCGAACCGTTTCACCGTCAGCATGTCCGGGCGGGTGCCCCAATCTGCGTTCCGAAGTGCGACGCCCTCGACATACAGGGTTGGTTTTAAGCTGAACTTGGGTCGGATATCCCCGGTCAGAACGAGTTCCCGGCCGGTCATCCATTTCACGGCCGCGATAACTTCCGGCTTGAAGCGGTTGAAATCGTAGGTGGCCAGAACGATGGTTCCGGCGATGACCGCTCCCAAAAAGAGGGTAACTGCAATGACAAGGACCCATTTCCAGCGCATGGGGATTCCTTACGGCGCAGGGTTGCGACACATGGTGTTCCGGGCCGGCGGCTTCGGATGCGTCGACGGGCTCGAACTACTGTAACAAACCGGATTCTCTGAGGTTTTTAAAAATCACCCGGCTGAGCCCCGTAACCGCGTTTGCCAGATTGTCCGGATCCACTGTTTCGGTTGCAGCAGACCAGATGAGCGTTTCGGTATCCGCATCATATAAACCGCTCTCCAGTTTCACAAATTCGTGCTGGGTGGTGTAACCGGGCTGATGGGTGTAATTATATACTGTGTGGTAATAATTACCGTAAGTGTAAGTGTACGCCGGTGAGCTGACCGGCGGATGATAAACTTCTTTTTTCTCGACCCCCACAAGGTGGGTCATCAGGACTTTATCAATATTTCTCTCCCTGGCCGCGGCCTTGATCTCGGCTGCGGCAATTTCCCGATCTTCGGGGAAAATGGAGTAGCTGGTAAACGCCTGCACCCCGGCGACTTTGAATTCCTTGACGAAAACATCTTCGAATATCCGCCGGTTGTGGGCCTTATCCGATATTCCCATCACCAGGACCGTTTGAATGGGACCGCCGTCGTAATTCTCATCCCTCCAGGTGGATGTAATTCGGGACGAGGCACAGGACAGGAGAAATGAAAACAATAGGATCACCGATACGGTGGGGAAGAGCCTGTTCACGATAATACCTCCAGTGTTGGTGAATGTATCCGAATTATATCGATTCCCCCGGGAATTCGCAAATATCCCCCTGCATCGTTAGAACAGCAACGGCCTCAGCGCCGTCCGGGGTTAGGGCTTAGCGGTCCAATTTGACGGCCATCAAGTTCGGCACGGCGTCCACCACCTGTCCGGTGACGGTGATAAATTGCAGGGACGCGCGATCGCCGCTGACACGGATGAGCGTGTATCCGCTTTGGGAGGAGAAAATCGCCGGGCGCCACGGGGTCGGAAGGGGTGGGACCATTCGTGGGATTGACAAATTCCCGGGCAAAAAGGGCCTCTGCACTATCCGTCGCATAGGGCCATTTGTCTAGAGATATTCCATAATAACTGCCGTCCTCGTAGACGTTGAGCACAGTCTCGTGATTGCCCATGGCGGTATAGACCGACCGTGTTCTCCAGAATCCCTCGAACGCCTGTTTCCATCCTTTGAGCTGGAGTTTGAAATCTTCGACCTGTGACGTGTATCCGTTCACCAGATCTCCGCCAAATAGAAACAGACGCGCATCCCGACGGAAGGCATCCCGGACAATGGTATTCAGCACATGTCGATTGGAGCCCATATATGTCCGCTCACCCCCGCCGGGGCCCTCCCGACTGTCACTGGAAAATCCGAATATCAGATCTCCGTTCCCTTTTGCCGGCGCCGTTTGGAACGAATATCGCCGGGTAATCGCCACATTGTCCTGTCCATCTTTGACGCGAACACGGTAGAGATAATCCGACCCGGCCTTGAGGCCCCCCACGGAAATCTCATGTCGCTTTTTGGGCTGCCCGCTCTCGACACGTTGGACGGGTATTCCATTGGTAGAGGTCACGGAAACGAGGGCGGTGGTTACGCGATCGGTTTCCAGGGATATAATCGCCTGAGACGGGTCATCACTCGACACATTCAGAAAGGGCCCTTCGGTTATCGTCACGGTTCGCATCGGGCCGTGTTCCGGGTTCCAATCGAAATTGATCCGGGCATCGTAGAAGCCGATCTGTCGGCTGTTTTTCTCATCCCGCAGATCCAGTCGATATCCGATCGCGTAGGTCGGGATCGGCTCCGGGTCGTCTTTGGCCCAGTCGTTGACATTGTACTTGGGATTAAAGAAAAAGGACACGGGTATGGTGCCTCTTCCGTTGCGAAGCATCTCCTCGGCACGATACCACGGGTAGTCGAAATCAGATTCAGACACTTCCATGGGATAGGGTGCCGAGAATATCCTTCCGCTAAATCGATTTTTCTGAAGATCAATACGGAGACCCGTCGCCGGGGAATCCGATCCAATGACCCGGTGAAGGTCTTCCCAGGTCAACGGGTTACGGACTGCCCCCTCCCGGGGCGGGAGATCAGGTATGTTGACGGGCAGGTCCGTTGCGAAACCGGCCCGACCTAAGAGTGACGTCCACACACAGCAGAGGACAAAGCACCGGAGAAGGAAGTATACTTTCATAGACGGCTCCGTTCCTGATGATGAGCGTGCGCTTGGCAGGTTATGTATGGGATTTCCAAGCGTGTGTCGCTATTTAGAAGCGACAGGTGTAAAGGTTCTACTTGAATGAATCCAAAATTAAGCATAAATTGACCTAATTTAAAACCTCCATGGAGATATAATGACCACAGCGCGCCCGCGAACCACGGTTTCGCAAATGCTCCTGACCGTTGCCGCATTCATTATCATTGTGGCCGGCATGCAGGCCGCCAGCCCCCTGCTGGTGCCGTTTCTTCTGGCCGCATTTATCACCATCATCTGTACACCGATCATGGTCTGGTTGAAACGGAGAGGGTCGCCATCCTGGCTGGCGCTGATCGTCGTCATTGTCGGGGTTCTCCTGATCGGATTTCTGGTATCGGCATTTATCGCCTCCTCCGTGAGCAACTTTACCCGGGACCTGCCCGCCTACCAGGCAGCACTCGGTCGGCAAGTCACAGACCTGGTTCGATTTCTGAATGAGGTCGGCATTGAAATATCCGCTGCCGCCCTGACGGATTTTCTGGACCCCGGCGCCGCCATGAATATCGTGGCATCCGGGCTGAACAGCCTGCGTTCGGTGTTGACCAATGCCTTTTTGATTTTCATGACGGTGGTCTTCATGCTCATGGAAGCCTCGGGTCTTCCGTCAAAGCTTCAGGCGATTCTGGGCGACTCGAAGGACGCCCTCAAGCCCTTTGAAGGTTTCATCGAAAACGTGAAGCAATACATGGCCATCAAAACGTGGATCAGCCTCGGCACGGGTACCCTCGCCGCAGCCTGGTTGATGCTGATGGGCGTGCCCTATGCCCTGCTCTGGGGGATGCTGGCTTTCTTTATGAACTATATACCGACGATCGGATCAATTTTGGCGGCCATTCCCGCAGTCATTTTGGCCCTGGTTCAGTTTGGCGTCATCAAGGCAGCCATTGTCGGCATCGGCTATCTGGTCATCAACATCCTGATGGGCAGCATCATCGAACCCCGCTTCATGGGCAAGGAACTGGGTCTGTCCACCCTGGTGGTGTTTTTGTCCCTGCTGTTCTGGGGCTGGGTCCTGGGACCGGTCGGGATGCTGCTTTCCGTCCCCCTGACCATGATGGCCAAAATCGCCCTGGGCACCCGTGAGGAAACCCGTTGGCTAGCAATCCTTTTAGGTCCGGACCTTTATTCGAAGAAACCGGAAAAGGTGCGCCAGGCGCATGACACCACCGCTTGAAACAGACAACCTCACAAATTCATGTGAACGGGGCGAGCCTGTCCGGTGATCATCATCACGGCGTTAAAGCCGACCGTCAACCCTTACGCGGCCCTCAGCAATGCGCGTTTTACTGATCAATCCGTATTATCCCATTTCTGAATCCCCGTCGCCCCCGTTGGGCCTGGCATTTCTGGCCGGTGCCCTCGAACGGGCCGGCATTGCGGTCAGAATTCTCGACTTCGTGGTCACGCCCTATTCCCCTGCGGTATTGGCGGAAGCCCTCGAATCCTTTGCTCCGGCGTTGGTAGGGGCCACTTCCGTGACGATGTCCTTTGACGACGCCGTTTCCATCATCCAGGAGGTCAAAAAGATTTCGGCCCAGGTGCGCACCGTCATGGGAGGCCCCCATGTCTCCTTTCGGGCGGAGGCAACGATGGATCAGTTCCCGGAATTGGATTTTATTGTCTGCGGCGAAGGCGAAGAGGCCCTCGTGAAGCTGGCCGAGACCGCCCCGGCGGGTGGTGGTTGGCAGAACATCCACGGGCTGGTGTACCGCGATGGAACCGGCATCGTATCCAATCCCAAAAACAGCCACCCACCAGAATTGGATGCCCTGCCGACTCCGGCACGGCATCTCATCAGGCTGGGCCGCTATCGCGCCCTGGGGCTTCCGGTCAGCATGACCACCAGTCGCGGGTGTCCGTATCACTGCATATTCTGCGCCGGCCGCCGGATGGGTGGCAACGGGGTGCGCTACCGCAGTCCTGTAGCCGTCGTCGATGAACTGGAAGCGCTCACCGGTCTTGGATTTCACCAGATCAACATCGCCGACGATCTCTTTACGGCCAACCCTGTCCATTGCCTGGCGGTATGCCGGGAAATCGTCCGAAGAGGGCTGACGCCGTCCTGGACCGCGTTTGCCCGGGTGGACACGGTGACCCGGGAGATCTTGAAGGAAATGAAATCCGCCGGCTGTCATACCGTCAGTTTCGGCGCGGAATCGGCAAATCCGGAGATTTTGAAAACCGTGGGTAAAGGGATCACGCGGAGTCAGGTGTGCCGGGCTGTTCAGGCATGCGTGGATTCGGGGATAACGCCACAGGTCTCTTTTATTTTAGGGCTTCCCGGGGAAACCCCGGAGACGATGCGCCAGACCATTGATTTTGGCAAAGAGCTCAAGTCCTCGGGCGCTCTGCATGGGTTCCATCTCCTGGCCCCGTTTCCCGGAACCGACGTGCGCAAACGGGCCCGAGACTACGGCATCCGGATTCTCCATAACAATTGGCGGGATTACCATGCCAATCGGGCCGTTGCGGAAACCCGGGCAGTGTCACAAGCCACGCTGGATGAGTTTATCATCCGCTGGGAGCAGAAATTCGACGAATACCTTGGCGACATCCGGGAAGGGATGGCCACCGGCGACGCATCTGCAGAAGAAGCGTGGCAGCTCACCCGCCTGGAACATACGGTCACCATCTACGAGCTTATGATGGCCCGTATCATTGAAAATCACGGCGTATGGCGAAACGGTAAAGGCCCGATCTCTTCTGAGGATGCGCTTGCCGGTCTTGCCGAACGCATTGGGCCTGGTAGCAAGATCGCGACAGACCAGCTTGTGAACACCCTCTCGTTTGCCTATCAAAGCGGGAATCTCAGATATCGGGTCGATGCCGACGTAATCCGTTGGGAATGGGTGGAGTATTTATAAGATGAATGGTGCACCTTTGATGTCATCATCAAAGAGTATGGGTTAACCGACAAAGTATTGTTGCGCATGGCCAATATTATTAACGCCGCAGACACCGACCACCTGGAGGCCGATCCGCTGGCAGCCGGGTTCGAGGCGATTGCGGCGGGCTACGGCCTGCGCTATCCTGAGGATCTCGAAAACATCCATCGCCAGTTCGAAGTGTACGATGCACTGTATGCATGGTGCCGGCTGGATGTGGCGAAGCATCAAACCTGACGGAAGGTGGGTGTAGAAAGTTAACCGTCATTAACGCAAGTACCGGCAGGCAGGATCGCGAGGGATCTTCTGTCCAAACTCTGAGGTGGTCCGCTATGTTATGGCTGCTTTCTCTGACCTCGTGGAAGCTCCGGGCCGAAATCCTGCTCGGCCGTCTGCAGGACCACAAAAACAGGGTAATTTAGCCGCTTTTGAAGTTCTTTCTGTAGAGTCGACCCGTTTGCTGAAATCTGATGCAGGGAATCATCGGACGATGTCACAAAGCTGACATGGATTTTCCCCGCCTCTTTTATAACCCTGACTTCAGTCCCGGGAGAAGGGAATCCTTGAGCATAAAACGGACTTCGTTCTTCCCGCTAAGGCTGGAATCCGATATCAATATGCGGTCGACAATCTCTTGGACGATGTCCATGACCGGAACCGTTTCCGTCATACCTGGGCCTTGCCGACCGGGAGTGCTCTCTGCCGCAGCGGTAGCGATGAAAATGAACAGACACAGGCATGAAAGAAAAAGATACCGTGACATACGGCCCCTTCCCTTCGTTTGAAAGAGAGTGATTGGTGCGAGGGGATTCAAATTTATCCACTATACGCAAAAGGTATCCAACAAGGCCAGTGGAGTCAAATTAAAACATATTCCTGCGACATACCATTGCTCTTGGCCGCCGGCTTGACTGCCGTGTCTTCGGACACCTGACTGCCTGCAAAGTTCACCATCATCTTGGTTGCCAGTTTCGCAGCCGCAAGCTCGGACACCTGGGTCCCCTCGATTTTAGCCAGTTCGGTAATATCCGACGCCACCACACGGCGATCCCTTCCGAGACGCTGAATCAGCCGCACCGCCTGACGATAGGAAAGCCCTCCGGGCTCCGGCGTTCCGGTACCCGGGATCACCGACGGATCCAAACCGTCCAGATCGAGCGTCAGGTAGACCGTCTCCGGGAGCCGGTCGATGACTCGATCGATCCATGTATCGTCGAGGGGGTCGATCTCATGAGCATACACCGGATGGAGTCCGCAATGTTGCATGACCTCGTAATCCTCCGGAGAGAACGAGCGGATCCCAACCGGGACGACGTCTCCCCGCACCATCTCGACGACCCGGCGCATCGCGCAGGCATGATTGAATCGGCTGCCGTTCCATTCGTTTCGAAGATCGGCGTGGGCGTCTATTTGAAGGACCCCCAGATTTTCATATATCTCTGCGGCGGCACGAACCAAGCCGATGGACACCGCATGATCCCCGCCCAGAGAGAGAAGAAATTTTCCCGTTTCCAGGACCTTCCGGGCCTGGGTGTGAATCTGGTCGACGGCGGTCTGCGGATCATGGGAGAGAAATGGCGGTGTTCGGGTATGCAGACCCAGCGTCGTCCAATCGATGAGTGTCTCTTCGTCTAATCTTTCGAGTTGGGCCGACGCCTGAAGAAGGTATTCGGGTCCCTCTTGACTTCCAGTGCCATAAGATGGCGCCCGTTCATAGGGTAGCGGGAGTATGACGATCCGGGCCGCTTCGAATCCCACATCCGGCACATCGACCCCCCCAAAGTGAAGGCTGCGTTTATCTATCATCTGTTTCCACGTAAAAACCTGCTGTGCAAATTTTTACTATTTCACAAACACGGCCGCTGCAAGCACGGTTGTCCAGAGGCCGCCTTCCGACCCCAGGGTTGCCTGGGCGAAGTGATCCGACTCGACAACCTTTCCGCTCATATCGTATACCTCGCGGCGCTCGTCATAGTGTTTATCCGGATCAAAATTAATCCCGAGGGTATTGGCCAGCATCGAAGCCGCCAGATCCTCGGCATATTCACCTGCCTCAGTCTGGGTCTGGCCGAACCCGTGGTGTTCGGACAGGTAGCCGTAGTGGCCCGTTTCCGACGGCAGGGCAAGACCCACTGCCGCCACAAGCCGCCGCCCCGGCTCGTTGCTCTGCTCTTTGGCGATGACACAGTGGGTGATTTCCCCCGGTTCCAGCATTTCAAGCCCTTGATCAATGTCGATGATCCGGCAGTTGGGCGGGTAAATGGATGACACGGAAACGATGTTCAGGTGGGCGATGCGTGCACTTCGCAGGGCAATCTCGAAGGAGGACAGCTTTTCCTTGTCAATGCCGATGCCTTTGGTAAAAAACAGGTGCCGGGGTACATACATGGGCCTGTCCTCCGGGATGGTTGTTGGGCGGAATCATCGGTATCGGGATCGGGTTCGGGATCGGGATCGGTATCGGGCCCAGATGGCCAGCCTGTTTCGATTCCGATTCCGATAGCGACCCCGACGCCGAGCATGTCCAGGGCTGAATTCCCGGGTCACGGGGTACGGTCAGGAAACGACAAAGCAAAAGAGATTAAGCCGGATCGTTTCTGCCTTCGATCACCTTGATGATGTGAAACACGGTTTCATTGACCGGCGTTGGCACATGAACCTCTTCTCCCATGGCGACAACTTTGCCGGCGAAAATTTCCACCTCGGTTTTTCTCCCGGCCTCGACGTCCTGGAGCATGGACGTTTTTCCCGATGGAGACAATTCGCTGAGGATGCTAAACCATTCGTCCAGGTCGTTGGGGGTGAGCCGGATATTGACGGCCTGGGCGAGTGAGATGACCTCCTGCATCAGGGCTTTCATCAACGCCCGGGCATCCGACGAGGATTGAAAGACACCGTAGGGGGCCCGCAACACGGCCGAGGCCTGATTGATCCCGACATTGATCATGAACTTCCACCACATGGCCCGGCTCATGTCTTCCGGCACCTCATGGGGGATACCGGCCCGGTCAAGCGTCGCCTTGAGGCGTTCTACCCGTTTATGGTTGCCGGTCTGAGGCCCGGGCCCGAAAACGATCCTGCCAGGACTGGCATACGTAAACCGATCTCCTTCCCGGAGGGCATCGATACCAACGGCGATGGCATAGACCATTTTTTCCGGACCGCAAACCCCTCCGATAATCTCCTCGCTCTCAAGACCGTTCATGACAGAGAGGATCGTGGTCTCGCTGCCGCATAGAGATTGGATATCGGGCAGAGCTTCGGGCAGATGATGGTGCTTCAGCGCCACGAGGATAAGATCGGCCGGTTCCGCAATCTTATCCGGGTGAATTACCGGAATACCATAGGATTTGCCGTTGATGCGAAGGGCCCCCTGGCTGAGCCGGCGGTGTCGATTGCCGCGCGCCGCGAAGGATACCGAAAACCCCTCTGCCTCGGAAAACATGGCGGCATAGGCAGCCCCCATGGCGCCGGCCCCGATTATGGAAATGTTTCGAATGTCCATCAGGTGTTCATCAAAAATTGGACGGTTACTCGCCGATCCTGAGCACCTTCGCTCCGCGGATCTTTCTCTTCTTTAGCTCCATCAACGCCCGGTTGGCGTCTTCCAGCGCATACTCCTGGAATTCCGGCTTGATGGGGATTTCGGCGGCCAGGGTCACAAATTCCGTCAGGTCTTGACGTGCCACGTTTGCCACGGTTTTGATCTCTTTTTCAAGCCAGAGATGCTCGGGATAATCTATTTGT
This sequence comes from Olavius algarvensis associated proteobacterium Delta 3, assembly GCA_903231505.1. Taxonomy (GTDB): domain Bacteria; phylum Desulfobacterota; class Desulfobacteria; order Desulfobacterales; family CAFBRK01; genus CAFBRK01. Next base: position 84,330 of record CAFBRK010000255.1, on the reverse strand, counting down.
GTGAGATAGTCCTTGTCTTTATCTTCCTTTCGGATCGCGTTGATGACAAGACGCCCACCCGGACAGAGGTTTTTGAGGGCCTCGACAACCGGTTTCCAGACCGGGGTCGTGTCGATAATGGCATCGAGTTTCTCCGGGGATGCTTCCGTTGTATCTCCGGCCCAGGCAGCACCCAGTTCAATGGCAAACTCCCGCTCTGTGCCGCTGCGGGCAAAGACGTATACCTCCGTATGCGGCATCCGATGTCGAACCATCTTGAGCACCAGGTGAGCCGAAGCGCCGAACCCGGTAAGCCCGAGTGTCATTCCGTCAGACACATTGGCCAGGCGGAGGGATCTGTATCCGATGGCTCCGGCACACATCAGCGGGGCGGCCTCGGAATCGGAGAAAACCTTCGGGATCGGAACGGCATACCTTTCAGGGATCGTCATCCATTCCGCGTAGCCCCCATGAACGTCTCTGCCGGTTGCCTTGAATTGCGAACACAGGTTTTCATTTCCCGCCCGGCACTGACGGCACGAACCGCATGCCGAGTATATCCAGCCGATACCGACGCGGTCCCCCAAACGAAACCGATGGGCGCCGGGGCCAAGTTGCGCCACCCGACCGATGATCTCATGGCCGAGAACCACGGGAAATTTCGGTGGCGGTGTGCGTCCCTCGATTTCATCCAATTCAGTGTGGCAGACGCCGCACCGGGATATGTCAACGAGGAGTTCAGTGTTCCCGGGAACCGGATCCGGAAGGGTAACGAGACGCAGCGGCTCCGGCGTTTCAGACAATCTGCAGATGTCTTCCAGTACCATCGCCTTCATGGCATCCCTCCAGCCAGACGGGCCCATGTATGGGAACCCTCATTGGACGGCATTATCCTGAACAGTTCAACGCTATGCGGTTAAACCCGGATATATATTGGAACGTCCGGGTTACCCAGCGAGAAGACTCCGGGCGAGGTTTCGAACGGACAGGGTAATTTGTGAAATAGCCAGCCGGTAATGGTAAGAGGTTCTGCCAAACGGATCGAATATTTCATGATCATCGCCCCCGACAGCGGCGTACCGACCCAGCATATCGACCTTATCTGTCTCCTCCGGACTGATATCATGAATATACTGCATGTGCATCGGGGACATGACAAGAATCTTGTCCGCCCATTCCAGATCTTCCAGTTCAAACTGCCGCGACGCATGATCCCCTATGGCAATACTTTTTTCCATCAAATGCGCCACCATGCGCGGATCCGGCGGATTGCCGGACAAGGCGGACATGCCGGCAGACGCCGCCTGCACATGGGAAAGGCCAAGTTGTTCGGCTTCGTGGAGAAACAGCCGCTCGGCCAGAAAACTTCGACAAATGTTGGCGGTGCAAACAAATTAGGATATTCATGAGTTCCTGGTGGTCGTATTTTGTGTTTCGTGTTTGGTGTTTCGTGTTTCGTGTTTGGTGTTTGGTGCCGGTCCGACAACGTGTCCTACTCAAATCGACAGAAGCCAAGCAATATATAAATAGTGTGAAAAATGCAACCGATTCTAAAACGCTCGAGACAGAACAAAATGCTCACACTGGCAAACTTTCACATGCCATGGAAACAAAAAATCCCGCCGGAGCAGATGGCCCCGGAAGGGCTTATGTTTGTGTGGAGGTGTTGGTTCCCTTGACCGGAAATACGTTCAAAACCTTCAATCGCGTCCAAGATCGAGGCGGACAGGGCGGTTCAACCGCAGGAATATATGGAATATTTCGAGGATTGAACCACCCTGACCTCAAAAGAGTTTAGGCGGGAGGTAAGTTTTTAAACCCACTTCTATTACGGGCGGTGCTGCTCAGGCAATACGGCCTTCTCTCCCCACTCCGGCGGAAGCTTTTGACCTGCCGGTTCTCCCAATTTGTCTTTAAGCCGTTTCAGGCCCGGTCGGGCAAACTTGGGATGGCCCTCTTTCAGCGTCCGGCCGTTGATTGCCGCCTCGCTTCTCAGGCGATGACCAACGGTACGTTCCATCTGGCGCCCCAGCCAAAGCACCCGATCCACATCCCAGCCATGTTCGATGCCCATTTCATCAATCTGCACCACCAGATCTTCGAGGCAGATCAGTCCCACATAACTGGGATCGTCATAGTAATATTCACCGGTCCCGGGCACCGGGCAGTCGTCGAGAAAATTCGCCGGCTGGCCGCCCATACCGCCGAGGGTCGCCTCGAACTGCGTGATTCCGGCCTGCAACGCCGCAAGAACCGATGCCGAGGATACCCGTTTGGTTTCATGGAAGTGGGCGATATGGAGATCCGTGTTCGGAATGGCATCGAGCACCATGGAATAATACCGGTAAACATCCGGCGCCGATGCGCTGCCGTCATGATCCGCATGCTCGATATCGTGTGCGCCGATCTCCAGCCACCGTTTGGCAAACTCTACCGCGTCAGCCATGTCCGTAGCGCCGCCAATGGGGCTTCCCCAGATGGTGCTGACGGTCCCGCACATCATCATGCCGGCGTCATTGCACTTTTTGATGCTCCGCTCCGCCTCCTTCCAGTACTCCGGCAGGGTAGTCCCCGAATTGGCAAAATGGTGCTCCTCTTCGGTGGACACCATCATCAGCAGCCGGTCCGGTCCAATCCCCTGCTCCCGAAGCCGAATGGCGCGGTCCACGGACGGCTCACGGATGGTGATGGCGGTAAGAACCAGATCGTCGTAGTCGATACCCCGTTTTTCGCAACGCTTTTTGAACCGGTCGTGTCTCAAATGGCTCAGAAGCTCCTCGGCATCACCGAACTGGGGCATGAGATACGGATTCCCCAGGTTGGTCACCTCGATGTTTCGGCATCCGGCGAATATCAACTGCTCCAGGTAGTAGATCTTCGCCCGGGTGGAGACAAATTTCTCAAGATGCTGGAATCCGTCCCTGATGGTGATATCGCCAATGGATACTTTTTTCGGCATCCTCGGAAAGATTTCCCAGTAGTCGTACTCGGTCATGGCAACCCCTCTTTTTGTTGTGTACGTTTGTTAAGTTGTCTGGTTTTATGGCAAATGTCAGAACTCCGTCACTGCCGGTCGGCTTGTTTTTATGAAAAAGTTGCGGACTCATCGGAATCGGTATCGGGTTCGGTATCGGTATCGACGGTAAAAATGACGGTGCTGTCTCGATTCCGATCCCGATAGCGATCCCGACCCCGAGCGTTTCAGGGTCCGGATTAACATGGCACGGTTCTTCTGATGGGAGATAGGATCTTGAAACCTCTTCTATTATTTGCCTTTGTATACCGGCTTCCTCTTCTCTCTAAATGCAGCCAGCCCCTCTATTCGATCCTCCGTTGGGATGCATACCCAGTATGCGTTCGACTCGATAGCCATGCCCGTATGAAGATCTGTTTCCATTCCATAGTTGATGGCGTACTTTGCCTGTTCGATGGCAATCGGCCCGGTTTCGCAAATCATGGCGGCCACGTTTCCGGCTTCCGCCATGAGATCTTCAGGATCGCAGACCGTGTTGACAAGCCCGATCCGCAGGGCCTCCTCCGCCCCCACGCGACGTCCTGTAAATATCATCTCCTTGGCAACGCCCTTGCCGACCAGCCGGGGCAGGCGCTGGGTGCCTCCGGCTCCCGGGATGATGGCGAGCCGGGTTTCCGTCTGGCCCATGGTCGCGGTGCCGGCGGCGATACGGATATCGCACGCCATAGCCAATTCCGTCCCCCCGCCCAGTGCCACGCCGTTGACAGCGGCAATCGCCGGTTTTCTCATGTACTCGATACGGGTAAACAGGTTGCGTATCGTATAAATGAACTCTTTGACCTGTTCGGGCGTGTAGGATCGGCGTTCCTTCAAATCCGCCCCGGCAGAAAAGGCTTTATCGCCGGAACCGATGATGATGACGACCCGGATATCCGGATCCGCGTCGATGGCCTCGATTTCCGCCTGCAAGGCATGAAGAAGCGCAAAGTTGAACGAGTTCATCACATCGGGCCGATTCAACGTGAGAACGGCGACCTGGTTGTCCACGGATTTCAAAAGAACGTTATCGGTTGTGCTCATCGCCACCTCCATTCCTTTCCCCTGAGAAATCCGAACCCTTGTTCCAAGCTAGTTGTGTACCAAATATGTCGGATGAGAGTCCATAGTCCAGGCGGTTCACTAAAAAAATTTCTGGAAATTCATGAAATCACGCGTCACCTTCGAGCGGTTGGGTCGAGCCGTTGGCTGCCCTCTCCGGCAGGTGCCTGGCGCCTCGGGAAATCGGCCGGTAACAGTTATTAGTATTCTGAGCGAGCGCTCAGTCATGGAAGTAGCTATTTTATAACTAACGCTCCAGCTTGTCAAATTATTTTCCAAGAGCATTCTGAATATTATTTTTAAAATAGTATTTTCAATTATTTATATTCAAAACAGACGTTGTATCAGATTTTATATTGACATAAAAATAATCGGATGATAATTTCGACTGAGCGCTTGTTCGGATTTTTTCCATCAAGCCGCTGATAGGCTGCCGGACCCTCCAACGTCCATCAGGGCCAATATCGTGGTGGTTTAACATCAGGACTGACGGAAGTAACCACACCCTTCGTCCGACGAAACGATAATGATTCTAAAAGCAGAAAGAACCAAGGACGTCCAGACACAGATCAAGAATCCGGATCTTGTCGAACGCAGACGGCGCCAGATCGTGGATGCCTCGGTTCAGCTTTTCATTGAAAACGGATTCCACAAAACCACCACGAGGCAAATCGCCAAGGCGGCAGGGCTTTCCATCGGTTCTCTGTATGAATATGTCGCCTCCAAAGAAGATGTTCTCTACCTGGTGTGTGAGGCGATTCATGCCGAAGTGGAAAAAGGCGTTGCCGAAGCCCTGGCAAGGGCAGCCGGGGGGCAGAACACCCTTTCGGAGGTGATCCGGGAATACTTCCTCGTCTGCCACCGGATGAGTGATCATATCCTGTTGATCTACCAGGAGACCCAATCCCTGCCCCGGCAGTGGCAGGACCGGGTATTGGAAAACGAGGTCCGGATTACCGGTCTCTTCGTAGAAGTCCTTGCCCGGTTGACGGCATTTGGCGACCTCCCGAACCTGGACGACAGCACCATCGAACTCATCGCCCACAATATTTCGGTTCTTGGGCATATGTGGACCTTTCGAAGGTGGTTTCTATCTCGCCATTACAGCATTGACGACTATATCGAACTGCAAACCGGATTTGTACTACGGTTATGCAAAACATAAAGACCCGTTAGTCAGCAAGGAGGTAGCATGGAGACCGAGCCGGATACATACACGCCGCAACACATGATTCGGGTTGTCACCGCAACTTCTCTATTTGACGGGCATGATGCGTCCATTAACATCATGCGTAGAATCCTCCAGGACACCGGTGTGGAGGTGATCCATCTCGGCCACAACCGTTCGGTCCGGGAAATCGTGGATGCGGCGATTGAGGAGGATGCAAACGGCATTGCCGTTTCGAGCTACCAGGGCGGCCATGTGGAATTCTTCAAATACATGGTGGATCTCATCAAAGAAAACGGGGCGCCTCACATCCGGATATTTGGCGGCGGGGGCGGTGTCATCGTGCCGGATGAGGTCACCGGATTGGAGGCCTACGGCGTTACCAAAATATATTCGCCCGAAGACGGTGCCCGGATGGGGCTCCAGGGCATTGTAAATCATATGGTGGAAAAGATGGATTTTTCCACCTGTGATCCGACGACCATCGATATCCAAAACCTGGCGCCGGACAACAAGCTTCTGGTGGCCAGAGCGATTACCGCTGTGGAACAGGCCACGGCCATGGGAAACGGTCACCTGGAGCGGCTTCGCGGTCAACTCGTGGAAAAGCTCGGATCCCACCGGGTACCGGTGCTCGGCATCACCGGTACCGGCGGCGCCGGAAAGTCCTCCCTGACAGACGAGCTGATCATTCGATTTCTTCACGATTTTAAGGAGTTGCGGATAGCGATCATCAGTACGGATCCGTCCCGTCGCAAAACCGGCGGGGCACTTCTGGGCGATCGCATCCGGATGAACGCGATTGACGACGAGCGGATTTACATGCGCTCCCTGGCCACCCGCCGGTCCCAGACCGAACTGCCGACGGTGCTTCCGGAAGCACTGCTGGTAGCCAGAGCCGCCGGCTTCGATTTGATCTTCGCGGAAACAGCCGGCATCGGTCAGGGGGATTCGCAAATTACGGAATATGTCGATGTGTCGATGTACGTCATGACCAGTGAATTCGGCGCCGCATCCCAACTGGAAAAAATCGACATGCTCGATTTTGCGGACATCATCGCTGTCAACAAATACGAAAAGCGGGGCGGTGAAGATGCGGTTCGCGACGTGCGCAAGCAGGTTCAGCGCAATCGGAAGGCTTGGGAACTTGCTCCGGAGGAAATGCCCGTATACGGGACCATTGCCTCTAAATTCAACGACGACGGGGTTACCGCTCTGTATCACGGGATCCTCGATGCCCTGGAGGAAAAGACAGCAACCCGATATGCCTCGAGCCTCCCGCGGTTGGAAAACAAGACCTCCACGTCCAAGACCATCATCATTCCGCCGGAACGGGTTCGTTACCTGGCCGAAATTGCCGCGACCGTCCGTGCCTATCACCAAAAAACAGCCGCCCAGACAGAGGCCGTCCGGCAGATATGGCATCTGAAGAGGAGCGCCGAGACCTTGGCCGGCACCCGGATCGACGGCGATACATCCGAATTGATCGCCCGGTTGATGGAAGAAATCACCGCGGCAGAGGCCGCCGTTGAACCGGAAACGCGGGCGTGGCTCGACCAATGGGAGGAGATCAAGGAAACCTACTCCAAGGAGGAACTGGTTTACGAGGTCCGGAACCGGGAAATCCATTTGCCCCTGGTGACCGAATCTTTGAGCCGTCAGCGCCTGCCCAAAATAGCCCTGCCGAAATTCAGGGATCCGGGAGAAATTTATCGTTGGCTCCGTGAGGAAAATGTGCCGGGGCGCTTTCCGTTTACAGCCGGTGTCTTCCCCCTGAAGCGGGTCGACGAGGATCCGACGCGCATGTTCGCCGGTGAAGGGGATCCCGCCCGGACCAATCGCCGGTTCAAGCTGCTGTCGGAAAACTATGACGCCAAACGGCTTTCCACGGCATTTGACTCGGTGACCCTGTACGGATGGGACCCGGATATCCGGCCCGACATCTACGGGAAGGTGGGCACGTCGGGAGTCAGCATCTGCACCCTGGACGATGTCAAGGTGCTTTACAGCGGATTCGACCTGTGCGCGCCGAGCACCTCCGTCTCCATGACCATCAACGGCCCGGCGCCGATTATTCTGGCCATGTTTATGAACACGGCCATCGACCAGCAGGTGGATGCATTCTCGGAAGAACAGGGCAGAGAACCGACAGAATCCGAATACCGGGAGATTCGAGCCCGCGCGTTGTCCGCGGTTCGCGGAACGGTGCAGGCCGACATTCTCAAGGAGGATCAGGGACAGAACACCTGCATTTTCTCAATTGATTTCGCCCTGAAAATGATGGGGGATATCCAGGGGTTTTTCATCGAAAACAATGTTCGCAATTTTTACTCGGTTTCCATTTCCGGATACCATATCGCCGAAGCCGGCGCCAACCCGATTTCCCAGCTGGCCTTCACCCTGGCAAACGGATTTACCTATGTGGAGTATTATCTGTCCCGGGGAATGGACATTAATCGATTCGGACCGAACCTGTCCTTTTTCTTCTCCAACGGCCTGGATCCCGAATACAATGTCATCGGGCGCGTGGCCAGAAGGATATGGGCCATTGCCATGCGTGATTTGTATGGCGCCAACGAACGGTCCCAGATGCTCAAATATCACATCCAGACATCCGGTCGCTCCCTCCACAGCCAGGATATCCAATTCAACGACATCCGCACCACCCTCCAGGCCCTGTGCGCCATCTACGACAACTGCAACAGCCTTCACACCAATGCGTTCGATGAAGCCATCACCACGCCCAGCCGGGAATCCGTCCGGCGAGCCCTGGCCATTCAGCTGATTACCAACCGCGAGTGGGGACTGACGAAAACCGAAAACCCGCTCCAGGGGAGTTTCATCATCGAAGAGTTGACCCGACTGGTGGAAAACGCCGTTCTCCTGGAGTTTGACCGGATCGCCGAACGCGGCGGCGTACTGGGTGCCATGGAAACCGGCTACCAGCGGAGCAAGATTCAGGAAGAATCCATGTACTACGAGGTTCTCAAGCACACCGGGAACTTGCCGATTATCGGTGTGAATACGTTTCGCGACCCGGATGCCAATGACGACGATCTGTTCGAAGATGCATTTACCCTGGAACTGTCACGGGCCACCGAAGCTGAAAAACAGTCCCAGCTTCGTCGGCTGGCGGATTTCGAAAAACGGAATGAGGCAGAGGCGCCGCCGGCCCTTGAAAAGCTTCAGAAAGTGGTCCTTTCCGGGGGAAACATTTTCGAAGAGCTCATGGATACGGTGCGACACGCCAGCCTGGGGCAGATTACCCGGGTGCTGTATGATGTGGGCGGAAAGTATCGCCGCAATATGTAACGGATCGTTGTCCACCATCGGAGCGATCCGGCCGGTTGGCATCGTTATCGAAGAGGCCGCAGCGATGATAGTGAAACGACAAATACGATATTGGGTATTTGGTATTCCGTCCAGCCGGAGCCAAAGGTTGATGCCGAGTACCCAATACCTATAATGGTTAAACGTTGGCAGCAACGCTCAAAAAGTCATTAACGGGGGAGGATAGAATGCCAGTCAAAACATTCGGTGTCATCGGCGCCGGGCAGATGGGAAACGGGATCGCTCAGGTAGCAGCGACGTCCGGCCTGAACGTCATTATAAATGATATTGCCGAGGAATTTGTGGCACGCGGACACAGCCACATAACCAAAATCCTCTCCCGCAACGTGGAAAAAGAAAAAATTACCCTCGAAGAAAAAGAGGCCATCCTGGGGAGGATCAACACCAGCATCGATCTGGAAGATATGGCGACGGCCGATTTTGTGGTCGAGGCGGCCATCGAAAAAGAAGAGATTAAATTTCAGATTTTCAAAGACCTGGATCGTATCTGCGTTCCCGATGCCATTCTGGCCACCAACACCTCTTCGATCCCCATCGGCCGGATTGCGTCCCAGACAGGCCGGCCGGACAAAGTGATCGGCATGCACTTTATGAATCCGGTGCCGGTCATGGCGCTTGTGGAGATCATCCGCGGGCTGGCCACTTCTGACGACACGTTTCAGGCCACCTGGGGCCTGGCCTTGAAATTCGGCAAGACACCGGCTGAAGCAAACGACTATCCCGGGTTTATCGCCAACCGGATTCTCATGCCGATGATCAATGAAGCCGTTTACTGCGTGTACCACGGGGTGGGTTCCCTGGAGGACATCGACACGGTCATGAAACTGGGCATGAACCATCCCATGGGCCCGCTGGCCCTGGCCGACCTGATCGGTTTGGATACCTGCCTGGCAATCATGGAGACCCTTTACGAAGGCTTCAAGGACTCGAAGTACCGTCCCTGCCCCCTGCTGAGAAAATACGTCGAGGCAGGATGGCTGGGGCGTAAAACCAAGCACGGATTTTACACGTACGAATAGGACGGAGGCACATATGCCACGAAAAAAGAAAGAAGCCATAACGCCCATCGGGAAGCGGATCAAGAGGGCCAGGCTCGACAAGAAAATGACCTTCGAGATGATGGCCAACGAAACCGGCTATTCCATCGCTTATATAAAAGGAATCGAAGCCGGCAAGGAGACGCCGCCGGTCGGGACATTGCTTCAGATTGCCCGGGCGCTTGAAATGGACTCCGGCTTCTTCCTCCGTGAGCAGGAATCCCAGCTTCGGAAACGCATCAAGGCCTATAAAAAACGGACCGAAAACTATGCCTATGCCAGCCTTACACCGGGTGCCGAGAACAAGCATCTGAAGGCGTTTCGTGTCGAGATCGAAGGCATGACCGATCACAAGGGCGTCGGGTACCAGCACGAGGGCGAAGAATTTGTGTATGTTCTGAAAGGGGATATCGAAGTGGTGGTCGGCGACCACGTGAACCGTCTGGGAAAGGACAACTCGCTGCACTTCAATTCCGGGATACGGCATCAGATGAGAAATGTCGGAAAGGAAACGGCGGAATTGATTGTCGTATTATATAATCCATAATAAATCTCGAAATGGACCACACCGAAAATCGTTTAACGAATCGGGAACATTCATGTTCCGCCACCCAGGAAGCCATCGGCACGTGTGATAAGGAGATTTTATGTTGTTCAAGCTGACGGACGAGCAACTCATGATCCAGGCAATGGTCCGGGAGTTCGCCCGAAAGGAGCTGGCGCCGACCGCCGCCGAGAGAGACCGGACCAAAGACTTTCCTGCCGCAAATTTGAAGAAGATGGCCGAGCTCGGCCTCCTGGGGATGGCCATCCCTCCCGAGCACGGGGGTGAAGGGGCCGACACCATCAGTTACGTGTTGGCGCTCTCTGAAATTGCCTATTCCTGCGCGGCCACGGCGGTGGTCATGTCCGTTCACAATTCCATCGTTTGTGAAAGCATCGATCGCTTCGGCAGTGACGCACAAAAGAAAAGATACTTGAAGCCCTTGGCCCAGGGGAGAATTATCGGCGCGTTCGGCCTCACAGAGCCCCATGCCGGTTCAGATCCTTCGGCCCAGGCCACGACGGCGACGCGTGACGGAGATGTCTACTTTCTAAACGGCAGCAAACGCTTTACCACGACGGGCCGGAACTCCGGGCTCGTCATCGTAACGGCAAAGACCGACGAGAGCGTGGGACATCGGGGAATCAGCGCATTCATCCTCGAGAAAGACTTCCCGGGTTTTACCGTGGGACAGGATGAAGACAAAATGGGGCTCCGGGCGTCGGACACCACCGACCTGCTCTTCGATAATTGCCGGGTGCCGGCGGAGAACCTCCTGGGCAGCGAGGGGGACGGCTTCAAGCTCGCCATGACCGCCCTCGATTCCGGTCGCATCGGGATTGCCGCTCAGTCTGTCGGAGTCGCCCAGGCGGCGTTCGACGCGGCGGTGAAATATGCCAAATCCCGGGACCAGTTCGGTCGAAAGATATCGAAGTTCCAGGGGCTACGCTGGATGATTGCCGATATGGCAACGGAAATCGAAGCCGCCAAACAGCTGATGCTCTCTGCGGCCGCCATGAAGGACAGGGGCGAAAATTATACCAAACAAGCGTCCATGGCCAAATTGTTTGCCTCTGAAATGGTCAACCGCGTTACGGCTCAGGCCCTCCAGATCCATGGGGGATACGGGTTTACCAAAGACTACCCTGTGGAGCGTTTCTACCGGGACGCCAGGGTGTTTACCATTTACGAGGGAACATCGGAGATACAGCGGGTGGTGATTTCGAATCAGATACTTAAAGACAAGCGCAAGCCATAAGGATAACATTACGGCTGCTATGGGCGGGTACTGTGCCCCGCCCTGCGAAAGCCGTAACGTAGGGCCGGTCACCGTACCGGCCTGATGCTCTTCTGAATCGGAACATATTTTTAACAATCGCTATAACCGTCTTTTAGGATAGCATCAGGGCTCTGACAACTCGATACTTGTTTTTCAGCAGCCTGTAGGATAACGATCTAAAATAAATGCGATTCAAGCCGATTGGAGAAGCGTCATGGTACGAACGGAAATATCCCTATTTATGAGGAATCAACCCGGCGAACTGGGCAAGCTGGCGACATTATGCGGGGAGAACGGCATCAACATCGACGCCCTCACGATCCAGGACGCCTCGGCATATGTGCAGGAGTTGTTCAAGGCCCGGGGGAAGTCGTTGAAACGGATCGCCTCGGTGGCCAGTTACAATTCCATGAGGAAGGACTCATCGGAGTTTGCCCTGGTGCGGATTCTGATGGAAGACGGCAAAATCAACAAGGCCATCGATCTGTTGTCCCGCAACGAGTACATCTTCGATATCATGCCGGTCATCGCACTGGAGTTGGAGAACCGGCCGGGAGAACTGGCCCGGATCACCTCGAAATTCGGAGAAGAAGGCATAAACATCAATTACGTCTACGGATCGGTCGCCGGCCCGGACGCCAGGTGCCTGTTCGTGTTCTGCCCGGAGGACATCGATCAGGCCACCAAGATATTTGCAGACTACTAGAACCGATGCTAAGGATTACAGCGACGGCGACTCACAGGTCGTTGCCAGAACGTCGATGTACTCACTCTGGCCCTTGATCAGCCGGCTCAGCTCAATCAAGATCCCCGCAATCTGGGCAAGGGCCTGGACAAAATTCACATCATCCAGCGTAAACTCCCATTTTTCCGCCGTATAGGCCCGGATGGCGCCGATGGCGTCATCGCCCACCAGGATAGGCACCGACAGGATGGAAGCGATGCCTTCTTTTTCAGCAGCCTCCGGATACTGGATACGCGGATCGTCGCTGACATCGTAGACGGCCACGGGGCCTTCACTGCTCAGGGAGTCGGCAATGGATCGCAGGGCGCTCACGGTCCCTTTGTTGAGATACTCATCGCTCAAGCCCGTTGATGCCGCTACTTCCAGTTCCTCGCTGTCACGATTCATAAGAAAAAGGGCGCATCCCTTGATACCCAGAGCGGACGTAATGCTATCCACCGCCATCTGGATGATCTCTTCCGGATCCTTTGACCGGGACAGGGATCGTGTGATCTTGATCAGGGTTTCGTAATTCAGTCGAATGTTCCTCATGGCCACCTCCTTTTGCTACACAAGCCAACGTTTCTATGATGGTATGACATAAAAAATGTTCTTTGAAGATCTTACCTGAGTCATACACGAATCAAATAGAATACAGCAAGAGAGAAAAGAGTCCATCCAGAAAATGGTCGCCACACCATAATGTCGCTGACGCGGATGGAATCACCCCTATCGGGGGATCAGAGACATCACGACCGGCACCGTTCCTTCCGATTCCGGATCCCGGATCGCAGATGCCACCACGAACAGTCTTTTCGGATCGATACCGCCCTCCTGGAGCAGATAGCTTTCGACGGCTTCAGCGCGGCGTTTTGCGAGTTGACGCAAGTCCGTATCGGAGATCTCGATCTCGGCAATCAAGGTTTTTTCAAGTTCCCGGTTGCTTTCAGGCCCCGGTTCCCGGAGTGTCGGGGGGAGCGTTCCAATCTCCTTGCGATAGAGTTCCACGAGAACCCGATGCATTTTTTCGTCGGTCATACCGGCATCGCCGGTCACGTCACCCGCTTTTTGACCGGCGATCAGGTCCTTTCTGACTTTCTTCTGTAATCGTTCCCGGGCGATTGACGCCCGGTCGACCTTCGGACTGGCCGTTCCCATGATTTCCATGCCTACCCCTGGGCGTTCCTGAAATCCGGTCGCCAGCTTTGACAGTTTTTGTTTCTCCGCCTCGTCAAGATCGTCAGCCCCGGGGCTAAAGTTCACCATACGGAGCTCGTCGGGTGAAGCGGTTCCGGCAATACCCCCGAGAAGCCTGAACGGACTCGTCACCACGGCACCCACCATCCCGACCATGGTGGACGCCACAACCGACTCGATGCGAAAATTAGGATCCTTGGTATCACCTTCGACCGGCACCTTCAGGTGGATGTTGCCCTGTCTATCTTTCAGCAGCGCCACGCCCATCTCCACCGGTACGTCGACGGCATCCGGGCTGTCTGTTTTCTCACCCAGTTCCAACCGACGGATGAAAAATTCATTCTTTCCGGTGACGTAATTATTCGTTACCGAATAGTCGAGATCCACCCTGACTTTACCCCGGTTCACGCCGTATCCCACATATTGCTTCGCATAGGGATTGGCGTTGACAAGATTGTAATTCTTCAATGATATCGTCATCTCGGTACCCACCTCATCGCCGAATGGATCCACCCGTCCTTTGGCCTCAAACGGGGCCTTGTCATCGATGCGACCCCGCAGCTCCACATCCACCATGTTGTCGGAATCGGTATCGATATTCCCGAGCCGGCCAAAGATCTGATCGGCTTTCATGTCAAACGCCCCTCGGGGCAGTTTGTGGGTGACAAGGACGGTTCCCTCTTCTATTCCGGCCGAATCCACCCGGATCGGCATGGGACCCTGGATCTGCAGTAAAATGGCGTCAACCATCTGGCCCAACACACTTCTCCCGATCGCCTGGACGTTTTCATCCTCCAGTTTAAGTGCGTTTTCCAGATTGGTCGAACCGTCTTCTTCGATGACCAGATGAACGTATGGCCGGCGATCGACCACTTCGGCGGCGAACAGGCGGTTGGGCGCCACATCAAGACGGATGCCGTTGATCTGCAGTTCCGTCTGACGCAATATGGGCTTGCCCGTTCCGGTATCGAGCAGTTCCATTTCCGACACCATGAGTTCTCCATCAAAACGAAACTTCGGGCCGTCAGTGCCCCCGGGTGCGGCCACCCGCCCAATCACATCCAGAGATCCGCTGGCTATCTTCAGACGGCTTGCGGTATCGGCAATCGCCTGGAGTTTTTCCAGGGGGAATCGATTCAGGCTGACGTTCAGATCGGCATTCAGAGGCTGGATTCCGGCGGCCCCGGACACGGCAAGGACTCCCCCGCCTTCACCAACGATGTCCAGGGACACGGAAGCCGGCATTCCTTGGGGATAGGAGAATCCGGACACTTTGCCGGTAACCGGATAAACGGCTAACTTCATCGGTGTTTTTAATGTGCGATCTTCATAGACAATCGTAGCGTCCCGGAGTTCTGCACGGTTCAGCTGTGCCTGCCAGCCTCCTGTGACGGACCGCCCATTTAGTGCTGTAGAAGGTTCGGAATCCGCCGTGGACACCGAAGATGTCAAACCGAGAACCTGACTCAGCCCGATCGTGCCATCCGGATTCAACCAGCCGGAAGCGTGCATCTCCGAAGCAACAACCTCCTGGATGTCGAGACGTTTCGTTCCGGTATCGACGGAGACGCCGGCAAGGGTAAACGACGGCATGGAAACAACGTCCGCGGTTATGGCGGGCTCGCTGCGCTGGTCTTCGAAACGAAGCAGCGTCTCTATAATCGTGGCCTTTTCCAATCGGGCCTGCCAGCCGTCGATAAAAGCGGGCAGACCTTTATTCCTCCTTTTGGTCTGCGCCTCCGGATCGCGGGAGGTATTCATGGTCAATACATCGAGAATACCCGACTCCCCGTCCGGCCTCAGCCATAGGGTCAGATCTGCGCCGGACACCTCGACCTCCTCCAGACTCGCCGTTTTTTCGGAGATATTAACACGAAGACCCCGAACGGTCATCTCGGAGAGGGAACCGAATGTGAAGGCTTGGTCCTTATCGTTGAGTTTGAGGTCCTCCAGTGCGAGTTCACCTCCCCGGATCTCAAATGCGTACCCGTCGCTTTTAAGTTCGGCCGTGTAGGTCACGTCCATGCGAATCGATCCATTGAGGATATCAAAGCGGAAACGGTCGCCCGTAAGAGCCCACAACGGGGGCAGCTTGAACGGACCCGCTTCGTAATGCCCGTCGATGCGAAGGGGATCCAGGGACACCTTACCGCTATCGCGTATGCTGCCGATGTCGACGATGGTCCCACGCAAGTCATAGGACGCGATATGCCCCTTGGCGGTACCCAGGTCGGTAAACTCGCCGTTAACCGGATATATGGTGATCACCGGGGTTTTGGAGCGGACAGGGTCCGTGACGGTTATCCTTGCCGATTCAACGACCCAGCGTTCGACCAGCACTTCGGGCAGTACCCCCCCGCCGCCGCTGTTTTTCACCTGTTCCGCGATTGTTTCAAGAAGCGGAGCGAAATCAAACCGCCCATCCGGCAGGATGTTCAGCCGTTCTTCAGCTGAGACCATGCGGATCAGCCTGAACCGGTACGGGCGCGCCAGGAGCGACCACACGTCGAAATCGGTGTAAAATTCCGCCATGGTCAAAAACGGTTCTTCCGCGGCCTGGCCCAGAGACAGATCCTCGAACACGGCGGTGAATGTAAACGGATTCAAGCGGACATTGGCGAACGTCAAATTCAGCCCGGTTTTTTCGGCGATCAGTTTGGTCCCCCTGGATTGTACGAATTTCGGCGCCACCCAGAAGCCGAGCACCGCATACAGGGCTACCAGGACGACGACAGCAATGCCGGCAAACAACAACCCCTTTGATTTTTTAGTGGAAACATCTTTCATAAAGCCGCCTTGTATGATTGGCGAAAAAATAGGCTGTGCGGCAGGCGAAAATTATATCGTCCAGTAGGATTTATCGTGTTAGGCAGACATTAAGAATGCGGATAGAAATTTCAAGAATCTTTGTGACTCGCCGGTGCAGGCCGTCATCGAAATGCCCAAAGGGAAACATGCCGGTGTCGTGCAGGGTCGGTTAAACGAAGAGATGTTTAATGTCGCGTTGGATATCGCCACCACCCGTACTGAAAAAAAGGGTTTGCGATGGGAGTTACTGCTCTCCGCCGTACAGCTCTTTGACCTTCTGCCGGTCGGGAGTCCCGTCGTCCTGAAGTGGAAGTGCCCCCACAAATTCGACGTACTGGGGTTTTTTAAAGCGTGCAATCCGCTTTCCGACAAATTCGATGAGCTCCGCGGCGTCCAGCTGTTCCCCGGCCCTGAGCCGGCACACCGCTTTGATCCCTTCTTTCCACCTGGGATCGGGCACGCCGAACACCACGGTCGATTCAACCGCCGGATGCTGGAGGATGGCCTTCTCCACTTCGGCCGGATAGACGTTTTCACCACCCGGTTTGATCAGCTCCTTTTCGGCGCTCCGGCCGGCGTAAAACAGGTACCCATCTTCGTCAAAGCGGGCCAGGTCGCCGGTGTGATGCCAACCCTCACGAAACGTGTATGCGTTATCTTCCGGCAGGTTCCAGTATCCATTGAACACCATGGGGCCCCGCATGCAGATTTCACCGACCTGTCCGACCGGCACGGGTTGATCATAGTCGTCGAACAGACGGACTTCGGCCAATTCGATGGTCTTTCCGGCCGAGCCGGGCCGATCGTTGTACCTGCCCAGGGTGGCCAGACAGGACGTTTCGGTCTGCCCGTACATGCAGTAAAACGTGCCGCCGGTGACGTTCTGATATTTTTCTATGGTTTCGGGTGCTTCCAGCCCCAGCACCCCCCGAAGCGGCGTGATGTCCCGCCCTGTTTTTTCGGCCTCCTCCAGAATCGACCCTAAAATCGGAGAAAAATCGAACATCAGGGATGCCTTCTTTTCTGCGATGAGCTGAACGGCCCGGCTGGCATCGAATCGCGACATGTTCAGATTCATGGCGCCCACGTGAAAACTGCTGAATGCCATGACCAGCCCGGCAATGTGAAACAGCGGCAGCAGGTTCAGGTGGACATCCCGGGGCGTCGTTCCGAACAGATAGACCAGATGCATGTCGGAACAGAGCAGATTGCTGTGGCTGAGGAGTGCCCCCCGGGGCCGGCCGGCCACCGCAGCGGTGTGGATAATGACAAAACCGTCATTTCCGGACACGTCTTCACGGTTCCGGGCGGTGCCTTCTTCCAGGAGACTTTCAAAGGGTACATATCCGCCGATTCCGGGCTTGAGGTTTATAAATTCCTGGACGGAAGGGAGCGCAGCCCTGTTTGCGTCAATCAACTCCTGGTATTCCCCGTCCACAAACACCAGCGTCGGCTCGCCGTCATTCAAGTTGAAGCAGACCTCCTCGGCCGACAACCGCCAATTGATCGGGAGGCTAATCGCCCCGAGCGCAGCCGCCGCACCATAGACGAGGAAATATTCCAGGCTGTTTTGCCCGAGGATACCGATACGATCGCCCTTTCCAATACCTTTTTTCCGGAGTCCGGCAGCCAGCCGGTCCACGTGCTCCCGGAGCTCGGCAAACGTCACGGTTCGACCATCGTCCGCCTCGAACCAGGCCGGTGCATTGCCGAAGGTATCTGCATTTCGACGGATAAGATCGTAAACGGTAAAGTCATGGAGCGCCATGGTTCCCTCCTGAAAGATGCCGGGTCATTGGTAGAGTCATTTCTCTGGCACAAAACCGGCTAAAAGGCAATACACCCTGCGGGTCGTTGACTGGTATATGGTTGATTGGTTTTTGGTAACAGGGGAACATGCCAGGAAGAATACGAAACGCAGAGCATTCAAGGAATCGCTGGATCGAAAAAAGCCCTATCCAGAAGTTTTTCTGGATAGGGCTTTCCATCGTTTCTCAAAAAGTGGTTTCAGAGCCTTGAATCAGTTCCGAGGGCAAGGCGCGGGACGGCGCGAAAGCGGAGCGTACACGGAAGTACGTACGCAGGAGCGCGGGGAAAGGGCCCTGAGGTCCTGCCACGGGTCGGTCCGCAACACCGCCATCGGAGCTGAGGCTGGGACTATTAAACCGCTTTTTAGGGGAACATGGCGTTAAAAGCAACCGACTTCGTCATACCTCCCGCTGAGAAAATGGCCCCTCCCTGCTGAACATAGATCGGATACGACGCATCCGGGGCCTCGGTCCACCATTTTTCCAGAGCATCCCATGGAGACATGCCGGCTTCTTTTAGCTTGAAGCCGCCGGTGACCAAGAGGCTCAGCAGGGCCGAGCGGGCATCCATAATTGCATTGACCCGGAGCTGGTTGGTTTTTCCGGCCGGAATCCATTGGGTTTCATTGGAACTGACCGTATTGAGCTCGAACTCCTCGAAAGCGATCGAAAATTTAAAGCCCTCCAGCTGAACCGGGAATTTGTTGGGGTTTTCAATGTCGAACACAAAGCCAAGGCCCATGGGGGCACCATAATTGCCCGCCGACCCCTTGGTTGGTTTTACTTTTTTTGAAAAGTACCAGTATCCCGTATAGTACGGAACCTCAACGTGGCTCAGAGTGATTTTGGGATCCTGGAAATTGCTCTCGGTCGGCTTGACTGTCATACCGGCACAGGCGGCCAGCATGAAAGCGACCAGAACACAACTCAGGATTGCGAATATGATCGGTTTTCTCTTCATTGTTGGGTCCCCCTCTTCTTGATTTACGTGAGCCATCGTTTTCTTCGCTTATAGTGCTTCACATCCCGAAAGCTTTTGCGCCCCCCCAGATCGGTCATGCCAAGGTAAAAATCCTTGATATCCGGATTTTCCCGGAGTCTCTCGGCGGTGTCGTCCATCACGATACGGCCGTTCTCCAGGACATAGGCATGGGGGGCTACATTGAGGGCCAGTTTGGCATTCTGTTCAACCAGAAGGATGGATATCTTCTCTTCTTCATTGAGCTTCATGATGATGTCGAAGATCTCGTGGATCAGCAATGGCGCCAGACCCATGGAGGGTTCATCCAACAGCATCAATTTTGGGCTGGTCATCAGTGCCCGCCCGACGACGGTCATCTGCTGCTCGCCGCCGCTGATAAAGCCGGCCGTCTCGCTGCGCTTCTCTTTCAGTCTCGGAAAGTAGTGATAGACCATCTCCAGGCCTTCTTTCATGGACCGGCCGAATTTACGCATGTGTGCGCCGACTTTCAGATTCTGCTCCACGGTAAGGTGCTCGAATACCCGGCGGCCTTCAATGACCTGGACAATACCCAATTTGGCAATCTTTTCCGGGCCCATCCGGTCGATCCGCTCGCCCATGAATTCGATGGAACCGTCGGTCACGTGTCCGTCTTCATGCTTCAGAAGTCCGGAAATCGCTTTCAGGGTCGTACTCTTGCCGGCCCCGTTGGCACCCAGCAGCGCAACGACGCCGCCTTCCGGAACCTCGATGGACACCCCTTTGATGACCAGAATGACTTCGTGGTACTTGACCTCAATATTATTGATTTTCAGTATGGATTCACTATCTGCCAAGATGATTCAGTCTCCTTCATTAACGTCGTTGGGTTGAATGGTTGAACGGGTAAACAGGCCGTTTGGCCTATTCCATATTCCGTTTCGACCCTTCCGCTGTTTAGCGTATTACCAACCCAGCCATGCATTGGCCCATAGATCCGGCCAGCGATTCTTCAGATCAACCGTTTTGACAAAGGTGATTTTTCCGTCCTGGATGGTATAGATCGGGACCTGACCGGAAATACGGTGATCGGTGGCCGTGTAGGTCAGGGGAGCCCCGCCCAGACCGAGTTCGAACGATCTCATGGTTTCAAAACCGTTTTTCAGAATGCTTTCCCCGCTCAGGTCACCGGCCTTGTCGGCGCGCTTGAGCGCCTCCCACAGGGCGAGCGCATTGGACCACCCCTGGATGGTGCGCACCAGCCGTTTTTCCACCGGCACCCCGGGATTGAACTTTTTCCCATATTCCATGACGGTTTTCATAAGCGCTGTATCTTCGCCGTAAAAGGCGCAAACGGTAGCCCCCATGACACCCTCGGCGGCCTTGCCGGCAAGACGTGGGAGATTCTCGTCGAATCCCCAGTTGTTGACGATGTGATCGGCGCCAAGGCCCAGGGAGTAAGCATCCCGAACCGTAGCGGCCACCGACATGGTGGTGTTGCCGTGCCAGACGACGTCGGGTTTGAAGTCCTTCATGGCAAGAACCTGGCTCTTGGTGTCGATGGCAAAGAGGGAAACGTCCTGGTCCGGTCCGACTTCAAAACCGAGCAGCTTGGCCTGGTCCTTGATCGCCTTGATCGGCGCGCTGGAATAGGGTGACGCAAACATGTAGGAGCATTGGAAACGCGGTTTCCGTTTCCCGTTATCCATATGTTTCGACCATTTGACATCGTACCAGGCCGTCAGAGCGGCACGGGCATTGGAGGAATAGTCGGTTGCTGCAAACAGATTGAACGGCGTCTTTTTCGGGTTGGTCAGATGGGCCGAATAGGACGCGGACACATAGGGCATTTGCTCCTTGGTCACTGTGGGTGAGAGCGCTTCGGTGTCACCGGTTCCCCACCCCAGCACCGCCACAGCGCCGAGACGCTTGAACAGCTTGTATTTTGTCAACGCTTCGGGAACCCGGTAGCCATAATCAAACTGATACAGCTTGATTTTTTTACCGTTCACTCCCCCCATGTCATTGATGTAGTGAATGGCCTCGGCGATGCCCATGGCGTAGTCTTTACCGACATCGGACGTCGCACCGGTCATGTCGTTCAGAGCGCCGATCTTGATCTGCGCGGCCCCCGCCGTCGCAGAAAAGCCGAATATCAGAGCCAGCGAAATGCAGAAGATGCCTAGTTTAATCCAGATACTTTTACCTTGCATGATGTCTCCCCCTTTTTCAGAGAGGTTCCAAGTCCTCGGGTGTCTGCCAGTAGTTCGCGCCCCTATCACCTCCCCCCCTGATAGTGCGGTTAAGAATTAGGTCAACGATAAATCGAACACGTCAAATCAGAATGTACACGCCATTTAGGTCCAATGCCTGAAATTCAAATTGCCTAAAATGCCTAAAGTTATAAAAATGATTTGTTCATCATGAATTTTAGGCATTTTAGCGCATTTCAGGCATTTTAGGCATTCGGGTCATAGAATCACCACATCAAAGATACGGGCTCAACGAACTAGCCACTTAGTAGGAGAACGGCCAGAGGTTGAAATAATTCTTAATCTGCCACCACCGGTAGGATAGACCGTTGGGCTCGAAAATCATAAAGGCGCAGATGGCCAAACCGAATGCGGCCTCTTTGACAAACAGAAAGTCCATGAACAGCGGTTGGGCCCACGCAAACCCCAGCTCCATAAACCAAAAGATGATCAACTGGAGAGCCTCCATGACCACCACCATGAAAATGGAGCCGAAAATCACGCCGTGAATGGAGCCGACGCCGCCGATTAGAATAACGCCGACGAGCCACAACGACCAGAACCAGGGAAAATGCTCGGGGCTGATGGCCGCCAGATTGCTGATCCAGAAAGCCCCGGCAATCCCCCCGATAAACCCGGCCACGAAAAAGGCAAAGAGTTTATACTGGATAACATTGATGCCCATGACTTCGGCGGAGATGTCGTTGTCCCGAATGGCCACCCAGGCTCTGCCCACCCGGGACCGCAGCAGGTTGACCACGAGCGATACGCATAGAATCGCCAGTACGAGCATGAGATAGTAGACTTTCAGGTCGCTGTCGATGACCCATGGCCCGATTTTGATGGTCCCCGGCGGCAGAGAAAATGCCTGGCCGCGGCCTCCGATCTGGCTCACATATTGTGTGATGATAAAATCGACGGTGATGAACTGGGCGGCCATAGTGGTCAAAATAAGATAGAAGCCTTTCACTCTTGCAGACGGCAGCCCAAACAGCACGCACCAGATTCCGGCCACCAGCGCCGCAACAAAAATGCTGATGGGATACGCCAAACCGGCGTCCAGCAATACCTGTGGCCAGGGAAACTCCAGAATCAGCAGGGTGCTGGTGTAGGCCCCCACCGCCAGGAATGCGGCATGGCCAAGGGTGACCTGTCCGCAAAATCCGATGAGCAGCTGCACGCCCAAAGCCCCCAGAACCGTGTATCCGATTTGGTTGCAGACGCTGAGGACGTAATCGTCGGCGACCAGGGGAATCCCGATGAAAAGGATCGCAAAAAGAAGAATCATCTTCCCCCGGATAAAGTTGGTTTGGAACCAGGCCTGATCCTGAGAGTAATTTTGGTGATAGACACCACAGGGGAGCCACGTTGTCGACATTCAAAACTCCGTTAATCGTTTAGGTAGTTCATCCGCTCATCGGGTGCATTGAAACCGGGGGTTCCATCACACCCTTTCGATGCGTTCCCACCCCCACAAGCCATACGGTTTGAAAAGCAGAAAAACGGCCATGAACACAAAGGGGGCTATCTCCTTGACGCCGCCGGGAAAATAGCGATCCAGGTAGGTACCGCAAAGATTTTGAAGTATCCCGATCGCAATACCCCCGACAATCGCCCCGGGTACCGAATTGAGTCCGCCGAGCACGACCGCCGGCAACACCAGAAGCCCCAGGTAGCTGACCGAGATGTTCAATCCGTTGATGTTGCCAAGCAGGGTTCCGCCGACACCGGCCGCCATGAAGGCGATGGCCCAGGCAGCCGCATAGACAAACCGTGCGCTGACGCCCACCGACAGGGCTGCCATCTCATCATCGGCCGTGGCCTGCATGGCCAGGCCCCACCGGGTGTATTTGAAAAAGGAGACAAACACCACCAGCAGAACCAGGGCTGCGATGAAACTCCAGAGGTACACCTGCCCGATGATCAGGGGGCCGATGCGAATCGGCTCCAGGGCAAACACCGCCGGCTCGAACACCCGGGTGTCGGTTCCCCATATCAGTTCCACCACCCCTTTGAAGAAAAAGGAAAGCCCCACGGTGACCATGATCACCGTCAGAACCGGTTCACCGATGAGCCGGTCGAGGAAGATCCGCTCGGTCAGGACTCCCAGAATGAATCCGATGACCAGAGATATGGCCAATGCAACGATAAACGGGAACCCCATGGAATAAAAACTCAGGGAAACATACGCCCCGATCAGCGTCATCTCTCCCATGGCCAGGTTCAATACCCCCGAGCATTTATAGATAAGCACCCAGCCGAGGGCAACCAGTGCATAAATGCCGCCCACCATCACACCGGTGGTCACGGTCATGAGAAAAAGATCCATTCGGGGTCTCCTTATAAAATCGTGGAACGATTTTACGAAACGCGACGATGTCGCTCAAAGGGCGCGCTGCCCGAGGGCGGCGCCGGCTTATTCTGTCAACGTCGTGATCTGAAGATCGGTCTTGATGTGGGCTTCCCGCCCGTCCTCGTATTTAATGACGGTGTCGATATGGACCGTATCCACATCCCCGTAAAGGGCATTGATAATATCCTCGTAGCGCTTTTCGACAAACGCCCGCCGAAGCTTACGGGTACGGGTCAGTTCGTCGTCATCCGCATCCAGCTCTTTATAGAGGTTGATGAATTTGAACACTCGTGCGGATTCCGGCAGGTCCTGGTTGGCCTGTCGGATCTGCTGCTCGACCAGCTCGTAGACTTCCGGTTTCTGGGACAATTCCGTGTAGCTGGTATAGGTGAGCTTCTTTTGGTCCGCCCAATTGCCGACCACGGCATAATCGATGCACAGGACCGCGGTCACGTAGTCCCGCTTGTCTCCGATGACCCAGGAATCCTTGACATAGGGGCTGAACTTGAGCCGGGTCTCGAGATATTGGGGGGAAAATGGTCTCCCGTCCCGCAGGGTGAAGACATCCTTGGTGCGGTCGAACACCACCAGGTGCCCGTCGTCATCGATAAAACCCTTGTCGTCTGAGTGAAGCCATCCCTTCCGGAGGGCCTCTTCGGTGGCCTCCGGGTTTTTGTAGTACCCGAGAAACACCGAGGGGCTTTTGGTGATGATCTCCCCGTCTTCCGTGATTTGGATTTCGGTGCCCGGAATCGGGTGGCCCACCGTATCGAACTTGATATCGCCGTCCCTGTGAACCACGGAAATACCGGCAACTTCGGTCTGGCCGTAGATCTGCTTGAGATTGACACCCAGGGCGTGAAAAAACCGGAAGTGGTCCGGTCCCATGGCCGCCCCCCCGGTGTAGGCGTGCCGCACACGGGAAAGCCCCAGGTGGTCTTTGACTTTCTGGTGTACCGTCGCGTAGGCGAACCCGTGAAGCAGCTTCAAGTGGATGGGGGTCGGCTTTTTATCGAACTTCAGGTTGGCGACCTTGTATCCGATCCAGTTGGCGAATTCATATAACTTGCGCTTGAGCCATCCGGCGTCCAGGTATTTGACCTGCACCGTCCGGGTCATCTGCTCGTACATCCGGGGCGGCGCAAACATGACATGGGGGCCGATTTCACGGATATTATGCTGGGCGGTATCCGGTTCTTCCGGAAAGTTGATGGTATATCCGATCTGAAGCCCGCAGGATATGGACATCATCTGTTCCCCGATCCAGGCAAAGGGCAGGTAGGAGACATAGTCATCTCCGTCGTAACAGGGATCGACCGTCATCAGGTGTTTCCCCATGGTCAGCATGTTGTGATGGGAGAGCAGCGCCCCTTTTGGGAGAGATGTGGTGCCGGAGGTATAAAACAGCAGGGCCACATCGCTGCCGGTGCCCTGGTTCACCAGCTCCTCGAAGCGACCCGGGTGTTCCTTTTCCTCTTCCCGCCCGAGGGCTATAACTTCCTCCATGCTGATCAGACAATCCTGATCATAGTGGCGAAGCCCCTTGGGGTCGTCCCAGATGATCTTTTCCAGCTTCGGGCACTCGTCGAAAATGGACAGCGCCTTGTCCACCTCTTCCTGACCTTCTCCGAACAGAAAACGGGTATCGGAATGATCGATGATATAGCGGACTTCATCGATGAGGCAATCCTGGAACAGCCAGACGGCGACACCCCCGGAGCAGAGTGCGGCCATTTCAGCCCAGAGGCCTTCGGGCCGGTTGTCTCCGATGATGGAAATTTTGTCGCCTTTGACCAAACCGAGCCGGATCAGGCCCAGCGTCAGGTATTTGACGTTGTCCAGGTACTCTTGCCAGGAGATCGGCCGCCAGATGCCGAACTCCTTCTCACGCATGGCCACCCGGTCTTTCCCGTACTCCTGGGACTTCTGATAAAACAGCTTCGGAATGGTCAGGTCTGCGGGGATGTCAAGGCCGTCCGCAGCATGATTACTTTCGTGTGGCATACAGGTCCTCTTCACCCAGATATGCTTTGATGACCTCGGGATTCTGTTGCACGTCATCGGGAGTGCCGTCCATGATCATGTTCCCAAAGTTGAGCACGAACACACGGTCGGACAGATCCATGACAACGCCCATGTCGTGCTCCACCAGGAGACAGGTGACCTGCCAGCGCGGTTCCTCGTTGACGTCGATAATAAAACGGGCCATGTCCTCAACCTCTTCGAGGTTCAGACCGGCCAGCGGCTCGTCGAGAATGAGCAGTTCAGGCTCTAGGGCAAGTGCACGTCCCAGTTCGACCCGTTTTTGAAGGCCATAGGGAAGCATGCCCACCGGTTTGTCGCGGATGTGTTCGATTTCAAGAAGGTCGATGATCTCTTCTTCGATGAACTGGCGATGCTCGAGTTCCTCCCGCTTGGCTTTGCCGATGTACACAGCACCACTGAAAATGCCGGAGCGGTAATGATTGTGCCGCCCGAGCCGAATGTTGTCCATGACCGTCATCCCGCCGAACACCTCGACTTTCTGAAACGTTCGGGCCATACCCATCCGTGCCCGCTCGTGAGGCTTGAGGTGATTGATCCGGTCCCCTTTGTACAGGACAATCCCCTGCTGGGGTTTGTATAGGCCGTTGATACAATTCATCATGACCGTTTTACCGGCCCCGTTGGGACCGATCACCGAATGGATTTCCCCCTTTCGGATTTTCAGGCTGACTCCGGCAAGGGCTGCCACCTTTCCGAAATACATGTGCACATCTTCCAGTTCCAGGAGGATGTCACCCGCCATGATCTCTTTTTTGACAATCAAATCCTATAGTCCCCTTTCGCAGATAGTGCCGGTCTCCCAGGTGGATCGGAAAAGACAACATCTCGAAGCACCGATAAATAGAATATGAAAAGATATAAGATAGTTAGTCGACACTTCGGAAAATGAAGGGCGTTCAGTTTATGGCAAGGGATGTACAAAATTGTTCGCATTTATTCACGTTGGGAAAAAAAATATTTTACCGCCCACCGGCAATAAAATATGGGAATCACGACGAAATCTCAAATGTAGTCACATTATAGCTATGCGACCAGAAAAGTCAATTGTTTTTTAGCCCTAAAACTGCCGAAGATCGTGAATCCAGGACGATTGCCGCCACGCCGGTAAAGGATGGTCCATTCGGAGTGTTCCCCGAAATGTTCCGATACGGTCTGGGGATGGATCGTTACACCGGTCGGCCGCTCAGACGATAACGGTTTTTTTGACGGTTTTGACGATCTCCTCCGGATCGTCCATGATCTGAAAGATGTCGATATCCTCGGGAGAAATGCGTCCCGTATCCAGAAGTTTTTCGAGAATCCAGTCTTTAAGGCCGCCCCAGAAATCGGAGTCCACAAGAATAATCGGCAGGGGCTTGATGCGCCGGGTTTGGACAAGGGTGAGCGATTCGAACACCTCGTCGAGTGTACCGAATCCACCGGGCAGGCCGATGTACGCCTGTGCGTATTTGACGAACATCACTTTTCGGATGAAAAAATAATTGAATTCAAGCTCCACATTGGCATAGGGATTCGGCTGCTGTTCGAAGGGCAGTGATATGTTCAACCCGACGGACGTACCCCCCTCGCCGGCGGCCCCTTTGTTTGCGGCTTCCATCACGCCACCGCCGCCGCCGGTGATGACGGCAAAATCGTTCTTGGCAAACAGGGCGGCAATCTTCTCGGCTTTCTGATAGACGGGATCATCCGGTCTGCTGCGGGCCGATCCGAATATGCTGACCGCCGGCCCGATGTCGTGCAGTGCTTCCACACCGTCGACAAACTCTCCCATGATTTTAAACAGACGCCAGGACTCCCCCAGCCGGATATCATCGATCAGATATTGCCGTTCCATAATCCGCTCCGCTGATTGGGTATTGGGTATTGGGCATTGGGTATTGGTAACTGGATTTCATGAGTCGACCATGTGGTTAGCAGCGAATACCTAATACCTAATACCCAGTATGAAGTGTTTAAAAAATGGCATCCTGCCATTTTTTAAACACTTCACGCCTTCCCCTCAAAACCGACCGTCACCGTTTCACCATCCACGATGACCGGCACTTTTCGATAGCCCCCCGAAAGTTTGAGCATATCATCGAGTTTGGCCGGATCTTTCACCACATTAACGTAGGTAACGTCGATCCCCTGGTTCCGGTACGCTTCCCGAGCGGCCCGCGTAAACGGTCAGGCATCCCTGCCGTATATCACGATCGGATTCGTCATCTTCGAGGCTTCTTTTGGCGCAAAAAGCGATAAAAGTTAAAAATTATTATAAAATCAATTAGATACAAAAGTTTCGCCGCACATATCTATCAGCTGGGGTATCCATCTGTCAATGATTTCCCATTTGACAACCCCAGGCAGTGTTGTTAGAAATTTTCACTTTTATTTGGTAATCTTTCTGGCCTGACCATTGCGTAATTGTTTCAGACGCCATTCGCGGAAACGGGTTGTGCGATGTTCGGGTAGACAACTTGATGGATGAATTGCTCAGGGAAATTGAAATTGTCAATGAATTGGGACTTCACGCCCGGGCTGCCGCGAAGCTGGCCGGCCTCGCGCAGAAGGCTTCTGCCCGGGTCTGGATCATCAAGGGAGATGAGCAGGCCGACGCCTCGAGCGTTATCGACATCCTCACGCTGGCTTGCCCCAAAGGCTCGATAATCACTGTCAAGATCGAAAAAAAATCAGATCTGAACGTGCTTGAGGACATTGCCAAATTAGCCGAAAACGGTTTCAATGAAGACGAGCTGTGTTAAGCCATGAACTTAGCGAAACCCAACATAGAACCGAACCCGGGGGCACGGGAAATAATCCTGGAGGGTATCGGCGGATCACCCGGTATCTGCATCGGAAAAGCCTACCTTGTCGACAAGGAGGGTGTCGACATCGTCGAACGCTACTATCTTGGCAAAAACGAATTGGCCAAGGAAAAAAAACGGTTCAAAACTGCAGTGAAGAAGGCAAAAGACGAGCTGCAGGCGATCATCGAGAACATGCCCGAGGATTTCCAGGATCAGGCCAGTATCCTGGAAACCCATGTGGTGCTTCTCAAAGATAAGATGCTCTACAACAGGGCCATCGACACCATCGAGAGGGACCAGGTCAATGCCGAATGGGCATTGAAAATGGTTGTCGGCCGACTCAAAGCCATGTTCCGGGGGATGGATGACACCTACCTGAAAGAACGGGCCGAGGATGTATTGCATGTGTCGGACCGCATCATGAGAAACCTTGTGGGCGCCGGCAACGTGGACATTCGCCACATCAACAAGCGTGTCATCCTGGTCGCCAACGATCTGTCACCAGCGGACGCCAGCCAGATCCAGCTTGAGCGGATTATGGGGTTTGTCACCGATCGCGGCGGAAAGGCGTCCCATACCAGTATCATTGCCCGGACCCTGGAAATTCCGGCTGTTTTAGGGGTCACCCATGGCACGAAACTGATTCAAAACGATGACATTATCATTGTGGACGGCACCCAGGGGCGGGTCATTCTCAGCCCGACCGAAGAGACCCTGGTCGCGTACCAGGAACGCCAGGTCCGCTTTGTGCAATACCGGGCCGTGGTCACCCGGGACAGTGCACTGCCGGCCATAACCCGGGACGGTGTTCAGCTTCGGGTCATGGGAAACATCGAACTGCCCGAGGAGGTGGTCTCGGTGTTGGACAACGGCGGGGAGGGGATCGGCCTGTACCGCACGGAGTTTGATTATGTCCGTCGCCGCCAGCACCCCACCGAGGACGAGCTTTTTGAGAAATACCAGGACGTGGTGGAAGTTATGGGAACGCGTCCGGTCACTATCCGTACATTGGACATCAACGGCGACAAAGCCATCGGCTACGAGTCCCAGCCGGATCAAGCCAACCCGGCCCTCAGTTTACGGGCCATCCGCTACTGCCTGAAACGACCGGATATTTTTAGGACCCAGCTTCGGGCGATCCTCCGGGCGGCCGTTTACGGAAATGTGCGTATTTTGTTCCCCATGATTTCCGGATGCAAAGAGATCCGGGAGGCCAAAATGTCCCTGGATAACGCGGCCGAAAGTCTTGACAAGGACGGAATTCCCTATAACCGGGATATCGATGTGGGGATCATGATCGAAGTCCCTTCGGCGGTGATCCTGGCAGACCAGCTGGCCGAAGAGTCCGACTTTTTCAGCATCGGCACCAACGACCTGATCCAGTATTCACTGGCCATAGACCGAACCGACCAGGAGGTGGCCCAATATTTCAACCCGCTTCATCCGGCAATCATCCGCATGGTCAAGCAGGTGGCCGACGTGGCCGGAGAAAAACAGATTCCCATCTTTATGTGCGGTGAGATGGCGGCCGAACCGGTTCATTTGCCCATCCTGCTCGGCATCGGCATGGATGAGCTCAGCATGAATCCCCAGTCGATTCCGGAGGTGAAGCGCATGATCCGTTCACTGAAGGTGGCGGGATCCAAGGATTTCTTGGCAGAGATACTGAAGCAATCCACCGTTGACGGGGTTTCCCGGCTGCTGGAGGACACCTACGCCGGTATCTTTTCAGAGAGCCTGTTTTGGAATGACCAGCCTTGAACGAGAGCCACATTAAAATTGTCACGGTAAACCGTAAAGCCCGGCACGAATATTTTATCGAGGATGAATTCGAAGCCGGGATTTCGCTGCTGGGAACGGAGGTCAAGTCCCTCCGCATGGGAAGGGCCAACCTGAAAGACGCCTACGGAAGGATCCACCAGGGCGAAGTTTATGTCTATCAAATGCACATCGGCCAGTATCCCTTTGCCCACCACGGGAATCACGATCCGCTTCGGCCACGGAAACTGCTCCTGCACAAGTACGAGATAAAACGCCTCTATGGAAAGGTCAATGAGAAGGGCTACGCCCTGGTTCCGCTGAAAGTGTATTTCAAGAGGGGCAAGGTAAAAATTACCCTGGCATTGGCCAGGGGAAAGCGAAAGCATGACAAGCGGGAAGCGATTCGCCAAAAGGATCAGAAGCGGGAGTTGGATAGAATCAAAAAAGGAAAGGAAGAATAAAATCGCGCAGCGATTTTATGAAAGGCTGCGATACCGCTCAAAGATCGAATTCCAAGACTCTCCCATCCACCAAACCACCAAACCGGCAAACCGGCGAACGGGCTAACCGGCAAACCCTTATACCAATTCTTAGCTCCTAAGGTTTCTTGCCTGAGAAAATGCCGCGGAATGCCTTGGATGTCCATTTCAGCGGTATAAACATCGACACCCGCTGCTGATAATCCGTGTATTCCTGCCCGAACTGGGCCACCAGTTTTCTCTCCTCCAGGTAGGTCCCGATTAAAAAATAGAGGGTGAGGACCAGGTTGGTCACAAGGCCTGCCATGTCCAGGTTTCTGGCCCAGATAATGATCATCCCTCCGGTGTACCAGGGATGCCGGACAACGCCGAGAATCCCGGACGTATCCAGTGAACAATCTTCGGTCAGCACGCTGCAGGTATTGTCGTGTCGGGTCTGGCGGAAGCCCAGGAATTGGGGAATGTCGTAAACTTTGGCACCGGCGATAAAGAACACGTGCGCGATTAAAAATAGCAGCACCTGGTAGATTCGGCCCGCACCTTCATACCGGACGATCGGTGGACCCGAGATGGACATGGAATACAGGACCACCGGAACAAGGGTGATCACGGAAACAATATTGAATGTGAGGCGGTAATAGCGATAGCCTTCCCGAGAACGCCGTTTCAGGTATCCGGTTATCGGCGTGCTGATGAGAAGGCTGTGCAGCGCGCACCAGAACACCCAGAGAAGGACTAAAATCAGATATTTCATCGTTTGGCGGGTCCAAGCTGTGTGAAAACGTTGTCATGGATGTACCGCGGGGGTATTGTTCCGGACAACAGTCTGAGCAATCGTTCAGTTGACTGAAATTAGCAATGAAAAATATCAAAGCAAGCCATGTGCAGGTAATTATTGGCTTAACGGTGTGAGGACGTACGGAGAGAAAAACAAGGGCAAACGGCGGCCGGCACCCCGGCCGCCGTTTA
This sequence comes from Olavius algarvensis associated proteobacterium Delta 3, assembly GCA_903231505.1. GTDB lineage: Bacteria > Desulfobacterota > Desulfobacteria > Desulfobacterales > CAFBRK01 > CAFBRK01. The sequence continues at coordinate 52,777 of CAFBRK010000255.1, read as the reverse complement.
CGTTTACTTCGCCTCGGCGCCCGCCGTTCCGGATCCGGTCACCGGAGGCGGCTTGGAATGGTCAGCGCGTTGTTCGATGGCGGCGCCTTGGTCATGGTTCTTGGCGTTGTGGGCTTTAATGCCGACACCGGCCAATCCAAAAGCTGCTGCCAGGGGAAGTGCAATGACAATCGGATGGATGATGGCATGGGATGCCGGGGCCAGACAAAACGAAAGCATGAGCACGCCGACAAGGGTGACGACAAACGTTCTGTTCTTCATGTTAATCTCCTTTCCAGTGGTCTTCATGGTTATCTCCTTTCCTATAGATTGTTCCGGCACTGTTTTTGTTTGTCATCTATAGAGCAATTCAGATGCCAAAGATAAAAAAAGAATAATTTCTGAATTATTACAGTATTTTATTATATTAGACGGTGTTTATCTGGAGATTCTGCTGGACTAAACGACGATATATCGTATATATTAATGTGATATATCGTATCATATGAAATGTCGTATAATCTCCGGTATGGAACGACATTTCAAGGCCCGATCATGCCGGGGGATCCACCTGGGAGATCAAACATGGTTCACATCGACGCGAATGAATTTTTTCGGGAGTTCACGCTCCGAATCTGCAGCAGTCTCGATATTGAAAAAGCCCTTGGGCACTGCCTGGAGTATATCCGTGGCATCATGCCGGCCGACAAATTGCTGCTGTCGGTCTACAAACCCGACATCGGCGCTATCGAGGTCGTGGCCAAAGCCGCCGCCGTCAATGAGGAACCTGCGCATTTAATAACCGCCCTTCCTCCCCCCTTGAGACATGTGATTGAAAACTCGGATCCCCATCCACGTGTCCGCATTGTGGAAAACATCGTGGAGGATGAAATGATCGGTTTCGTCACAAAAAAATTCGATCTTGGCGAATCCTCGGCGATGATCAGCCGACTGATGATTGAGGGAAACCTCGTCGGATTTTTGTGTGTCTGCGCCAAGGGGAGAGATCATTATCCGGAAGCGCTTGGAGAGCTTTGGAAGCTGGTGAATGAGCCGGCAGCCATCGCGCTGGCCAACAGTCTCCGCTACCGGGAGTTGCTGACCCTCAAAGAATTACTGGACGATGACAACCGGTATTTCCAGGCGCGCCTCAGGGAAGTTTCCGGGAGCGAGATCGTCGGCGGTCATAGCGGATTGAAAGCAGTGGTAGAAAAGGTCCGAAAGGTGGCCACCCTGGACAGCCCGGTGCTCATGCTGGGGGAAACCGGTGTCGGTAAGGAAGTCATCGCCAACATGATACACGACCTGTCGGACCGACGGAGCAAACCGCTGATCACGGTCAATTGCGGAGCCATCCCCGACACACTTCTGGATAGCGAGCTTTTCGGCCACGAACGGGGTGCCTTCACAGGAGCCCTTTCCCAAAAAAGGGGCCGATTTGAGCGGGCCGACCAGGGCACCATCTTCCTGGACGAAATCGGCGAACTGCCGCTTCAGGCCCAGACACGCCTGTTGAGGGTGCTCCAGTCCCATGAAATCGAACGGGTCGGCGGTATGAGAACAATACCCCTGGACATCCGGATCATTGCCGCCACCCACAGAAACCTGGAAAAAATGGTCACCTCCGGCCGGTTTCGCGAGGATCTATGGTTCCGGCTCAATGTCTTCCCCATCACCATCCCACCGCTCCGTGAGCGCAGAGAAGACATCCCCTTGCTGCTCGATCATTTTCTAAGGAAGAAATCCCGGGAATTGAAAATCACGAATCCGCCTCATCTGTCTCCTGACGTCATCGACCGGCTCACGGGATACTACTGGCCGGGAAATGTCCGGGAACTTGAGAATGTCGTAGAGCGGGCATTGATCGAGCAGCGGGGGCGGGGGGATGATGGCTCTTTCCGGTTTGCTGGATGGCTTGCCGGAAAGACCCCGGATGCACATCATACGTCAGAGACGGCACCGAACAACATCGTGCCACTGGATGCGGCCATGGCAACACATATCCGCGGGGCACTCGAGTTTTCCGACGGTAAAATCCAGGGCCCGGGAGGCGCAGCGGAACTGCTCGGCGTGAATCCGACCACGTTGCGATCCCGAATGGACAGACTGGGCATTCAGTTTAAAAAACGCAGGGCGTAAGGAGGAATTATGGATTTGGGTATCAACGGGAAAATTGCTCTGGTCACGGCGGCAACCCGCGGCCTGGGGCGCGGGTGTGCGGATCAACTGGCCGCAGAAAAGTGCCGGGTGGCCATATGTGCCCGCGATGTAAACGCGGCGCACCAGGCGGCCGAAGAGATGGCGACGCAATACGGAACCGAAGTCAAAGGTTTCGGCGCCGACGTCAGCCGGGAAGATGACATCGACCGCCTGCTGGACGATGTCCGACAGTCCCTGGGAGACCCGGAGATTCTTGTGACAAATGCCGGAGGGCCGCCGCCAGGGACGTATGCCAGCACGCCGGTGGTCGAATACGAAAAGGCCCTCAATCTCAATCTGATGAGCGCCGTGCGCGTGATTCATGGCGTCACCCCGGCGATGAAGGCCGCGGGATGGGGCCGTATCATCGCCATCACCTCGATTTCGGTCAAACAGCCCATCGGCAATCTGCTGCTGTCCAACATGGCCCGGGCAGGCCTCACCGGTTTCCTGAAAACGATTGCCACGGAACTGGCGCCCGCCGGCATCACGGTCAATGCCCTGCTCCCGGGAACCCACAAAACCTCGCGCATCGATGAGCTGGTACAGGACCGGGCGACCCGTGAGAACAAACCCGCCAACGACGTATACCGGGAGATGATGGCCGCTTCCCCGACCAACACCATCGGCGACCCGTCGGACTTTGGCGCCGCCGCCGCGTTTTTGGCAAGCGTCCAGGCCCGGTACATCACGGGGCACAATTTGCTGGTCGACGGAGGAAAATACAGTGGGTTGCTTTAGGAAGGGGCCAAGGGTTCGAGGGGTCAAGGGGTCAAGTGAACTGCTTAAAATTTTCAATGTATTTGAACCTCTGAACCTCGTACCTCGTACCTCGAACCTCGAACCTTGAACCCTTGAACCCTTGAACCCTTTTTCCCAACTTATTGGGAAAGGATATGATTTAAATGCAACGGGAGGACAACCAATATGTTTCAGAGAGCACGTAATGGAAAATATCGTCAGCTTTTGGAGGGCGTTCATTTAAAAACCCTGGTCCACGGCGAGCTCACGCTGATGGGCCAATTCAAGCTGCAGAAAGGGGCCGTGGTGCCTGCCCACGGGCATGTGCACGAGCAGATCGGCATGCTGATTTCGGGCAAACTCCGGTTCCGGGTCGGAGACGAAACCTTCGACGCGGAGGCCGGGGACAGCTGGTGCATCCCCGGAGAGGTGGAACATTCCGCCGAAGCCCTGGAGGATTCGGTCGCCGTGGAGGTATTCTCCCCGGTGCGTGAGGAATACCTTGGAAAATAAAGGCCATGCCCACGGAGATGAGAACCAGGGATTGTAGAGCCTGCCAGAAATATGTTTTTGGACCGACTAAACAAAACTAGGGACGCGGAAATCGGCCATTCTATCACCCCCACTGCGCCTCCCCCATCAAGAGGGAGGACTTTTATCTTCCTCCCCTGGGGGGAGGGATTCAAAGTGATGGGGTATAATTGGCTCATTCCTTCTTATTGTATAGAGGTCCGTATATTTTAGTTAAGACGAATGGGATTATGAGCAGGCCTGCCCTCGGGCGGGCACAGTTTGTCTGGGCGCAGCCTTGGTGAAGTGCCGTGCCCCCTAATTTGCTAATATCCCTGGCCGAATGTAGTAGGGCCGGGCACTGTCCCGGCTGTTTTCTGTCAACCCCGAAACTGATCGGATCTAACATATGGAACTGACCCCAAACCTGCATGCGTTTCTGTGGACATCCCCCAGTGCAAACAACTGCAACACCTATCTGCTCCGTTCCTTGGATAAGAACATCCTGATCGATCCTGGCCACGCCCCCTTTTTCGACCATGTCGAGAGGGACCTAAGGCGGCTGGACCTGTCCACCGAAGACATCGATCTGGTTATCTGCACCCATGCCCATCCGGATCACATGGAGGCCGTCCGATTGTTCGACACGGGTCCCGCCATGTTCGCGTTGCATGAAGCCGAATGGCAGCTGGTTGAAGACATGGCACCGCATCTGAACGTCGACCTGGGCCCGTTCACGCCGGATTTCTTTTTGAAGGAAGGCGAATTAACAGTCGGGGATCTTGCGCTGGAGGTCTATCACACGCCCGGGCATTCCCCCGGCGGAGTGAGCCTTTATTGGCCGACGGAAAGCGCCCTGGTCACCGGCGACCTGATCTTCAACGGCGGGTTGGGGCGCACCGATCTTCCCGGCGGCAGCGGGGAGCAACTCAAAGAGAGTATCCGCCGCATGGCCGTTCTCGATGCAGAATGGATGCTGTCGGGTCACGGCGCTGTAGTCTCGGGCGCCGACGCGGTCAAAGCCAATTTCAGGCAGGTCGAACAGACGTACTTCAGTTTTATCTAATCGTTAAACGCCCTGTGAAGGCATTATCACCACATACTTAGTACTTAGGGGACGTTGTTGATTATTACGACTTTATGCACTTCTGCGAGATCGAATCGATCTGCGTTTGAGTTTCACGCCTCAGGCTGATCAGATTCTTTTGATACCCGGGATCCTGCGTTGCATTGGGCTTGACCGCTGCCCCCTGGATACCGTGATGCTCGGCAAGTTGCCCCAGCAGCTTTTTCTCAACGATTACCTTCAAAACCGCCCGCTGTTGATCATACGCCGCCAAAGCTTCCTGCAGGGGATCGGTGGCAGCCGGCACCATGCTCTCCAGAAGCACCAGCCAGCGACGGTTGTCCCGATCGGGATCGATGCGTTTGAACACGGCTTCTATCTGAAGCGTCGCGTCGGTGACATCCATCTCCGCCCCCAGCTTCACTATGCCGTCTTGAAGCATTTCAAGGGACTCGGTATCATCTGCGTATCGCTGCAACAGGCCCTGGAGCCGTTTTCCAAACTCAACCCTCTTCTGGCTCGCTTTTTCTTCTGCCGACAGCGACAGATTCCTGGTCTTCTCCATGACCAGATCTAACGTGCTTCTGATTTCACCCATTTGGGCTCCCTCGGTACGAGTTTATACACGTATATTGAATGACAATCCATGATGTTTGGACGATTGTGTGCGCATGTTTATGTGAGCAGCGGCGGCAATTCCATGAGGTTCCTTATTTCGGCATCCGGCCGCCCCGGAAGCCGTTCCGCGCTCTGGTCGAACCGGTTTATCCAGGCCACCTTAAATCCAAAGGCGGATGCTCCCGAAGCATCCCAGGCATTGGAAGACTGAAACACGATTTCTCCGGATGTTACATCCAACCCATCGACGGCAAGCTGGTAGACCCGGGGGTCGGGTTTGAATATGCCCACCTCTTCAACAGAGAAATTTTGCTCGATCAATCCGCCCAGCCCGGAATTCGTGACCGCGGCCTCGAGCATGGCCGGCGTACCGTTGGATAGTATGGCAATCTTGAATCCTCGGGCCTTTAGCGTTGACAACGCTTCAGGCACTTCCGGGTAGCAATCCAGGTGAAGATACGCGTCGATGAGATCCTTCCGAAGTTCCGGATCCTTCAGGTGGTGCATGTCGAATGCGAAGTCCAGTGCATCCCGGGTCACCTGCCAGAAATCGGCGTGATGTCCCATCAGACTCCGCAACCAGGTGTATTCCAGTTGTTTGGTGCGCCAGAGCAACGACACCGGATCGGCGAGATCCCCCAACCGCTGTCGATATTTTCCCACCGCAGAATGCACATCGAAAAGCGTGCCGTAGGCATCGAAGACACACGCTCTTATGCCGTCAATGGCTGTAGGTTGGGGCATGGAGCCTCCCTTTCATGTCAAATGCTGGAGTTTGGTTTCGATCGGTTCATAGTATACTGGTATAAACCTATCGGCACCATCGAAATCGGTATCGGCTTTGTATATGGCCTTCCAATCTCGATTCCGATACCGATACCGATGCCGACTCCGAACGTGTCCGGGTCCGGACTCATTCAATACGGTAAGCCGCCGATAGTCAAACACCATATCCAAACAGAACAGATCACGATAGCAATCATAAGATCCCATCCGAAAAAAGAAAAGGCCAACGCCGGAACACCGGCCTCGGCCAATTTAGGATAGGTTTGATCCTCTTTTGGTTAGGCGTCTTGCGATGCCGCTGTCACCTTTTTCCTGGGCAGGACAAGATTGAGAAATACACCCAGGAGGCCGGCCAACCCGATCCCCTGGATCGTGAATTCTCCGGCCGAAAAACTCATGCCGCCGATGCCGAAGACCAGGATGAGGGCTACAATGGTCAGGTTTCTGGGCTCCATGAGATCCTCACGGGCCCCTACGAGAGTGTTCAGTCCGACATGGCGCCGAAAAGGAGCAGCATGATGCCGCCCATGACCGGCGTCGGAATGGTTTGAAGTATAGCACCGACTTTGCCGACAAAGGCCAGGAATATTGCAAAGATAGCCGCCCAGGTCATGATCACCGGATTAAAGACCTTGATCAGGGCCACGGCCCCGGTGACCTCCGAGTAGGTCGTGTTGGGCGGCCCGCCCAAAAAGGATGCAAACGATGTCGCCAAACCGTCCCCCAGCATGGTGTTCTGAATACCGGGATCCTCCAGATAATTTTTCCCTGTGATCGATCCGATGGCCAGAACGTCGCCGAAGTGCTCGATGGCCGGAGCGATGGCCACCGGGACGATGAACAACACCGCCTGAAAGTTCCACTCCGGCAAAACGAAATTCGGAAGAGCGATCCATGGTGCTTTGGCCACCGGAGAGAGACTGATCAGCCCGAAGGGTATCGATACGATATATCCCACAATGATCCCGCAAAGAATCGGGATCAAACGAAGCATCCCTTTTCCCAACAGAGACACCAGGATGACGGTCAACAAGGATATCATCGAAATGACCAGGGCTGTGGGCTCTGGGACGAGCACCGCAGCGCCGTCGCCGGTTCGGCCCATGGCCAGATGAACGGCCACCGGTGCCAGAATCAACCCGATGACCATGATCACAGGACCTGTGACCACCGGTGGAAGAATACGAATCAGAATCCCGCTGCCGCGCCAGCGGATCAGGAGGCTGAGTACGATGTAAAGTCCGCCGGCCGCAACCAGGCCGCACATCGTGGCTGGAATTCCCCACGTCTGCACGCCGTAAATGATCGGTGCGATAAACGCAAAGGAAGATGCCAGAAAGACCGGTACTTTGCGCTTTGTGACAACTTGGAAAATCAGGGTGCCGGCCCCTGCGGTAAACAGGGCCACATTCGGATCGAGCCCAGTTAGTAGAGGCACCAAGACCAGGGCGCCAAAGGCCACGAAGAGCATTTGGGCACCAACCAAGACCTGCTTCACACCCGACGGCGCGACTTCGTTAACTGCGTTTTCAGGCATCCATCCTCCTGGTGGTTTATGGTTGAATTCTATCTGCGCACGACACAACCGGCGAAACGATGGCTCACTCATCCACGCATTACTTGGTGCCGAATATCTTATCTCCCGCATCCCCCAACCCGGGAAGAATATATCCGACATCATTCAGCTTTTCGTCGATAGCGGCAGTGTAGACGTCCACGTCCGGGTGGGTGCTCTCCAATCGCTCGATCCCTTCCGGTGAGGCCACGATAAAGAGCCCTTTGATCTGCTGGCAGCCAGCTTTTTTGAGCAGATTCACGCTGGCAATGAGAGTTCCTCCGGTAGCCAACATGGGATCGAGGATCAGGGCGATCCGCTCTTCCATTTTTCCGGTCATTTTCACGTAATATTCAACCGGTTCCAGGGTTTCCTCGTTTCGATAGAGCCCGACAACGCTAACCTTCGCAGAGGGGATCATGTCGAGCACGCCGTCCATCATACCCAGACCGGCCCTCAACACGGGCACAATGGTGATTTTCTTTCCCTTGATCCCCTCGACTTCCACAGAACCGGCCCACCCCTGGATGACTTTCTTTTCGGTTTCCAGATCCTTGGTCGCCTCATAGGTCAGCAGGCGGGCCACCTCATTGGAAAGATCCCGGAAATCTTTCGTGGAGATGTCGTGCTTTCGCATGAGACCGAGTTTGTGTTTCACCAGCGGATGGGTCACCAAATGAACGGCCATTCTTCCCTCCTGTGGACAGCCTCGCAACCGGGCGATGCACTGATCCCGGCCTGTCGGATTCCTGAAACACCATCAATTGTGTCGATTTAAAAAAACCATACATGTAGTTGCTGTCCAACCGCACATACACAAAATGTAGGAGTCTGTCAACAAATGACATATCTCCCCAGGGAGCAGGACACAGCAACGCGAACAGAGCACATTATCCCCGCCCCGAATATCCCTGAAATCAGATTTGTACCGGCGCGACCGAGTGCTAAATCTATCGTTGCAAGAGCGAAAAACAGCACTTTGTCATCAAAAGCTACAACTAATCGGGAGATGATCCATTTTTTTAAAAAGGAGGTGGCTGTGGTCCCTCAGGATTATTATCATCGGATTTTCCATCGCCTGGAAACATGTTTCAGCCACTACGATTATTTTATTGCGACCGGGAACGAATTGGTTGCCGAAGGATGCGATCCGGCGGAAGAAAACGCGAATTACCGGGCCAGAGTTTACAGCGCCGTTGCCCTTTGGCAGACCGGCCGATTGGCGATGCCGGACATGGGCAACGATGTATGAGTGGATTCTCGATGCCCCTTTTCACGTCCGGCCCGGTTATCGACAGCCCGCCGTTTCCTTAATTCGCCGTTTTTACTCTGAGCCGGAGGGCAGCAGGATACAGCAAATGAGGCATACCACCGATGCCGCAACGACTGCTGCGAAGACCGTAAGCACCCCCTCACTGACGGCGTGTCGAAAGGTGACTTGCAGGCTTTCGGCCAGACGGGTTTGCATTTCCGGCTGGAAAAAGGCTTCCAGGTTCTTGGACAGCTCTGCGGTGAGTTCCGGTGACGTGTTGACGCTATCAGCGGTTTTGTAAAGATAATCCAGGGCGCCGTTCAAGCGAGCGACCACCAGCCCGCCACAAATCCCAACGCCCACCGTTCCGCCCAGGGTTCGAAAAAACTGGTGGGAAGCGGTCGCCACCCCCAGATCTGCCGGATCCAGACTGTCTTGAACCACCAGCAGGGTAGACAGGGTAACAAAACCCATACCGACGCCAACGATAAAAAAGGCGCTGAAACAGGTAATTAAACCGGTCGCCGACGAGAAAAACAGGGTCCAGCCGCTCCCTATGATCAGAAAAAGCCCCCCTATCCCTGCCGCGGTTTTCTTCCCCATCCGGTGCAACACCTGTCCCAATCCCAGGGATCCCAGAGACCAACCCAGGCTCAGGGACAGCATGGCCATACCGACCTCCATGGGTGTCTTGCTCAACACGCCCTGAATGTAAAGCGGTGCATAGGCAAACAGGGAAAAAATGGCGAAACTACTCCAGAAAACGGCGCCATTTCCGGTTCTGAATCCACGGATACGGAAAAAATCCACAGATAAGATGGGATCTTCAGCCCGCTTCTCGATATAATAGAAAGCCGGAATCAGAAGCGCGCTGACGGCAAATAGAGAGAGAATTTGTGGAGATGACCAGGTATATATGCGCCCACCGATCAGAAATGCCGTCAGCAACGTCAGAATCATTGTCGACAAAGCAGCTGCACCGGCCAAATCGAGGGGCGCTCCCCGCCGCTTTTCCCGTACGTCCACCAGGAACAGGGTAATGCCTGCAAAAGACAACAGTCCCAGCGGAATGTTAATCCAAAAAATCCATCGCCAGGACAGGTACGTGACGATAAAGCCGCCCATGCTGGGCCCCAATACGCTGGCGATACCCCAGATGGAGCTGCCAATGGAGATAACGCGCCCCCGGGCTGCGGGATCGGCAATGTCCGATAAGACAATATAAACGAGGGCGAAAATACCGCCGGAACCGATTCCCTGAACCGCCCTGGCAAAAATCAAAAACGCCATGGTTTCGGCCGCGCCCGCCAGAATTGACGATAGGATAAAGAGCCCGATGGCGAAGTTGAACAGAGCCTTGCTGGGGTACCTGTCGGCCAGCTTGCCGAAGAGGGGTAAAGAGACCGCACGGGCGAGAAAATAGGCGGAATAAACCCAGCTGTACAGGCTCAATCCACCCAGTTCGGACGCAATGGTGGGCATGGCCGCCGTGACGATCAGTGCATCCAGGGCCCCTAAAAAAAGTGCGAGCAAGGCGGCAGATACAACGGCCGTTCTGGTTTTCATGGATATCATCCTGTTTGATGTTCCCCGGTTCCCCATGCCGTTACCACCGTCTTATATAGACATAAGAGGAGAAGATAAATCGATATTTCCGACAAATCCTGGAAGATTCTTTATTTCGGAGAAAGGGCCGAGAGCCCCGGGAAAGAATGCAGGTGGGCACACGTTCTAAAATTTGGATAATGCCGAATGCTGAACAAGCGCGTGTTGGCGTTGTCCTTCGATGACCCGGTCGCCGCCAGGATCAGGCACCGTGATGCAGAACGCATTGAATCACATGGCAAGATCTTTCGGCCGTTATCCCGCCGACCCCACACCACCGATGATGTCGTTCGTGTATGTGCTGATGCGGCCGAGAATATCCTGCACATCCTGGTCATCGATCCCGCGGGTTTTGAGTGTGTCGAGCAGGTGACCGACATACAGACCAAAATGATGCCGGGTGATGCCTCTTCCATGGTGGACATGACTAAGCGGTCTGCCGCTGTAAGTGATGGGACCATCCATGGCGGCACTAAAAAATTCACGCTGCATTCGGTGCAGCTTGTCTAAAGACGTTTGTTCGAAAAAAGGCTGCAATTCAGGGTCGGCCAACACACGGTCATAAAAATCGTGGACGAGTTCAGTGACGGCCGGTTCGCCACCGACGCGCTCATACAATGTCTGCTGTGTATCGATCATTTTAGACCTCCGGAAGCGTTATTAAGGGGCAAGACCGGAAATAAAGGGTTGAGCGGTCAATCAGCGGCGACGTCTGTGATGGGAAATACCGTTATCGTCCGCGGTTGGGATTGGCTTGCCTGCAAGTTTAAAAGATAGTGAGGGATTCCGCCGTGTAAATACTATAGGAGTTGCCAAAAATATGTTCCGATTGAAGGTAGGGTCCAGGGTGTGGATCCTCCCGAGGCGGATCATCGAAACGATACTACCCGCCAAACTCACTTGCCGAAAGACCACATGAAGGCGATAAGCACAAGGTGCTGGTCCGGAACCAGCCGGTTATCTGGTCCTTCGTAGAATCCCCCCCCCGAGCCGGTTGAATTGTCAAAGCGATACTCCAGAGTGGCCTGCATGGTATTGAATGGAAACGGGGAAAATTCATATTTGAGTGTCGCGGTGTACGCCTGGATGAACTGTATTGATCCCGTGAGCAGGCCGTCCGGGTCCCAATAAAATTCCGGCCGCAATGCCACGCTCCACGGCTCGCCAAATTGCCACCCGGCCCAAAGTGCGCCGGACATCCAATTATTCTGTGGGGTCCCTACCTGATCCGCCTGGGTTTCAGTGCCCACATCGAATGAGGCCGCCAAAAGGAACGGGCCACGCTTCCACTCCAGGATCGAATCCGAGAAAAATCGCCAGAACTCCAAAGCCGTGTCCTTCTGGTCCGGGCCGTAGTACAGATTTTGCGTAAAGGTGATATCAGAAGACGCTTCCCACACCAGTTGGAGGCCGTAGCTGGGCTGGTCGTTGGGGTTGGCGAGATAGTTGTATCCGGTAACAGCGAAAAAGGTTAGATCCAGCCGGTCATTCACCGGGTAGGCCGCTTTTGCCCCGACAAGAAAGTACGGTACAAAGTCCGTGAGGTATCCGCGCGTATAGTTCGGATTTTCGATGGCGTGATACGATTCGTAAGCGGGGTAGCCTTTGATCAGGCCGCCGGTAACCTTAAGCCCGTTTCCCAAAGGTACCAGATAGGACAGGTTGGCGTCGGAAAAGTGCCGATACAGATCGGCGTCTGCGACGGGTTCGTTGGCAGCGGGAGGCGGTGCGGGAACCAGTCCATCGACATCGACGCCGGCCTGCAAGCCGAAGGCCATTCCCCACCGGGATTGGGGAGAGGTTTCCTTTCTTACATACCCCATCGCCATATTCACCTTAGGTTCGCCCAGCTTGAAGGTCGTGGACTTACTGCGCCAAAGCCCATTTTCCGGGTTGTTGGAGTCGAGGGCATATCCAACATCCAGGTATGCGCCATAATGCCAGTTGCTGAGCTCAGGTCCAGGCGTTTCCGACGAGCCGGTCTCAGGCCGAGCATACCCGCTTTCGATCTCCGTGTCGGATGTTAGGTTTTCGTCAGCTTCGGCCACTGAAACCATCAACATCGAAAGGCAAAACAACACGACACCACCCAGTATTGGTGGCATGCCGGTTGTCAGAAAATTTCGTTTCATGAAATCATTCCGAAAATATCGGGAAGGGGATGTCAGTACGTGTTCCTAACATATTGAAGTACAGACGACTACCAATATTTCCCCGATGTGCCGCTGTATTGCGCCAGTAGGTTAACTTGAACAATCCATGCACACATCCGACGTATGAAATGAAACATATTGAAGACTCGTAAATATTTCGGTAGAACGCTGACAAAATTATAAATATTGCCGGTACCGCAAAGATTCGAAACCAGGGTATGAAGGAGCCATGATAGATCTGCACCATCGAAGAGAATGCCCGATATGCAATAGTCCAAAAAGTCTCATCTTGCATGACGCAGTGTCTACTATCAACGAAGAGTCGAACCTGACCACCGAGTTGAGAGAGTGCGACGAATGTAGCCACTGGTGGAATACCCCCAGTCCGAGACAGGCGGAGTTGATCGATCTGTACAAGTCGGGATCGCTATATGTGATCGGTAAAAACTGGGACGTTGAAACCCGCAAGCCTCGAGAAGAAGGGGTGTTCCATACTATGATTACCAACTTCAAGACAGACATGTCTGACATGAATTATCTCGAGGTGGGTTGCGGCGGGGGCCAGCTGTTCCGCTCGATGCGTGAGAAGGTCGGCTTGTGCTACGGCATCGAACCCGGAGACTGGGCATCCGATATCGAAGATATCGTGGTCGACATTAATATGATTCCGGAAAACCTCTCTTTTGATCTGCTGGTGTTTCAGGATGTCATCGAACACACCGAGGACCCCATCGACACGCTGAGTATGTACACAGATAGAATGCGTCCCGGAGCGACCCTCTTTGTTGCATTCCCCAATAAGGATGCCCCCAACGCGCAGCGAGAGAGGGAACAATGGGACATGATTCGCCCCTTCGGTCACCTTCAGTATTTCTCTAAAAAATCGCTTTCCCTTTTGATGGAGAACACCGGCTGGGAAATCACGACATTAAGAAAAGGGCCGAACACCTTCCCGTTGACCGCTCTCAAAACGTACAACCCGTTTAGAACCCTGAAACGCCTCCGGGGCAACGATCAGTGGTATGTGCAGGCCGGGAAGTTGTAGGCTTTTCCCGAGTATCGGCCGTCATTCGATTTCGATAGTTACCACGTTTCCGGCAGCCCCACCTTGCGCAGTGCATTCATGCGCAAGCCCCTGTCTTATTTCCTGTTGTACGGCCACGACTATTATAGCCGTTGCCGTAAATATGTTCCGTTTGCAGAATGATGGAAACGATGACCGCAGAGTCGCAGAGAGCGCAAAGGAACTGTATTTTCCCCAGAACCCCTGAGAGGGGGATTCTGGGAAAGGGCGCCAGCAACATATTGAACTTCTATACATTTTGTCAGACGATCGTGTTGCATTTCGCCCTCTCAGCGAAATGCAAAATCACTATCTACTCTGCGAACTCTGCGCCTCTGCGGTAATACGTTGATTGTAAAATGAACCGGAACGCAATTCTGACAATCGCTCTAAGTGATGGATTTCTGGCAGGCAAATCACCGGCTGAGGATATGCGGAATCCCGTCTTAGATCACCGGCGATAGCGTTTTATCATGGCTTCTTTCTTTGGTTTTGGCCAGCGCTTTATCTGAAATTCTCTCTTTAATGCCGCTTCTTTCGATTCGGCCGGTTCGTGATAGACGATGTTGACAGGGCGGCGGGATGCCGTGTATTTCGCGCCTTTTCCGGCATTGTGGGCGGCAAGACGTACATCGAGATCATTCGTTACTCCGGTGTAAAGCGATCCATCGGCGCAGCGAAGCATATATACGAGCCAGTTTGTCATGGGTTGCTGTGACGGTAATCTCAGAATGAATTAGATGTCTCGAAGAGATATTCAATAGATTCGATTCATTAACGCTACGGTTGTGTCGAAGAGCAGGCTTCCGAGGCGCTTTTTAATGTATTCAGAAATTCCACTGTCAGCCGGTGCAGCCGCTTGGGCACGCTGAGCAGATACCCCACCCAGACCATGGGCCCCTGGAAACTCTCGACACTCAGGAGCTTGACTTTCCCGTCTTCCTCGCGGAATTGCCATGTATGGGAAGCGTTGATGCCCATTTTTCCGCCTTCCCATACCACCTCCCGGCCCGGGTCGCATTTGACGATTTTGGGTTAAACCTTCATCGGAAACGCCAGAGGACAAATGACAAAGGAAAAGCATGTGCCGGCGGACAGGTCGTCCTCCCCTGAAATAATGCAGCAACTGCGACAGGCGGTGTTCCAGTTGTCTCAGTCTTCCATGTGGGAGAACGTCCGCCACACCACACTCAAGGGAGCGTTGATTTCGATCTCTTCTTTGATCACCATAGTCGGGGCTCCGATTCGACAAAATGATTGCATTTATTTTACAAAATATAGTTTAGAGTAACCACCTTTGCCGGTGAGTAAAGATTCTCCTAAAGGCAATACCGGCACATGCTTCACATTTGTATATTTGTCATTTTGAATTATTATCGATTGTATAGATCAACAAGAATCTCGAAATACTTCCATACTGCCACCGGCTCGAGTAAAAGGCGAGAGTTATGGAAAGTTATGAATGGCGAAGAGAGGCCGCCCGAAGCTCATTGGGCCGTTTGCTGCCTCGACTCGAAGACACCTATGCAACATCACTTGCCGACATCCCGGTGCAGTGGAACCAATTAAAAACCGACTCAACCGCGCGTGGGAGCGCTTGTTTACGTATCTGCACGAGCTTTATGGATGGCAGTACGACTTTTTTTATACCCTGGAACAGATTCTCGACATGCTCATCCGCTATTGGCTGGATCGCCCGGAGGGGATGCGTTAAGACGACAAAGACGACCCTCACTGGCCTCATACCCTGCTAAATATCTTGCCTGGATTTAAAATATGATTTGGATCCAGGGCGCTTTTAATCTTCCGCATCATGTTAATTTGGGCGTCGCTCATGACAAGGCCCATGTAATCCCGGCGTTTGTGGCCGATACCATGTTCTCCGCTGATGGTTCCTCCCAGCTCGGCTGTCATGATATACATATCGTTTAACAGATCCGGCAGAACTTCTTCCCAGTGCGCCACCGAATCGTCGGGGTGTTTCAGCGGCACAGCATGCAGATTGCCATCCCCGGCATGACCGAGTACGGGTATCCCAACACCATATTTTTCACCGAGTTGTTTCAGCCTGGAAAGCGCCAAAGGGATGTTTGCAATCGGAACTGAAATATCTTCGATGGACTGATGGGATGTGTATCGCATGATATCCCAGGGTATTTGCTTGCGGATTCTCCAGAAACGTTCGATCTCCCGGTCCGTGACAGCCGGATATTCTGCGATCGCCCCGCGTTCCCGGCATATTCTTCGAATGGTTGCCGCATCTTCTGCGACGACGGACACGTGGTTGCCATCAACCTCAAAGAGCAGCGCAGCGCCTATGCTTTCGTAGGGAAACGATTCCTTTCGCGCCTTTGCCGTCATGGAAAACGTAAACCCATCCATAAATTCAATCGACGTCGGTACCAACCCGCCGGAGGTCATCACTTCGGGGACGACGGCGATGGCCGTTTCCGGATCCTCGAACAGCACCAGAATGGCTTGCCGAACCGTGGGACGCGGCAGGAGTCTGATAAAAATCTTGGTAAAAATCCCTAAGGTCCCCTCGGATCCGACCATCAACTGAACCATATCGTAGCCGGTGACATCCTTGATCCGCTTGCCGCCGAGCTGAATCCTGTCGCCGGTGGGCGTGACGACCTCCAGTCCCTTAATGTATTGCCCGGTGACGCCGTATTTGACGGCCCTGCCCCCGCCCGCATTTTCTGCGACATTGCCGCCGATGAAACAGAATTCCTCGCTCATTGGATACCCGGCAAAAAACAAGCCGTGATCAAGCAGCCTCTCATCCAGCGTATTGGTCACGACGCCGGGCTCCACCACGGCCATCAGGTTCCGATCGTCAATTTCGATGATCGTGTTCATCCGCTCAATGGACAGCAGAATACCGCCAAAAATCGGAACGGCGCCCCCGGAAAGCCCGCTACCGGCAGCACGCGGCGTAATGGGAATCATTTCCCGGTTGGCCAGTTTGACGATCTCGACAATTTCTTGGGCGGTTTTCGGCAGTACGACAACTTCGGGCATATGGCCATACGTTTCGGGCACCTTGTCGCGCGAGTATTTCTCGAGGATTCGTTCGTCATCGAAGTGAACAAACGCATCGCCGCAAATCGTCTTCAATGCTGTAACAATTTCGGCGGTCACCGGGCAGTAATCCGAAGCGTTCATGGTGCTGTCTCCGAACCCAATTGAGTTAACGGCAATTGGGAGCATTTGGTTTGTGGTTATTGAATTTTACTGTTTGCAGTGAAAAATCCAGACCCCGGACCCGTACCTTCAATCGGACCATATGTATGACAACGGCTATAATTAGGAAAGGGGGAAATCGCCCATGGAGAAAATTTCAAACAGATCGATGGTCACCGTTAATGCATCGGATTGAATAACAAATCGTTTTCAAAATAGGTGCGTTCTATTTCCTCCTGATGGTTTTTCAGCGAACTGCCGATCTGGTTTGCCACTTCGTGGACCAGATAATTGATCAGACAGGAAATGCTGGTCGGGCTGCCTAAAAACGGGATGTGTTGGGAAGGCGCCACGAGGGAGAGTTGGGAGAAAGGAATTACGGGGCAGTTCGCCCCATCGGTGATAACCAGCAGGTCCATATTTTTACGACGCGCCCAGCGTCCCACGCGAATCAGTTCGTTGGGGTAGCGGGATGTGGCCACCACCACCACCAGACTGTCATCGGGCGCAATGGTCAGCCAGTCAAATGTCGTGCTGTCACTTCCTTTTAGTATATGGATGCGTTTTCTCACTTTTGTCAGCGACCACCCCATGTAATAGGCCATGGTGTAGGAAAGCCGTGAACCGATGACATACACATCGCTCTTTTCACACAGCATGCGAACGGCTGGTTCCAGGTCTTCCAACTGCATCGTGTTATAGAGATAGGTGAGATTGTCGATCTCTTCAGCCACCGTTTTCCGGAAACCCTCCACACCATATCCTCTTCGACGCATTAGATCCCGCCGGTCCAGGAGTGTCATTTCCGTATCCACGTAGTCACGCAAGGCCTGCTGCATGTCGCTGTATCCGTTGTATCCCAACTGGGCAACGAGACGAACCACCGTAGCCTCGCTGATGCCGCAGGCCGCCGCCAATTCGCGGGCCGTCATAAACACCGCTTTTCGTGGATTTTCGATGAGATAATCACTGATAAGTCTGCCTTTGGGGGTCAGTTTATCCGGAAGTGTTTCAATTTTTTGAGCGATTGGGTGGGGTGTTTTTCCTGTCATTCCGGCTCCCTTTGATTTGTAGGTTTAGCCCGAATATTGCATGAAATCTTTTCAGCGAGTGGATAGAAAAACACCATACTGAGGCGTTCGTGTGAATCCCGAGTTTTTTGACCGGGTCGCAATATGTAACACCTATAACTGATGACGACCTGAAAAGATTTCCCCCTTTGGGCCAAACGGAGACTTCCATGACCGGCGTTATTCGAGGCTCGCGGTAGATGGACTACAGCTTCACCTCCAAGTGCCTTGGTCATGAAAGCCTCCGTTTGGTGCAATATCCGGGTGAATTTACAATGCCAATAAATGTTTTTTTAATCAAGATTTTGTTTACGAGCAAATCATTTTGAATTAAATAATTTCATTTTATTATAAAATAAAATGATGTATTTTTATCCCACCTATTCCTATACTACCAGTATAATTGTATAAATAATTTTTTTTACTGTGCATTAAGAAAAAAACTCCAGAAAAACACCCATTATTCTTTTGACATTTTTTATTTCATCTGCAATTGAAAAATATCATATCTTGGGATTTTACATTCACAAGTTTAAATACGGAGAAACCCATGTTGTCCACAGAATGCCACCCGGTTGGGAACCATGTAATGATGTGCTAAACACCATTGGAATCCCCGCCACCCAAAAAAGTGAGGACGAATGAATCTAGATCAGATGAAAGCATCCAAGGCGCTGTTAGGTAACGCGACAGTGGACATGCTCATGAAGGTTCACGAAGATGCACTCTGGATGCTTGAAAATGTCGGCGTCGGCTGCAAGCAGCCGGATATGCTGGATGTCTACCGGCAATTTGAAGCGGATGGAAAGGCCGTTGTCTATGACAACCGCGTCTATATCACCTCAGATCTGGTCAACGAATGCCTGAACAAGGTCCCCGGAATCGATCGGTTTTTCGTGCCGCTCAACAGCTTTTTCATCGGGGGAACAGCGCCCTACGTATATGATGACAGCGCCGGCGTGGGCGGCGTGCTGCCGACCCAGGACCATGTCAAACGGATTGCCCAGATTGCCGAAACCAATCCGGTGGTTGCCGGCATGGGGCGGGGGGTCAAACTCAAGGATGAAGTTTCCCAGATCGATGTCATGGTCGAAAACTGCACCAAGCCGCTTTACTATGCCGTGACTTCTGAGCGCACCCTGGAGCACGCCAAAAATATTTTCCAGCAGCGCGGCAAGGAGATGATCGTCTTTTGCCTTACCCGTCCTCCCCTGCAAGTGAATGAAAATTTCTCGGAAAACTTCGTGCAGGTCGTCCGGGCCGGTTTACCGGTATTCATCTCCGCCATGCCCATGGCCGGCATCAGCGCGCCCTATTGCTACAACGGTGTATTGACCATGACCCATGCGGAAGTGCTGTTTGGAATCTGCACGGCTCAGCTCCTCCGGCCGGGGCACACATGCATCCATGCCGGATTCCCGACGATTGCGGACCCGCGCTTCGAGTACAATCCCAATTACGGCCTGAAAAGTCATTTTGTACTCAACCTCCTGATGGCCCATTTAAACATGATACTGGACCTTCCCACGTTTCAAAGCGGATGCACCACCAATGAAGAACACCTGACAGAACGCGCCCTGGCCGATGCCCGCACGGGGCAAGCCCTGTGTAAAAAGTATGGTTTCCATATGATCCGGCACAGCTTCGGTTTTCTGCGGCATCTGGTTGATTTTTCGTTTGCAAAGCTGGAGGCGGCCATTCATATTGCGGAAGAGGTCACCGCCGATGAGGCCCCGGATGTGGACATGCCGGTATACGACGATCGCGGAATGGAATCCATTCAGCGCGTCGGTCTGGGCATGTATATGGACGATCCTTTGACAACGGCCAATATCGGCAAGGTGTTTGTGGAATAAAATCTTAGCATGATTTTAGGCGGCCTTGAAGGAGATCACCCATGGTCGATGACGCGTTGGACCATCTGGAGCTTTTAGATCAGATCCACCTGGACGCCCTGCGGGTGTTGGAGGAGGTGGGGGTCCTCTGTAACGTCACCGAAGTCCAGTCCATTTTCGAGGAAACCGGCCTGGCGGCCTTTGATGAAACCACGGGTCATCTGCACGTCATGCCGGATCTGATCTCCCAAGCCCTGGCCACCACCCCTACACGGGACCAATACTGGATTCCAGAAAACAGCTTCGGTATCGGCGGCACTGCCCCGTTTGTTTTCGATGACATGTCGGGTGATCTGGTTCAACCGACCTTTGCCCATCTGGAGCGGATCGCCAAAATCGCCAATGAGGCAGAATCGGTTGCTTTCATGGCGCGCGGCGTATTGCTGCCCAATCAGGAAGTTCCGGTACTGGATACGATGGCCGCCCATTGCCAAAAACCGCTGTATGCCGCCGTGGTGACCGAGGCAGGCATTGCCCGCGCGGCCGAATTGTTCCATTCACGCGGCCGGTTGACCATTCAGTTTTCGCTGATCAACAGCCCCTTGAATGTTATTGCCAGCATGATTCCGCCCTTTCTGGATTGTGTTCGTAAAAATCTGCCGGTCTATGTCTCCACCATGCCGATGGCCGGCCTGTCGGCCCCGTATTCCATGTCGGGTCTGCTGACCCTGACCCACGCCGAAGCGCTGTTCAGCATTGCTCTGGCCCAGTTGGTCAATCCCGGAATCACTGTGGTTCATGCCGGGCTCCCATCCATTGCCAATATCGAAAAAAACTACGCGGTTGATCTGGGTTTGACGGCCCATCATGTGGCAAATCTGTTGCTCGAGAAAGTCAACAAGCGGCTGGACCTACCGTCATTGCACAGTGCCTGCACCACCGGTGCCGAGAGGCCGGGGCCCGAAGCGGAGGCGGATGCCGTCGAGGGATATGCCCTTTTAAAAAAGTACGGATTCCA
This sequence comes from Olavius algarvensis associated proteobacterium Delta 3, assembly GCA_903231505.1. GTDB lineage: Bacteria > Desulfobacterota > Desulfobacteria > Desulfobacterales > CAFBRK01 > CAFBRK01. The sequence continues at coordinate 32,141 of CAFBRK010000255.1, read as the reverse complement.
CCACATGCGCCATTGCTTCGGCATGCTCAAAGAATTGGTGGCCTTTTCCATCGCCAAACTGGAGCGCCATGTCGATTTGTGCCGCGACACCACTTCGGCCCAAGCGCCCGAGGTGGCCATCGATCCCTACGATCCGGAAGGGTTTACGGCCATCGCGCGCAACGGCAGCCGGCCCAATTATATGCAGGATGAACATACATTGAAAAATACGGGCAAATGCTTCTTGCATTAACACGTGCCCTGTCGATACTGTAGATTATCTTCAGAGCAACATTCACAAGATCGACTTCGAAACCGATATTGCCGGGCACCACCCAGACCGGCGACAATCAATCCATCGCGCACTGTGGCCTTGCCGTCGATGTTGCACCCGCCCCGGATAAAATCAGACCCGGTGGGACCAAAATGGACGTGCCGGTCGTCATGGTTGCCCGGAATATAGCAAAGGGGTACATTTAATCCATTCAGCAGCAGTTCCAGATAATAAGGTGGGAGATCACCGCAGGCAAGGATCAGCTTTACGCCTCGCCTGTAACTACGCAGGGCAGACGGTTCCAGGAAAAACGATACTACCGTATCGCTGACAGCACGTATTTTCAGTCGATGCCCCTACTGTCGTCCGGATACCAGGTATAGACATAACATTAAAGGAATGAGCAATGGAAAGGGAGAAATCCAATCCAAGCGCAACCGGCGGGTGTCTCTGCGGCAAAGTTCGCTATGAAATCGTCGGCGAGCTGATGCCCGTCATCAACTGTCACTGCAGCAAGTGCCGCCGTTTTCACGGACATGTGGGCGCTTATACGGCCACCCGGCGGGAGCTCCTGGTCCTTACCGAAGAATCGGGACTTAAGTGGTACCGCTCCATTCAGGACGAGACGCCGGATGTCTATCGGGGATTTTGCAAGGAGTGCGGATCGAGCCTGTTCTGGGATCCCAGGGGAAAAGAGCGGATCTCGGTTGCGGCCGGATCCATCGATCCGCCCACCGGACTCAATACCGAACGACATGTCTGGCTCTCCCAAAAGACCGACTATTACACCATCACCGATGATCTGCCATGTCATGAAGAACGCCTTGCGCGGGCAGACAGAGGGAAAGCATAGAAATGGACAAAAACGCGACCGACCGTGTTATCCAATTTACCCGGTCACTGAACTGGAGGGATCTCCCGCCGGACCTCCGGCACCAGTCGAAGCGTTGCCTACTCGACACATTGGGCGCTTTGATTGCAGGGGCCGGAACGCCTCCGGCTCACATTGTGGCGACGATCGCCGAGAGCCAGTTCGGCGGTTCCGAAGGCACGATTCTCGTTCGGGGTTCCAGGGCCTCCGCAAGCGGTGCTGTCCTGGCCAACGGTTTTGCAGCCAATGCACTGGATATCGATGACGGGTATCGTCTGGTCAAAGGGCATCCCGGCGCCTGCGTGCTGCCGGTTCTTCTGACCGCCGCCGAACTCACGCCGTCATGCGACGGGGCCGAATTCTTAACCGCGCTGATCATCGGCTACGAGCTGGGCATCCGGGCGGGGCGCATCCGTCATGCCTGTTATGACACCTACCATGCTTCGGGAAGTTGGGGGGCCGTCGCTGGAGCGGCGGCCGCCGGTCGGATCATGGGATTGAGAGGGGTATCCCTGCGTCACGCCATGGGTGCTGCCGAATACCACGCACCCATTGCCCCGATGATGAAGGGAATCGAAATCCCTTCGATGGGCAAGGACGGTATCGGTTGGGGCGCCATGGTGGCCATGCTCTCCGTGTTGATGGCCCGGGAGGGATTCACGGGCGTCGAACCGCTGTTTTCCGATGCTCCGACTCCCGAATGGATAGAGAGTCTCGGAAGCGACTGGCACATCTTCTCTCTCTATTTCAAACCCTATGCCGCCTGCCGCTGGGCCCAGCCCGCTGTTGACGGTGCCCTGAAAATCAAAGGGGAGCAGAATCTCACGACCGACAATATCCAAGCGATCCGGATTCGCACCTTTGATGCGGCATGTGCATTGAGCACCCGGCCCCCCGACAACACCGAAGAGGCCCAGTACAACATCGCATACCCCGTTGCCGCTGCTCTCATCGACGGCGAAATCGGCCCCCCTCAAGTGCTGCCCCCGAGGATCTTCGACGACGACATCCGGGGCTTACTGTCGAAGGTAACGACTGAAGTGGAACCGGCTTACGAGGACGCGTTTCCGGCCAACACCTATGCGGAAGTCGTCGTCGAGACCATCCATGGGAAGACGTTCTCCTCGGGGCGGATGGAGCCCCGATGGGAGCCGCCCGACACACTGCCCACCGATGAGGAACTGGAAGACAAATTTCACGGGCTCGTGAGCCCGGTGCTCGGTGAGGCTCGCTGCGAAGAGCTGGAACGTGTGATATGGAACTTTGACCAGAAACACTGCGCCGATGTCCTGATCCACCTGTGCGGCAAGAGCGGTGAACCCGTGACCAGCATATAGGAAAGACCAGCCATGTGCGGCATCGTGACCTATTTCGGAGGCGCCGGCAACAACTTGACCCGGCTGTTGACGGGCATGAGTTCGATTATCTATCGGGCACCGGACAGCACCGGAATCGCTGCGTTCGGCGATGACACGGAACCGATCCGTCTTCGCAAAGCCGTCGGCTCGATGACGCAACTGCTTGACCGGCTCCATCAGAGAGGAATATATCCTTGTCCGGAACGGCACCTGGCGACCTTTCGGACAGACGAGGGCGAGGCCGACGATACCTCCAGGCAGCAAAAACAGCTGCTTCTCTTTGAAGGGGTGACGCTGGAATACTTTGACGGGATACAGGATGGCTCGTTGTCCTATCTGAATTTTGACGATCTCGTGAATCCGGATCCCGGTCAGCAAAAACGTCTCTGCCCGGGTTGGCCCGGGGCACCGTTGTCGCACCCGCGATTCGTCATCCGTACCAAAAAAGACCTGGTCACCCTGATTCAACATCTGATTACCGAATTCGATCTCTCCCCAACCGTGATTCAGTTCATCATCCGTCATGCATTGCAGCGAACCATCGATGGGCACGCAGCCCGGGATTCTCTGGAGATCCGGGCAGAAGACATTCTCAGAACCTTTGATGAGATATATGAAAAAATCATTACCCGGGAGCGGATTTCTCCGCCGCGCCGACTCAACTATGGATTCCCCGCCAAAAGCCTGTTCCCGCATCGATACGTCTGGCGTTATCTGATCGAAAGCCCCATTGAGATTCCCTCCGACTATGACCGGGACGGTGTGCGATGCGTCTTCCGGCTGCTCGACGCGGCCTTGCTGAGTCGTCTGCCTTTCGATTCCGTACTTTCAGAACGGGTGCAGAAGATTCTCGATACCTTCTGGCCGGAATCCCAAAGAACTGTCCCTGTCGAATGGCGGAGCCTCTATGCCGCCGAAAAGGGAATCAACGTCTTCGGCTGGGCGGCAGCCACGGCCCTGACGTACCTTCAGAGAGAAGAGTTTCTACCGGCTTTCCTTAACAGTCATCCCAACAGGCAACTGATCAGCGCCGAAGCCATTGTCGCCGGACAGACGGACCCGGTCTCCCTGCGTTATTTTTCGCAACCGGTGATGGCACACGGACGCTGGGCGATCCAGTCTGCGGTCACGGAAAAGAACGCACATCCCTTTACGGATGAGCGCCGGCAGCGGGTGATCGTTTTAAACGGTCAGTTCGACAGCCAGGTCGAAGAGCAAACCCGTCGTTTTCTGGAAGAGGTTGCCGGGGTTTCCTTCCGCAGTGAAAACTCCGCCGAGTATTTTGCGTTGCTGTGGGGGTATTACGCAGATCTTTTACACAGAGAGCAGCGGCACAGTAACTCCGTCCGGTCCCATGTGGAAACCAGTCTGGAGAACTACGCCATCGGTTCCCAGGCCATGGATTATGGCGTTTACCGACAGGTGGAGGGCAAATCCACCGATCAGATTGATCAAATGGCATTGATTGAAGCCGCTATCCGGATGTGTCGAAACGGCGGGCAGCTGGCTGCAGCCGCGATGAGTTTGCGTTCTCCCCGAAAAATGTATGTCGTCAGTCACAACCGGCCGGTGTATGTCGTCCATCGTCTGGACAATGATGATTTTATGGTGGTTTCCGACATCAATGCGGCCATGGGGCTATTTCCCCAGGAACTCATCCAGGAGAAGACGCGGGAATTTCAGGAAAAAGAGACCGAATTCAAAGCCGCGACAGCATTGCTGGATTCCGATAACGCGTCCCCGGACAAGTTTGAGGCTCTCGAGTCCAAGCTCCGTGAAGAGAAGGAAGCCTTCCTGGAAGCATTCAGGGTTGCCGTTTACCCCCTGGAAGGAGAGAGGCTGTTTGCATGTATCGAATCGGTGTTGGCAGAGGATAGCCTCAGCCGCAGATTGTCCCTCACCGATTTCGACGGTCGCCCCCTGACCGGGATCGAACCGTTTATCACGTTACTGAATCCGGTCCAATTTCGTAAGGATTTCCAAAGGTCATTTTACGAGACCCATTTATCCGAAATTCCGGAACGATTGAATGAGATTCTCCGGTTCTATCAAACCGATACCGATAGACTGTTGGATTTCGGGATTCGATCCAAACTGTTGCGCCGTCGGTTCGGCCGTACCTTCGGCGCCCTGAAACGGATTGTTCTCATAGGGACCGGCAGTTCATACAATATGGGCTGGATCGCCCAGCCCTTCATCCGATCCCTACTGCCGGAAACGGATATCCTTCTGCTCCGGCCGGGAGAAACAGAGGACCTGTCCAGCGTGATTGTCCCTGAAAAGGACCTGGTTCTGTTGCTGAGCTGGTCTTCGACCACGGCAGATATGGTCAAGACCGCCAGGCAATTGCTGGATCTGAACGTGATCATGGTGGGCATCACCGAGAAAACATTCGCCGATATGGCTCTGATCGCCTACAAAAGCGGTGGCGTCGTACCGATTCTCAGTGGCGAGGAGGTGACCGTTTCCGGTGTAAAGAGCACGATCTGCATGCTTTTCTGCCTGGAGCTGTTCTGCACATGGCTGGCTGCGGTCAAAGGCCGGCGGACCGATGCTCAGTGGGCGATGGAGAATTTAAAATATATACCGACAGTTATCGAAGAGGTGCTGCGGGACGAAAACCTGAAAGCGGTTTCCGAGGAGCTTGCGCGACGCTATGCCGATGGTCCGGCCGCGGTTGTCATCGATGCTCAACAGTCCAGCGGGGCAGGTCAGGAAATTGCCTTGAAATTGGAAGAAAACAGCTGGTCCGCCATCGGCAAAACACTTGATTATAGTGAAGCGTTGCCGTTTATCGAAAATGAATCCCCGACAGGGTCGCTGGTCATTGTCAATGCCACCTGTGAGCGACGTCTTGATGAAGCCGTGGCCATCATGGAGAAGCTTCATCATCGTAGGATGAAATTTTTAGCCGTCAGCATTTCCCATCGTCAACAGGAGCTGGTGGACAGATACAGCGATGGAAACAGCATTTATCTGAAGCGTCTGGGGGAGGATTTGCAGCCTTTCGTGAACCTTGTCTTTTACTATCAGTTTGCCTTTTACTTCGGACTTGCTCGAGGGCGTGAAATCGGTGTTCCACCTCGAAACCGGGCAAAATCCCTCACCGTCAGCCGCAGCCTGAAGATGAATCATCATACGCCGGTTGAGCGGGTAGAAATGTTACAAGAGGTGAATCAGGCGAGCTCGCCAACAGAAACAGTTATTGAAAGGGCCGGAAAGAAGAGTGAATGGGAAGATTGCGCTCTCAATGACACGGAACGCCTGTACTATCGAAACATGCGCCGGCTATCGGAATCGATGGCCCGGCCGGTGAGGGGATTCAGCCGGTTGGAAGGCCTTGATGCCGATGCGGCGGAACGCCTTCACGGTATCCTGTTTTCCGACACGTCCGATATTGAGGAGATTGTATCGGTACCGTTGGACCGAAGTGCAGAAGCTGCAGTGAGAGTGGTCACCGACCAATGGCGGACTCTCATCGAACTGCCTTTTTCTGTGATGACCCCCTGGGAGGTAGCAGCGCATGTTCCCGACGGGGCACTGTTGATCATTGCGGCAGCAGCGCCTCCATCCGTTGGAATCCTGGACATGCTTTTGGCGAATACAAACGCTCCCTTTGTTTGGGTGGGACCCGAGGCTTCCGGAGCGTTTTTATCCGGAAGCGATAATTGCATCGGCCTTTTCAGCGATACCGCGGTTTCCGGCTTTCATAACGTTGATCTGCTGTACAGTCGAATGAATGAATTGCTTATCCGGGTTTGGGGAACGGTTGCACCGGATAAGGCCGCCGTGGTGGGAAGGCATGTTCAGATGAGTGCCCAGATAATTCTCTCGGTCCTGAATAATGCGGACCTCCTCCACGACATCCGCAGGGCCATAACAGCCAATACTGCCTACACAACGGCATTTTTCATCGGACCGCCGAACGGCACCGGTCTCGCCTGGGTGGAATGCTTCGATCAATTCAGCCCGGTCATTTTGGAACACCACCCTTACGGTCATAGTGCCCATGGTCCACTGGTAACCGTCGATCCCCGGGTGGAGCACAAGTTTATAAAGCTTGAATCACGGGATATCATGTCGTCTCGATACGGCACGTCCAGGGTGTTGGAATGGGAAAAAACCTATCTCGATGGGAACCACATTGATGCGTTTTTAAATCAACGTATGATGTCCTTGCACAAGGACCCTCAACGGCCGTTTTTCGCAGAAGAAAGTTGGTACCTGCCGATTTTACAACCGGACTACCAAACGATGGAAGACAATCTGATCATCCTGGATACGACCAGTAGCATGTATTTTCATCAAGCCGTCGATGAACTGGCCACCTTTGGTTGTCGATATCCGCGAATGATCGTTCTTTCCCAGGCAGCATTTGAAAGTGCACTTAAGGAGGCCGATATATTCAAGTTTCCCATTAGCGACGTAATTTTATTACCGGGTATTCCATCTGGTCAGAAGGTTCTTTCCGTGTCCGGACTCCAGCTGCCGTACTGTCTGAACCTGGTGGTGATGGCAATGGCCAGTGCGACGCGGCAAGCTTTCTGAGACCATAGCCATTGCCGGAATTCCGCTTGCATTGAAAAAATCTGGACTCCGGATATCCCCTCCTATCGAAACATATTACCGCACTCCGAAATCAATTTTTTTCTTACCCAACCGCTGAAAAAACCTATTGCAATGTTCAGGGTATAGCCTTTGTCAGAATTCCTTTCCGATTGAGAGACGGTATACGAATGCCAATGCACCGGAGTCATCGGAATCGGTATCGGGTTCGGAATCGGTATCGACTTCGAAGATAACCGGCCTGTCTCGATTCCGATACCGATAGCGATCCCGACGCCGAGCATCTATCAGTGCGCATTCTCTCAACACGGTGTTGTGTTGACTGAAACACGCTTTACTTAAACGGAACATATTTTTGGCAATTGCTCTATAACTGAGAATACAGATTACTCCTGCATTTGTGAGGGAGCTCTTTTCCAGAATCCCCCTCTCAGGGATTCTGGAAAAATCAGGGATCTTCTCTGCGCGCTTTGCGCCTCCGCGGTGGATTTTTCTCCCAATTCGGTAACTCTTTTTTCCAAACCCATCGGAACGGAAGATTGTCATTCCCTATTGAGCGCCGCTATCCACGAACCAAACCGCTTTTCCCCTGCCGGCCGTAAACCGATTTCGGCGCCGGCTTCCAGAATGGCATGAACCATGCTGTCCCCATAACCCCGGCTGCAGGTCAACAAAAACCCTCCGTCGACACCGCTATCCAGGACGACAATCTGGCAGGGCACGTGGCAAAAAGGGCCTTGGAGCAGAAACGGCGCGGTGTTGCCCGGCTCCATGAAGTCCAAGCGGGTCAGTTTTTCGGCCACAGAGAAGATGTTGGGTCCGAACAGGGCCAGAAATACCGAGGATTCGCTGACATCCGTATAGCCCTGAAAATCGGGTATCGGCGGCGCTTCCGACCCGAGATGATAGATCGATGCCTGGGTGCGGTTCATGCGGTTGATCAGCATATCGCCGGAAAACGTACACTGACCGGGTATTTCGGGTATGATCAGATCGCAGGGGGTGATGTCCTCAAGTCCACCGTCCTGGAGATCCCACCGGGCTTTATGGGCCAGGTCGCCAATCCAGGGGCCGTGGCCTTCATTTTCGTATTCCAGGGCCACCGTCCAGTGGTCCCGTTCTTCCGTCTCGATAGGGCTGGCGGTGAATCTTACTGGTGATTGTCGTTTGAATTCAGCCATGATGGTTTCCTTTTTTGGGAATGTCTATCTCGGACATTGCACCACGATGTTATTCTTTTTCGGGCCTATGAGCAAAAATAAGGAATAAGCCGATCATACCCCCGCCCTCTAACTCCCTCCCACCAAGGGAGGGAGAAAAAAAGTCCTCCCCCTTGATGGGGGAGGATCGGTGGGGGGGATGGAGTGGCCGATTGCAACATCCTTGAGTTAGGTTATAGGCCCGTTCTTTTTATGCAAATCGCTGAAAAGATCTCATGCAGTGTTCGAGCTATAATTTCATCCGTTCACCCTCGGGATCATAAAAGGGCATGGGAACGACCCGGGCATCCAGGAGTTCGCCGTTGCATTCGTCCTCGAATATCTGCAGCCGGGTATCGATACCGGCCAGTTGGGATTCCACCAGAGCCATCCCAACGGCTTCGCCGGTAGTAAAACTCTTTCGCATGGTAGCCACATAACCGCGGACCTTGGTATCGACGATGATGGCGCCGTCCCGGGCGGCCCGGGTGTCGTCCGCCATGCGGATGCCCACCAGGGTCAAACGGCCGGGATCGTTTTCGGCCTGGCGCAGGGCCACGGCCCCCACTGTCTTGGCGTCTGATTTGGTGCGGTCCCACAAGAACCCGAGGCCGACATCCAGCAGGTTCGTGCGCTGCTCGGATTCCTGGCCGAGGATGATGTGGCACTTTTCCATGCGGAGCACGTTCTGCGTTTCGACACCGAAATTTCGGATGCCGAATTCGGCGCCCGCCTCCTTGAGCATGTCCCATACCGTCTGCATGTATGATGCGGGTACGTGAAGCTCGTAGGAAAGTTCGCCGACAAACCCCAGGCGCATCGCGCGAACAGGGATCGTCTCCCGGATGAAAAACTCCCGATAGCCGGAAAAGGGAAAGGCCTCGTTGGAGACGTCGATATTGACCGCCTTGGCCAGCACCTTCCGGGCGTTGGGCCCCGAGAGATTGATGACCCCCATGGAATCGGTGAGATTGACAATGTGAAAGTCCCAGTTGTCGAAACGGGTGTGGTAGCGGATCCATTCCGACGCCTGCCCGGCCCGACCTGTGGACGTGGTGAAGCAGTAGTCGTTCTCTCCCAGCTTGGTCACCACGCCGTCGTCGATAACGCAGCCATCGTCGTTGCACATGGCCGAGTATTTGATGCGGCCTTCCGTGACCTTGCTCATGTCCGAGACGTACACCCGCTGCAGGGCCTTGAGGGCATCGGGACCGTGGATGCGGAACTTGCCCAGGGTGGAACCGTCCAGCATGCCGACGTTATTGCGCACGTTGAGGATTTCTTCCTTGCAGTCGAAATCTTCGCTGAAATAGCGGGCCCGCTGCCAGACGCCGATGTTGCGGAAAATGCCACCGTCGGCCTTCTGGGAATCGTGCAGCGGGGTGCGCTTGAACATGTGGTGGTTGTAGCCGGCATAGGTGGCAATATATGTCGGCACCAGCGGGGGCCGCACCGTGGTGGGTTTCGGCGTGCCCGTGGAGGCGGTGTATTTCGCCACAAACAGGGGAAGATTGTGACCGGGGATACCGCTTTGGCCGGGCCCCAGCCCCACTGCGGCATACCGTTTGACCAGCTCCGGAACATCAAACCCCGCGTCGATGGCCTGTTTCACCGATTTGACGGTGGCGTCTTCATCGAAGCAGATAAAACTCTTGCGGCCTTTCACCGGAGCGGTGACCAGTTTGCAGCCCCGTTCGGGGCCGGGAAGCGCCGCGACGGCCTGACGGGCCGCGGCAGCCGCCTGAGTCACATCAGCGCCCGCGGCCGCCGCCGCCTCCAGGCCGGCCAGGCGGCCCGATGCTTCGATGGCATCGGGGTCGTTGATGCCGGTGATCCGTCCGGCGGGGAACATCTTTTCGGGCAATCCGGTGGGTAGAAAATAACCGGTCCGACGATCGTAGCCCATCCCGGCCTGGGCCAGGATAAAGGGACCGCTCACCGGTGTCAGACCGGCCGAGGCCACCAGCAAGTCGCAGGGAAATTGTCGCCGGACAGTGCCCTCCACGGTGGAGAGGGTGGCTTTCTTCACGGTTTTGCCGCCGTGGGCGTGGGTCGCCACCCAACCTCCGAGCACCGGAATGTCACGCTCGGCGAGGGCCTCCAGCAGGTCGGGACGCTGGCCGTCCTCACGGATGTCGGCCACGCAGGCGATCTTCACCCCGAGATCGGAGAGGTCGACGGCCGCCTCCAGGCCCAGGTCGTGTCCCACCGAAAACACCGCTTCCTTGCCCGGCAGGATACCGTAAGTGCGGGCGAGGCGGTGGGCACAGCCCACCTGCATGACACCGGGGCGTTCGTTGTGCTCGAAGAGCAGGGGGCGTTCGATGCAGCCGGTGGCCACAACGACGCTGGCTGAGCGGATCTCGATGTAGCGCTCGGTGAACCCGTCGCCCGCTTTGCCCACCTGGAATGCGGTAATCAGATTGTTGTTGTACGCCCCCACCATGGCGGCGTGCTCGAAGCGCCGGATGTTGGCGGTCTGTTTTACTTGTTCGGCCAGCTCCCGGGCCCGCTCGTAAAGGTGCGTGCCCTGGCCGTTGGTGGTGACGCGATAGTCGAAGCACCCGCCCAGATGGGGGCGTGATTCCAGCAGGACCACCCGATGCCCGGACTCGGCGGCCGCAAGGGCCGCGGCCATTCCGGCGGGGCCGCCGCCGATAACCGTGACTTCCGCCGTCAGGTATTGCTCGTCATAGCGGCCCTTCATCTCATCGTCGGGGGAAATCACCCCCAGTCCGGCGGCCTTTCGGATTTGCTTCATGGCCACCGGCCACACGGCCGCCGGCTTGTGCATGGTTTTGTAATAGAATCCGGCCGGCATCATCCAGTCGAGTTTATCGATGAACCCGAGCCAGTCGAAGTTCGCCGATCCCTTTACATTCTGCGCATCGACGACCATGCCGTCTTTGAGCAGTGTGTTTTCAGTGCGGACGTTGGGGATGCCGTCCACCGCCATGCACGTGTTGCTGCACTCGCCGTCGAGGCTGTAAAGCCCCCGAGGGCGGTGATACTTCAGACTGCGGCCGAATATCCGGACACCGCCGGCATACAGTGCCGTTGCCACGGTATCTCCGGCCGCCCCGCGATAGGTTTTTCTCCTGTATTTCAGAGTCAACGGTTCATCCGTGTTGATCCGGAGGGTGGGGAGTTGCTTAAGCCTGTCCATTTTCGGCCTCCGGTGGTTTTACTTCGAGGTTTTTGGTGGTGTCGCGGAAGGTGGTGAACCAGGCCCCGCACCCGTCGCGATGGCACCACCACTCCTTCTGGATCCCGACCGTACAGGTGTTCATATGGACATAGTCGCACCAGGCCCGGGGTGTCAGACCCTCCTCTGCCGGCCGGGGTCCTTTGTCTTCACCGCCGTATCGGAACTCGTAGCCGTTGCGTTTGCCGCAGACGGGGCACGTAAGTGTCAACGCCATGATGTTATCTCCTTGGGCTAGTTGTCCGGCGTATAGTTGACCAATGCCGCGGTCTCTCCCATCAACCGGTGGTTTTCGTAACGGCGCAGGTGAAACGGTTTGAGCATCTCCGGGCAGTTGCCGGTGGCCATGTATTCGGCCATGTATTTGCCCACGGCGCTGCAGGATTTGAACCCGAAGTATCCCCAGCCGCAGTCCATGTAGAGGCCATCGATGGGATCGTTGCCGTCCATGACGGGGGCCATGTCGGGGGTCATGTCCGCCAGGCCGCCCCAGATCCGCATGAATTTCACGCCGCGCAGACAGGGGAGCCAGTCCGACAGAGCCTCGGCCTGGTGTTTGATGTAATGCGCCGTGTTCTGGGTGGTGTAATTGGGCCACGGGTCCATGTGGGCACCGGTGGCGATTTCGCCCTTCAGCGTCTGGTTCGCATAGCAGTGGTAGGCGCCCGAGGACACCACGTGGTCCAGAATCGGTTTGAGCGGCTGGGTCACCATGGCCTGGATGGTGAGGACACTGATGGGCAGCTTGATGCCGAGCATGTGGTACATGATACCGGCGCTGTACCCGCCGGCGCTCACCAGCACCCGCGGGGTCTGGATGCGTCCGCGGGCGGTGTCGACTCCGGTGATCCTGCCGCCGGCAGATAGGATGCCGGTGGCTTCGGTCTGCTGGTGGATGTGCACGCCGTGTTTGGCGCACCCTTTGGCCAGGCCCCACACGACGGCGTCATGACGGACGATGCCGCCCGGGGGATGGTACATGGCGCCGTGGATCGGAAAGGTGATGTCTTCGGAAATGTTCAGCGCGGGCACCAGCGCCTTGGCTTCCTTGGCGTCGATGAGATGGCTCTCCACGCCATGAAACTGGGCGGTGGCAATGGTCATCCGGGCCGCTTTCATGGCCGCCTCGCTGTGCATGAGATTGAGATTGCCGCAGTTGTTGAACATCAGGTTGAAGTTGAGCTCTTTGGTGAGGACCGGCCACAGGTCCAGGGCCTCTTTGTAAAGCGGCACATTCTCCTGGGTCCGCTGGTTGGCCCGGACGATGGCGGTATTGCGGCCGGCGCCGCCAAAGCCGATGTATCGCTTTTCGAGAATCGCCACATCGGTCAAACCGTGTTCTTTGGCCAGATAGTACGCTGCCGCAAGACCGTGCAGACCGCCGCCGATGATGACCGCATCGTAGCTGGATTTGAGCCGTTTTTTAGTTCCCCACAGGGGCTTGCGTTTGCCGAACATGAGAACACCTTTCGCTGTCAGGATGTTCGAGGTTGTCTCCAAACCACCCGCCCGGCAGGAAGCCCTGGCAACCATCGATCACGTGCCGTGAATGCTCCCCGGGCGGCACACCTCTATCCTAAATGAAAGAAATAATGTCAAATAAAATTTATAATGTAAGAAATATTTTATTTCAGGTCGATTTTTTCTTGCCAAACCGCATCATTTTATTATGAGATATGGCAGGTTTAAGCCAATCCAAGCCAAGTGAAAGGTTTCTTTCATGCCATTGTCCGGACATTGCACCATAACACTCTGAATTAAAGTCTTTTTTACCAACCCACCGAACAAATCTCATGCAATGTTGGGGATGGAGAAATAGATAAAAGGTGGCAAATATGAACCATGTAGACAATCCGGTGGTCCAGCACATTGTAGACCACATGCCGACGTTGACGCCAAAAGGACGGATCCTGGGAAACTATGTCGTGCAGCACCCGCAACAGGCGGTCTTCATGACCACCAAAGAGCTGGCCAAGGCCTGCGCGGTCAGTGAGGCCACCGTGGTGCGTTTCGTCGGCCAGTTGGGGTATGGGACCTATGGCACCTTTCTTCAGGCCCTGCGGGATTTGGTCAATACCGGCATGACCCTGCAGGAGCGTGTCGATCTGCCCGGCCTGAAGGGGGCGGAAGGGGATCTTCTCGGCCAGGTCATGACCGAAGAAATGGAAAATATGCGTCAGCTTTACCAGACCATCGACCGGGAGACACTGAACACGTTTATCGATCAGTTAGGGAAAGCCCCGTCAGTGTATGTCGCCGGCTCCCGGCTGTCATACACCTTTGCCTATTATTTCGGCTGGTCCCTGTCCAAAGTCCGCAAGGGGGTAAACATTCTAAAAGGCAGCGACAGCACCGTCTTCGATCGACTCAACAGCGCCCCTGCGGATGCACTGATAGTGATTGTGGCCACGTCACGCTACCCGAATGAACTCATCCGGCTGGCGAAGCTTGTCCGCCGCCTCGATCAAACCCTTCTGGTCATGGCCGACAGTCCGTTGTGCCCGCTGCTTCCCTTTGCCCACAGAACAGTGGTGGTGCCGTCCCAGTCCATCCCGTACATCGGCTACATTGCCGCCATGTCCGGTGTCATCAGCTACCTGGTTCTGGAGTTGGCCGCCAAACAGCGGGATGACGTCCGCCCCCACCAGGAAAAGCTGGAGCAGATTTACCTGGAGAACGATATCCTGTTTAACCTGCCGATGACGAGCGATCCGAAAAAGTAGGATTTTAGGATCGGGCTACTTCCTGACTCCGGAATATAACGATCCCTCACGACATCGAAGAAGACGCCCTCCGGCATGTCCTTCTAATGGTTGCTGCTGAAAAACGATGGCGCCTGCCAATCACCGTAACTCCAATGGTGACAATGCGAACGGTTGAGGGGTCTCTATAATTGCTTTTCAGGAACGATTTTCATAAACCACGCTTTGAATCGGAGCCACCAATTCGTCAAGGGTTCTGTTGTCTCGATCACTTTTTGATTATCAATGCGGCTATGCCATTCGAGCCTCCCCCTGTCGTTTACACGTACCCGATAAGCGATGGTTGCCAGGATTTCTTCCATGTCCTGTGTCAAGCGTTTAACAATTGCTTCAGAGTCAATTAACAGGCCCATTTCGGCGTTGATTTCAATCGAGCGAGGGTCGAGATTCAGTGAACCGACAAACAGTTGTCTGTGATCTATAAAAAAGGCCTTGGTATGCAGGGTTAGCGTGTCCGGGCCTTCCTTGTCGTTGCTCAATTCACGCGCCGCGTTGGCGCGTGCTTCATATAACTCGCCACCAGCCTCAATGACATCCTTTCGGTAGCTCGCATAAGCGGAATGCACCGGCACATGATTATTGGACGCCAGTGAATTGGTGAGGATGACGACGCGCACCCCCCTATCGACCAGATCGCGGACCAGCTGTACACCCCCATCGCCCGGCACATAGTATGGTGAAATAAACACCACTTCTGTTTCGGCACTCAGTATGACGTCGCGCAAGTCCATGGCGAGCCGCATATGCGCTTCGTCGACCTTGCTGATCAGCTTGTCCGGGCTGTCACTGAGGACACGGGCCCGCCCGGCATACAGCGATCGCCGGCCTTCGATGAGATCTTGCAGCAGCCGGCTGTCGAGTGCCTGTCTGTATACGCTGTCATAGATGCCATCGAACTCTTCGGCGATGTCCGCTCGAACCGTTTCCAGATCCTCTTTTCGGGGATCGTGGGTGAATTGCTCGATGGGCACAGCCCGCGAATGGTTCCAGAATTCGTCGAAGGACTCGGATATTTCGGCTGCGATGGGTCCCACGGCCAGAACATCGAAGTCGATAAAGACCGAGTCGATTTTCAGCTGAAAGTACTCATCAGCGATATTTCGGCCGCCGACAATGGCAATCGCATTGTCCACGGTAAATGATTTGTTGTGCATGCGCCGGTTCGCCTGACCGAATGAGCCGACAAAGTTCACCGCGTAAATGCCGACCCGGGAAACCGGGTTGAAGATCCGAATTTCGATATTGGGGTGCTGATTCATCAGCAGGAAAGTTCGATCGGGAGCTGTGGTAAATAAATCATCCAGAAGAAACCGAACTCGAACACCCCGGTCCGCTGCTTTGAGCAGCGCGTTTGCCATCACGGCGCCGGCTGTATCGTTCTTCATTAAAAAATACTGCAAATCGATACTCTTGGTTGCCCGTTCTGCCAGCCTGAGTCTGGCACCCAACGCGTCCATACCCTGATTCAGGGGATAAAACCCGGAGGCCCCGCCGAACCGGGCGGCCATGTCGGCAGCATATTGGCCGAACGCCGTATCGCTTGTGTCGGTGATCGCTGTGCTGTAAGGTTTTGGTTTCTCAAAGGATACTGTCGCACAGCCGGCTAAAAGCACGCTGCATATCACGATTGCCGAAATTTTATATAGCCTGGTGGTCATCCTTTTGGTTATCCTTCAAGGATATCGGGGACGGATTCTATCCTGCTCTTTTCACTACCCGGGTTGCCGATCAGTATACATTTGGTCGCGCGACCGAAGCTGGCGATGACTTCATCTGTCAGCCGACAGCGATTGACCATTCCGGCTCTTATAAAATCGGACGAAATATGCAACTGTGATGAGCGTTATGTCCTGAAATACCTTGGATTCATAGACGCCAGGCCTGGGTCGAGGTACAGGCTTCGGAAGCCTGCTTCAACGTACTCAGAAATTCCACTGTCAATCGGTGCAGCCGTTTGGGGACGCTTAGCAGATGCCCCATCCAGACCATGGGCCCTTGGAAGCTCTCGACACTCAACAGTTTGACCTTGCCCTCTTCTTCGCGAAATTTCCACGTGTGAGACGCATGGATGCCGAGTTTGCCGCCCTCCCAGACAACCTCCCGGCCCGGATCGCATTTAACGATTTTAGGTTGAACCTTCATGGGAAATGCCAGGGGGCGAATCACGAAGGAAAAGCAGGTACCGGCGGACAGGTCCTCGTCCCCCGAAATGATACAGCAACTCCGGCAGGCCGTGTTCCAGCTGTCCCAGTCCTCCATTTGGGAGAAGGTCCGCCACACCACACTCAAGGGTGCATTTATTTCGATCTCTTCTTTGATCACCATGGATGCGACTCCGATGCGATACGATGATTGCAAGTAATGTCAGAAAGCAGCTTTAAGGATAACCACCCTTGCCGGTGAGTAAAGGTCTCCTAAAGTATCGATCTTTCATCTTTTTATCAATATTTATCGCAAATGCGAAGCACAAAATTCTGCTATCCTTCTTGCGAAAAGGGGGTATGTGCGATACAGTACTAAACACTACGTTTCGGAGCTGAATACAGGAGCACTCAGGCTCTCTCTCCCGCACTCACGTGCTGATGTCTGATCTACAAGCTGCAATTTTAACTACCCAAAAATGAGTGAAATTATAGATTGCGTTTAGATCAGTCCTTCTAATTCCCACCGGAGTAGGGATCGAATGCCCGTGCCAAACGAAAATAGGGCTTCTCCCCGGATTCGTAAGCAGGCGAATCTCACCATTGCCTTGGGTGGCGGCCGAAACCATCACGATGGGCAAATGCAAAACTATAACGAAGACGGGCTGTTTTTTGTATGCTCGGAGGACTACGAGCCGGGTGACCAGCTACAGCTTACCATGGACACGTATGATCCCGGGGCGCAGGGGCCCGAGGAATTCCGGTCCTACGTGGTGGAGGTAAAAAGCTGTAGAAAACTGGAAATCGATAAGGAAACCCGTTTTGGGGTCGGTGTCTGTTATTTGTACAAGTCAAAAGAGGACATCCCCCGTTTGACACCTGTCCGCCAGAACAATGTCCCCGCAAATGCACTGCGCAAAAGGGCGGAACAATTTCTTGCCGAACATGCGGACGCCATCCCGGAAATAGCAGACACCGATACCAGACAAATTCTGCATGAGTTGCAGGTCCATCAAATCGAACTTGAAATGCAAAACGATGAACTGCGCCGGGCACAAATCGAAACGGGGACCGCTCTGGCGAAATACACCGATCTTTATGATTTCGCTCCGGTCAGCTATTTTACAATCGATTCGAAGGGGCTGATCCAGAAGGTAAACCTGACCGGAACGGCCCTTCTGGGTTTTGAGCGCCAACACCTGATCGGCAAGCCTTTCAGGTACTTTGTAGCCCAGGAAGATAAGGATTCCTTCTGGCGTCACCGTCGATCGGTCATCGAATCCCGCAGCCGAAAATCGATTGAACTAAAACTAGATTGCAAAAATGGTGCGCAGGTTTTTGTTAGCTTGGAAAGCAGCCTGATTCCCCAGGTCGAACCGTTTAAGAACGAAGTTTTTTCGGCTGTGATCGATATTACCGAGCGTAAGAAAGCTGAAGAGGAATGCAGGCGACTCGAAGAGCATTTAAACGAAGCAAAGAAAATGGAAGCGATCGGAACCCTGGCCGGAGGGGTGGCTCACGACTTTAACAACCTTCTTATGAGTATCCAAGGCTATGTATCGCTGATGCGGGAAGACCCCGGCTTGAACCAGCCCTATGCCGGCTATTTAAAAAGTATCAGTGCGATGCTCCGAAGTGCCGCCGAGTTGACCGGACAGTTGCTTGGCTTTGCACAGGGCGGAAAGTATGATGTCCGTCCAATCAGCATCAACACCAGCATTCTAAACAGCGTGGATATATTTAAGCGCACGCACAGGGACGTCCAGGTCATAACCGACCTGCAGGATGATCTTTGGGCGGTGAAGGCTGATCGATCCCAGATCGAACAGGTGCTGTTGAACGTTTTTATTAATGCCGGTGATGCCATGCCGGATGGCGGCCGTCTGAGAGTCCAGACGGCTAATTTGGATCTGGAAGAAAATCCCGGTGGTCCCCCTCAACTGCCGGCGGGCAGCTATGTACGGATAACACTCAGCGACACGGGAAGCGGGATGGACCAGGCGACCCGTGAAAGGATATTCGAACCTTTTTATACCACGAAGCGCGGCGGACAAGGCACCGGTTTAGGATTGGCCTCCGTCTACGGTATCATTCGCAACCACAAGGGGCGTATTCAGGTCTCCAGCGAACCGTCTGAAGGCAGCACATTTATCATCTACCTTCCGGCAACAACCGATAGCATCGCCCCCATAGCCCGCCTCCCCCAGGAGATGCCCTCCGGCACCGAAACCGTTCTGCTGGTGGACGATGAACTGCATGTCAGAGATGTGGGCGTCATTATGCTCAAACGTTTGGGCTATCGCGTGTTACTTGCAGAGAGCGGAAAAGAGGCGATCGAACAATATGGTCGGTACCACAACCAAATCGATTTGGTGGTGCTGGACATGACAATGCCCGGAATGAGCGGCCGTGAGACATACGAGCATCTTCGAGCGCTTCATCCAGGGGTAAAGGTCTTGCTGGCCAGCGGGTACAGTAAAGAAGGCGCCGCCGAAGAAATCCTCAAGCGCGGCTGCAGGGGATTCATTCAAAAGCCCTATACGCTCCAACAGTTTTCCCAGATACTGCGACAGATCCTCGATACAGATCAGAGACAAGGATGACAACGGGAACGACCCGCTTTGAGATGCGCGAATCCATGACACAAGAAAACACCATTCCCATCGTCGGAATGGGCGCTTCGGCCGGCGGGCTTGCGGCAATAGTGATTATACAGCATCTGGACCCGAAACATAAAAGTCTCATGGGAGAACTGCTACGGCCCCGTACCGCGCTGAAGATTATCGAGATAGAGGATGGCCTCAAACCCGAGGCCAATTGTATCTATATTAATCCACCCAATCGTCTCGTGGGCATTTCCGACCACACCCTCCGCCTGGTGAAACCAGATGAAAACCTGCATGCCGGCATGCCCATCGATTATTTTCTGCGGCAACTGGCGGAGGACCTGAAAGATAAGGCGATTGCCGTCATCCTGTCCGGCACCGGCACCGACGGGACTTCAGGGATCAAGGCGATTAAGGGTGCGGGGGGCATCGCCATGGTGCAGCAACAGGATCAGGCGGCCTATACAGGAATGCCGGCCAGCGCCATCGGTACCGGACTTGTGGATTTGGTGCTGCCGGTTGAAAAGATGGGCCCTGACCTGCTCAAGTATCTGCATCAGCCGTACATCGCCGCCAAGGAAAAACCGGACACCACCGACACCCTCGACGCCACCATCAAAAAAATCCTGCTGATCATCCGTTCCAAAACCGGTAATGATTTCAGAGGATATAAATTAAACACCATCCGTCGCAGAGTTGAGCGCCGCATGGCCCTGCAGCAGATCCGTCGTCTTCAGGACTATTTGCGATTCATTGAGCAGACACCGGTCGAAATCGATACGCTGTTTAAGGATCTGTTAATCGGCGTTACCAGTTTTTTCAGAGACCCCCAGGCATTTGAAACGGCAGCTGAAAAAGCTCTCGTGCCGATCTTGAAGAACAAGCACCCGGACAGCCCGGTTCGCATATGGGTTCCCGCATGTGCAACCGGGGAGGAAGCCTACAGCCTGGCCATCTTGCTCGATGAGCTCATGAGTAGGCTGAATAAACACCACCATGTACAGATATTTGCCACGGACATCGATGAGGATGCCATCAAACTCGCGCGACAGGGGCTCTATCCATACAGCATTGCCGCCGACATCACCAAGCAGCGGCTGCACCGATTTTTTGTTAAAGACGGTAAAACATATGCCATCCGGAAAAAAATTCGGGAACCGGTCGTTTTTGCACTCCAGAACCTGATCAACGATCCGCCGTTTTCCAGACTGGATATGGTCAGTTGCCGCAATCTTCTGATTTACATGGATAAAGAGCTACAGAAGAAAATAATACCCCTTTTCCATTTTTCGTTGGTCCCGGATGGTATGTTGTTTTTGGGAAGCTCGGAGTCGATCGGTCGTTTTTCCGATCTCTTCACTCCCATCCATTCCAAGCATAAGCTATTCAAACGCAAAGAGATACTGTTGGAGAAAATGGTCGAATACCCGCGCACTCCCCTGCTCGATACCGTTGGAGTCCCGCAACCGACTGAGCCCAAAAAAGCGCTGGACGCCCGTGCGGTTGCCGAAAGCATGGTCCTTAAACATTATACGCCGGACAGTGTCCTGATTAATGAGAAATACGAAATTCTTTATTATTTGGGTGATACCAGCCCCTTTCTAAGCCAATCGGCGGGTGAGCCCAGCGTCAGCTTGCTGCATCTCATCCGCAAAGAACTTTACCATAAATTGAGCATCGGCTTGGCAAAAGCCGTCCGGGAAAAAACGAACATCGTTATCAAGGAATTGCCCCTCCATCATGACCGCCGGCTGGCGACATGCGACATCAGCATCAACCCTCTGAATGAACCGGCTGCTCCCCAGGGAATGATGCTGGTGATCTTCGAGAAACACGATTCGCCGGCCGACACCGCGACCGAGACCAAGGCGAAAGTGGATGAAGAAACCCTCAACCCTCATGTAAATAGCCTTGAGGAAGAGTTAAAATATACACGGGAGAGTCTTCAGTCGACCATTGAGGAACTGGAAACCTCCAACGAGGAGCTCAAATCAGCCAACGAAGAATTGCAATCTACCAATGAAGAATTGAAATCTACCAACGAAGAACTGGAAACCTCCAGAGAGGAGATGCATTCGACCAATGAAGAACTGGTGACAATCAATGACGAGCTGCAAAGTAAATTAGCAGAGCTGGTTCGGGCCAAGGACGACATTAACAACCTGATGGCCAGCACCGAAATCGCCACCTTGTTCCTGGACTGCCAATTGCGCATCAAACGCTACACCCCGGTAACCACCGAGTTGTTCAATTTAATCAAGAACGATATCGACCGCCCCATCGGTGATATTACATCCAGCATCGCATATACTAATTTACCTAAAGACGCCGAAACGGTTCTGGCAACTCTGATACCGATCGAAAAAGAGTTTTCGACCGAGGACGGCAAATGGTTCACCATGCGCATGATGCCGTATCGAACGGGTGACAACCTGATCGATGGCATAGTGGTCACCTTTGCCGATATATCAAGAATAAAGCGCTCGGAAGATCTGCAGCGATTGGCGACAGTGGTGCAGGATGCAAACGATGCCATTACGGTGCAGGATTTCGACGGTAACATTCTTGCCTGGAATAAAGCCGCCGAAAGAATCTACGGCTGGGACAAATCGGAAGCCCTGAAGATGAATATAGGTAATCTTATTCCGGAGGATCGGCGCACCGAAATCGATGCACTGAGGACGAAATTAAAAGAAGGAAAACCGGTTAAATCGTTTGAAACCCTGCGTAAAACCAAAGCGGGTCAACTCGTAGACATTTGGCTGACCGCAACAGCCCTGGTGGATAATACCGGCATGCCAATTAGTTTTTCGACAACCGAAAAAATTGTGTAAAAAAACATCTGCCTGGGCAACAGCTCATGGAGTTCGAACGCCGGATCCATAGGCCCTTTCTTGATCGTCACGGCAGGATCACGTTGCGGTAATCATGATGGGTACAATTCCATTTCGGAAGGAATACTCTCAATTACCATGGGCAGCTCTGTTATGCCGTACAAAACCTGGTCGAATTCAAATCAACGTTAGTCAAGTTTATCAACAATGTCCCCTATTTTTTTCGCGCTTGACGTCATGGCTCTCATGATATTCAATTTAAAGGTGTGAATGTGGAGAAGGGGCTCGATTTCAATAAACCTTCTCAGCGGCGTGCCCTTTTTGAAGAAACTTAATCATGAATCCAACGAAAGATCATCCTGGCTGCACACTGGCCGAAGGATTCAGCGTCCGGGAAAAACTCTGGGCGCAATCGTCCTTCCTTATCATGGGGATCGTCGGGACCATTGGCATCGTCAGGGCCGACTGGCCGTGGGTGCTGCCCTACATCGTCATCTACTGGTACGGTATTCCGGGTGTCATCATGCGACACACAAACTGCCCAAGATGTCCGCACCTTCATGTCTATGGCGACTGCCTGCAAGCCCCTCCTGCATTCACGAAATGGCTCGTGAAAAAACGGAAAACAGAACCCTTTACTCCCGGTGAGCGGGTGCTGTTTTACCTGATCTTTATTTTGATCCCTGTCTACCCGTTGTACTGGCTCATATCTCAACCGGTGCTGCTGACCGTTTTCGCGCTGTCCGCCGGCATGTGGTATCTCGGGCAATGGCTCTATTTCTGCAAGCGGTGCCGCATCGAGTCGTGCCCCTTCAATCGTGCGAAAATTCCCTCTGCATCGTCCTGAATAAATCTATGAACAAATTTAAGGATATGGAAAATGACCGTTCTATCACCCCACCGCGCCTCCCCCATCAAGGGGGAGGACAAGATTTCTCCCTCCCCTGGAGGGAGGGCGTCGGAGGGAGGGGGTATAAACGGATTCTATCTAAATCCGACCGGCTCTCATAAAAAGTTTTGTGAGTCCAATTTTCCCATTGACGGCGGGAAATTGCCGCGGGTAAGATAAAGAAATACAGCGCGAACGTTCCTTCCTCTCATACCTCAACATTCAACGAGTTTCGCGCATCATCGTTTATCATTCCGGATTTTAGCTGCCTTTACAGGCTGGTCCGGCATCACGGAATAGACGCCCCACTTCCCCAATACCTTATAAGAGCAGGCAGATGCCATGAATGCCGAGATAAAATTCGATTTTGCCGAGTGTTTCGAAAAGCTTTCCGGAGTTGCCCACGCCGTCCCGTCCGAGAAGGCCGCGGTGGACGAAATCATTTCCATCATTACATCCAAGGAGGCCAAATGCGTCGCCCTGGCGAACCTGCCCAAAAAGCTGGTGACCGCCATCGAAAAGCGCTGCGACGGCATAAAGGTGCTCAAGGAACCGTATGCCGCCGAGACCCTGCCGGCAGCTATTGACGAGGCCGACGTGGGGATCACCGGCATCGCGTTTGCCATCGCACAATCGGGCACCCTGGTGGAAACAACCACAAACGACGCGGTCCGCCTGGTGTCGGCGCTGACGCCGACCTATATCGGGGTGCTGCGTAAGGCCGATATCGTGAACCGGTTCGAGGATGGATCGGCGCGCATCCGCGAGATCGTGAAGGAGCACGATGAAAACCTGGTCATCAGTTTCATCTCGGGTCCGAGCCGGACGGGTGACATCGAACTGAAGCTGACCCTGGGCGTGCACGGACCCGGCGAAGCCCACGCGGTGATCATTGGCAAATAGAGATAGTACATCAAATGATTACCGCAGAGACGCAGAGGGCGCTGAGGGTTAAGGTTTGCCGGTTTGCCAGTTACCCGGTTATCCTGAGCCTGCCGAAGGGTTCATTGGTCGTCCAGCAATATTAACTGGGAATACGAATTGCTCCTGCACTTCTGAGGAAGCGCTTTTCCAGAATCCCCCTCTCAGGGATTCTGAAAAAATTAGATAACCTCTCTGCGCGCTTTGCGTCTTTGCGATAATAGTTATCGAACTGGAGAAACCCATGACCACTCAACGCTATGAACGTCTGTACGAAAAAATCGATGCGTCGCTGAAGGATCGGTCCGCCAGCGATGCCCTGCTGCGGTGCATGAAACGCGGGCGCGACACGCGGGCTGCGGCCCTGGAGACATTGCCGGGCGGCACAGCGTTTCGAAACGATGTCCGAAAGGCAAAGGAGCGCTGCATCGAGGATCTTCCCCGCTTGAAGAAACAGTTCATTGAAAACGTGGAAAAACGGGGTGCCAAGGTATTTGAGGCCAAAACCCCGGCTGATGTCATCAAATACTGCATCGATCTGGCCAAGGAACGTGGCGCAACGCACCTGGCGAAATCCAAATCCCTGACCACCGAAGAAATCGAGCTGAACCGGCCGCTCATGGATGCTGGCATCGATGTGGTGGAAACCGATCTGGGAGAGCTCATCATTCAGCTCGTGAATGAAAAGCCGTTCCACCTGGTGTTTCCGTCCGTTCACAAGATGGCCCCCGAGGTGGCCAAGATTTTCGAAAAAGCCACCGGAAAGCCCGTAGAGGGCAACATCCCGAGCATCATGAAAGTCGTCCGCAAGTATCTTCGGCCCATTTTCCTGAATGCCGAGATCGGCATGACCGGCGCCAACATCGGCATTGCCGAAACCGGCGCCATCTGCATCGAAACCAACGAGGGCAACGCCCGCAACGTATCGAGCATCGGTAAATGCCATATCTGCGTCATGGGGATGGAGAAAATCGTCGAAACCATCGAGGACGCCATGCTGATGATCCTGGCACATCCTGTCAGCGCGTCCGGCCAGCTTCCGACCACCTACGTCACCTGGATGCACGGCCGCAATCCGCTCGGGGAGGGAGACGGAAAGAATGCCAGGGAGAGCCATATCATCATTCTGGACAACGGCCGCACCGAGATGCGCGACGACCCGGATTACCGGGAGTCTCTTTACTGCATCCGCTGCGGGGCTTGCATGAACGTCTGCCCTACCTCGGGTATCGTCGGCGGACACACCTTCGGCCACATCTATCCCGGCCCCATGGGCATCTGCTGGACGGCCGCCGTTCACGGCCTCGAAACAGCCGGGAATTTTGCGCCCCTTTGCATTTCCTGCGGCCTGTGCAAGGAGATCTGCCCGGCCATCATCGACATGCCCCACATGATCGCCGAGATAAAGCATCGGGATGCTAAAAAACATGGATACCCCCTGCCGAACAAAGTCATGATGGGCGCCGACAAGGCGGCCAGGCTGGGCTCGGTCACCGCTGCGGTGGCCAACTTCTCCTTGAACACCCGGGCCATTCGCAAGCTGATGGATAAGACCATCGGTCTGTCGGCGGATCGAAACGTGCCGCCCTTTACCTATCCCACATTCATGCAGCGGTTCAAAGATCACCGGTTGAAGGTCGTCGCCCCCCAGCGGAAGGTGGCGTTTTTCGTCGACGTGTATGCCAATTACAACGATCCCGACCTGGGCATGGCGGCCGTCCGACAGCTCGAAGCGTTGGATTGCGAGGTGGTATTGCCCCCCCAGGATGCCAGCGGCTATCCATTTATCGCATACGGGGATCTGGATCGGGCACGGAAGACGGCAGCCGGCAATGTGGCCAAATTATTCCCTTACGCCAATCAGGGATACGACATTGTCAGCATCGAGCCCACGGCCACATACAGTCTGGCCGAATCCTACCCCCATTTGTTGAAAAACAACAACGCATCCCGCCGGGTGGCCGACCACACCCATGAACTGTTCGAGTATCTGAACAAGCTTGAGGAAGACACCGGGAATGCACCGATGTCAAGGTCGCTGAAGGGTAGAAAATTCGGGTTTCACATCCCCTGCCACCAGCGTGCCCTCGGCTCCGGACACGGCGCCATCGAATGGCTGCGACGGCGTGGCGCGGAAGTCGAGGTGATCGAGACCGGCACCTGTTGCGGCATGGGCGGGACGTTCGGCCTGAAGGCAGGACTACTTGGTCACAAACTTTCCATGGCTGTGGGAGATGCTCTCTTTGATTTGTTCAAAGCCGCCGAAATCGATGCCATCGTCACAGAGAGCAGTGTATGTAAAATTCAACTTGCGGAAGGCACCGGCCTCGAGGTGTTTCACCCCCTGCAACTGCTTTAGCCAAAAAAAAGTAAAAGGAGTAAACGTATGAAGCGTACATTCATGACAGTGATAACAATGGCTGCTGTTTTATTCGTGGCAGGAAGTGCGGTCGCTCAGCAGGATCTGGTTGAGACCGTGGTTAACGGTTGTAAGGCTGAAATGGATAAGTTCTGCAGCCAGGTGACGCCTGGCGAGGGCCGCATGCTGGCATGCCTGTTTGCCCACGGAGATAAGCTGTCTCCGAAATGTGAGTATGCCCTTTATGACGCGGCCGTTCAGCTCGAACGTGCCGTTGCTGCTCTGGGGTATGTGGCAAATGAATGCGATGCGGACCTGGAAAAGTTTTGCAGCTCGGTTGCCGCCGGCGAAGGACGCCTGCTCCAGTGTCTTGAAAACAACGATAAAAAAGTCAGCAAACGGTGCAAGAACGCACTTAAGGAAGTGGGGCTCAGGTAATTAGATTTCGCCACACCCTGTCGCTGCTGAGCTTCGCCGATCCGGCGGATCTGTATGGAAAGGGGGGCAGGTCCTGCATTATAACATTTTGGACCGTTTAATCCTCAAGGATGCCACGCAATGCCAACCAAAACGACCATCGAGTATAATCGATGGTCGACAGATAGATCACAACACCCGGAATTTGCGGGACGAATTTGCGGGACGAATTTACGGGATGTCTATTGTTTTATAAGTTTCTCATGCGAGAAGGATATTAGAATTAAAGGCAATCTGGATCGGAGGTTGGCAGAAGGCTCGACCTCAGTCGATCCGCAATTTGCCGTGCCGTCAGCAACAGAAAGGAAATAATCAAGAAAGTGGATTTATCGTTATGATGTAGGTTCCATTTTTGCGTAGAAACGCGTAAACTCATGCCCGTCCTGAAATTTCGCCGAATTTCGGTCCATATTTCCAACGCATTCTTTAAAATTAGCTGTTTTTCGACGGGTATCTCACATATATAAATTCATGGCCCTGTGTAACTATATTATTGCCGCTGGAACTGACGGTCGAGACCGAACGTCCGATATCGACGGTAAAACCTCGGTGAACGACGGCAAAAGGAAGCACCATGTCATTTAATCTGGACTCCTGGAAATTGCTGGCTGGACTCGGTATTATCCAGTACGGCATGCAGTTGATCGAGGAATCCGTAGAGGCCTTATCCAGGCGGGCCTCCAAGCGTATCATCCGAACATACACCCAGGGCAGGCTGCGATCCATCGCCAGCGGTGCGTTTGTCACAGCCCTGTTGCAGAGCAGTTCGGCGGTCTCGCTCATGGTGCCGGCCTTTGTCGGCGCCCGCATGATGAACATGCAAAACGCCATCGGCGTCATCATGGGATCCAATCTGAAGGTTTTTCTGGCAATGGCTCGAACCTGTGTCCAATCTTTCAGGATGCATCTTGACCCTAATCCGGCAAAGCGCATCGATCAGGCAGGGAGATGTTTGTTATGAAATATATGATGAGCCAGTTCATCCAGATAATGACGAAAAGAAAAGAGCGAAACGTCAGGATGCTATTCAGGTTTTTGCTTGTCCTGGCGACGATGGTCACCGTCTACAGCATCCTGTTTCACTTTATAATGATACTGGAAGACCAAACATTCAGCTGGATTACAGGATTTTATTGGTCCCTCACGGTAATGTCCACCCTCGGCTTCGGTGATATCACATTCACATCGGACCTGGGGAAACTGTTCTCCGTCATCGTACTCCTGTCCGGTCTCATATTCCTGCTAATCATGTTGCCCTTCACGTTCATCCAGTTCTTCTATGCCCCGTGGCTTGATGCCCAGAGAAAAGCCAGGGCCCCCCGAGAATTACCCGAGGACACGCAAGGGCACGTCATTCTGACAAGCTACGACCCGATTGCCATGAATCTCATCGAAAGGCTGAGACAGTATCAGTATCCATACGTCATCGTCATGGAGGATATACAGCGTGCCCTGGAGCTCTTCGACCTCGACCATCCGGTGGTCGTGGGTGATTTGAGTGACCCGGAAACATACAGACGCATCAAGGTGCGTAAGGCGGCCCTGGTGCTGGCCAATCTTGACGACATGATGAATACAAACATCGCCTTTACCGTGCGGGAGATTTCTAAAGAGGTGCCCATTGCGGCAAATGCCGATCTGGATGATTCCGTGGACATTTTACAGCTCGCCGGAAGCACTTACGTATTGCAATTCATGAAACTGCTGGGCCAGTCATTGTCGAGAAGGGTGCTCATGACAAGCACGCGATCAAATGTCATTGGACGCATCGACTCGCTGCTCATCGCCGAGGCCCCAACTATGAAAACACCACTGGTTGGTAAGACACTCCAGCAAGCCAAGTTGCGCGAGGCAACGGGAATTACGGTTGTGGGTGTCTGGGAAAGGGGCAAGTTTGAATTGCCCACCGCTACGACACCCATCGGCTCCACGACTGTTCTTCTTTTGGCCGGGTCGGCAGAACAGCTCAAGGCCTACGATGACCAGATCGGAGGGTATCAAGAATTCCGGGCACCGGTCCTTATTTTGGGGGGCGGCCGGGTTGACCGTGCTGCAGCAGAGTCGCTGGAACAGGCGGGTACGGATTATCGAATCATTGAGAAAAATAAGAGGCTCGCCGTCACTGACAATTATATTCATGGAAGCGCTGCGGACATCAACACCCTGATGCAGGCAGGGATCGAGGAAGCGCCATCGGTTATCGTCACCACCCATGATGATCCCACAAATATCTACCTGACCATTTACTGCCGAAAGCTAAGGCCCGACATCCAGATCATCTGCCGGGCCAACCTTGATAAAAATATCTCAAAGCTGCATAACGCCGGGGCCGATCTGGTGATGTCATATGGCTCTTTGGCGGCCAATACGATCCTTAATCTTCTCAAACCCGATGAAGTGCTGATGCTTGCCGAGGGGCTGAACGTCTTCCGTGCCGGTATGCACCCCTCTTTTGTGGGCAAATCCTTGGCCGAAAGCCATATACGCATGCGGACCGGCAGTAGCGTCATCGCCATAAGCCGCGACGGGGAGATGCTGAACAACCCGGCCCCCTCTGTCCATTTCAAGGAGAATGATGAAATAATTTTGATTGGAACCGATGAGGCAGAGAGACGGTTTTTAAAGATGTATCCGGGCCTGGCCGAGCTCAAGTCATCCTAACCCGAATACCGGGTTTGTCAAAAGCCTGTTCCGCCACTCGACTCATCAATTTGGACTTCGAACCTTGTAAAGTCTTCATTGTGAAGGAAAGATCGCCAAACGGAATCCATCGGTATCACTCCGACCTTGAGGAGCCTCCCGGCTACGATTCGCACAGCGTAGATCACGCTGAAGTGAACAATAAGACCTGAAAAAGAATGATTATAGTCCTGAGTTTTTCCGGGTAAGCGATATCATAGCGGTTTACGAATTCATGCAGCGCGTTTACTGAGGTATATGTCCATTTGCATAGGGGACACAGACGAGATATCTATTAAATTTCGATGATATGTTCCTAAATGAAAGGGAGAAGGAACAACAACTAAAATGGGAAAAAATAAAAAAAATACAACTGAACTGGAACGCAAGTGTCAGCTATCGGGTTGGAGCCTTTTTATCCTATGTGCGATTTTATTCATCGCATCAAGTCTGAAAAATCAGGATATTTTGACATTCATTGGTAGTGCTATCTTCTTGATCGCGTGTATCGTCTTTATTATACCACTGGTCATATCCAAAAAAAGGGGTGGAAAATCAGGTCGTCAGTTTTGACTGTGCGACATCGTTGTCCATAAGAGCCTGCCCAAAGAGGCTCCGGAGGTGGTTGAGTTTTTAAAGAAATATGAAACCACCTTGGATATCAATAACAAATTCCTGGCCTATATGCGGGACAACAAGGCAAGTACCGATGAAGCGGCAATCTGGTTTCTAAAAAACTAAGAAAATTTGTGGACCTGTTGGGTTTCGGCCGATGTGGCAGCAAAAGTAAAGGCGGCCTTGAAGTAGCACTCAAAATACCAGGTAAGCCTATTTATAGGCATGATCAAAACCCTATCCCAAAATTTGCATGAAATCTTTTCAGCACGTGGCTATGTAGCTGTCTCGTAAATTATAGACGCTGGAATATAGACGAACACGTCTTTCCAGACTTGATCCGCGGTTCGGCAGGCTCACCACCCTGAGTCCTGCCTCGCGGGACTCGTCCGGGAAGACGTTATTCGGCGATTGCGACACAGCCTTCTGCGCCGGCAACAACGGCGGCCATTTGAGCAATGATGGTCGAGGTTGGGAATATCGGCGTCTCCCCCGGGTAAAGCTCCTTCATAAATATCAGTTGCCGGTCATACAGCAGATCATCGATATATCCAACAAATCTGTGTCCAAGTAGATCTTCTCTTCTGGTAATTTTCTTATTGTTTTCAATAAATTGTCTTGCCGCAAACAGGCCCAATGTGTATTCGGTAAGCTTCCGCGCAACAGCTTTTCCTGCATTCGGCCGGGTCACCGTGATCAGGATATCGATCTCTCGTCTTGAAAGGCTGTAATACCTTTTCTATGCTTGACAACGTCAGGGTCCCGGTGGGATGAGTTTACCTATGCAGGGGGTGCTTCGCCCGCCCCAAGGTGTTGTCTGTGCTCTCACAGATGATACAATTTTGCTCATTCTAGTGGGCCCGCTTTAAACAGGCAGTTCCTATCTTTGACGGGGGGAGGACATGCGCACGATCATCGAGCCTTTTCGGATCAAAATGACAGAACCGATCAAGGTCACCACCCGGCAGCACCGTGAACGGGCGCTGACTGCGGCGCATTACAATGTTTTTCTTCTGGATGCCGAAGATTGCTGCATCGATCTTCTTACCGACAGCGGCACCGGCGCCATGTCCAACAATCAGTGGGCGGCGCTGATGCTCGGCGACGAAAGCTATGCCGGCAGCCAATCGTGGAAAAAATTTGAATCCACCGTTAAGAACATCACCGGTATGCGGCACGTGCTGCCCACCCACCAGGGACGGGCGGCCGAGGGTATCCTGGCCCAGGTGCTGGTGAAAAAGGGGCATGTCATTCCCAACAACAGCCATTTCGACACCACCCGAGCCAACATGGAATTTGCCGGTGCCCTGGCTGTGGACCTGCTCTGCAAGGAAGGGATGGAACCGGCACGCATGGCGCCTTTCAAGGGCAACATGGATACCGACCGCCTCAAAGAATGTATCCGCCAATATGGCGCCGAAAACATCCCTTTTTGCATGATCACGGTAACCAACAACACCGGCGGCGGCCAGCCGGTTTCTGTGGCCAACATCCGTGAGGTGAAAACAATCCTTACCGCGCACAACATTCCGTTGGTGATCGATGCCTGCCGTTTTGCTGAAAATGCGTATTTCATCCGCGCACGGGAAAACGGATATGCTGAGACATCCCTTCTGGACATCGCCGCTGAAATATTCTCCTATGCAGATGCGGCAACGATGAGTTGTAAAAAAGACGGTTTGGCCAACATCGGCGGGTTTTTGGTCTGCAACGACGACCGGTGGGCGGAGCAGTTCAAAAATATGCTTATCCTGCGGGAAGGGTTTCCCACATATGGCGGACTGGCCGGCCGGGACCTGGAAGTGATCGCTGTGGGGTTGATGGAAGCACTCGATTATGACTACCAGGTGTATCGTCACGCCACGGTTCAATATCTTCGTAAAAAAATGGAACCCTTAGGCATCCCGATGGTTCGGCCGGTCGGCGGCCACGCTGTTTTTCTGGATGCCAGGGCATTCCTGCCCCACGTGCCACCGCTGCAGTACCCTGGTATTGGTCTGGTGAACGCCATCTACCTGGAAGGTGGTATCCGCTGCGTCGAGCTTGGCAGCGTCATGTTCGGCAAGTTCGACGAGCAGGGAAATGAAGTCGCAGCACCCCTGGAACTGGTCCGGCTGGCGTTTCCGCGCCGGGTGTACACCCAGAGCCACTTCGATTACCTTGCCGAAGTCATCGAGCATGTCTGGCACCACCGGGATGCCATTAACGGATATCGTCTGACGTATCAGCCGAATTTTCTGCGGCATTTTACCGGTCATTTCCAGCCGGTTGATTGAATCGATGCAGGTCCCGCGCCGCCGGTAAAGCAATGGGGTCAGGTCTTGCCGGGCTGTTGCCCGAACCGGTTTTATCGAGCCGTCTTTAGCTCCATGACGCATGCTCTTTCAACCAACATGGGAGCATGAT
>CAFBRK010000254.1 GCA_903231505.1 Olavius algarvensis associated proteobacterium Delta 3 | reverse complement strand
CGTGTCGGTTCCCCCACCGGTGATTCTCAAGATGATGCTGCTTCTGGTGCTTTACAACGTTCGTTCCGAGCGGGAACTAATGGACACCATCCCGGAGCGACTCGACTGGTTATGGTTCCTGGGATATGACCTGGATGATGACATCCCTGACCACAGTGT
>CAFBRK010000253.1 GCA_903231505.1 Olavius algarvensis associated proteobacterium Delta 3 | reverse complement strand
GCTGACGGTGGGCTCGCTGGATCTTGACGGCACGGATTTTAACATCAACCAGGGGTTTGCCTCTGCCGGGATCGTGGACATCGGCAACAGCGGTGTGCTGACACTGGCCGG
>CAFBRK010000252.1 GCA_903231505.1 Olavius algarvensis associated proteobacterium Delta 3 | reverse complement strand
GGTCAGTTCGACGCCTTCGTCGACCGTGTGATCGCCTATGGGGTCAAGCGACGGAGCTACATTTACTTCGTTGACCGTAACGGTGATCGTCTCTGAATCGTTCAGCGTAGGCGTACCGTTATCGGTCACCACCACCTCGATACCGTGAGTCCCCGGGCCCTGGTCTTCTGTCGGTGTCCAGGTAAACACACCGGTGAGCGGATCGATGCCGGCGCCGACAGGGGCTCCTGCACCCAGACTAAACGTCAGCGCATTAGCCGGTATGTCGGTATCGCCGGCCGTGGCCATAAAGGTCAGTTCGACGCCCTCGTCGATTGTTTGATCACCGATGGGGTCAAGCACCGGAGCCACATTGACTTCGTTAACCGTCACCGTGATCGTCTCTGAATCACTCAGGGCCGGGTTGCCATTGTCGGTCACCACCACCTCGATCCCATAACTCCCCGGACCCTCATCTTCTGCCGGTGTCCAGGTAAACGCGCCAGTAACCGGATCGATGCCAGCGCCGGTTGGAGCACCTGCACCCAGACTGAACGTCAATGTATTCGCCGGGATGTCGGTATCTCCGGCCGTGCCCGTAAAGGTCAGTTCGACGCCTTCGTCGATTGTTTGATCACCAATGGGATCGAGCACCGGAGCTGCATTGACTACGTTGACCGTCACCGTAATCGTCTCAGCGTCGGTTTCCGAGCCGTCGCTGACCACCACCTCGATTTCGTACGTCCCCGGCCCCTCGTCTTCTGCCGGTGTCCAGGTAAACAAACCGGTGACTGGATCGATGCCGGCGCCGGCCGGGGCACCTGCACCCAGACTGAACGTAAATGTATTCGCCGGAATGTCTGCATCGCTCGCAGTAGCCGTAAAGGTGAGCGTCACTCCTTCATCGACACTCTGGTTGCCGATCGGATTCAGGACTGGAGCTACATTTACTTCGTTGACCGTCACGGTGATCGTCTCTGAATCACTCAGGGCCGGCGTGCCGTTATCGGTCACCACCACCTCGATACCGTGGGTCCCCGGACCCTCGTCTTCTGCCGGTGTCCAGGTAAACACACCGGTATCCGGATCGATGCTCGCGCCGGCAGGAGCACCTGCACCCAGACTGAACGTCAATGTATTCTTCGGGATGTCGGTATCGCCGGCCGTGGCCGTAAAGGTCAGCTCGATGCCTTCGTCGACCGTGTGGTCGCCTATGGGGTTAAGCACCGGAGCCGAATTTACTTTGTTGACCGTGACGGTGATCGTCTCGGAATCGTTCAGCTCGGGAGTGCCGTCATCGGTCACCACCACATCAAATATATATGTGCCGGATCCCTGGGTTTCGGTTGGTGTCCAGCTAAACAAGCCCGCGGAGGTGATACCCGCCCCTGTTGGCACTGTGCCTGCCAGGGAGAACGTCAGCGAGTTAGCCGGGATGTCGACATCGGTGACCGTGGCTGTAAAGGTCAGTTCGACCCCCTCGTCGACTGTTTGATCACCAATAGCGTCAAGCACCGGCGCTGCATTGACGTCATTGATCGTCACGGTGATCGTCTCTGAATCACTCAGTGCCGGGGTGCCGTTATCGGTCACCACAACATCAAAGGTATAAGTGTCGGGTCCCTGAGCTTCGCTGGGTGTCCAGGTAAACACACCGGTACCCGGATCGATGCCGGCGCCGGCCGGAGCACCGGCACCCAAACTAAACGTCAACGTATTCGCCGGGATGTCGACATCGGTGGCGGTGGCCGTAAACGTCAGTTCGACACCCTCGTCGATTGTTTGATTACCTATCGCTCCCAGCACCGGAGGATCGTTCTCCGGGGTTATCGCGATCGCCACCTTGGCCGCGTCCTCTCCGCCGGCACCATCGTCGATCCGGTAGGTGAAGCTGTCTGAAGTCGTCTCTGAACCGTTGTGGGTATATGTGATGCCACTGGCGTCAACCACTGCCGTGCCGTTTGCCGGGCCAGTCAGAACCTTCACGTTGGCGTAGGTGAGTGCGCTGTCGACGTCGGTATCATTATCCAGCACATCGATGTCGATGCTCCCCGCCTCAGCCACCGTGGCCTCATCGTCGGCCGTCACCGGGACATCATTATCCGGAGCGATGGTAATCGTTACCTCTGCGACACCGCTCAATAGACCTCTGCTGTCTATGGCCTGGTATGTGAAGGTGTCGGTTCCGAAGTAGTCTTTATTCGGCACATACTTGAAACTGCCGTCTGCATTGACCGTAACGGTACCGTTTGCCGGATTGGTAACCGGGCCGGTCGAAACGGTCACGGTGTCGGTCGGATCAACATCGGAGTCGTTGGCCAGAACGCCGCCTGCTGCCGACACTGTCAACGTGGTGTCTTCGAATCCGTTGTAACTGTCGTCTTCTGCAACCGGTGGGGTGCTGGGCGGGATAATCGTCACTCCCGTGTTCACTTCTTCCGATTGACCAAGATCGTCATCTTCCACCGATACAAGGATGGTATAGCTCCCGGCGCTGGCGTATGTATGGGTTTCGGCAAATGTGGTGGTACCGGCAGGATAGAGGTATGTCGAAACTAACGAACCGTCTCCCCAGTTTACACTCAATGTAAAGGTGTCGAGGGTTCCGGGATCGGCGATTGAGCCGGTCAGGGTGCTGAGGGCGCCTTCATCCGCATCAGTGGCGCTCACGCCGCTGAGAGTCGGTGCGACATTGGTGACCGTGACAGCGGTGGTTCCAATGTCTTCAGCAAGGTCATCATCCGCGAGGGTCACGGAAATTGTATAAGAATCTGCTGCCGTGCCGGTGGGATCATCGTCAAGGTATCGATGGATTTCACTGAAACCGGTGATACCGGCAGGATAATTGAAAGTCTCCACCGGCGTACCGTCGCCCCAATCAACGCTTAGGGTAAAGGCATCACCCGTCCCGGCGTCGAAGATACTGCCGGTAACGGTGGAAAGATCATTTTCATTTACGGCGCTCGCATTCAACAGGCTCAATGCCGGGGCAAGATTCTGTACGGTCAAGTCAAAGCTCGCAGTACCTATTGCATCGTCGCTGTCGGTGGCCGTGATCGTTACGGTCTGACTTTCGGCCGGCCCGTCGGCGGTATCAAACGACCAGCTCCAGTTGCCACCGCCTTCGTCGATCACGGATCCGATAGACGCCGTCAGGCTCACCGCATCGCCGTCTGGATCGGAATAGGTGCCGCTATTGACCGCTGTGTCGCCTTCGTTGACCTCGATCGCAGCAGTGTTCACCGTCACAGCCGGCACCCGACTGTTGACCGTGACACTGCCGGCAACCGCGTTGCCGATCCCTCCGTCATCGTCTTCGATGGCCACGGCCACGGTGAACAGGCCACTATCGGAATACACGTGATCAACCGCAAAATTTCGCGCACCAGCTACAAGGATGATTTCATCAACTGTTCCGTCGCCCCAGTCGACGAACAGGGTATGGGTGTCTGCGGCAACAGGATCGCTGAAGTCGCCGGACAGGTTGACGCTGTCTCCCTTCAGGATGTCAACAGGGGTTACCGTCACAGCTCCGACCGTCGGCGCCACATTCAGCACAGTCACGATCAACTCATCGCTGCCCACTCCCCCATCATCATCTGTGACGGTTAGGGTGATTGTATAAAACCCATTGTCGAAAGTCGTGAATTCAAAGGTGCCGGCATTGCCCGGAGGAATCGGCTGGCCGTTGCTGGCCGTCACCTGCCAATCGAAAACAAGACTGTCGTTTACGCCCGCAGGGTCAATGACCGTCGGGTCCAGGCGAATCAAGTCACCTTCGAGCGCCTCGAAATCGTCACCCAGGTCCACTTTCGGCGCTACGTTGGTGACCGTCACCGGGAACGAACCGATATTCAGACCGCCGTCGTCGTCCTGGAGAGTAAAAGTTGCGGTAAAGACACCGTCGTCCGCATACACGTGGCTGCCGTGCAGGCTCCCCACCAATCCGTCGACCGAGCCCGGCGGTCCGTCCGGCACCGTATCGATGACCAGCACATCGGCAGGGCTG
The DNA here is from genome assembly GCA_903231505.1 of Olavius algarvensis associated proteobacterium Delta 3. Classification (GTDB taxonomy): domain Bacteria; phylum Desulfobacterota; class Desulfobacteria; order Desulfobacterales; family CAFBRK01; genus CAFBRK01. Next base: position 112,606 of record CAFBRK010000252.1, on the reverse strand, counting down.
CCATCGCCCCAGTCAATGGTGCCGCTGTGCGTATCCAGCGTGCCCGGGTCAAACAGAAGCGCGTCGGTAAGCTCGATCAACAAGCCTTCATCGCCGCCTTGGCTCTCGCCCAAAAGGAGCTGTGGTGCGGCGTTCTGCACGTCGATCACGAAGGAATCCGAGTCGACGCCGCCATCGTCGTCGGTGAGGGTGACCGTGACCGTGTAAACGCCGTTGTCCGCGTAAACGTGCTCTGCTGTGAGCGTCCCGGCGCCGTCGATGCCATCCACCACATCTACCACGTCGGAGGTGGTGTCGCCCCAGTCAATCGTTGCCGAGTGGGTGTCACCTATCCCCGCGTCGGAGTAGGGTGCACTTAGCACAACAAGATCGCCTTCCCGTCTAGCGGGTACCCGTGCCGGCATTTCGGTTGCAACGGACGGCCCCGGTGCAGTTACGGTGCTCGCACCGAGCACAGCATCGTTGCCGTTGCTCGAACGGTCGGTGGCTACGGTGCCGTACAGGTCGTCAAAATCCCAGTGCGACGCAAGCTCGTCCGGGGCGCCCGAAGCACCGCCGGCAAAGTCTGCCGCGATCTCCTCGGCCGTGCGCACCGTGTTCCAGATCGCCACATCATCAATGGCGCCAACGAATCCAGAATAACTGAACAACGGGCCGCCGATGACCAAACGGTTCGAAGAGAGCGCCGGTTCGCTCCGCACCGCCGCCGTCTGATCGAGCACCAGCGCACCGTTGAGATATATCTTCACATCGCCCCTGGTCCGGTCGATCACAGCTGCAAGATCATACCACTGTCCGGTCTCCACCAAACCGCTTGATGTGAGCCAGTACTGCAGTCCTTGGGTGTCGTACGTGTCTAGCTCCAGCGTCCCTGAGCTCTGGTTCAACCACAGCGTGTAGGCTCGATCCGATCCCAGGCCGTCGGTCGATTTCTGCACCAACGCCTTCCAGGACTCGGTGGAGGAGTCGCTCCTGAAGCGGACTTCCACCGTGGACGATCCGGTGAGCGCCAGGCTCTTGCTGTCGTCCACGTCCACGTGATCATTGCCGTCAAATACCAGTTCACCAGGGCGCACGCGTAGTGGCACTTGCGTGTCTACACCTCCACCCAATAGCCCGTCGTTGCCATAAGTAGAGGCATCGATCGCGATATTTCCGCTGGTCTCTTCAAACGCCCAGTGCCCCACAAGATTCACGTCCGTATCGTCCACGCCCGTGTCGAAATCAGCTGCAATCTCGGCGGCACTGCGGGCCGTGTTCCAGATCGCCACATCCTCGATCACGCCGGCAAAGCCGTTCTGGCTGAACACCAGCAAGTTCGACACAAGCGCGGGAGCACTGCGCACCGCCACAGCTTCATCGATCACCAGCACACCATCCAAATACATCTGCATGCTGCCCGTATCCCGGTCAATCACGGTGGCAAGCTCATACCATTTACCTGCCTCCACAAGGCCGGTAGGCGAAAAGTAGAATTGGTCGCCGCTGGCGTCGCGCGTGGACATGAACAACCCGCCCGTGCTCGGGTTCACAAACAGCGAGTATGTGCGGTTCGCTCCGGTACCATCGGTCGATTTCCGCACCAGCACGGTCCACCCGACCGCCGCCGGATCGACCTTGAAGCGCACTTCGACCGTGGACGAGCCGGTAAGCAGCAGCGCGTCTCGCGTCGGCACCTCGGTCGCGCCGACGGTGCCGCCAAGCACGCCGTCGTTGCGGTAGGTCGAAGCATCAAGTGCGGTATTCCCGCTCGGCTCATCGAATGCCCAGTGCCCGGCAAGATTCTTGTCTGCATCGTCCACACCCGTGGCAAAATCAGCGGCAATCTCCGCCGCACTGCGCACCGTATTCCAGATCGCCACATCATCAATGGCGCCAACAAACCCCGACAACCCGTACAACGGGTACGGGCCGCCTATCACCATCCGGTTCGAAGCCAGCGCCGAGTCGCTGCGCACCGCTGCCGTATCGTCAAGCACCAGCGCCCCGTTCAGGTAGATCCTCACATCGCCCGTGGTCCGGTCAATCACGGCGGCGAGATCGTACCACTGCCCCCGTTCTACCAGGCCGGGCGCCGTGATCGAGATCTGCCGGCCGCTGGGGTCGGCCGTGTCCAACTCCAGAGCACCGGTGCTCTGGTGCACCGCCAACATATAAGTCTGGGGCGACCCGGTGCCGTCGTCTGATTTCTGCACCAGCACCGCCCAGCCCGCCGCCGCCGGGTCGACCTTGAATCGCACCTCGACCGTGGAAGAGCCGGTGAGCGCCAGGCTCGCGCTGTCGGCCACGTCCACATGATCATCGCCGTCGAAGACCAGAATCGTCCTGTCGGCCACGTCCACCCGGTCGTTCCCGTCGAACGACAGGGCACCTCTGACCACCGGCGTCGGCGCCTCATCCGCAACACTCGGGCCGACCACGTTCACGGTACTCGCACCCAGGACGCCGTGGTTGCCGAAGGTAGAACTGTCGAATGCGATATCGCCATCCGGCTCGTTGAACGCCCAGTGCGCGGCAAGATCGGTGTCGGCATCGTCCACGCCGATGGCGAAATCAGCAGCGATGTCTGCGGCGCTTCGCACCGTTTTCCAGATCGCCACATCGTCGATGACGCCGACGAGCCCTTCCTGAACGCCTACCCCTTCCTGATAGCCGATCACCAGCCAATTCGAGGAACGCGCCGGGTCGCTGCGTACCGCTGCGGACCCGTCGAGAAGTTGTTCGCCGTTCAGGTAGATCCGCACATCGCCCGTGGTGCGGTCGATCACACTGGCCAGGTCATACCACCGTCCTCTCTCCACCAGGCCAATAGCCGTGGACCAGGATTGCACGCCGGATTCGTCTTGCGTTCCCAGCTCCAGCTGGCCCGTGCCCTGGTCTACCCACAGTCCAAAGGTCAGGTTTTCTCCCAGGCCGTCGGTGGATTTTTGCAGCAGTGCCGCGCGGCCGGTGGCTGCCGGATCGACCTTAAGGCGCACTTCCACCGTGGACGATTCGGTGAGCGCCAGGCTCTCACTGTCTGCCACGTCCACATGATCGCCGCCGTCGAAGGACAGGGCATCGTGCCCAACATGCTCTGCATCGATCACCGGCGCCACATTGGCCACAGTCATCCCGAAGCTGTCCTCACCCACGGCGCCGCCGTTGTCGCTCACCGAGATGGTCACCACGAAGGCGCCGCTGTCGGCATAGACGTGGTCACCGCTCACAGTACGGGCCACCTGGTCGACGGAACCGACGGTGACCGAACCGTCGCCCCAGTCGATCAGGGCGGTGTGCAAGTCAGATGCTCCCGGGTCGGTAAAGCCGGCACTGATCGAGACCAGATCTCCCTCGATCGCATCGCGGTCTTCGCCCGCGTCGACTGTCGGTGCGACGTTGAGCACCGTCACCAGCTGCGTGTCGTTACCGATGCCGCCGTCATCGTCGGACACCGTCAGGGTGAGCAAGTACTCGCCGTCGTCAACGTAGGTGTGGGCCCCATCGACCGTACCGCTCATTCCCTCTATAGATCCCGGAGGCCCGGACGGCGTTTCGCTGACCACACCCGCCTCGGGCTCGGTGCCATCGCCCCAGTCGATGCTCGCCACATGGGTATCGAGCGTACCCCCATCGCGGAACGTCGCGCCCACAAGCGCGAACGGTTCGCCCTCGTTCACGGTCACGGGGACGCCGGTGTCGGCCCAGGCGTCGACCACCGGATCGACGTTCGCAATGGTCACCAAAAGGGAAAGGGTCTCGACGGCGACACCTCCGTCGTCATCTTCCAGGGTAAACGTCACGGTGTACGCGCCGTCGTCCGCATATCCGTGCTTGTTGCCCAGGGATCCCGTAAGCCCGGCGAGCGCACCCGGCGGTCCGTATGGTTCCGCATCGATGACCAGCACCTCAGTCGGGGTGCCGTCGCCCCAGTTGATCGTGCCGCTGAGCGAATCAAGTGCGCCCGGATCGAACAGGACCACATCGTTAAGCACAATCAGCTGTCCCTCGTCGCCGAGCACGCTGGCGCCCGGCAGGACCTGCGGTACAGAGTTTAGCACGTCGATCACGAAGGAATCAGAGTCGGCATCGTCATCATCATCCGTGAGGGTGACTGTGACCGCGTAGACACCGTTGTCGGCGTACACGTGTTCAGCCGTGAGCGTGCCGGCTCCGTCGATACCGGCAACCACTGCCACCACGTCGGAGGTTGTGTCGCCCCAGTCGATCACTGCCGAATGGGTGTCACCCGTCCCCGCGTCGGAGTAAGGCGCGTTGATCACGAGCGACTCGCCTTCACGTACAACGCGCAGGCGTTCCGGCATCTCGGTCGCGACGCTCGGGCCTATTACGCCCACGGTACTCGCACCGAGCACGGCATCGTTGCCGTTGCCCGAACGGTCGGCCGCTACCGTTCCGAATAGATCGTCAAAATCCCAGTGCGCCGCAAGCTCACTTGGGTCGCCCGAAGCACCATCGGCGAAGTCAGCTGCAATTTCACCGGCCGTGCGCACCGTATTCCATATCGCCACATCGTCGATCTCGCCGACGAATCCGTTAGCCCCTTTATACTGGCCGATGACCAGACGGTTCGAATCCAGGGCAGGCTCGCGGCGAACCGCCGCCCTTTCTTCGAGTATCAGCGTGCCGTTCAGGTAGATGCGTACATACCCCTCTGTAGCCCGGTCGATCACGCTGGCGAGCTCGTGTCACTCCCCTGTTTTGACCAGGTTGGTCGCCGTGGACCAACTCTGGAGGCCGATGGCATCCTGCGTCTCCAGGGCTATCTGACCGGTGGTCTGGTCTACCCAGAGTCCAAAGGTCAGGTTTTCCCCCAGTCCGTCGGTCGATTTCTGCACCAATGCCGCACGGCCGGTCGCTGCGGGATCGATATTAAAGCGCACTTCCACCGTGGACGAGCTGGTGAGCGCCAGGCTTTCGCTGTCGGCTGCGTCGGCATGATCGCCGCCATCAAAGGACAGGACGCCAAGGCGGCTTGGTATCTGATCCGGGTCGCCGCCACCGAGTTCCCCGTCGTTGCCGTAGGTCGAGGCATCGACAGCGGTCTTGCCTCTTTGCTCGTCGAAGGCCCAGTGCCCCACAAGATTCTCGTTCGTATCGTCCACACCCGTAGTAAAATCATCAGCTATCTCCGCAGCGCCGCGCACCGTGTTCCAGATCGCCACATCATCGATGTCACCCGTGAAACCGTTGAAGCTTGAGTCGAGGGTCTGACCGATAAGAAGGCTATCTACTGAACTGAGACCGATATCTGTGCGAACCGCCTGCGTCCAGATTTCGACACCGTCTAGATAAACACGCGCAACACCCGTGACCCGATCGATCACGCTGGCTAATTCGTGCCACTCGCCTGCCGTCAATGCTCCTGCAGCAAAGAGCCAGACCTGAGAACCCTGCGCGTCGGCTGTGCCAAGCGCAACACGACCGTCTTGCTGATTAACCCACAGCGCGTATGGGTAATCTTGATGCGATTTTCCGTTGGTCTTGTGGACCAGAGCGCTCCAATCAGGACCCTCTTCCATACGGAAGCGGACCTCCACCGTGGAAGAGCCGACCATCGCGAGCGCTTCCGTGTGTGCCACCGACACCACATCGTTGCCGTCAAACGACAGGACACCGCTGGCCACAAACGTCGGTGCCTCTTCCGCAACACTCGGGCCGACCACGTTTACGATACTCGCACCCAGTAGGCCGTGGTTGTCGTAGGCAGAGCTATCGATCGCGATATCGCCATCCGGCTCGTTGAACGCCCAGTGCACGACAAGTTCGGTGTCGATATCGTTCACGCCGATGGCAAAATCGGCTACGATGTCCGCAGCGCTCCGTACCGTGTTCCAGATCGCCACATCGTCAATCACGCCGACAAACCCAAAAGCCCCCTGATACTGGCCGATCACGAGCCGGTTCGAGGAAAGCGCCGGGTCGCTGCGCACCGCCGCAATATCTTCGAGGACCAGCGCCCCGTTCAGAAAGATCCGCACATCCCCCGTGGCCCGGTCGATCACGCCGGCAAGCTCGTACCACTGCCCCCTCTCCACCAGGCCGCTCGCCGTGGACCAGGTCTCCTTTCCTGTGGCGTCCTCGGTGCGCAGCTCCAGTTGGCCCGTGCTCTGGTTTACCCACAACGAATAGGTCTCGTTCGAGCCCAGGCCGTCGGTCGATTTTTGCACCAGCGCCGCCAAGCCCTCGGCCGCCGGGTCGACCTTAAAGCGGACTTCGACCGTGGAGGAGCCGGTCAGCGCCAGGCTCGCGCTATCTGCCACGTCCACATGATCGCCACCGTCGAACGACAGGGCATCGCGCCCAACCGGCTCTGCATCGATCACCGGCGCCACGTTGGCCACGTTCAGCCCGAAGCTGCCCTCACCCACGGCGCCGTCGTTGTCGGTCACCGAAATAGTCACTACGAACGTGCCGCTGTCTGTATAGATGTGGTCGCCGCTCACCGTCCGGGTCGCAGGGTCGAGGTACAGCGCCTCGGCCGGACTGCCGTCGCCCCAGTCGATCTGGGCGGTGTGAAAGTCAGATGATCCCGGGTCGGTAAACGCAGCAAGAATCGAAAACAGATCCCCTTCGATCGCATCGCGGTCTGCACCTGGGTCGACTGTCGGTGCGACGTTGAGCACCGTCACGAGCTGCGTGTCGGTACCGATGCCGCCATCATCGTCGATCACCGTCAGGGTGAGCAAGTACTCGCCGTCGTCTTCGTATATGTGAGCCCCATCGACGGTCCCACGCATGCCCTTTTCTGATCCCGGAGGCCCGAACGGCGTTTCGCTGACCACACCCGCCTCGGGATCGGAGCCATCACCCCAGTCGATGGTCGTCACATGGGTATCGAGTGAGCCCGAATCGCGGAAGGATGCGTCGGTGAGAACAAACAGTTCGCCCTCGTTCACTATCGCGGGGCCGACCACGTCGGCCCAGGCATCGACAACCGGATCGACGTTGGCAATGGTCACTAAAAGGGCAAGGGTCTCGACGGCGACACCACCGTCATCGTCCCGGAGGGTGAAGGTCACGGTGTACTCGCCGTTATCCGCATATATGTGGCTGCCGTGCAAGGATCCCGTAAGCCCGGCGAGATCACCCGGCGGTCCGTATGGCCTATCATCGATTTCCAGTGGTTCAGCCGGGGTGCCGTCGCCCCAGTCAACCGTGCCGCTATGGCTATCGAGCGTGCCGGGGTCGAAGAAAGTCACGTCGGTAAGCTCGATCAGCTGCCCCTCGTCGCCGCTCACGCTGGCACCCGGCAGGACCTGCGGCACAGCGTTCAGCACGTCGATCACGAAGGAATCCGAACCGGCATCGCCATCGTCGTCCGTGAGGGTGACCGTGACCCTATAGACACCGTTGTCCGCGTACACGTGTTCGGCTGCAAGCGTCCCGGCGCCGTCGATGCCGTCCACCAGTTCCACCACGTCGGAGGTTTCGTCGCCCCAGTCAATCACCGCCGAATGGGTGTCGCCCGTACCGGCGTCGGAGTAGGGCGCGCTCATCAGAAGTCGCTCGCCCTCACTTGTGACGCGCACGCGTGTCGGCGTCTCGGTCGCGACGGCAGGACCGATCACGCCCACGATACTCGCACCGAGCACGGCATCGTTGCTGTTGCCCGAACGATCGTTTGCTACCGTGCCGTACAGCTCGTCAAAATCCCAGTGCGCCGCGGGCTCGCTTGGGACGTCCGAGGTACCATAGGCAAAGTCCGCTGCGATCTCACCGGCCGTACGCACCGTGCTCCAAATCGCCACATCGTCGATCACGCCGACAAATCCGTTCGCCCCCTGATACTGGCCGATCACCAGCCGGTTCGAGGGAAGCGCCGGGTCGCTGCGCACCGCCCCCTTCTGATTGAGCACCAGCGCCCCGTTCAGGTACATGCGCACATCACCGCTACTCCGATCGATGACGCCGGCGAGCTCATACCACTGCCCGGTCTCCACCAGTCCGCTCGCCGTGGACCAGGCCTGCACGCCGGTGGCGTCTTGCGTCTGCAGTTCCATCCGGCCCGTGCTCTGGTCTACCCACAGCGCATAGGTCAGGTTTTCTCCCAGGCCGTCTGTCGATTTCTGGACCAATGCCGCCCGACCGGTCGTTCCGGGATCGACCTTGAAGCGCACTTCCACAGTGGACGAACCGTTGAGCACCAGGCTCGCGCTGTCGGCCACGTCTACATGATCGCCTCCGTCGAAGACCAATTCGCCAAGGCGCGTTGGCACCCGATCCGGGACGCCGCCGCCAAGTACGCCGTTTTTACCGTAGGTCGAGGAATCGATCGCGGTCTTGCTGCTCGGCTCGTCGAACGCCCAGTGCCCGGCAAGGTTGGTGTCCGTATCGTCCACACCCGTGGCGAAATCCGTGGCAATCTCCGATGCGCTCCGCACTGTGTTCCAGATCGCCACATCGTCGATCACCCCGACAAAACCCGAATAACCAAAGAGCGGGCCGCCGATCACCATCCGGTCCGAGACAACCGCCGGGGAGTTTCGCACCAAAATGGACTCAGAGAGAATCCGCTCCACCCCATTCAGGTAAATCCGCACAGCGCCAGTACTCCGGTCGATGACGCTCGCAAGCTCGTACCATTGCCCTCTTTCCACCAGGCCGTTCGCCGTGGACCAGACCTGCAAGCCGGTGGCATCCTGCGTGTCCAGCCGCAGTTGGCCCGTGTTCTGATTCACCCACAGCGCATAGGTCCGGCTAGACCCCAGGCCATCGGCCGATTTCTGCAGCAACGCCGTCAAGCCGAACGCTGCAGGATCAATCTTGAAGCGCACTTCGACTGTGGACGAGTCGGTGAGCGACGGCGAGTCGCTCAGTGCATCGCGTGTCGGCGTCTCAGTCGACACGCCGCCTCCGAGCACACCGTCGTTGCCGTAGGTCGAGGCATCCGTCGCGGTATTCCCGCTCGGCTCGTCGAACGCCCAGTGCCCGGCAAGGTTGGTGTCGGTATCGTCCACACCCGCGGCGAAATCGGCGGCGATCTCCGCAGCCGAGCGCGCCCCGTCCCAGATGGCCACATCATCGATGGCACCAACGAACCCTGAATACCCGAACAACGGGAACGGGCCGCCGATCACCAGCCGGTTCGAGGCCAGGGCCGGGTCGCTTCGTACCGACCCGGACCCGGAAAGCGCCACCTCCGCTCCGTCGAGGTACATCCGCACATCTCCAGTAGTCCTGTCGATGACGCTGGCAAGTTCGTACCACTGTCCACTCTCTACCAGTCCGGTTGCCGTGATCCAGAACTGCCGGCCAGTTGCGTCTGCCGTGTCCAATTCCAGTGCACCGTTGCTCTGGTTCAACCACAGGGTATAAGTCTGGGGTGAGCCCGAGCCGTCATCTGATTTCTGTACCAGCGCCTTCCAGGACTCCGTCGAGGAGTCGCTTCGAAAGCGCACTTCCACCGTAGAGGACCCGGTGAGCGCCAGACTCGCACTGTTGTCTACATCTACGCGGTCATCGCCATCGAAGACCAGAATCCTGCTGTCGGCCACGTCCACCCGGTCGTTCCCGTCGAACGACAACTCACCGCTGGTTACAGGCGTCGGCGCCTCTTCAGCAATACTCGGTCCGACCACGTTCACGATACTCGCGCCCAGGACGCCGTTGTTGCCGTAGGTGGAACTGTCGATTGCGATATCGCCGTCCGGTCCGCTGAACGCCCAGTGCGCAGCAAGATCGGTGTCGGTATCGTCCACGCCGATGGCAAAATCAGCGGCAATCTCTACAGCACTGCGTACCGTGTTCCAGATCGCCACATCGTCAATCACACCGATCAGCCCGAACGTGCCTTGATATTGACCGATCACCAGCCGGCTCGAGGCAAGCGCCGGGTCGCTGCGTACCGCCGTGGACCCGTCGAGGAGTTGTTCGCCGTTCAGGTAGATCCTCACGTCGCCCGTGTTCCGATCGATCACACTGGCAAGCTCGTACCACTGCCCCTTCTCCACCAGGCCGCTCGCCGTGGACCAGGCCTGCAGTCCTGTGGCGTCCTGCGTGCGCAGCTCCAGCTGGCCCGTGCTCTGGTTTACCCACAACGAATAGGTTTCATTCAAGCCCATGCCATTGGTCGACTTCTGCACCAGCGCCGCCAGGCCATCAGCCGCCGGATCTATCTTGAAGCGCACTTCCACTGTGGACGATCCGGTGAGCGCCAGGCTCGGGCTGTCGGCCACATCCACGTGGTCGCCGCCGTCTAACAACAGTGCGTCGCGGCCGACGGGCTCGGCATCGACCACCGGTGCCACATTGGCCACCGTCACCTCGAGCGAGTCGCTGACGCTCGCCCCATCGTCGTCTGTGAGGGTGACCTCGACGTGGTAAACGCCGTTGTCCGCGTACACGTGGCCGATTTCGAGTGTGCCGGAACCATTGATGCCGTCCACGATGCCTACGTCGTCGGAGCTGCCGTCGCCCCACTCGATGACCGCCGAGTGTGTGTCGTTGGTTCCAACATCGGAATATGGTGAACTGAGCACAAAGAGCTCACCCTCATCGACACTCGCGTCATCACCCGCATCGAGTTCAGGCTCAACGTTCAACGCTGTTACAAAGACCGGGTAACCCTCCGCCGCCAGATCGCGCTGGTCGGTGTGGGCGTCGGTCACGAACAGATGCACCGTATATACGCCGTTGTCGTAGGGAACGAAGCTGAAGCTTCCAGCAGTGCCGCTCTCAATGACCTGCCCGTTGTCTGCCTCGACCGGCCAGCTGTAGTAAAAGGGTGGGGCATTCCAATTGCGCAAGTCGATGACGGTGGGAATAAGCGTCGGTGCTCCAGTACCTACACCCAATACGGCGTCGTTACCGTTGCCGGAACTATCGGTCACCACATCGTTGACCGCCCCTTTGAATGCCCAATGCGCGGCAAGGTCCGGATTGGAGTCGTCCACACCTGCGGCGAAATCATTGGCAATCTCCGCAGGGCTCCGCTTTGTGTTCCAGATCGCCACATCGTCAATCACACCAATGAACCCGAAAACACCCTGATACCGGCCGATCATCAGCCGGTTCGAGGAAAGCGCCGGTTCGCCGCGCACCGCCCCGACCTCATCAAGCACCAAATCACCGTTGAGGTAGATCCGCACATAACCCGTGCCCCCCGCCTCCCGGTCGATAACGCTGGCCAGGTTATACCACTGTCCCCTCTCCACCAGGCCTGCGGCGGTGCTCCAGGACTGCAGGCCCTCGGCGTCCTCCGTCTCCAGGATCAGTCGGCCCGTGCTCGGGTTTACCCACAGCGCATAGGTCAGGTTGTCTCCCATGCCATCGGTCGATTTCTGCACCAGCGCTGCCCGCCCGGTCGCTGAGGGGTCGATCTTGAAGCGCACTTCGACCGTGGACGACCCGGTGAGCGCCAGGCTTTCGCTGTCGGCCACGTCTACATGATCGTCGCCGTCAAAGTGCAGCGTGGTGCCGATGCCGACGACATCGCCCTCGTTCACCGTCACATCGTCTCCAATGTGAACGCTGGCGAGTAACACGTTACCGAAATCGACATGTTCAACGATGCGGCCCTCTGCCTCGAACCACACCGGCAGCACGCCCGTCACCCCGCTTGGTAATACCGTAAGACCGATAGTCGGGCTCCAGCCCATTGGTGGAGTCTCAGCAATGAAATAGGAGCGGTCCGTGCCGGTCGCTTCATCGTCGTCAAAGCCGAGCGCTTCGTTTTCAGTGCTGTCAAGCAGGTCGCGGATCTGCTGGGCGCCGTCACCGAAGGTGGTGGTCGCCACGATGGTAGTCCGTGTCAATCCCTGTATATTGAGGCGGACCGACGCGCCATACTCAGCTGTAAGGAAACCTACGCGGATGCCGCCCGAACCCTCCGTCCCTGATGGGTCGAGCTTGCCGGTGAAGCCCGAGGCAATAAGCTGCCGAGAAAGGTCATTTATTAACTCTACCAGAGTGTTATTATCCGGATCGACCAACAGCTGCGTCTCCAGCTGCGTCTCTTTACTGTTCAGGGATACAAAGAGGGTTACGGTGGTGGTCGTGACCGTGTCGGTCTCGGCGCTGCCAATCACCTCGGTCTCGACAACACCGCCATCAGCCGTCGTGTTCGCATCTGCGGTTGCAACCAGCGCACCACTGCCGTCCGCCACGCCACTGGTCACCGCAGCAAAGCCGAGTGCGCCCCCGATGACTACGTCGCTTCTGTTATTGATGAGAAGGGTTTCATCGACCACGGTGGTTTCGACGATGGTCGTGTGCGTAGAAGCCCTGACCTCGAAATTGCCAAGACCCGATTGCGGAGAGAGCCTGAAGGCAATCGCATCCCCGACGACCTTTGCCGAAATCCAGCCGTCGAGCAAGGCTTCCGCCAATGCTGCGTTCAGGTCGGATTGCAGATCTTCCAGCCTCTGGTTATCCTCTGTCACCTCCGGCGCTAGCGTGATCGAACCTGAAACGTCGAAACCGAAAGTGGTGCCATACTGGCTGACCCGACTCGGTGCCTCCGCGCCAACTCCCAAAAACCTGTCGTTCACGTAGGTTGATGCATCGAAGGCGGTATTACCGCTCTGTTCGTCAAATTCCCAGTGCCCAGCGAGATCGGTGTCGGTGTCATCCACACCTGTTGTGAAATCAGCGGCAACGTCGGCCGCGCTGCGCGCCGTGTTCCAGATCGCAATGCTCTCGATGATTCCAGTGAACCCGTTGAAATTCTGGGTCTGGTCTAAGGTCTGCCCTATCAAAAGCGCCTCGGTTGTATTTAGCGCGGCCTCCGGCCGAACCCCGTCTTGACTCCAGACTTCAACGCCGTTCAGGTAAATTCGTGCAACACCCGCTTCCCGATCGATCACGCTGGCAAGGTCATACCAATTGCCCGGCGACAGAGTCCCTGATGGCAAGAACCAGAGCTGAGAACCCAGTGCGTCAGCTGTTGCAAGAGCGATCCCTCCGTTTCTCTGGTCAACCCAGAGCGCATACGGATAAAAGTTATAATTGGGTCCGTTCGTCTTGTGGACCAACGCGCTCCAATACGTTCCACTTTCCATGCGGAAGCGTAACTCGACCGTGGAGGAACCGGTGAGCCCGAGACTGGCGCTGTCGGGAATCGTTACGCGGTCATCCCCGTCAAAGGAAAGCGCGTCCAGAACCACAGTGTCGGCGATAAAGTCGAAGCTCGAATCGCTTCGGGTGACGATGCTTGTCTCAGTGGTCTCCGACTTGGTCACGACACCGGCGCCGTCGTTCGGCGTAGCCACCTCCTCACCCACAAGATAGGCCCGTTGGTAAGGTTGCGGCTGGACGAACGGCAGGCTGCCAAGCATATACTCGCCGTTGATGTCGCTCAAAGTGGCAGGCTCATAATCTGGCTCGCCCTCATCTTGTGTGCCATTTGCATTTTCGTCGATGAATGGATCGAATACGCTGTTTTCGTTCAGATCCACATAAATGGTGACACCGGGGAGCCCGGGTTCGTTTTCATCCTGGACGCCGTTGGCATTCAGATCGTTGAACTTCACGCCGTATACCGCGTTCGCGCCAATCGTCACATCGAAACGCATCTCGGCTTCGCGTCCGCGCGAATCGTGAGGTGAGCCCGAGCCGTCCCGTGCCACCACATTGATTTCAGCGGTGCCTGTATCCGGTGCCGCGGAAACCAGCAAATAGTTACCATCCAGCGTAACAGTGACGTCCTCTGAGCTACTGGTCACCAGCACTTCGAGCGGGTCGCCCATCGTGTCGGTGACATTGAGCCGGTGCGGACCGAGCACACCGCTTGCATCGCCGGTCAAAATCCCATCGTTGCCGTAGGTACCGGCATCCCGGACCATACCGGTGCCGTCGCTGTCACCGAACTGCCAGTGTCCGCCCAGCTCCTGCGAGGCGTCGTCCACGCCAAACGCGAAGTCCTGATTGATTTCCTGCAGTGTGCGGGCCTCTTTCCAGATAGCAAGATCGTCGATCACCCCGATAAAACCGGACCCACCGGAGCGGTTACCAATACGTAACGGGTTTTCGGCGCCGATTGCTGCGGAGGTCGGGATCATCGCGCTGAGAATTTCCTTCCCGTTCAGGTAGGCCCTGATTCTCCCGTTCTGCCTATCGATGACACTGGCGAATTCATGCCATTCCCCAATCTGCACGGTTCCCGTCGGCAAGTACCAGTACAGTTCTCCACTCGCATCCCGAGTCGTCACAAGCATCTGTCCGTCGCTCTGGTTCACCCACAATGAATAGTTCCGATCGGAATAACCATCTGCGCCGGCCGTCTTGTGAACCAGCGTCTGCCATCCCACAGTGGAGCTGTCTGAACGGAAGCGCAGTTCCACGGTGGACGATCCAGTCATCGCAAGGCTCGGGCTGGTAGCGACTTCGACATAATCACCGCCGTTAAAGGACAGGGCGGTCGTGCCCGGCAGGTTCGGAATCTGCTGTATGATCGGAGCCTTGTTCGGGTCAAAAATGATATTGGGGCTGAGCGTCTGCCCATGGCCGAAGCCAAGGGTTTCCGCATCGAATAAGGTCAGACCCACAATCGATTCGTCGTTGATCTGCATCGACAACCAGACGTCGTCGACCACTTCAAACTGGAGTGCATCCGATGCCAAGCCGGCATTTGTAAGGGCGGTGGACAGGACACCGTTCAGATAGGTCACTAGCTCGGATGTATTGTTGTAAGCAGGAACTTCCGATTCGCCGATCAACGGGATGCGCCCACGTTCGCCATCGCCAAAAACAATCTCTCCGGATACGGCATCTATATCGAAGGCGTCGCTCGACGCCGGCATCGCAACGTGCGCCATCATCGTCTTTTCGATGACTTTCGATTCGAGGGCTTCCAGGTAATAGTCGTGTGCCCGGTTGTCGAGCGGGTTCCCGGTCATGGTCAAAAGTTGCAGCTCCGGCAGCACCGGCTCGATCTTGACCAGGCGCACGGCATCCGCGGACACGAGGCCGTTCTCGGCATTGTTGATCAGCACCTGGATGGTCGGATTGTCCACCGTCACGGTGATGGTACTGACCTCCTCCGTGCCCAGCACCTGCCACGGTCGACCGCCGAAAGTATCGCCACTCGGTGCGACCCGTTGATCAAGATGCACCAACAACCCCGGTTCACGCACGTATAGCACAGCCCCGTCATTGAGTGTCTCCACAGAGGGCACGTAACTCGACTCGCCCTGCAGCGCGCTGATACTGATGCTGCCGGCTTCTTCCGGAATCAACAGCGCATATACCTCGTACGCGCCCAAATCGGTCAAGATATCGGGACCGTCGCCACCGAACTGTGGATCCTCGGTCCAGCCGCCGGACCGCAGTGGCTTTTTCTCTCCAACGGAGCCCACGCGCAGTGCCGGGGAATCGAAGGTCCGATCGGTCAGGTTGGCAACCAGCAAAAGATCGTAACCATAAAATGCCGGGATCAGTTGACCGATGCCGCCATCGACACGAATGATTGCCATGCCGGCGTTATCTGGTTTGTTGGCTTTCAGCACATCCTGTGACAGTAATTGCCGGGCATCCAGTGGCAGCAGACCATCCAGTGTCAGCAGACCGTAAGCCGCCGCACCGCCCAGCAGGCCGGAGAGAAGCGGGGTCTCCATGGCGCCGCTACCCATATCAACGAACGGATTGAGTTCAGTTGGACCATCGAAGTACTGAACGTTCGCTCTGATCAGCCAGGTAAATCCTCTATTATAGGTATAGCGCTGGATATAGCCCTCGTTGCGGCCAACGACGAACCGGCCAATGTTGCCATAAGAAACAGGGCTTGAACCGCCTCCCGCTTCTATGAGCGTACCGATGGTGTCGACCGACGTGCCGACCAGCTTGATGGTGCCGCCGGCACCACCACCTCCGCCGCCGGACATTTCGAACGTATAGTCATCGTTGTGACCACCGCCACCAAAACCACCGCCGGATCCTACTGAACCCTGGAATCCCGTTTGGGCCGAACCGGCATAGCCATCGCCACCGGGGGCGTAACCACCGGTCCCTCCCGGACGGCTGCCGCCCAATCCCCCTTTGCTTCCACTGCTGCCGCTACCGCCGGAACCGCCGGTTCCAGCCTGCGCCACGCCGCTCGTGCCGCCGGCCGCGCCGCCGCCCGGTCCCGGGGTGGTGCCGACCGCAGAGACATCGAACACCGCGCCCGGATGAATCAGGACATCGTTGGCGACAATCAACGACAGTGGACGCGAGCCGGTGACCGTGATGATGTCCCCCGGAATGACCAGGTCGCCGAAGAGCTTGAACTCGGCCTTGCCGCTGCCGGTAACCGAAGCCGTGAACGCCGTACCGTAGAAGGCGGCGGGGTCACCGTCGGCATCACCCGTAATGGCGAGGGCGTCGGTGTCGATGGTCACCGTGTTGCCGCCGGCCGGCGTCACCGAAATGCTGTCGGGCAGCACCGTGAATAGATTCAGATCTTCGACGATCGACGCCGTGTCCGAGCCCGTCAACAGCACCGTCACGTCTTCGCTGTTGAAGTCGGACTCGACGAAGGTCATCAACGCCTGATAGACGCCTGGATCGAGATCGGTGAACGTCCAGACCGCCTGAGTCCTGCCGTCGGTTCCGTCGCGGAAAAGGTAATACCCCTCGAACGCGGCAGAGGCCGGGTTGAGATTTTCGAACCACTCACCGTCAGCCGCGAAAGCCCCATCGCTATTGTCGATCAGGCGCTCACCGGCGAGGTCATGGATGTTGCGGATGCGGTTGTCGTCGAGTCGCACCACCTCGAGATTGTCGAGATGGACCAATGGCCTGACGTCTTCGATGACGTTGCCCTTCACAGACAGGAAGCGCAGATCCGCCTGCCCCGTCGACTCGTCTCCGGGTCCGTCATCAACGAGCAGTTTGCCGAGATCGTCGATCGGCAGACCGGGGCCGAACGGCAGCAATACACTATCGGGGATGACCTGCTCCGGTCCGTTGACCGGGTCAAAGCGCAGCACGAATCCCGTGTCACCGGCGGCCGGGGAGTAAGTGACCGAATGCCATCCTCTGGACAAGGTAATCGGACTCGAATCTACCTCCACACCACCGGGCCCGGTTTCGTACACGGAAAGACCGTCAACCACCAATTCGCTGGTGCCGTTCGCACCGTCCACCGAGAAGTTGACTTGCCCTGCCTCAGCGATGTAGATCTGGCCGATGTACTTCCCTGAATCAAGCGTTAAACCACGCGGCCCGACATAATCGAGACTCAGGTACTCGAGGCCGCGCTCGTCTCCGCTGAGTTCCGGCCACTTCAGCGTCGGCACCTCATTCATGATGGTTTTGACCGTGGTGCCGTCCATTGAGAGGCGCTCGAAATCGGCAAAATGCGTCAAGGGCGCAAGATCGGTCACCGTGTTGAAATCAAGCAACAGATTCGCGAGATCGCCGATGCCGATCGGGAACCCGCGGGTCTCGCCGTTGGACTGGGTGCCCGGCAACAGTCGATCGAGCTCGCCGTCGCCGATGGTGTTGCCAGCCAGGTTCAGAGTCGTCAGGGTCACCGCGTACTTCAACCCCGTCAGATCATTGATGTTGCGGCCGGCGGCGTCGACTACCGTCAGCTCACCGAGGTCGCTGGCAAGGATGCGCTCGCGGAAATTGGTGCCGTCACCCAGTGAGAGATCCGTCCGCTGGTTGTCGCTGTCGACATGGATCAGGTACTGGCCCGGTATGTACGACTCGGTAATGGGGATGCCGAGGGCTTCGGCAATCGCAACGCGCAGCCGCGGATCGATAATGGCTACCGCCGCATCGACCGGCGGCCCTTCGGGCGGGATGTTGCTGCGTTCGCCCAACAGGGCCGGTGCGATGGTTTCACCGGCGGGCACATCGAAATCGCGCAGTTCGAGCGTTTCTCCGATGAAATCGTCGCGCCCACTGTCGCCCCAGATGCGATCCAGTGCCTGGTTGCCGACCAGCAGGTCGTCACCGTCTCCGCCGTGAATCGTATCGCGATCGTTGCTCGGGTGGGTGTAGCCCTGGATGGGCGCATCGATCAGGATTTCAAACGGTATGTCGTCTGTGGTTGAGCCGGCCGGATCATAGACGCGAAGATAATAGGTGCCCGACTCGATAGCCCGGATATCAATTATCGGCTTGCCGATCTCGACGATGGTTCCATCGGCCGTAAGCAGGTCTGTCACCAGCCCAGGCGAAGCCGGCGTTACCCGCAGTCCGGTGTGCCCCTTGCTTGCAGGGCCGGCCAACTCGAGTTTGACCGCTTCCTTTCCGAGCGGATTTTCTACCCGTACCGTCAGGCGGGTATCACCACGGGCAAGTGCCGCCTTTACTGCTTCGGTAATATCGACCTCAACCGGCTCAGCACCAATCTCGACCTGACGCGTCAGGACCGTGAGTGCCTGCTTGTCCGCACCGCCCGCCAGGTGATCACCTTCGCCTACCACCACACGCACTTCAAGCGGCGCCTTGGGAGACACGATCTCGCGAAACTCCTTGGTGTTGCCTTGGTTGTCGAGGAACCAGAGCCGGCTTCCGGCGATGAAGTACATCGTATCGCCGGCAGCAGTCAGTTCATTGGGATAGGTCGCACCGGTATTGACCTCTGCCGGGGCCGACGCCGCATCTTCCATCTTCCACAACTTGCCATTGGCGAGGAAATAGATGCTGTCACCCACCTGGGTGAGATCATACGGATAGGAACTGCCCGGACCTGGGGTAATGTCTGCGACCAGCAACGTCAGCCCACTGGTATCGGTCCGGTACAGCTCGTATCCCAGTTCGCTGGTGAACGCATTGAAGAACAAAGCATCATCAGTCGCTACCAGCCGGTACGGATTGGAACTGGTGACGTTGCCGGGGTCTGGCGAAATATTGGCGGCAAGTATTGCGCTGTCTACAACATTCGGTTCCGCCATCCACAACTCGGTGCCGGTGGGCGAACCGCTGCTATAGGGACCGTTCCGGTGATCAGTGGCTCTAAAATAAATTTTGCCGTTGAAGTAGGCGAGGTTGATCGGGTGCGAGCCTGTATCATCCGGCGTGATGTCGGAGAGTTTGACAAAGGTCACTCCATCGTGGCTGTAGACCTGGCGGTCATCGATTGCCCCATTGGGCAAGGCGGTAAAGGCCAGGTCGCCACCGGCGTTGATCAGATATTCGGGCCGGCTGAAGGTCGGGCCCGGAACCGGTTCGGGATCCGTGCCGTCAATGGACCGCCAGAGCTGCCGGCCCGTCACGCCAGAATCGTCCGCGGTGAAATAAAGGGTGTCGCCGACCACCGTCAGATCCGAGGGGTAGCTGCTGTACGTACCGGAATTGTTGTCGAACAGCGTGATGGGCCCGATGACGTCACCTTCGACCATGTACAACTCTTCAGCGCCTAAAGGTGAGTATGTGATAAAGTACAACCGATCCCCGGTCCGATTCGACGACTGGCCTTGGTCGTCGAAGCCCAAGGAGCCCGCACCTTCGATGGTTATCGAAAGGATCGAGGCTTCCCGCGATGTTACCTGCAGGAATCCACCGCTTTCAACCACCGACACTGCGTCACCGTCAAAATCCGCGGCAAACGCTGTGTTCAGCGCACCAGCCAGTTGATCGGCAAGTGCTCCCAGCGGGTTGCCCTCCAAGTCGTTGGATTCGTTCTGCGAACCGAGCAGGACGACGTTGCGCTCGAAGAGTTGCCCGTTGCTGGTTGTGATCGTGACGCGCATCGTCAGATCGGCCGGAAGCTTTGGGGTGGCATCGCCCGAGGCAGTGACCGAGACGCTCCGTTGGGTCTCCTGGTCAGTATTAAACCCGAAGTCTTCGCCATCATGGATAACCACACCGTGGACGCCCGGATCGTTCACCACCAACTGCAGATGGCCTGCGTTATCCAGGACGTGGATCGCTCCGTCCGCAAATCCGTTGGCAACCAGCACCGGATTGATTACCGCGTAAATATCGTCTGCAAGGTCAGCGGCCGATCCGTTATCCGAGGTGGCAAGCTCACTGAGTGCAAAGTTAAATCGGGCGACTCCCCCACCAATCAGGGAAAGATCCAGGGAGAACGGAACGACAGCACTGAACACGAAATCCGTCAGCACGCCCGGCGCATCCATGGTAATGTCGGCAACAGAGACCTCGGTAACCGCGAATCCCAATCCGCCCGGTACACCATCATGCACCGTGATGCGAACGATATCAGCAGCTACCGACGAGAGGACGAAGCGGTTTCCAGCCTGGGAGGCCGACAGATCGACTTCTATATCGCCTGTCAATGCTTTGAGGGCGGTATCCAGCTGTCCAAGCAACTCATCGAAGGTCGTGTTGCCAGTGGTCGTGTCGCGCAGGAGTGTAACATCGACGTCATTGGTGGAACCATCTTCGCGCAGAATCTCGATGGAGAGGTGGTAGTCTACATCGGGTATGCCGTCCGCCGGGCCGGGTGTCACCGCTTCTAGCTCCGCCGACCCGTATTGTGCCGTGAAGTTATAGGGATATCCGGCAATGTTTCCGATGGCCGGCTCTTCGACCGTGCCGTCGACGATCCGATATAGCTTGGTGCCGGACACCCCGGAGTTTGCCGTGAAATACAGCGTGCCGCCGACATCGACCAGGTTGTTTGGATAGGAACCGAGCACCCCGGGATTCAGGTCCTTGACCAAGCGAGTTCCTGCATCGGAACCGTCGGTTACCCACAATTCCTGACCGCTTGCCGGCGTATAGGCCGAGAAGTAGACCTTGCCCCCGGAGAATGTCAGGGAGTAGACCGAGGTCGGCGCGGAAACAGGATCGGCAGCGGTCGGCGCATCGAGGATCAGGCTGGCCGAACCAATGGCATCGGGATCGCCCGCCCACCCGAGGAAGCGACCCAGGTCGAACTCGAGCACTGCCCCCGACGTGACGCCCGCTTCGATCGAGTAGGTCCTGACAAAGCTGTTTATCGGTGACAGTGTCGTGCCGGGGACGAGGTTGCCGGCTGCGCCCTGATCCGGGCCGAACCAACGTACCGTGTCGCCGTAGATCTCGTAGCCGATTGCACCAGCATTGTCACCGGTATCCACGGATCCGTCATACCAGCCGAGGTAATACCCCATGCCGACTGAATCGCTTCCAGATGCAAGACGGAACTCGAACTCAGCCGGTTGGTTGGGACCGATCTCTTCAGCTTCCCCGATTCCGGAGATCTCAAAGCTGCCATCGGGAGTTTCTTTAAGGATGACGGGTGTGACATACCGCGTGCCGGCGAACGGACCGGCGTAGACCGCCCACTTGGTGATCCGGCCCGCGGCCTTGAACTCATCACCCGCGAACAGGCTGCCGACTGCGCCGTCGACCAGCGATTGTGACTGCAGCGCAATGCCTTCAATCTCCGTCGACGGTACGAGGACAGCGGACGAATCCGGATCGACAGGAGCCAGGAAACCGTTGATCGCGCCGGGGGAGACCATGATCACGTTGCCCGGCATACCGTCGGCGAGCGTGGTGAACGTGTACCAGACGTCTTCACCGTTTTCCAACAGGAACAACGGCTCTTCTTCATTCGGCGCGTCTCGGAACAGCGTCGGCCGACCGGTCCCCTCGTCGACGAGGAAGAATCCGGCGCCGGTAATGCTGCGATTGCCCAGCTCGATGGCATTTACCGGCAACGCCGAGCGCGACGAACTGCCGTAGATGACATAGATTTTGCCGCCCGCCGGGATCACCTCCCCGGTCACCACATCGGCACCCGCCGCGCCCAGCACAAGGTCGCCGAGACCGTCGCCATCGAGATCGAACGCCGGCGTCGTCGCCAGGGACCCAAGCTCATCGAACTCGAACTCACCCTGCAGTGTGCGATCCGCCTCGGTCAGCGCCATCACACGCTGGCCCTGGGTCTCGATGTCCGTCATGACGTCGTAAAACACGGAGACGGCGCCTCTCTGATCAAGATCGAGAACGTTCAGGACGCCGCTGGAGATCTGCAGGCGGGTTGTTTCGGACACCACCAGGTCCATCTTGCGATCACCGTCGAAATCGCCGGCGGTCGCCTGCAGCGCACCGAGGAACGCCCCATCGAGTGGCAGTTCTTCGCGTGGTGTCCGCATCACGATGAAATCGGCGCTTTCTCCGAGTACTGTTGCACCGTTAAAATCTGCCTCGCCGAAAAAGACGAACAGCCCGCCCTCGCGATCGATGTCTTCCTGGCTCTGGCGCTTTGCTTCACGGGAGCTGCCGATGGCAAAATCGCTGTAGCCATCGCCATCCACATCACCCAGCGCCGAGGCACTGCCGCCAAGGGAGAAATCCTGAATAATCAGCTCACTGTCAGTGTCGAGCGAAATAACCTCACCTGCTCCGGTACGGCCGGTCACCAGGTAGGCCCGCCCGATACTGGCTCCCCGGAGCACGGCATTTTCCAAGATCAGATCGTCAACCTCGAACACTGCCACCCCGGCGTTGACCAGCACCAGGTCGTCCAGGCCGTCGCCGGTAACATCCCCGGCGACGATGGCCCTAATCTGATCCGCCGAACTGGCCCTGGCGCTGTCGGCTCCTGCGCCCATCGCCTCCGCAACCTGCTGGGCGCTGGTCGTATCGCGTTCAATGCGCGCTGCCTGATCAGCACCGAAGATATCTTTAGTAGCACCGAAGATTTCGATCGGACGGTTGGCAGCCCCGGCCCACATCGCGGCTCCCGAAAGCACGAAGCCCTGATAGTCCGTGTCAGGAGCCTCGGCACGCACCAGTGCGATGTCGGCATGTCCGTCATCATCCCAGTTCAGGACCGCGATGCTGGCGTTCGAGCTTCCGAAGCCCAACCCTACGCTGGTACCGGATTCAGAATGCGTCCGCTCGACAAGGCGCGATTGAGGGTCACCGCCGACCGTGTCGCTGACCCAGTCGAGGGTGACATGGCGCGGCAGGTCGGTTCCACTGGCAAGACCGCCGGCAATGATCGTGATCGTGAAACCACCCGCGCTACCCGTCGAGCGCAGGAAAACCAGGTCGGACAGGCCGTCGCCGGTTATGTCGCCCATGCGGCTCGCAGCACGGCCCACCTCACCATCGATGATGACATCCGCCTGGGATTCGACGTCGTAAATGTCTTCGATCTGAACCGGACCAAGGAACAGGTAGCTGGCCGTCTCTCCGGTGACCAGCAATTCGCCGAAACCGTCGCCGTTGAAATCGGGCAACGCCTGTGATCCGGCAAGGCGTCCGTTCTCTTGGCTGCCTTCGAGGACAAACGCGTCACGGATAATCGGGTCGGCGTCGTTCACAAGATCGACACCGGGCGGCGGCATGGGCGCAACGCCCGGAGGTACCGGTGCTGCCAGCGGAAGAACGAAGAGGTCTTTGTCGTGCCCGAGGCCGGTCGCAGCAACACTGGCGGTGTCCACCACTCCGAAATTCGCGCCGTCGTAAAGGCGCAGCGAATCTCCGGCAGGCCCGGTAACCGCCAATCGGGTACGGATAGCGGTGTTGCCGTCGGCGCCGCCGAGGACCTCAAGCGCACCGCCAAAATAGGCTGCGCTCGCCGACACAAATCCCGATGGGAAGTAGAACGCGCGGCCCGGTTCGATGACCAGATCTTCGGTCTTGAAGGTTGCCGAAAGGGATGCGCGATCCCCGCCGAGGTACAGCTTGACCACCTGGCGCTCAAGCTGTGCCGCTTCGTTGAGACGATCGCTGGACAGCAGCACGCCTGCGGCGAGATCGGCGTAGGAGCGGCCATCCGCGTCGGCACCATCGAAATCGCCTATCGCTCGCCACGCGCCTTCCGGCAGTTCCAGTGCCGAAGGCAGCAGCGGACCTTCATCGTCGGGGTCGAGCAGCATGTTGGCCAGCGTATCCGTCACCGGCAGGTCCCCGCCGAACACGAGGTAATGCCCTTCCTCACCAATCAACAGGATATCGTTGGCGGCGTCGCCATCGATGTCGCCCGCGTTGAAAACCTCGACGGCCATGGACGTTAGGCCGAGTGTAATCGTCGATACCAGGCCATTGTTAATTCGCTCAGCCGTACCGGAGAAAATCGTAAGGTCCTCGAACAGCTTGTCCGGCATGCCGCCACCGCTGTATATGCGCAGCGCTTTACCATCGATCACGGCGACATCGCTGCGGCCGTCACGGGTCACATCGCCTACCCCGGCCGCCGACCACTCCATAAGGTCATCTACGGCGACCCGCGCGGGTTTCTCGGTCGGGAGACCAATACCGCCCAGAACCCCGTTGTTGCCGTAGGTCGAGGCATCGATCACACTATTGCCGCCCAGCTCGTCGAACGCCCAGTGTGCGGCAAGATCAGTGTCGGTATCGTCCACACCTGTGGCGAAATCAGCGGCAATTTCTGCAGCGCTGCGCACCACGTTCCAGATCGCCACATCATCGATGGCGCCAACGAACCCGGAATGCCCCCATCTTGGGAATGGGCCGCCGATCACCAGCCGGTTTGAAACCAGCGCCGGATCGCTGCGCACCGGCCCGAATCCGGAAAGTGCCAGTTCTACCCCGTCGAGGTACATCCGCACATCGCCCGTACTTCGGTCGATCACGGCGGCGAGGTCGTACCACTGCCCCGTCTGCACCAAGCCGGGATCTGTAAGCCAGTATTGCAGACCGGCGGCGTCTTGCGTGTCCAGCTCGAATATGCCCGCGCTCTGGTTCAACCACAGTGCGTACGTATCAGGCAACCCCGAGCCGTCGTCTGATTTCTGAACCAACGCCTTCCAGGATTCATTCGGGGAGTCGCTCCTGAAACGCACCTCGACCGTGGACGACCCGGTCAGCGCCAGGCTCGGGCTGTCGGCTATGTCCACGTGATCATCACCATCGAAGGACAGGGCGCCGGTTCCCGACGCAAATGCGTCGAGATTCGTCGCGGACAGGTTCGTCCATTCCCCGCGGGCACGACCATGGATGATAACCGCACCGTTGGCGTCGGAGACAACCAGATCGTCAAGGCCGCTTGCGGTCGGATCATCAAGGGAGGTATCCGTCCTTAAAAGCGAGGCGAACGACGGGATGATGAGCGAGAAGTTTGCCGGCCCCACGTTGTGCACGTATTCAACCCGAATGTGATGCAAGCCATCAGACAGATCGTCGTCTTCGAGCGAAACCGAGGTCGTACTGGCCAGGTCACTCGACACGTGCACGTGATCGACCCGCAGCACACCGTCAATGTATATGCGTGCCCGGCCGTCGCTGTAGATACCGATTTCAAGTGGGCCGGGCACATCCCGATCGATGTCGATCCGGCCGGCCCAGACCACCCCGTGCTGCGCATCAAATTCGTCAAATCCGCCGAAGGTGGCAAAGCGTTTTGGTGATTCGCCGGCCGGCCCGGCACCCAGCACGGCGTCGTTGGCGTTACCGGAGCTGTCGGTCGCCACCGAACCGTCCAGCTCGTTAAAATCCCAGTGGGCTACCAGCTCGCTCGATGGACCCGAGGCACCGCCGGCAAAGTCTGCTGCAATCTCGCCGGCATCCCGCACCGTGTTCCAGATCGCGATATCGTCAATCACGCCGATGAACCCGTTGGCCCCCTGATACTGGCCGATCACCATCCGGTTCGAGGCCAGGGCCGCATCCGTGCGCACCGTTTCAGGCTCATCGAGGACCAGCTCGCCGTTCAGGATAATCCGAACATCGCCCGTGGCCCGGTCGATCACGCCGGCCAGCTCATACCACTGCCCCGTCCGCACCAGCCCTTCGGCGGTCCTAAAGGACTGCAGGCCTTTGGCATCTTCGGTTTCCAAAATCAATTGGCCCGTACTCGGGTGTACCCACAGCGCATAGGTCAGGTTGTCTCCCAGGCCATCGATTGATTTTTGCAGCAATGCCGCCCGGCCGGTTGCTGCGGGGTCGAGCATGAATCGCATTTCGACTGTGGACGAGCCGGTAAGTGCCAGGCTCGCGCTGTCGGCAGCGTCTACATGGTCACCGCCGTTAAAGAAGAGCTCACCAAGTTGCACGCGCCGCGGCACCTGCTGTGCCACACCACCGCCCAGCAGCCCGTCGTTGCGATAGGTCGAGGCATCGATCGCGACATCACCAGTCGGCTCCTCAAACGCCCAATGCCCGACTAGAGCCGCGTCTTTATCGTCCACACCCACGTTGAAATCATCTGCAATCTCCGTCTCACTGCGCGCTGTGTTCCAGATCGTAATTTCGTCGATAACGCCGATGAAGTTATCATGACCGAACGCCAGCAAGTTCGAGGAGATCGCCGGGTCGGTGCGCACTGCCGCGGACCCATCGAGGAGCTGTTCGCCGTTCAGGTAAATCCTCACGTCGCCCGTATCCCGGTCGATCACGCTGGCCAGCTCGTACCACTGACCCGCCCGCACGACCCTCCCCTTGGGGGTGTTCCAGGACTGCAGGCCTGTGGCGTCCTCCGTCTCCAGGACCAGTTGGCCCGTGCTCTGGTCTACCCAGAGCCCATAGGTCAAGTTTTGTCCCAGGCCGTCGGTCGATTTCTGCACCAGTGCCGCCAGGCCCTCAGCATCAGGATCCACCTTGAAGCGCATTTCCACCGTCGATGAGCCCGTCAGCGATAACGCACCGATCAACACCTCGCGTGTTGGCTCCTGTGCTGGTACACCATCGCCGAGCACCCCGTTGTTGCGGTAGCTCGAGGCATCGACCGCGGTAACGCCACTCGGCTCGTCGAACCTCCAGTGCCCGGCAAGGTTGGTGTCGGCGTCGTCCACACCTTCAGCAAAATCTTCGACAATTTCTGCGGCGCCGCGCACGGTATTCCAGATCGCCACATCGTCAATGGCACCAACAAAACCGTCATAGCCGTATGCCGGAAACGGTCCGCCGATCACCAGCCGGTTCGATTCCAAAGCCGGTTCGTTGCGCACATCGAATCCGGAACGCTCCAGTTCCACCCCGTCGAGATATATCCGTACTTCACCGGTGTTCTGGTCTATGACCGTGGCGACCTCGTGCCATTGCCCCGGTTGCACCACGTTGTTTGGTGTGCTCCAGATCTGCCGGCCGGCGATGTCCCACCTATCCAGTTCCAGTCGACCCTCTGACTGGTTGACCCACAGCTGGTATGTCTGGTTCGACGATCCCAGCCCGTCTGTCGATTTTTGCACCAGGGACCGCCAGCCTCCTGTGGAGGCATCGCTCCTGAAACGCACTTCAACTGTGGAAGACCCGGTGAGGGCAAGATTGACCCCGTCGGTAACGTCGACACGGTCGTCACCGTCGAAAACGAGAATACCTTCGTCGACCACGTTGCGGGTCACGTCCACGCGGTCGTCGCCATCAAATGAAAGTGCGCGGTTGAAAGACGGTGTGGGCGCCTCGGCAGGGACCGTGCCGCCAAGCAGGCCGTCGTTACCGTTGCCTGAGCTGTCGAAAGCAACCGCACCGCTACCGCTGGGCTCGTTGAACGCCCATTGCGCGGCAAGATCGTTGTCGGTGTCTGCTACACCTGTGGTGAAATCAGCGGCAATCTCCGCAGCGCTCCGCACTGTGTTCCAGATCGCCACATCGTCGATTACGCCGACGAACCCGTCTGGTTCCGTTTCCTGACGTCCGATCACCAGTCGGTTCGAGGAAAGCGCCGGGTCACTGCGCACGGCCGCCGTCTCATCGAGCACCACCGCCCCGTTCAGGTACAGGCGCACGTCACCGGTGGTCCGGTCGATCACGCTGGCCAGCTCGTACCACTGCCCTGGCTCCACCAGGCCTGTCGCGGTGCTCCAGGTCTGCAGGCCCGTAGCGTCCTCGGTTTCCAGTACCAGCCGGCCTGTGCCCTGGCTCAACCACAGCGCATAGGTCCGGTTCGAACCCATTCCGTCGGTGGACTTCTGCAACAGTGTCATCCGATCGAACGGCGTGGGATCTATCTTGAAGCGTACTTCCACCGTGGATGACCCGGTGAGCGAGAGGCTCGCGCTGTCGGCCACGTCCACGTGGTCGTCACCGTCGAAAAACAGGGTGCCCGGGATGACATTCGAGTAGGTCAACTCCGGCGCAATCGACGTGTACGCCGGCGTCAGAGCGCCGAAATCAGTGTAATACGGCGTGTCGAGATCGTAGAAACTGACGTTCAACCCGTCACCGATCTTCGGGGTTACATCGTTGGCGCCGACCGCGGTGACAGGCCCGGCGAAATCGCTGATGACGATGGTATTGGCATCCGGCGCCGTCACATCGAGGATGTCGGCGTCCTCCTCCACGTTGCCCAGTGCCCAGTTGTCACGCCCGAACACCAGGTAAACCGTGCTGCCGTTCTCTTCGGTGACGGAAACGGCGATGTCATCGTATCCATCACCATCGACGTCGCCCGCCGCCGAAATCTGTGTCCGGCTCTCCGGTGTGCCGGCCAACACCGGTGCCGGCAGCAGCAGCGTGAGGGCCGGATCGACTGTTTCCGAATCGGTGTCCCAGTTGGGCCGCGGGTCGAAACCGGCTGCCGTACCGAATGCAATGCGCGCAAAATTGCTGGTACTGCCATCTTCGTTCAGAACCAGGTCGCGTACCGACACGACCGCGTCGCTAAAACCGTTGCCGTCGATGTCGCCAAGCCCGAACATCACCGGCTGGCCGCCCAGCTCCTGCGCCGACAGGACCTGTAACGCCTCATCTCCCGACACATGAACGCTTTCGCCCAGGGGCCTGTTGAATACAATCTGATATTCGCCGATGCCGTACGTTGTGATCAATTCTCTGCCGGGAGCGTGCGCTTCCGACTCTACAACATTTCCGTAAGCCCCCTGGTCGAGGGCAGCGTCGCTACCGTTGGCCGTGCTGTCGGCGAAATCAAGCCCCGCGGTTTCCGAGAAGCGCCAGTATCCGACCAGCCCCTCTGTGTCAGCATCGACCACACGCGAATAATCACGCTCGATCTCGGTCGCGTCGCGCGCGACATTCCACACGCGCACTTCATCGATGACACCTTTGAACGGGGTGAAATTCGCACTGACCTGCGATGTGGTGCCGATGTGCAGAGCACTATTGAGGGGAGTCACCGCGGGGGAGTTGCCGACGGTGCCGGGCAGCGGGTTTGCCGGGGCACCGTTGACGTAAATCGACATGGTGCCGGCATCCCGATCCATCACCCCACTGACGTGGTACCACTGGCCGGCCCTGATGATCCCGGGTGTGGAATTTACCACACCGTCCTGCGCCTGGCCGTTGGCCGACGTGAAATGCAGGTAGCCGTCTTCATTGAGCCACAGCGAATAGTTGCGGTCGATTGTCAACAGGGTGTCGTCGTCACCCTTGAAAATGATCGGCATCCACGTGGCGGTGCCATCGAAGCTCAGGCTTCCGTCAGCGCTGCCCGCCGAGTCGTCCAACTTGAACCAGACATCGAGGGTCAACTGGCGGGTGATGTCGAGTGCGCCAATGGCCGTGCCGGGTTCGGTGTCGTCGACCACGAGTGCATCATCAATGCCGTCCAGTTCCACCGCTTTTCCGGCCGTGGCTGCCGAGGGCTCGAGCTGGTGTGTCACGTGAAGCAGATAGTAATCCGGCACACCGAAGAACCGCTCGCGCGGCACCAGATCCAGCGGTTCGCCTGCGGCGGCGATGTTTTCGGCAGCAAACAGGTAGGACCGCAGATGACGCCCGGTCGGGATCACACCGCCCTCGGCCGGCACCACCTCGGGAACCGTGATCATGTCGTTGGTCAGCAGCGCACCGTTGGCTTCACCAAAGTAGTTGACCGCCTCGGGGGCTGCGATCACGTACCAGTCCCCGTTGTCATCGAGGTCCAGGTTCAGTCCCTCGATGGTCGTTCCGGCCCGCAGCGACGGTAACAGTGCCGCGGTGCTGACGAGGTCGTTTCGATCGAGCCGGCCGCCGCGCGAGG
Organism: Olavius algarvensis associated proteobacterium Delta 3; assembly: GCA_903231505.1. Taxonomy (GTDB): domain Bacteria; phylum Desulfobacterota; class Desulfobacteria; order Desulfobacterales; family CAFBRK01; genus CAFBRK01. Next base: position 82,890 of record CAFBRK010000252.1, on the reverse strand, counting down.
TAAATTCATAGGCATCCGGCACCAGGGAGGTGTTGCCAACCACGAAATCGCGCCCCGGGCCACCAAAGAGCAGGTCGTCGCCACCGCCGCCGAAGATCACGTCGGAATCGGCACCGCCGTAAATACGGTCACCCAGTGCGCCGCCGAACAGCATGTCGTTTCCGTCGCCACCGTAGATTTCCAGGCCGCCGATCAGGGCCCGCTGCTCGTAGTCACCCGGGTCGATACCCCACTCGCCGGGCACATTCGGGAACTTGTACTCGGTATCGGCGCGAACCATGTCGTCACCGGCCCGGGTATCGATGACCGTTTTTTCGACGCTGATGGTCTGATAGAAGGCGTAGGTCTGATGGTAGATCGGCGAGGCTGACGACAACGGGGCAAAGCCCATCACCGTGACCATGGCATCGTTTTCGTCGGCGCGCAGTTCAAGTCCAACGCCGTTTGTCCGGATGCGCAGGACGCCGTCGGGGAAAACGACCGCGACGACGGGGTTTCCGTCCGCGTCGAAGCCGAATTCGGCATTGAGTGCTGCCTGAATATCGCCGGCGACACCGGTGATGTCGGTGGCGTCGATATTGGCAAGGATGTCGACGAAGCCCCGCCCGGGTTGTTCCGGATCAGGTACGCGGATACTGAATGTGACCGTCCCCACCCATCCTTCCAGAGGTCCGGGCTTGGTGGCGTTGACCACCTGCTGGCCAATGTCGAACTGCTGGTTGGCAATATCCCACGGCACTGCGGTAAATTCATAACGCTGCAGGAAGCGGTTCCAGCGGATGGACACGAGATCCGGTACGGGTCGCGATAACCGGTCATAGTCCCCGCCCTGAAACAGGACCCGGTCATCCCCGGGGCCGCCGTCGAAGCGGTCGGTGAGGGTCGGAACGTAGGTCTCCTGGGTGCCTCTGATAAAGGGCAGCCCGTCGGGTAGAATCTGGAAAGCGTCGTCTCCCTCCTCGCCAAACAGAAGATCTTCAGCCTGCCGGTCGTAGCCTCCTGACAGGACGTCGTTCCCCGGGCCGCCGAAGATCCAGTCCTCTCCGGGACCGCCCTGGAGGGCGTCATGGCCTGCTCCGCCCAGAATCACATCCCTGCGCGTCACCGTCGTTTTGGCCGAGAGGTTGGTCTCATTGTCGCGCGGATCGTTACCGTCCCCGAGATCGAAGGACAGATCATAGATGGTGGGTAGCCGGTTGGGCGAGGTCACCCGCAGGAGATACGCCTTACCGGCATCGAGGGTGGAAAGATCCAGGGCAGAGATTTGCTTGCCGGAGAGATCCACGAGGCTCTGGCCGTATTCCCGGACCGTGCGGATTTCCTCGCGGGTAAATACGGGAGCGCCGCCCACCTCCGTTTCGGTTTCGACGATGGTGCGGTCCGTAGGCTTGTCCCCAGGGGACAATTCAAACCCGGTCCCGTCCGGATTGACGGCGCCGAAAACCTTGAGGTGGTACGTACCCGGGGCTTGCCCATTCAGATTCAATTCGGCGACTCCATCCGGGTCGAGGGAGGTGGTCGCAAGTTCCGTCTCGACGAGCGCATCATCGATCGCAATCAACGCCATCTGCATCGGCCCCGGCGTGGACGTCAGACGAATGACATCGTCGAGTTCGCCGTCGCGTTGCAGGTCAAAAGAATACCACTTTTCGGCTCCGGCCTGGAGCACCGAACCGGTGACTCTCGGGAACAGCGACTGGGTGCCCAGGTTCAGTGCGCGGTCACTTGCGCCATTGGCGATGTCACTGTAGGTGGACTCGGTCGTGCGCAGTTCCGGCACCTGGAACGCCAGCTCATAACGGGCGGGGGCGCCCAGGGTCAGAACGCGGAGATAATACGTTCCGGCGTCCAGACCGTCCAGGTCGATGACCCTGACGATCGGTGCAGTCTCCGCATCAGCGGCGACGACATTACCCTCCTCGTCGAGCAGGTCGATGCGGACCTGGTCCTCGGTGTCGCTTTTCACCAGGTTAATGCGGTCCCCGTTGATGCCGTCCCGGAAGAGGGTGATCTCGAAGACATCGACGTCTCCCGGGTTTGGAACCGTCTCCGTCGGCCCTTCGTGGATGGTGAGCCCGGTTACCCGGTTGAGATTCTCGATGTCTCCCAGGTCATAGGCGGTTTCGATGGTATCGTGGGACACTTCCAGATCGGTACGGTCCCGGCCGAGCTGGAGCGACGGACTGAGGGCAACGCTGTCGCCCGTTTCCAACTCGAACAAGGCAAGCTCCAGGCCATCTTTCTCGGACCGGCTCGACAGAATCAGTTGGGCGCCGGGGTTGATACTCTCCAGACTGAACCGGTACCAATCCAGGTCTTCGGGATTGTCGATGGTAAGTCCCGTAAAGACAGCGCTCTCTGCCAGGTCCGTTCCAAGATCGTAGGCTGTCTCGGAGCTGTCGTTGCGGACGCCGTGCTCGGACTTGTCCACGAGGATGGCATTGCCGCCGGTAATGGTGACGCGATCGTCACCGGGGCCGCCGTCGATCCACACGGTCTTCTGTACGGTGGGCCCCACGTCGATCCGGTCGTTGCCCCCCAGGCCGTCCACCAGGATGACATCAAAGTCCCCCTCGGGAGGCAGCAAGCCGTCGAGCTGTCCCGTATCCACGAGCGCCTGGGTGGAGGTGGACGCCGTACCTACGGGGATGCCCGGGTCCGGGTTCTCGGGATTTTGGTCTTCCCCCCGCTGGGCCAACGCGTCGAGATCGGCGATGGCATCCTGGGCATCCCACACGGGGTTGCCGTCCTCATCCACGGCGCCGAAATCGAGCCGGACCTGGGCGGCAAAGCTGTAGTTTCCGTTGTTATCGGTGAGCCTAGTTATAAGATGATGGTCACGGAGCAATCCCGGCTCGGTGACGAAATCGACGGTCATCACGTCATCCGCATCGGTTCCGCCCACGTACCAGACCTTGCCGTTTTCCCTGGCATATTCTTTCCACTCGTCGCCGCCCAGTCCCCCGTCAATGGACTGGAACTCGCTGCCATCGGCACGGTAGTAGACGTCGTCTCCCCCGTTGCCGTACATAAAGACCACGCCGGTGCCGCCGTAGAGCCGGTCATCCAGCTGCGACCCAAGCATCCGGTCGAGGCCGGTGTCTTCCAGGATGCGAGCCGGTCTGGTGGGATCATCATCGAGGAGCCCGTCACCGTCGAGGTCGCCGTCATCGTCGAAGACCGGCCCGGCGGGATCATCTCCGTTGACGAACACACCAAACTGGGTGTCCCCTGCGGGAAGCGGGTGCTGCGTCCATGTATACAGGTCGTTGATGCCCGGACCTCCGATGAGGTCGTCGTCACCCCGGCCGCCGAAGAAGATATCGTAGTCATCATTGGCAGGGGTCTCGCTGCCGGCGGTGCTGTCGCCCCACAACCGGTCGTCACCGGCCAAACCGTATATGGTATCGCTCCCGCTGCCGCCATCGATCCGGTCGCGTCCCGCCGTCCCGGACAGCACATCGTCACCCGGACCGCCGTCGATCACACCGACAAAATCATCGCTACGCGCATTCAGATCGCCGATATCCAGTGGGAAGACGGTGACGGCCGCGGGTGTGCCGTCGTAGGCCACGTAGGGCTCGGCCACGAATCGGATCTCGTCATCGCGCATCAGTCCCGAGATGCGGAACTGCTCGACCAAAGGCGTTCCCAGCGGATCGAGCGGTTGCAGCGGATCGAAATAGTCCTGGGTGGTCACGGCATCGGTCACATTGGCACGCCACGGCGCAATGATCTGCCATGACTCCACAGCCCCGGTAGATGGATTTTGCGTCGTGAAGTTCACATGGATCCGACCGTCGGCGAGCTGGCCGATCAGGATGGTGTCACGCTGGTTGGTGCCTTCGATGAGCATGATGTCGGTGGCATCATCGAGACCCAGATCGCCGCGGAATTCATTGCCGTAGTATCCGTCGAAGGTATCGACCGCTGTCTCGAGCTGATCCACCGGCGGGAGCACATCGTCTTCACCGACACCGTCGGGCGCGAAATATACACGCCGGGTATCGAGCACCATAAAGTCGATATCGGTGCCGCCCAAGAGGGTGTCGTTGCCACCCTGCCCTTCGAGCCAGTCGGTATTGGCGCCGCCCCGCAGTTCATCGTCTCCACCGCCACCGAGGAGCTGGTCTTCCCCGGATCCGCCCAGCAGCCGGTCGGCCGCCCCGTAGATGTCGGCCGCCTCGCTCTCGGCATAGAACTGCCCGGAGAGATAGTCGCCGTGCAGAAAGTCGTTGCCGCTGTCGCCCAGCAGGATATCCTGGCGCAGGTTGCCCCACAGCCAGTCGCCACCGGCGCCACCGTGCAGCTCGTCGCCCTTCAGGGCATACTCCCCTTCAAAGCCGTTATCGGTGAGCGTGAGGGCCGCCCAGGCGTAGAGAAAATCGATGCCGTGGACGATATCGGCTTCGGCACCGCCAAACATCCAGTCCGTACCGGCATTTCCGTACATTTCATCGATGCCGTCGTTGGCATCGCCGTCGATGGACAGCCCGTTGAGCACCACCGGCGTAATCCACGGCGGGACAAACCCGGTCGGGTAGATCCCATCGTACAGATCAAAGCCCGGCGGGTTGGTAAAATTGATGCCACTGGCCAAATCGAAGGATGGGCGGTTGTGCTTCTTGAAGCCGCCCCACATGACGTCGTTTCCGGCATCGCCCGTGATCAGGTCGTCACCGCCGCCCCCGACCAGAAAATCGTCATCCTCACCGCCGGAAATGGTGTCGTCCTCCTCGTTACCGTAAATGTCGTCGTTGCCGGTGTCGCCGTACAGGAGGTCTTCGCCGGTATTGCCGAAAATGAGATCGTCATGGCCACCACCGTAAATGGTATCGTTGTCGGCACCGCCCAGGATGGTGTCGTTGTCGTCGTCACCCCAGATCTCGTCAGGTCCGAGGCCGCCGTAAATTTCGTCATGGCCCAGGCTGCCATGGATGGTGTCGGCGTCCTCATCGCCATGAATCTCATCGGCGCCGGTGCCACCGTCGATGTCATCCGATCCGCCGCCGCCGTGGATGGTGTCGTTATCCGGGCCGCCCAGGATGGTGTCGTTGTCGTCGTCGCCCCAGATCTCGTCCGGCCCGCTGCCGCCATCAATCTCGTCAAGGCCCAGGTTGCCGTGGATCGTGTCAGCGCCCTCATCGCCGTGGATCTCATCGTTGCCGCCGTTGCCGTCGATAACATCATTGCCGGCGTTGCCCCGGATCAGGTCGGCGCCTGAGCCACCGGTGACCGTGTCCGCATCGTCCTCGGCGAAGATGGTGTCTTGGTCGTCACCGCCGTCGATGTCGTCATCGCCCGGGCCGGCGTAAATGAGGTCATCGCCCGGGCCGCCGGTCAGGGTGTCCTCGCCCCCCGAGCCCAGGTTCGTATCGCTGACATCACCGACACCCGCCGTATTGAAGGCGTCCGGAACGGTACTGCCGATCCCCAGAAGGACACCGTCGCCGATCAGGATATCTTCGCCCGCGTCGCCGCTGATCTGATCATCCCCGCCGTTGCCCACCAGAAGATCGTTGCCGATGCCGCCGGTCACGATATCGTTTCCGTCCGTCAGGCGTATCGGTCCCACGTAGGCATCATCCGTGATGTCGCCCGTGTCGCCAAATACGATGTCGTTGCCCACGCCGGCATCGATGGTGTCGTTTCCGGCGCCGCCGAGAATGACATCAACGCCTGCACCGCCCCAAATCGTGTCATCGTCTTCACCGCCGAAGATATCGTCGCCGGCGGCATCGCCGAACAGGGTATCGTCATCACCCTCACCAAAGAGGGTGTCTTCACCGTCGTCGCCATGGATCTCGTCCCGGCCCGCGTCAGCGGCAGCCACCAGCGTATTGACCCAGGACTCCAGATGGACATTGAACCCGGAATCGCCGTAGATGGTGTCTGCGCCGTCTCCACCGGCGATGGTGTCATCGTCGGACCCGCCGGTGATGATGTCACCCGCCTGGCCACCGGTGATGGTGTCATTGCCCGGTCCGCCGTGGATAATGACCGTCCGGGTGGCAGCTGAGGCGTCAACGACATCGCCGGCCGGATTGTCGGCCACGAGGTAGGCCCCGGTGTAGTTGCCGGGAGCCGGTGCAGATGTGTCCCCATAAATCACCAGCGGAGCCGTCGGACCGCCGCCACCGTCAACCACCAGTGTATCGCTGCCGCCGGTGCCGTGGACCGTTGTAATCACCCCGTCGGCGGTACCGGTCACGGTGAACTGATCGTTGCCGTCGCCGAGCCGTGTGACGACCGCCTCGAAGTGGGCGTAGGTGATGCCCTCGGTCATCCCCAGACCGGTGATCCGGGTGGCGCTCAGCTGGCCGATATTGTCACCCGCATCGCCCGTGTCATCCACCATCAGGCGGTCGATCACATCCTGCTCGCCCCCGCTTATGGTCAGCGCCCCATGGATGCCGTTGGCATCGCCGTTGACATTGAGAAATTCGACCGTGTTGGAGTCCACCGGTATCCGCCAGAATCCGGCCATGCTGCCCACAAACACCGTATCTTCCCCGCTGCCGGAATCGATGGACAGGCTGCCGGTGGTGCGGCGCACCGCAATCCGGTCATCACTGCTGCCGGTGGTAATGGTGGTGGCGCCGGCGTGGGTGGCGGCAACGGTAAAATCGTTCCGGCCGGAACTGACATCGATCACGACCCGGTCGTTGGTGACGGCTGTGGGATCGAATAGGGCATTGGTGTACAGGATGTCTTCGGGGGCCGCGCTCAGGGCGATTCGATGGACCTGGAGGGCATGGGGCACCGGATCGGCCGCGGTGTACAGCACCGGCTCACCTCCGAAATAGATCCTCGGCTCTTTTCCGGTGTGCCGCATGGGCACCGGCGTGCTCAGCTCGGCGTCGGAGAAGACGGCCTCGGCAAATTCTACCGGGCTCACCTCGACAAACAGCGGCTCGCCGCGGCGGTGTTTGATGATCTGTCCTTTGCTGTTCCGGTAGTAACCTTGGTCGGATCGGCGTCCGCATCGCTCTGGCTGTCGGTGTAGGTCAGTACCGTTTCCCCGTCATCGGCAATACCCAGCACGAAATTGCCGCCGCTGGCATTGACCACCGGATCGCCCGGTGCCACATCCTCGTCCCCGAAGGTGACCTTGGAGTCTCCCGGAACATGAAATGCCAGGAGTGCCAGATTCACTTCCAGGGTCACATTGCCGGCGATCCGTGCCGGTTCGATGGGATCCAGGGTCAGCAGACCGCTGCTCCGGTTCAGGGTAAATCCGGCTCCCTCGTACAGGGCAAAAATCCCCCGATCGCTGGAGACAGTTACGGACACGACCCGGTCAGGAGCCAGAGAGATCTGGCGGCTCGGATCGATGGGGTCCGCCACGGTCCCGGAACGGTCAAAGTCCAGGGTCCAGCCCGACACGCCGCTGTTGGGGTTCAGTACCAGTTGATCGGTCGTCAGGGGCAGAATCCGGTTGCCCGGATCGTAGGCAGCGGTCAGGACATCGGGAACGAACACCAGGTCCCGCCGGTCGTGGATCTTGACCTGGCCCGGCTGGTGTCGGAAGATCGCCCCATCATAGTTGAGGACCGGATCGCCGTTTTCATCATAGACCGGCTCGTCACCCAGCCACCGTTGCACCTCCCCGCGATAATGTAGTGCCGGGTCACCGGCCATGTGCTGCACGGGTGTTCCCGCTTCGTGCCGGAGTTGAGTATCTAACGGATTCAGCACTGGATCGCCCGTGTACAGGTCGAAGACCTGCTCGGACCCGTCATGGGCAACGGCCCGGATATCAAATTCGTTCAGATCGTTGACGAACACTTCCAGGACCGGTTCACCGCCCACATAGACCCGCTCCTCCAGGGGGTAGTTGACCACCACGTCGACCAGGGAGGTGGCCGATCCGGTCAATGTGACGACCCTTCCGCTGACCGTAAAATGGGTCCCCTGAATCAACGCTTCCGGCGTGGTGATGCTCACACTACCGCTGTTGCCAAGATCCCCCCACAGGGAAAGGGTCCGGCTCGCTCCGGCGGCGTATTCAAACTTCTGGGTGCGGGTTTTGCCGTCTCTGGTCAGATATTCGGCCACCAGGGTCAGCGGCCCCACCACGTTGCTGTTCAACGTAATGGTGTCTCTGACCGCATCGGCCGTAAACGCCGTAAACGCTCGGAATCCCACCGCCGTCACCAGGCGGCGGTCCACCGGCGTCTGGGCCAGAGTGAGGGTCACGGGCACGGGGTTTCCGGTAAAGACGTCCGTCCGTGTCCCGGACTTGTAGAGGATCTTTCCGTCGGGATCCAGGCTGTCGGCCGCAATGTCGATGGTATCCAGTATTCCGTCGACACCGGCTTCGTCGACACCGTTCACCACCAGGTGATCCACCGCTGCCGAAGGATCGGCGAATCGGAAGTCCTCGGTCCGGGTAAACGGCTGGACTTGGCTGCGGTTGATCTGAATCAGCGCCGGCAGGTCGAGCCCGGTGGACCGGTAGACGATCCTCTCGCCGCTGTCGACATTGGCAAAAATGCTGTTGGGCGCGCCGGCGGCACCGGGCAGTTCACTGTCGGGGACGGTGGTTTCGTTGAACTCGTCCACAATCGCGGACAGGAAGGCGGTTTCTTTGGTGCTGTTCTCCGGACCGCCGTGACCCCTCGGGAGGCCGACCGCATCGAGCTGGAAGGCCGGCTGGCCGGGGAGGTGGCGGATGCGGAGGAATTTGTACTGCTGATCCAAACCGGATCCGTATGCTCCCGGAATTTCATAGGAGCGGACGTAGGTGCCGGAGCGATTCTCATCCCCGGGAATGCCGACATCATAGGTGGTGTTCGTGGCAACCCAGGTGGCGCCGTCCTTGCTGACCTCCACAAGGATGGAGCCGAATCGTGCCGACCCCACGGGACGCTGATAGACCGTAATATCCGGCCCGAACTCGTCCACGACCAGGACGGCCGGGTCCATTTCGGTCCGCAACCCGCGACTGTCGACGTACAGCGGGGTGCCATTGTCAAAGTCGGTCACGAACGACACCTTGTGGGGGAAGCCGTCCGGATCGAGCCGATCGAAGGTTCGGTTGCCCTCGCCGTCGATGTACACCGGTCGGCGGCTCGGCTCGTTATAATCGGTCAGTATCGACGGCCGGTTGCGCAGGTCGCCGCTGTACCGCCGGAACACCCGGTTGGCGTCGGCATCGAGATAGACATTTCGTGTTGTACCTGTGCCGCGTGGGTCGGTGGGTGCCACGATCACCGGAATCAGTTGGTCGGCCGGCACATCATCCAGGCTCGAATGGTCGACCGTGACCTCCTCCAGGGCCGCGTTCAGGAAGAGGAGTTCGTCCAGGTCGTTGGCTTTATGCCGTCCCGTCTCCTGCACCCCCTCCTCGGGCACGCCCTCTTCCCGGACCAGGTCGGTGACGATATCGCCGTCATCTCTCAGGACCACGGTGCGGAGCGCGAGGCCTTGCGCCTCCTGGAAAAGAATGGGCTGCAAATCGGCATCCCAGTAGAGCACTTCATTGCCGCGGGCATCTGTGAAGGATTGGGCGGTGTCGGGATCGCCGGTATTGGCAAAAACGTCGGGGAGCTCCAGGTCCTCGGGGAAACCGATTTCGGTCAGGTTGGCCACTCGTCGAGTCTGTTCGTCGATATGGCCGTCCCCGTCATAGAGAATGCGGGCGCCGAGGCCGCCCAGAGTTTTGTTGACATTGGGGTCGGACAAGGTGAGATGGTCGATGCCGGGCCCGCCCAGGACCGTGGTATCACCGGTGATCTGTCTCAGGAAAACGTGGTCGTCACCCTCACCGGTGACGATGGTCAGGCGCATCGGCTCGGCATCCGAAAGGAGGGGATTGGCTGGCGCATCCGGGGGTCCCCGAATTTCGGAATTCCGCTGCTCGAGGAGGGCCACGTACACGGTGTCGTCCCGGTTGGCGCTGTTGGTGAGCGGCGGCTGTTCATCGGCCAGCCTCAGATCCAGGTGTTCGACCGCCTCGACCAGCACACCGAAGGTGCGTACCGTATCGGGGCCGACAAACCCCTCCAGCGGGATGTTGAGACCGAAGCCTTCAATGGACTGGAAGGTATCGGCAATCGGCTGGTCGTTTTCATCAAGCTGCTGCTCGAAAATCGGTTCTCCGGTATCCGGATCGATGCCGGTCTGGGTAAACCGCGGCACCACCCGATGGGTGATCAGGCCGGTTTCGCTGGCCCCCGCCCCGTTGTGGAAGATCAGGGTGTCGCCGGACTCCTCGAAGCCTTCTCCGCCCTTGATGATGACGCGGCCCTTGATGTCCCCTACGGTGAACTGGGCCGGTTGTTTATAGGCAAAGGGCGGCGGATCCACGGTGATCGGCTTTGGCTGGACCTTGGTGGAGCGCGATACCAGGACACCCCGTTCGTAGGCCACCTGAAGCCCCCTGACCCGGACACGGATCTTCCGCGATATGACAATGCCCAGGAAGCGTTTGGTGTACTCTGTGGCCGAACTGATGGCGAATTCCAGCGTCGGGTTTCGGAAATTCGGAATGTTCAGCTTCCAGGTGTCGAACCACCCGTGGATGGTCCGCTCCACGGCCCGCTGGGCCTGCTCGACAAAGGAGTTGGCGCCGATGAAGGTGGAGATGATCGACTCCCAGAACCCGAGGCGGAACTCGAAGGTAAAGTTGCCGAAGCGTTTCACCTCCTGGACAAACTCCAGGGTCGGGGGCAGTTCCACCTGGATGGCCGGCGGCTGGTAGGTAAATTCCGGCGGGTCGAAGACCAGCGGCGGATGATCGCCGCCCAGGTGAATGACATCATCGCCGCTGCCGCCGTTGATGGTGGTGGTGAAGAGCTCACTTGTGCTCAGCAGGTAGATGTGGTCCGCACCGCCGGCCCCGAAAATTTCCAGGGCCTCGATACCGCGGAAGGAGACCAGGCGACCGGCGCCGGCGACGGCCGTTTCGGTGATCACAAACGTGTCCCCGATGGGCGTGCCCACGATGACCAGGGAGTCGATGCCGGGGCCGCCGTTGATCTTTACCGGTCCGTTTTCAAGGTAGCTGTATCGGTTGGAACCGGTGCCGCCGAAGACATTGGACAGGTTGGTGGTCTCATCCGGATTGTCGGCGTTCTCTTTGAGCACGAGGAAGGTCTTGAGCAGGAAGCGGTCGTCCCCGCTGCCCCCGTGGAGGAATAGCTGGGCCCGGTTGAAGTTCACCTCGAACTCGTCGTTCTGGTCCTCACCGAGAATATACAGGAAATTGGAGTTGCCGTTGGTCAGATTTTCCGTATCCACCACCGGTACCCCTTCCGGAAATTCCAGGGTGCGGTTGCCGGTGTCGGGGATCAACGGTACCGTGCCGATGACAATGGCGTCGTCGCCCCCGCCCAGGTTCACAACGGTCACCGCCGCCGTGTCGTTGCTGATCAGGCGGTCGTCCCCGCCCAGGGCGTTGAGGGTGACCCGTTCAATGGCCCGGAAGGTGACGATGTCCACCGACGGTGCCGATGCACTGTCAAACACGGCCGCCCCGGTCCGGTTCTCACCACTGCCCACGGCATTGAGGGTAATCACATCGGACTCGTTGGTACCGTTGACGATGATCTCGTCGGTGCCGCTGCCCTCACCGCTGTCCCGTACCGCCACCTGGGTCCCGCCGATGCCGACCAGATTAATGATGTAAAGCTCATTGAGGAAGCCGGTCTCATCGAGGGTGGCATTGCCCCGGTTGTCGAGGGTGGCCTTGCCGGTCCAATCAGACACCGGGATCTGGGCGTTGCCCACGCCGACCGTGCCGTCCACGTCGCCGATGACCAGGATGTTGCGCCCACCGCCGCCGCTGATTTCGGCCACCTCGAAAATCGACTTGAGATCTTCGACGATGGCACCGGCCCGATAGCGATCGGCCGTATCCAGCAATCGCATGTTCGGATCGTCTTCATTGAAGGTCTGGTCCAGCTCGGCTTCCGTGGGGGAGTTGCCGATGAGCCCCCCGGGCTGCAGGCTTCCGTCTTCGGCACGGAGTTGGGGCATCCGGGCCGGCTCGTTATCCTCGGTAAAGAAGGTGATTTCCCAGGTGTAGGGGGTGGTGGTCACCCGGGTCACCTGCACGTGTCCAATGCTGTCCAGGGATTCGAGCAGGGCGTCGAGCTGACCGGCCGTGGCATTGTAGGGTACACTGATCGTGTCGTCCGGCAGGGTTTCGAAGAACAGCTCGAAACTGCCGCCCGCACCGCTGTGGGTAATCCGCTGGACCTCGGGGATGTCGTCATCCAGCGTGACGGCGTCTTCGATGACCGCCACCGTGACCTGTGCGTTCACCGGTGTGAGGTCGGCCGCCTCCGCTTCAAGGGCCGGCACATCGATAGGATCGCCGCCCGATCCGAAAGCGTCGACAAAGGCGATGGTCCAGGTAAAGGGACGCTTCTCGCTGCCGTCGCCGGTCCGGGTGACCGCTACGTCGGCAATGTCGGGCAGGCTCTGGAGCCGGAATTCCACCACCGCGGCCGGGGCGTTGTACGCGATGTCGTCGGTGGCCTCACCATCGAAAATCAGTTTGAAGGTGCCGCCGGTGGCGCTGTGCTGTACCCGCTGGATCTCCGGGCCGGCCTGAATCCCGTCGGTTACCGTAATGATCTGCACCCGGCCGTCACCCAGGATCTCGCCGGTGATCAGGGTGCTGTCGGTGAGGGTGATGTCGGCATCGAAGCGTTCCACCAGGGTGTCCACATCGCCCGATCCCGGAAGACTGGCATCAAAGAAAATATCCCGGGACTCACCGCCCGTGACGGTATCGCTGCCCATCCCGCTGTCCAGGACGTCTTCAAAGGGGGTGCCGATGAGCCGGTCGTCGCCGCTGCCGCCGATCAGGGTCAGAGCGATCTGGTCGGTCTGACGCGTCCCCTCCTCCGGGTCCGCATAGCCCAACCGGGCCGCATCCATGACATCATCTCCGGCCTTGGCGTCAACCGTGAGCGCATCGCCTTCGGCCCGGATGCTTTGGCCAATGATCACTTCATAAGTGGTGCCGCCCGTGGTGCGCGCCACGCCCACTTCCGTGAAGAACCCGCTATCGGGATCCGCCCCGGCGGCCCGAAGCTCGAACTCGTCGCTTCCATCATCGCCTTCGATCAACACGCTGTCGGCCGCATTGTCATCGAAGGCCACGGCATTGGGGACTTCACGGTTGAACTTCTTGCCGTCGATATCTTCCACGATGATCCGGGTGCCGTTGACCGTGTAGCGCCGGCCCATACTGATGAGGAAACTGCGCAAGCCGGCGTTATCCATGTCTCGCACCGTGAAGGTGTCGGCCCCACCCCGCCCGTCGATTTCGAGATGTTCGAGACCGCTGACGGCGCGTACCTCGGTGTTGCCCGGAGCCGCCGCCGTGGCAACAACGATATCGACCCGTCCAGCCTGGCCGCCCACCGGCTTAATCTCGAAACGATCCCCCTCGGGTCGCCCGAAGAGCTCCAGGGTGTCTCCTTCTGCCGATGTGTTGCTGCCCAAATCCACAATAGCGGCCGGATCGTCCACGGTCAGGGTGACCAGATCGTCTCCTGACGAGCCGCTGTTGGAGATGCCCAGTCCCGCCCGGGGGTAATCTCCGTATACTTCGGCCGCCGGACCCGTGATGTCATCGTGGCCGCCGTTTCCGACCAGAATGTCGTTTTCCGTGCCGCCGAAGATGCGGTCATCCCCGTTGCCGCCATCGATGACGGCCATGCCGGTGCCGGTGTGCACGATATAATCACCCTTTGGATCATCGGGTGTGCTCGACTCGTTGCCGCCGGCCACGAAAACGTCCGCCGGACCGTTGATTTCGATATAATCGGAACCGCCGTCGCCGAAGATGTCGGCGGCACCGCTGCCCTCATAGATGAGCACGTCCTGTCCGCTGCCGCCACGGACGCTCACCGGAACGGTGACACCGGACAGCACGCGGAACGAATCGTTGCCCGGGCCGAAATCGGCAACGATGTTGGTGACGTTGTCGAAGATGTTGCTGCGGCCGAAGGCGGTCACCTTGATCAGCGCCTTGCCACCGGCGCCGCCGAGCTGCTCGATGATAAACGGCTCGTCGTTGTCGTCGACGGCGATATTGCGATCCCCCTTTCGGTCACCGACATTCAGATGGAGGGTGCCGCCCGTGTCCGGGTTCCAGCCCCTGGGATCCCCCGCCTGGCCGCCCAGGAAGACCGGTTTGGGCAGCTCCAGGACGCCGACTTTGAATCGGGCGGTTTTCTTGACCTTCACAAACAGGATTTTGACCTTGACCGTGATGCTGAGCACGATGGGCACCCGGCCGTTGCCCTCGGCACGGAAGGAGAAATCGAGGCTCAGACCGGCCAGGGTGATGCCGAACACCTTGGCCTTGACCGAGGCGCCACCGCTCAGCTCGAAGATGAAGTAGGGGTTCCCGATGGCATCGGAAAGCACCTCCGACCGGACCCGGAAGTGGAATTCGCCGATCAGGCCGAACGAACTCGACCCCAGCACCATCCGGCCCCGAAGCTGGAGATCGAAATTTCCCTTGGAATCCAGGTAGAGGCTGCCGTCGAGTTTGACGATGCCGAAAAAGTCGATGGATGCACTCAGCATGAACGACCATTCGTTGTCCTGGACCTCCACCCGGAAAGTGGCGTCCATCTTCAGGACCTTGAGGATCTCCACCTTTCCGGACAGCTCCAATAGAAATGAATTGCCGGCCACACCCAGGCGCTGGGTGTTGGTGGTGTTCAGCTCGAAGCGTCCGGACGCCTCGATGTAGAAGACATCGATATCGGCCACCGCCCGCACGTTCAGTTTGAGCACGAAGCCCGGATCATCGCCGCCCACAATGGCCGCCCCACCGCTGGCCTCGAACACCAATCCGCCCAGGTTAAACGAGACGGCAAACTCGAGCTGAAAGATATCCTGGGCAATGATGATGTCCACCATCCCTTGGGCCTTGGCGAATCCGAGGAACGTCACGCTCCCCTCCAGCCTCAGCCGGAACCCGGGATCCACGGTGCTGGACCCGAGGGACTGGACGCGCCCGGTGGTATTGAGCGTCAACAGCGCGGATACTTCGAACGCCAGGCCGACATCCCCACCGAACCCGCCTTCGATCTGCAGGTCAAGCCGGGCCACCAGCCCGTCCCCGTTGATCCGGAACCCGCTGTCCACCAGCCTGACCTCGCCGAGGGGGCCGAGCTTCATCATCCCGTTCAGGATCAGTTCGATGCCCGGATTGTCTCCGGCCAGCTCCAGTCGGAACTTCACCTCGGCCTGGATGACCAGGATATCGGCGATGTTCAGTTCATCGCCGAGCACCAGCCGGAAGCCGCCCACCACACCGACCTGCTCCGCGACCACCACCAGGTTTCCGGCCTCGTCCCGCTCAAATCCGTCGAATACGATCCGCTCCTTTGCGGTGCCTGCAAATAACGTCTTTTCTTTGATTTTAAAGGTCTCAATGGTCCGCTCGACCGCATCGCCTTCTGTAAACGTGTTGATCTCCAGGAGGAAGACACCGTTGATATTGATACCCGGAATGTCATTGCTGGAAAGGGCCAGGAATACGCGGCCCACGATCCCGGTCCGGGGCCCGATGAAGATGGCCAGATTCACGGTGCCGGTGAGGGACCCCAGGAAGGCGATCTTGGTGCTCACCGCGCCGGTTACCTCCAGACGGGCACCGTCTGCGCCCACAGCGACCTCGATCTGGACGAAACCGATAAGGGTGATCACCCCGCCGATGCTCAGCTCGGCCTGGATGCTGGCCTGGACATACACTTCTCCGCCCGGCGGTGCTCTCGGATTTCGCTGGCCGTCCAGGCTGGGCGCGGAGGCGAAAATTTCGATGGTGGTGGGATCTCCCTCATCCAGGAGCGGTAAGAAGGCATCCGGAATGTTAAAGATCTGATCCTGGAGCGTCGTGTTGAACATCACCGTGACCGATCCGCTCAACTTGAACAGATCTCCGACGTCCGGCAGACCCAGGGACGCTCCGGCGCGGACCGACAGATAGCCGGCCACCCCGGGGTTCTGTCCCGCACCCAATCCCGTGACAATCACGATCAGGCCGGTGGCCTCGCCGTAGGTAAGCTGGGCGTCGCCCACACCGAAGGACAGCTCCGCCGTGGCAAAAATCTCGAACCGTTCTGGATTGATGCTCAGATAGAAGCCGCCCTGCATCCGGACCAGGTCGGTGTCGGTGCCCGGCGGTCGCAACCGGAGCAGGCCGGCAAGCTCCAGGGAGAAGCTCAGCGGCGGCAGCTCGAAGACCCGGGTGGCATCGCTGCCGTTGGGCCCGATCCCCGGCAGGGTCAGGGTCTCGATCTTGGTAAACTCGGTGGTGTTGATCTGCAGGGTGCCCTTGGCGTAGAGGAAAATGCCGAACTGCTCCAGGCCCTCGAAATTGGTCTCCAGGGTGGCCACCCCCCAGAACTGGGGCAGGTCGCTCAGGGTATTGCTGGTGTCGAGCACGAACAGGCCGGCTGTCGCCCCCACGGTACCCAGCTTGATGACCTTGAGTTGCCCGCTGAACGCCAGGGTGAAGACCTTCCGCTCAAAGTCGGCCTCGAACACCGCCGATGCCTTGACCTCCAGGAGCGGTTCGTCGAAAAGGTCGGCGGCCTGGAGGATGATGCCGCCGGACAGTTCGATAAAGAAGACCTGGGCGCTGCTGATGACATTGATCGTTCCGGTACCGGCTGCGCCGTCGTTGCCTTCGGTATCGGACCAGGCGCCGGCGACAAACGTCACGGTCATGGGACCGGTGTCGACCTGACCCCGGTAGAGGTACCGGAAGGTGGTCTCGTCGACCTGGAGAACCTGGTCAAACACGAGGTTTTCGCCGTCGGCGCCCATGAGGGTAAATTCGTCACCATCGATGGTGTCGGCATCCACCGTCGATCCATTGGTGGGATCAAAGGAGACGTCGATGAATGGCCGTCCCCGGATCGGATCGGGAATGTCCACCTGGCCGGCATCGGTGTCGTCGATTTGCTCCTGCTGAATCGGGTTGCCGTCCGCATCCTGCCAGGAGCCGGAGATGAATTCGACGGTAATCGCGCCATCACTGTACTTGCCGGTAAAGAAATAGCGGTAGGTGTCGCTGCCATCCAGGCGGATCGGTTGACCGTCGACCACGATGTCGTCATCGCCACTACCGGAAATGGTAATTTCAGGCGCGCGGTCGAGAATCGAATCCGGGTCCACCGCAGACTCGGTCAGCACGGTGCCATCATTGGCAAAGGTCTGGACCGGGTTGAAGGTGACATCGACGTAGCCCCGGCTGTTGAGATCCTCCCGCTTGACCACATCCCCGTCCATAGGATCGGCCAGGGCGGCGACGGCCTGTTCCACGATGAACGTTTCCGTCTCCGGCTGGTTGACGACCCCGGCGGTGTCAAAAATGCTGCCGGGCATAATATCCACAGTGTAAGGTCCCGGTTCCAGGGCAGCCGTAAACAGATACCGATAGGTGTCGGACAATCCCACCCGCTGGGGCTGCGGATCCAGCGGCACCAGGTTCCCCTCGCTGTCCCGAACCTCCAGCTCGTCGCCGTTGATGGAGCTGGCCTCGATGCTGTTCTCGCCGCTGGGTCGGAACACCACCTCCAGGTATCCGTTCTCGTTGATGGTATCCTGGCCGATGCCGCGGCCGTTCAGGGCGACGATGGTTTCTTCTTCGTCACCGGTGGGGTCCCCGTTTTCATCCAGCACCGGGACCATGATCCGTTTGATCAGATCGGCGGTGGTCCCCTGGACCGTAAAGGTCTGGGTAAAGGCCCGGTTCAGAATGCCGTTGCCCCACTGGTCGGCAATGAAGTGGATCTCCACGTCGCCCGCCGTAAAGTCTCCTTCCAGCAGGTACCGGAACCGGCCGCCGCCCAGGTTGATGAGATTATGCGGATCGTCGGAGAAGGTGACCGCCGAGCCGCCGAAACCGCCGATGGTGAACTCGTTTTCCGGATCCTCGATCAGCGGTTCCTCCAGTTCGCTCCCCGTGCTCGGGAAAAAGGCGACATCCATAAAGGTCCGGTTGTTGGTGGATCCGGGGTTGATCTGTTCTTCGGTATCCCCGCCCTGGGTGCCGCCGCTGGTCGGCCCGGTGTAGGCAAAGGCAGTCTCGTCGAACTCGATGGTCACCGTCACCGACGGCGTCGGGTCCTCTCCTTCCGGGAAGTCTACGGTAATCGGAAAATCAAACACGTTGGAGCTGCCGACCTGAACCACATCCCGGAACGGATCCAGGGTGATGATCCAGTTGCCGCTGTTGGCGAGCTGAACCCCGTTTTCCGCCACACCATCGGCGTCATCAAATTCAGCTCCCGCATCCAGGATCGTGGCGGGATCGAGGGCAAAGGCATCCGGGTAGGTGTCGGGGGCATCGGGCATCGTCACCCGGATCGTGCTGGGAGCGCTCTCGCCTAACGTAAATCGCTGGATGACTTTCGGGTTTTCCTCAGGATCATTGATGTCGCTGTTGCTGCCGGCATCCAGGTCATAGGGCGCCCCGTCGAGTTTGAAGGACTCATCGACAAACGCGTACTGGACCATGACCGTGGACAGCTCGGAGGAACCCGGATCGATGATCAGCTTATACCGGTAGATATTCGGCGTGACCTCCAGGGGCAACGCCACCGGATCCAGCTCCACGGTCCAGTCGGCATCCCCGTTGGTACCCGGCACAACGACACTGACGATCTCAATCTCATCGCCTTCCACTACGCCCAAGTCGATGGGGCCGTCCGGGAAGACCACGGTGACAAACTGCTCGGGGTCCCCGAGCCGGACCGGCACCGAAGCGGCGCTGGTGGTGGCCGAGGCAATGATACTGCCGCCGGCTGCTGGCACGTCGGCGGTGATGGAAACAAAGCGGTCGGTGATGGCGATGATGATCACCGAGTTGTCCACGGCCAGGGCGGTAAATCCGGCAATGTTCTGGGTGATGTCGCCGGCCAGCCCCTCGGCGACTTCGGCAATCGCATCCCCGGTCGAGGCGGTATAGGACGCGGTCGCCCCATCGACCTCGATTTCCCAGAGCTGGGCATCGGCCACCTGGCCGCCCAGGGTCACCTTCTGGGCCTCGAAACTGACATCTGTCAGATCGGCGAAGCCGCCCAGGGGGAGGGTGGTGCTCACCGGGAAGGTGTCCCCGTCGACCCTGCGGACAAACAGGGTATGGCCTTGGGCAACGGCGATATAATCGGTTGCATCGTCGACGGCATCCGCCAGATCCGACGTAATGACCGCCAGCCCGGACCCGCCGGTCACCGTAACGTCCGTGCCGTCCAGTGTGACGGTCCAGTCGACGGCCGCAGTGCCGTCCCCGCTCAATGTGATGCCGATTACCGGTTCGAGCACATTATCAGAAGCGGATGCGGTGCCCTCCGGCGGTGCCCGCGGGGTAACGGTAAAATCCGCCGGATCACTGATGGCCGCAAGCATCGTGATCACGACGGCCGCCCCGTCGGCCCGGGCGCTATACCCGGCCTCTGCATCGATGGCCTGGGCCAGTTGGCCGGCAATGCTGTTCAGATCGTCATCGCCGGTGGCCGTCACCGAGGCCAGGGTCGCCGGCGCCGCCGGGCCGACCTTGGCGTCGATGCCCCAGGTCTGTCCGCTGCTTACGGACCCGGTCAGGATCACGGCCTTGGTCGCGCCGGTGGCATCTCCGATGGTCGCCGTGCCGTCACCGGACGTGGTCGTCTCGATACTGAAGTCGCCGCCGCCGACCTTGGTGATGACCAATGTTTCATCTTCGGAGCTGGCCAGGAATGTCACCGACGCATCGATGCGCCGGGCCAGCTCCGTGGCGATGTCGCTCATGGTGTCGCTGCCGCCGGCCGCATAGCTGTATTTGACGTCGTCCAGGGTGATGGTCCAGATGTCGTTGACAGCGACGCCGGCATCGACCAGGAAGGTCAGCGTGACATCGCCGGTGTCGGCAAACTTGCCGGACAGCCAGTAGCGATACGTTTTCGGCTCGCCGGCGGCATCAAGAAGCACCGGCGGCCGGCTGCTGTCTAAAGTGATGGAGCCTATGCCCGGACCGGTCAGGCGGAACTCCGGTTCGAAATCGGTAATCGAGCCGGCGTCGATGGTCAGGTTTTCCGGGTCGGTGGGCGTGACAAAGACGACATCGATGTAATTGCGGTCATTCAGGGAGTTGATGTCGATGTTGGCACCGGCGCCCGGGTCGGCCAGGATGGCGGTGGCCCCTTCGATGAAAAAGCGGAGGGCGACGTCGCCGTTTTCGGTGCCGGGCACCACGTTGCCGTCTTCCAGGATCACGTCGGCCGTCTTGAAGGTGCCCGATGCAAAGGTGAGCACCATCTCGCCCTTTTCAAAGTCGAAACCGGCATCCTCGATGACATAGCGGAACCGGCCGGAGCCGCTGCGACGGATGGCGGCAATCAACAATTCATCGTCGGTGGCACCGGACAGGCCGTCCGTCTTCTCGACAAGGACCTCCTTTTTGAGGGCCGTGGCAGCCCGTATGGTCCGGACCAGCACGTCATTGCCATCGACCACCTCGACCTGGATGTCTTCCACCGCCAGACCGAGACGGTCGCCGAAATCCGTCCGGGCCTGATCGAGGAGCTGCGCGTCGGTGAAGGTTTCATACGCCCCTTCCTGTTGGACGAGCACCTCACGGCTGGGACCGAACCGCGTCACACTCCGGGTCCCGTTAATGTCTTCCAGCACCAGGGGAACGGTGATGGGGCCGATATCGGTGATGATGGTCTCCATGGGCGTTGGCCGACCGTCGACGGGCAGGTCCGGCCCGCCGTTGAGGGAGGCGGCAAATTCGTCGTCATCGTCCAGGATGGACGCATAGTCCAGCTCGGCCCCGGACGGCGCCCGGTAGTTGACGTCCACATACCGTTTGCCGTCGACCTTTCGATCTTCCGAGTTGGCCGTCGTCTGATCGATGCTGCCGCCATCCTGCACCGGATCGATCAATGCGGCGGCCGGCTGCTGGTCGCTGGTGGGCGTGGCGGGCAGCTCGTCCACCACATCGAACATGACTTCCTCACCGGAGGCGTTCCGGAATCCGGTCTTGAGCTTGCCGTGGACCGTGAGGAGCCGGATCTGGTCGGGAATGTCCGCCAGGAAGAGGACTGTGACTTCCCCGGCGGTCACGTTGGAGAGATCGGCATACAGTTTGCCGCTGACACTGATGTTGTCCGAGGCAAAATTCAGCTGGCCCACGATCAGGAATTTACCGTCGGTACTGATTTTGATGGTGACCTGGCCGTTGAACGCCTCCTTGGACGTGTAAATGCTGTAGAGCTTGGCGCCTCCCGTGATGATCATGGGAGAGGTAAAGGCCGCGGTAAACCCGTTCAGGTTCGGGTTTTCGGCAAGCAGCCGGGCCTGGATCGCCACCTGGTCCTTCACCGATGCCAGCCACTGTTCGGGCGATAGTTCGGTGGGCAGACCGAACTCGGGCCCGCGCAGGGCAAAGGGATCCTCGATGGACGGCAGGCTCTTGTAGAATTCAACCCCGGCGGAAAAATCGTTGATGGCCAGCCCGATTTGCGGGACCAGGATGATCCCGCTGGGCAGTTCCGCATTGATGAACACACTCAGGGGGCCGAGCTCGCTCATGGCAAACCGGATGGTCAGCCCGCCCAGCCCGGCCATGCTGAAACCACCCTGGACCCCGATGAAGAAGACCCGCTTGGCCACGGGGGTGCTCGAATCGAGCGGCCCGATGATATTGAAGTTCTCGTCGAGCTTGATGATGCCTCCGATGAGCTGGGCATCGATTTCGCCGCCGAAGAGATTGCCCTTGACGCTGACCCCGATGGAAGCAATGTCGATGATCGGGAACCGTCCCTGGGCCAGGAGCTTGGGCGCGATCTTGATCCCCTCGATGCTCCCGGAGAATTCCAGCCCATCGATGCCCTCGATCGCATCCACGCTGGCCGACAGGGTCAGGACGAAATCGGCCGGGTCGTTCTGGATGTCGGCCCACTCGATGCCGATGGCCGTGATCTTGATCGGCATAAACGACGGCCATGCAAAGCTGTCGCCGGTGGCGGACCCGATGCTCAGAAACACCCCGAATCCGGGTTTGGTAACGAAGGTCCCGTCTCCCAGGAAGGCGAAATTACGGGCCTCGCCGCTGATCTCCATAGACCCGATTTTGACGGTGGCCCCCACCGACACGAAGGAAACCAGCTCCTCGTTGTCCCCGGCGCCGGTGTCGATGGTGAACCCGACGGCCGACAGGGTCACAAAGGAACTGATCTGGACGGTGAGGGTGTCGACTTCGAACTGGAAGGAGTCGACCCGCCCGCCGGAGAAGGTCAGTTGGAGCAGGATCGCTTCGGTGTTGTCGGAGCCGTCCGAATTTTTATCATCGGGGCTCTGGCGATCAGTGAGGGTTGCCGAGACGGGCCTTCCGGGCAGGAACTTGGCGCCACCCGAGGCCACGAAGATCGAGCCGCTGAAGGGCTCCGGTGTATCGAAATTGACGTCGAAGTTCTTGACCCCGATGCGGATGTCGTCGAACTCGAGGATATCACCGAACTTGATGGAGGTCTGACCGTTGGTCGACGTCAGGGCGGTCTCGGGATCCTCGCACCCGTAGCAAAGTTCGGCCACACCTAATGCAAAGCCGTTCTGGCGGACCACCAGACCGGGGATCAGGTCGTTGTTGGGATCGTTCGGATCCGGATCAAAGGGCCGGATCGTGCCCCGCAGGGCAAACTTCTGGAACTGGATGGTGGCGGTCTCAATCCGGACCAGCTCCTGGTCGCGATCGGCGTCCGGATCATATTGAATAACGATCCCCTCGGCGGTGACGGTGACCACATCCGGGATTTCTACCTCCAGGGCCGCGACCCGGAGCCCGAACTTGCCGGGAAGTTCCACCCGGAAGTTCCCGCTCAGGAGCCCGAAGGCATCCACGGCCAGATCGAAGGTCCCCAGAATCCCGGTCAGCTCCGCGGTAACGCCGCTGTTCTGCTGCTCGGCAGACGGGGTGGTGGAATTGCCGTCGCCCCCGAAATTAAGGGACGCCCGGTCCACACCGATGCCGATGGTCAGCACCAGCATGCCGTCCTTGAAGCCGATGTCTTCGATACCTATACTGGGGCCCTGGAGGGTCAGCGGGCCGAGGGCCAGGGGCTCGTCGCTGTCGGCGGCCCCGGGTGCCGAAGCCTCGAGGGTAAAGCTCTGTTTCAAGACCGGCGGTGAGCTCGGATCGGCCAGTCCGTTATGGACGCCGGCTGCCGTCGTAAAGGTATTGTTGATGATTTCGACCGTGACTTCACCGGGCTGGAACAGCTCGGTGGCGTTATCCTTATCCTGATCCTTTAGAAAGTACCGGTAGGTCCGGGTGGTGGATTCATCCCCGGTTCCGGAAATCAGCATGGGCGAGCCGACAATGTCCGGCACATTGGCCCCGTCCACCTTCAGGTCGGCCACGCCCGGTCCGACAATCCGGATCTCATCGCCGTTGATGCTGTTTTTAACGATGGCGCTGCCGTCCTGACTGACGAAGGTCACGTCGATATACCGCTTGGCGTTAATTGACTGGGCGGTGAGGGTCGCGCCGTTGGTCGGGCTGCTCAGCTGTGCCGTGGGGCCGGGCTGGTCGCCCTCGTTGGCCACCAGGTTGAACTGCTCGGTTTCGGCAAAGTTGCCGGTGCCGGAGTTGTCCGAGAAGGACTGGGCCAGGATGTTCACGGTGACCAGGCCGACGTTACCGCTGATACTGCCGGTGATGGCGTACCGGAAAATGTTGCTCGGAACGGCAGTGGCCAGGGCCGAGCCGCTCAGATCCGTGGACGGAACCAGGGCGCCGTTGTCGGATTGGTAGACCAGCTGGGTCGGCAGCCCGGAAATAGTGACGGCCTGGCCGTTGAAAAACAGTTCCAGTTCGGGGGTGTCGTCAAGGATGGTTACCGTGTTCAGGCCGACCCGGTTGGGATCGTTGAACAGGACATCCACATACCCGGCTGTGCGGAACCCGCTCCCCACCACCACGGCCCCGTTAAAGGGGGCATACAGATCCGCGGTGGGAAAGGCCAGGGGCACCGGGTCGGCATCGCCGTCTTCGGCGGCCAGCGCGGCAACACCACCGCCGGCAAGAAGGCCGGCATCCTGGCCGAAGATGGAGAATCCATCGACCTTGAAATTCTGGAGCCGGAAGCCGTCAGCCCCGCCGATGGAGAAGCTGGCATTGCCGCTGATGCTAAAGACTTCCTGGTCTTTGACGGTGACGGTGACCGACGCCGATGCGATGCTCACATCGAGCACACCGCTGGGCTTGCGGCTGATGGCCAGGGCGCCGGTGATATCCAGCACGCCGGGCACACGGAAGCTGACCGGGCTGCCGATGAACAGGAAGCTGTTGGGCCCGATGCTCTGGTCCCCGCCGGGGGTGGCAATGGTGCGGACCTGGGGTGTCGTGTTGATCGAGAAGGTGGCGGTGCCCTCGATCTGGAGCCCGTCCAGACCCACCAGGGCGATGGTGCCGGAGGCGTACAGGGTATACTGGGCATCACCGGTGTATCTCTGGAAAGCCAGTGACGCATTGGTCAGCAACACGCCCACCGCATCCGGGTTCGGGGTGCCGTCGTCTTTCAGGGAGGGGCCCTGGCCAATGAACACTTCAAGGCCTTCTCCTTCAAAGGACCCATCCCCGCCGAAGGCAAAATTGCCCCGGATCTCCAGGAGGTCATTGAAGTTGAAATCGAGATCCTGGACGAGGAGCACAAAATCCTGGTCGGCCCGCAGGTCGATCACCAGGGTTTGCCCGTTGATGTCGATCGTTTCCAGGATATCCCGGCCGGTGTCATTGATGCCAAGGCCGACCGTGGCCCCGACCTCGAGCCCCAATCCCACATCCGGGAGTTCGGCCTTTCCGGAGATAAATCCGGCAATACCGTCGTCAAAGATGGCAAATGCGCCCTGGCCGCCGCTCAGATCCGGGTTGAGAAAATCACCGTCCACCGAGAATGCAATATTGGCGGCCCCGACCAGGGTAATGGTCTCGTCGTCACCGGTGCCGAGCTCTCCATCCGCACCGGCCCTTATGGCCCGCTGGAAAACAAAATCGCCTTTCAGCCCCGGTCCCCCGAAAAGAATTTCCGTATTGAGTGCGGCTGCCCGGAAATAGGGTCCGGCCGGAAGATCGAGAATCTGCGTTTGGATGTCGCCGACGGCGTTTGTAAAAGTGAACGTTTCCCTGACCGCTATGCCGAGGTTGTTGATTTGAATGCGGATCGTGGTGGAGATCTCGAACGGAATGTTCAACAGGTCCACCTGGCCTTCGAACTCGCCGGCGATACCCTGGGGGGTGATGAGCACCGAACCGGCTCCGGCAGTCAGGGCAATCCCGATATCATCCCCGGTATTTACCGTGTTCTTGTCGTCACCGATAAAGAGTGCCACCTCGGTAAGCCCGATGCGGATAACCTTGTTGCCGCCCTCGGTGGTCACCTGCTCAAAGGCAACGACCGCGGCAAACCGCTGTCCGAAGATCTCCAGTTCGACGGGGTTTCCAGGGGTACCCGCCTGCACCCGGAGGAACGGGCCGGCGGCCAGATTCAGGCTGACCGTTCCGGCACCGCCGATGTCGAATGTCTTGTTGACAGCGGCATTGGTGGTGTTGATGGCGACGGTGACCGATCCGGTAAAGCTGAAGTCCTCGCTCAGGGCCGGGTTGAGGGTGATGCCGGCGGTCATCCGGGCGGCCAGGCCCTGGTTGGTAATCAGGATGGCGCCCTGATCGATGGTGACCGTCACAAAGGGATCTTCGCCGTCACCCAGCTCGAGTCGTGCGTCTAGGACCGCGACACCGACCGCGTTATTCGTGCTGTCCTTCTCAAAAGCGACACTGCCGGTGATGGTCTGTCCCAGGATGGTCAGGCGGATACCGGTGCCCGTGACCTGAACCCCCGGCGTCAGGGTGATCACAGTGCCGCCGCCCACATCGAGGGGCACATCATCCGGGGTGGAATTGATGCGCACCTCGAAGGTCCCACTGACCATCACGCCGGGCACATCCACGGTTACCGTGGCGGAGAGGCGGCCGGCCAGACCGCCGTCGGGGCCGCCGAAAATCTGAAGATCTCCCGTGCCGTCCTGTACCACGACGAAATCCCGGGCGTCTGTGCCGAGTCGCAGGGTCACGTTGCGGGCGGCGACCCGGATCTCCACGGGATCATCCTCCGTTCCCGGGATATTGTCGAGACCGTCGCCGGTGCTGCGTCGGGTGAAGGTAAAATCACCGGTCAGGCGTTGTCCGAATATGTCGAGGGACAGGCCCGAAACCGCCGCGCTGATAAATGGGCCGGCCGGCAGCACCAGGGTTTCGATGTCGTCACGGAGCCGGAAAGTTTCATGGACCGCCTGATCGGTGGTGTTGATCTGAACCAGAATCCCTTCGGCCGAAGCGCTGGCAATGCCTGGAATGGTCATCACGGCGGAAGCACTGAGCTCTCCGGCAAACCCCGCCGGCGTGATCAGGAATTTGCCGAGACCTTCGGAGATCCGGATGCCGGCGTCATCGTCGACCCCGGGCGTATCATTGTCGTCTCCAATGAGCAGGAGATCGATGGCCGCCGCAATCCGCAGTATACCAATGTCGTCGGTGGTGTTCAGGACCCCGTCAGGACCGGCACCCCGGGTTTGTTCAAACGCAAAGACACCGCTCAGCGCCTGGCCGGCAAGGGTCAGGCTGCCGTCGACCTCCACCCGCAGGTAAGGACCGGCCGGCAGCACAAGCGGTGATCCGAGCCCCTCGAATGTTTCGTTGACGGCCTGTTCGGTAGCATTGATCTGGAGCGTAATGGTACCGCCCAGACTCAGCCCCTGGATGCCCCTCAGAGCAACGGAGGCCTCGAGTTCGCCGGCAATCCCCGCTTCGGTCACCAGGAACTTGGCTTCCTGGGCGCCGGTTTGGGTCACCTGGACGCCGACGTCGTCAGCCTGGGTTTCCGGATCCCCGGCGTCGCCAAGGAAGATGATCGCGTTTTGTATCCCCAGCCGGAGGATCCGCGGATCGTCGTCGGTACCAAGGGTGTTATCGGGTCCGGCCGCCCGGCTCTGCTCGAAGCTGAAATCGCCGCCGAGGCGCTGCCCCAGGACTTCGAGAATCAGACCCGTGCCGTTGATCCGGACATAATTGCCGGTGTCGAGCACCAGCTGCTGATCGGTGCCGCCGACACGGAAGGTTTCGTTGACGGCATTGCCGGTATCGTTGATCTCCAGGCCGAGGGTTCCCGAAAGGGTAATGCCCGGTATCAGAACGTTGACCGTTCCGCTGAGTCCGCCGGCCAGACGGGAGTCGAGACCGTCATCGATCAGCAGAAAACTGCCCTGTCCGTCGGACAGCGTGACAAAATCGGTGGTGGCGCTGCCCAGACTGAGATGCACGTTGCTGGCCGCAATCCGGGTCATTGCCGTGTCGTCCCCGGTGTCGATGACGCCGTCAAGTCCTGCCCCGGTCACCTGCTCAAAGGAGAAGTCGCCGCCCAGGGTCTGCCCCATAATCGTCAGCTCGACGCCCCGTCCTTCCACCCGGACAAAGGGGCCGGCCGGCAGGTTCACCGACACGGTTTCTCCGTTGACCTGGACCTCTTCGGTGATGGCGCGGGAAACCTGGTTGACGGCGATGGCAAAACGGCCGGTAAACGTCACCCCGTCGACGATGCCGCTCAAATCGATGGCCGCGTCCAAAGATCCGGCCAGCCCATCGGGCAGCACCAACAAGATGCCCTCCCCGTCGGTGATCCCGATATCGCCGATCGACAGGCCGGCATTGGCCACAGCGATGGTCAGCCGCCGCTGTCCGGCCTGGTTGGTGGTCTGCTGGATGACGAAATCCCCGGTGAGGGTAACCGTGCCGATGGTCACCTGGATTCCGGTTCCCTCGATGCGGAGGAACGGGCCGGCCGGCAGATAAGTCTGATCGACATCATTGAGAATCGCCGGGGTCTCCAGGGTGTTGACGAGCAGGTTCAGATCGCCGCTCAACTCCACGGGACCCAGATTCAGGGATGCACCCAGGGACAGTTTGGCCGCCAGGCCGCTGCCGGTCAAAAGCATGGAACCGCTCAGGTTGAGATCCGCCAACCCTTCGGCCAGGCTTAACGTGGCGGACGGCACCTCAACGGTGACCACCCGCTCCCCGTCGGGCCGGCTCTGCTGCTCAAAGCGGAACGAACCGGTCAGGACCTGACCCAGGATCCGCATCTCGATATTGTCTCCGCTAAAGCGGAGATACGCGCCCCCGGCTCCGGCGGGAAGCTCCAGCCGGACCACGCCGATGGGACGCCCGTCGCCCAGGTTCCCGATATCATCGTTTAGATGGATCCGGTTCGGGGCGTCATACAGGCCCACGATCAGATCGGTATCGCCGTCCACGTCCACATCACCGGAGGCCAGGGAGGTGGTGATCCCCACCGCTGTGGTGAACTTGCCGGGGGTATCGAGGGCATACCCACCGGCACCGTCGTTGAGATAGAGGCGATCGGTCTCGCCGCTCACCCCGCCATTGCCCTCGACGATGTCCAGGTCACCGTCGGTGTCCACGTCAAGGAGTTCCAGGGCAGCAGTGGTGTTGATCGAATCGGCCGCCCCGTTGATCACGGTCGGGCTCCCAAAGCCCAGCCAGGCGTTGGTGTTATCCAGCCCGTTGTTCATAAACAGTTGGTTGGACTGGCCGGCAATGCCGACGACCAGATCGAGGAACTCGTCGCTGTCCACATCGCCCATGGCCAGGGCGGTCACCGGTGCGGTCAACGTCGGCAGCAGGACATCGTTGAGCGAGAGATTGCCGGTGTCGTTAAGATACAGGCGCACCGGCTGGCCGGAATTGCCGGCGATGAGATCCGGATCGCCGTCGTTGTCCACATCCCCGAGGGCCAGGGCCTTAGTGGCGTCGGTTTCGCTGCCGACGGCGGCACCGGGTTCGAATCCGAGCCAGTTCCCGTCGGAATCCCGGCCCAGGTTTCTGAAATAGACATTTTCGACACCGTCGCGCCCGACGATCACGTCCAGCGTCTCATCACCGTCGATATCGCCAAGGACCAGTGCCGACGTATCGCTGGCGCTGTTGACATCCATGTCGCCCGCCACAACAAAGATGCCGGTGCCGTCATTGAGATAGACCCGGTTTGGGGTTCCCTGGGCGTTGCCGACAACCAGATCGGGGATACCGTCGTCGTTGAGATCCCCAAGGGCCAGGGAGGTGGTCGGATCGCTTTCGGACCCGATTTCCAGGGCCGCCAAGGAATCGAAGGGATTTCCGGAACCGTCATTGAGGTAGAGGAGGTTCGTCTGGTTGTAACTGCCGGTAATCAGATCGGGACGCACATCGCCATTGACATTCCCAAGAACCACGGCCGTGGTATCGTCATTTTGGGGGCCAAAGGTGATGGTCTCGTCGATCTGACCGATGGTGTTGTTGATGGCCAAGGAGATGTCGCCGGAGATCTCCACGCCCGGGATGTTCACCGATACGGTGCCGCCGAGCTCTCCGGCCAGCCCGCCGGAGGCACCACCGGTGATGACAAAAAATCCGAACCTGCTCTGCAGGGTCACAAAATCCGTGACGCCGTCACCGAGCCGGCCGCTTACGTTCTGGGCCAGAACGCGCACCACCGTGGCTCCCGTGTCAGAGACGGTCTGTTCAAAAATAAAATCCCCGCCGACGCGCTGGCCCAGCAGGTTGAGCCGGATGTCGGTGCCCTCGACGCGGAAATAGGGCCCGGCCGGAAGGTTGATCGTCAGGGTCTCGGAGCCCACCTCGATCTGTTCATCGACAGCCACCACAGCCGTATTGACAGCGACACCAAGCTCTCCCTGGAAGTCGACCGGGGCATCTCCGGGAATTTCAACAGAAATGGTCCCCCCCAAACGCCCGGCAATACCGGCCGGGGTCACCAGAAACATGCCGACCCCGTCTTCGACCCGGACGCCGGCGCCCGGCGTTCCGAGGAAGAACGTCACCTCAGCTGCACCGATACGGATGATTTTGGGCGGCTGGGCATCGGGGATGTTCTGGGCCTGGGGGCTGAGCTCTCCGATGATCTGCTCAAACACGAAGTCGCCGATCAGGCTTTGTCCCAGGATCGTCACACCGGCGTCATCGGCCGCCACCCGGACCGAATTGGCGGGAATCATATCTGTTCCCGGATTATCATCGTGATCCACCGGATCCGGGGTGGTGTTGATGCGAAGCGTCACGGTGGTGGCGATGTTGAAACCATCGATGCGGATGGTCGGCACGGCGGTCAGTTCCCCGTACAGGCCGGCATCGCCCATGGTCAGCAACCCGGTGGTGACCGTAACACTGACCGGATGCAGATCGTTGGAATCCTTGTCGCCCAGATTGAGAGTGACCTGGGACAAACCGACGGTAAACGACCCGTCGTCTTCCCGGGTAAAGGAGAAATCACCGGTCAGGGTTTGCCCCAGAACATCCAGTGCCATGTTGCTGCCCTGAAATTCAAAGGGCGTGTCGGCGGCAAGGGTGACGCTGCTCGTTGTGCTGCCGTCCGGAAGGGTGATCGGTTCCGGGAAGGTGATGGCGATATCACCGGCGACTCCCGTGTTGTGCAGACGAATCTCGGCGCGGCCGGAGAACGAGATCCCGGGGATGCCCAACAACTCCACATTCCCGACGGCATAAAACGCAAATGTGCCGCCGGAGCCTTTGCGGTAGAAGAAGGCCGCCTCGGACAGCATCACGCCCCGGGCGCTGGGGTTCGGCTCGGTGCCGGCCGCATCGAGAAACGCCGGCCCATCGCCCATGAAGACCCTGGCGTTGAGTCCGGTCAGTTCATTGTTGCCAAAGGCAAAATCGCCTTCCACCGTGACAACGTCACCGATGCTCAGGGTAAAATCGGAGCCGAAGAACTCGAAGGGTTGCGGCCCGTCAAATTTGATGCGGAGGGTTTGTCCGGCCACGATGACGGTCTCATCGACAGGGCCTCCCGTGGTGTTGATCCGGCCGCCCAGGGTGCCGCCCACGCTGACGCTGCCACCGCCCGGCGCCACCGAGATGGTTCCGGAAAGGAATCCGGCGACCCCGACATCGGTCAAAATAAAGGCGCCTTGCCCGTCGGTAATGCCCTGGTCGCCAACCGTCACGCTGATGCCCACCAGCCCGATCCGGGTGACGGCCACCGGCGCATTGGCGTAGATGACGTTGACCTGCTGCGCGTTACCCGATACCAGATCCAGATCCCGGTCGCCGTCAACGTTCCCCAGGGCCAGGCCGGTTGTGGCATCGCCGACCACTCCGGTATCTTCGGTCAATGGGGCGACCAGAATATCATCAAAGGGCGCGCCCGGGGACCCGTTGTTCCGGTAGAGCTTGTTGGCGCCGCCGTTGGTGGCAAAAACCAGGTCCACGTCCCCGTCGCCGTCGGTGTCTCCGGCCGTAACGGCCGTCGTGGCGTCGGCATCATCGGTGATCGTCTGGGCGGCAGCGAATCCATTCCAGGTTGTGTCGGCGCCGTTGAGATCAAGCCCTTCATTTATATATAGCTGGTTGGCCTCCAGGTCATTCCCCACGACCAGGTCGGGGGACCCGTCACCGTTGATATCTGTCAACAGAAGGGTGGTCGTGGCATGGACATCATCCGGGAACAGATCGACGTCGATCTCTTTTGCGAAGATACCGGTCCCGTCATTCCGATAGAGCGTGTTGGGGGCACCCGCGGCCCCGGTATTGCCGGTGATCAGGTCCAGGTCGTCGTCGCCGTCCACGTCCCCGAGGGCGACCGCCATGGTGGCATCGCTTTCGCCGGTTTCCACGTCCTGACCGGCACCGAACCCGAGCCAGTCACCGGAGACCCCATCGAAGCCCTGGTTCAGGTAGATGCGGTTGGCCTCTCCGTTGTTGCCGACCACGAGATCCGCCAGGCCGTCCCCGCTGAGGTCATCCGCGGCCAGGGAGGTGGTGGCGTGGCTGTCGCTGGAAACGTTCTGACCGCTGTCGAATCCCAACCATACCAGCTCGTCGTTGCCGTCCGCTTGGGTGCCCAGGTTCCGATAGACCCTGTTCGGGCCAACCTGGTTGCCGACAAACAGGTCGGGGTATCCGTCGTTGTCGACGTCGGCCACGGCCAGCGCCGTGGTCGCATCGGTATCCCCGGTGATATTCTGACCGTTTTCAAATCCCAGCCAGATGGTGTTTCCGAAATCGTCGGTGACCGGATTCCCGTCAGCGTCCTCCTGCTGTCCCCGGTTCAGATAGAGACGATTGGCCGCGCTGATGGTGGCCGTTATCAGATCCAGGTCCCCGTCAGCATCCACATCGGACAGGAGAACGGCAGAGGTGTCGGCGATGTCCGCCCCCTCGATGGCCTGCCCCGGTTGGAACTCGAACCGGGTGCTTTGATCGAAAACAAAGCTGCCCTGCAGATCGATCCCGCTCAAACTCAGCGTGGCGCCGGTGACTTCCACCCGCAGGAAGGGACCGGCCGGGAGGACAAGGAACCTCTCCCCGGATGGCAATTCAAACCGCTCGTCCACCGGAACCAGGCCGGTGTTGATCTCGAAGGTAAACTGGGCGGCGGTAATGGTGATACCGGCCGGCAAATTGAACGTGCCCGGTGTGACACTGCCGCTGAAAGTGGCGGCCACGCCGGCACCGGTCACCAGCATCGCACCGTCCAGGTCGGCCGCTGACGTAATATCGACAAACGGGCTGCCCGGAGCGCCCAGTTGGACCGTCAGGTTGTCGATCCCAATCGCCACCGCGGTCCCATTGTCATCGGTGGCGGCAAGATCCCCGTCAGGACCGGCGGTGGTCACCTGACGAATCGAGAAGAAGTCGGCACCGATACGCTGGCCCGCGATCTCCAGACTGACGCCGGTTCCCTCGATAGACAGGCTGTTCGCCTCAAGGTTCTCCGATGCGATGGTCTGGACAACGGCGGTCGTATTGACCTGGATCTCAAATGCGCCGCCAAAGGCGACCGACGGAACATCTACCGCCACGGATCCGGCAAACTGGCCGTATAGGCCGGTTGCGATCAGGACAAACTCTCCAACACCGTCGGTGACACGAACAACATCGGTGGCGCCGTCTCCCAGGCCGAATTCCACGGTGTCGAACGTCACCGCTACGATCCGGGTTTCATCACCGCTGTCGGGTATGCCGTCCGGATCGAGCGCGTCCTGCTGGAAGGAAAAATTACCACTCAGGGTCAGACCGAGAACGTTCAGCTGGACACCGGTCCCGTAAACGCGGACATATTCTCCGGCATCCAGTTGGAGCTCGACCGGCAACCCGCCCACGAATACCACTTCATCGATGGCCTGTCCGGTGGTGTTGACGTCGACCACCAGGTCACCGCTAAGGGTGACGCCCGGCACATTCAAGCCCACGGTGGCGTTTAGCTGTCCGGCGATACCCGGAGTCATCGTGCCCCCGCCGTCCGGGGCGTTGAGGATCAAGAAATTGCCGGTCCCTTCGGTAACCGTCAGAAAGCCCGTGGCGCCGTCTCCAAGGCTTAGGGAGACGTTACTGACGGAGATGCGAACCGCCTTTTCATCGTCGTCGGTGCCGGGCAGGTTATCGTCCCCCCGGCCGATAACGACCTGTTCGACGACAAAGTCGCCCTGGAGTTGCTGGCCCAGCACGGCGATGCTCACATCGTCGCCGGTGACCCGCAGGAACGGACCGATCGGCAGATCCAGTTGGGTCGTGCTGGCTCCGATCTGGAAGGACTCGGCAATGCGGACGGGGGCGGTGTTGATTTCCAGGGTAAAGACGCCGCTGAGGGAAATGGTATCGGGACGTAGGGATATGGTAGCGCTGATCCGGCCGGCCACACCGGCGGGCAACAGCAGGAACACCCCCTGGCCGTTGACGATCTGCAAGCCGGCGTCATCGCCGGGATCCCCGTCGGTGCCGCCGTTGCTGCCCAGGAATAGGGACACGTCGGAGGCCGCCACCCGCACGATCTGCTGCCCGTTGCGGGTGATGCTTTCGAAGGCGAAGGTGCCGTTCAGCGTCTGACCGAGAATGCTGAGTTGGACCTGTTCCCCCTCGACCCGGAGATACGGACCGGCAGGCAGGCCGTCGACGGGATCCGGCGTCGTATTGATCCGGAGATGGAACGTGCCCTCGAGCCGTGCGCCGGGCACATTCAGAGCCACCGAGACGTTCTCGAGGGATCCGGCCGTCCCGTCTTCGGTAAACATGAACTCACCGGATGTTGCGGTCACCTCCAGGATGGCGGAACCGTTGGTGCGTCCCAGCCGAACCGTGAGGTGTTCGATGGCGACCAACAGAACCGTCCGGCCCAACCCATCCGTGGTCTGGGTGATGGCCACGTCCCCGGTCATGGTCTGCTCGGCGATGGTCAGCTCAAGGTCGGTGCCGGCCACCCGGACAAACGGACCGGCGGGGAGCTCGAGGGGCACCGGGATCGGTCCGACCTTGAAGACCTCCGAGACCGCCGCACCGGTGTTATTGAACTGGAGGGACACGTTGCCGGTCAGCGAGACATTGGGAACGTTCAGGGCGAGTGTCCCAACGACCTCACCGGCCAGCCCCTGGGGCGTGATAAAGAGGGCGCCCTGACCGTTCGAGAGATGGAGCAGCTCGTTGGTGGCATCGCCCATGCTCAAGGACACATTGGCGGCGGCCACCCGGACGACGGCCACATCGTCACCGGTGTTCGGATCGGCATCGGGGACGCCGTTGGCGCCCAGGGAGGTGACCTGCTCGAAGGAAAAGTCACCGCTCAGGGTCTGATCCAGGACGTCCAGTTCCACCCCGGTGCCCTCCACCCGGAGGTAGGGCCCGAAGGGGAGGTCCAGGGTGAGGGTTTCGCCGGCCACCGTAGAGGTCTCGCTGACGGCGACGTTGGTATTGTTGATGGCCAGGGAGACATCTCCCCGGAAAACCACATCGGAAGGCAGATCCAGGGAGATGGTACCGCTCAACCGGCCGGCCAGTCCGTTTTCGGTCGCAATGAAACTGCCCTGGCCGTCGGTGAGGCTCACGACAGGTGTGTTTCCGGCCGTCAGTTGAAAGCTCACATCGGTCGCCGCCATACGGGTAAGCGGGGTGCCGGCGGCTGATGTCAGCTGCTCAAAAGACACATTGCCGGTGAGTGTCTGGTTCAGAATCCCGATGGATATATTCTGACCGGCCACCCTCAGAAACGGTCCGGCACGGATGTCGATGGCCATTGGTGTGTCGCCCACCATAACGGTTTCGTTCACCGGTGCCCCGGTCGTATTGAGGGCCAATTCGAAGGTGCCGGTCAGTTCGACGCCCGGAATGTTCTCCAGGATGGTGGCGTTGAGCCGACCGGCAAGGCCCGCCCCGGAAATCATCAGCACGCCCTCTCCATCGACGATACTGACCAGATCCGTATTCCCGTCTCCGAGGGACAGGCTCACGTTATCCGCGGCGATGGTGAGGCTCCCGTCGCTCTGATCAAACGCAAAGTCGCCGGAGAGGGTTTTCCCCAGCAGGCCGAGTTCGGCGTTCAATGCTTCAAAGCTTCGAACCGTATCCGACGTATCGAACTGCACCGCAATCCCGCCGTTGGCGCTGCCCGGTATGGTCAGTGTTTCGTCGATGATGAGTCCGGTGGTGTTGACACGAACGGTGGCGCTGCCTGTCAGGGTCACGCCGCCGACACCGAGGAGGCTCACGCTTCCCTCGGCCCAGAGGGCAAATGTATCACCGAGTTTGATCAACCCGATCGACCCCTCGGACAGGCGGAGACCCGTCGCCAGCGGATTGATGTCCCCGTTTTCCAATCGCGCCGGGCCCTGGCCCAGGAAAATATCGAGCCCTTCACCGGCGAACACCTGGGCGGCCTGACCGCCGGACAGGGTACGATCGGAAAATGCAACGCTCCCTTCGATGGTGACAAAATCCGCAATGTTGAGGCTCAGCTCGGAGAGCGACACCTCAAAGACATCCCCTTCATCGGCACCGAACCGGATGACGACGGGGCGGCCTCCCAGATCGATGGTCTCGTCCACCGGCCCCAAGGTATTGTTGATCCGCAGCAGTATCCGGGCCTCGGCCTCCAGAGGTCCCGCCGCAAATTCGGCATCCCCGGAAATGACGCCGGCGATACCGGCATCCAGCAACACAAATCCGCCTTCTCCATTGGTCAGCTGCGATCCGTCACCGGCGATGTCCACAGACACCTGAATGTCCGACACCGCCAGGCGGGTCACCGTGGTGCCGTCTTCCCGGACCGACTGATCAAAGAAGAAGTTGCCGGTCAGCGAGTTGCCCCCCAGGGTGACCTGGCCCCCGATCACCGCAATGCGGAGGTATGGACCGGCCGGCAGGTCAATGATCCGGTCCTGGCCGCCGATGGCGACAGTTTCGGATACCGGCGCCGGAATCGTGTTCACCTCAATGGCAATGGAGCCGCCTTGCTGGAGTCCGAGACTGATGCCGGCAGGCAGTGTAAAACTGAAACCGGTCACTAAAAAGCTGCCGGCAAGGCCACGGGACGTGATAATCAAGACGCCGCCGGCCTCGGTGATGCTGGCAAAGGTGGTGCCGTCACTGCCCAGATCCAGGCTAACCCCGGCAACAGCGACCTTGACAATCGTCTCCCCGGTCGCTTCGGTACCCTCCTCGAGGGAAAAATCGCCGGTGAGGGTCTGACCGGCGACTTCCAGATCGATCCCGGTGCCCTCAATTCTTACAAACCGGTTGTTCGGATCGGTGGTGTCGATGGCCACGGCCAGACTGCCCACGAAGCGGACATCGGGAACATTCAGGGCCACCGTGCCCGAAAAAGTGCCGGCAAGACCGTTTTCGGTGATCACCAGGCTACCGTTGGCACCACTGACAAGCACCAGTCCGTCGCCCATGCTGAGGCTGCCGTCGGCAACGTCGAGCTGCACGTCACTGCCGCTTTTGGATATGGCGATATCGCCGGTCAGAATCTGGCCGAGGACATCGATCTGCAGACCGATGCCGGCGAATCGGACATAGGGGCCGGAGGGCAGGCTGATCAGTGTTTCGGTCTCGCCGATCCGAAGGACCTCATTGATGGTCTGACCGGTTTCGTTGACCTGGAGCGTGAGGTTGCCGGCAATAGACACGCCCGGAATGGCGACGACCAGATTCCCGCTCAATTCGCCGGCAAGACCGCTTGGCGACAGAAGCAGAAATCCCCGGGCATCGCTCACAGACACCACATCGGTGCTGCCGGCACGCAGGGCGCTGCGAACCCGGGTTGCGGCAATCCGGATCACCGGGGCGGCGTTTTCATCGGTGGCCCGCTCAAACGCGAAGTCGCCCGTGAGGCTCTCCCCCTGAAGGGTCACGGCCAGATCGTAGACTTCCAGTCTCAGATAGGGACCTGCGGGTAGATCCAACACGAGGGTTTCGGCACCCACAGGAAACGATTCGGCTATCGGTGCAGCGGATGTATTGACCGCAACCGTCAAGCCGGCGCTCAGATCGAAACCGGGGACGTTGTTTGTGGTGACAAGACCGCTCAACCGGCCGGCCAGGCCGCTGTCGGTGATGACGAAACTTCCACCGGCCTGCTCAATCGCTATAAAATCGGTGCTGCCGTCTCCCAGGCTAAGATTCACCTGGCTGGCTGCCATTCGGATGATGGTCTCTCCGGTGGGCTGGGTCAGCTGCTCAAAGAAAAAGTTTCCGGTCAGGGACTGGTTGAGGATCGACAGGATCACGCCGACGCCGGAAAGCTGCAGGTAGGGGCCGCCGGGCAGGCCGTCGACCGTTCGGCCCCCGGTCACCGTAAATGTCTCTGAGATGGCACCGGGCGTCGTGTTGATCAAAAGATCGAAGGTGCCGCCGAAGGTGACATCCGGAAGGTTCAGTGAAACGGTTCCGCCGATGGCCCCGGCGAAGCCGTCGGGAAGGAGCAGCAGTTCACCGGTACCGTCGGTGAGGCTGACGAACTCGGTGACGCCGCTGCCGAAGGCGAAGTGGGCGTTGCTTACAGCGATGTGAATAACCCGGATATCGTCGGTGGTATCGCCCGGGGTATTGTTGGGATCCAGGGATCTCTTGGTAAACGTAAAATCCCCTCTCAGGGTCTGCCCGGATATCGTCAGATTCAGCCCCAGTCCGCTGACCTGGGAAAATGGTGTCCCCTGGCCGTCGGCCACTTCGGCGGCGGTAAACCGGACATACACTTCCTGGTCGGTTCCGGGTATCGCCAGAACCTCGTCGAAGGTGCGATCGAAACTGTTGACACGCACCCGGACAGTGCCCTCGATGGTGGTTTCGGGAATCCCAAGGAGCTGGACCGTGCCGATGGCATCCAGGGCATAGTCGTCATCGCTGCGGATCAGGCCGATGCGCGCATCGTTCAGGAGGAATCCCTTGGCCAGGGGGTTGGGGCTCCCGTCGGCCAGCGTGGCCGGTCCCTCCCCAAAAAGCAGGGTCAGCCCGGTACCGGCGAACATGTCCATGGTGGCGCCGTCCGACAGGGTGTGTGGGCCAAAGGCGACACTCCCCTCGATAAAGACCACATCGGCAATGTTCAGAGAGATGCCGGAGATGGCAATAATACTGTTGGTGATATCCGGGGTGTCGACCACCACTGGCGGATGGGGTCCGGGATTGTCCACGTCAAACAAATGCCGGAAGATCTCTTCCAGGCCGGTGTTGACGGTTTCGCCACCGACCGAGGTATTCTTGTACAGGGGATTGGTCCGGATGCGCAGGGGCGATTGACCGGTGCCGGTCAGGGAGATGGTGCTGTTCAGCAGATTGATCTGGAGCGGCAGCAGGATCTCGAATCCGCCGTTGACGCCCGTGAACTGGACGTTGTCACCGAGCAGGGTCTCGTTGAAGCGGTACAGCCCGTCGTCCGTCACGCCGGTATCGGGTGCCTGATCGAGAACGAACGCGATGGTCACATAGTCGGATCGGTCTACGGCAACCAGTTCCGGTACATCCTGGAGGCCCAGATCATTGCGGAAGGTGACCGTGTATAGGCCGCTGCTTCCCGTCACGGCGACATTGCCCGGCCCGATGTTCGGCAGGGCCCTCAGGGCCTCGGTAATATCCCCGGTATCGGCATCAAAATAAAGGGCGGACGTCTGTTGACCGTCAAATACGAGCGTGAACGTGCCGCGGCGCGGGCTGATGGATATGGTCTGAATTTCATCCGACGCCCCGCCCTCGGTTTGGGTCGCAATGGTCACGGCACCGTCCTCGATTTCCGGGTTGGTCAGAACATCACCATCGGCGTCAATGGTCACATCCGCGGTGTACAGGATATCGTCCAGGACGTTGTCCCCATCCAGGTCGAAACGGGCGCCGTTCACCGTCTCCACCCCGACCGCGTCAAAAAGTTCAAAGAGCAGCTCCAGTTCCCGGCCCAGGACCTTGAAGCCGGCATCCACTCGGGTGCCCTGCTTCAGGTTCTCGTCCCAATCGAACAGGAATTTGTCCACGGGTTGGTCGTCGGTCCGCGGCCCCAGATCGACACCGGCCTCGATCCGGAGGCGGGCAAAGGCCCTCAAGCTGATGGAACCGCTGCCCTCCAGGGCCACCAGTTCATCGACGCCCTCGATTCCGGCGGGAATACCATCCTGGATCAGGTCGTTCAGCGCGTCCAGATCAAAGCTGAAGGGGAATTCCTCGTTGAATTCTTCCGAGAGATTCAGCCGCAGGCGTAGCACGCTTCCCTGCATCCATACCCGGAAGGTCTGGGTGTCCGTGTCGATGTCGATGCCGAGCCGGTCCAGGATCAGGCTGATGAGCCGCTGAACGTCGTTTTCCGGGTCGAGCAGGGCCCGCTGCAGGGATGTAACGGCGTCATCGATCCGCCCGATCAGCACCAGCAGTTCCTGTGGCGACTGGTTGATGATCGGCAGTTTGACGTCTTTGGTCCGTTCATAAATGGGTGAATTGGGATCGGTCACCCAGAACGGCAGCTTGTCAAAGGCGTTGCGCAGGTACTCCCGGGTCCGGAGAATGGCCGTCAAAATGTCTTCCAGGCGCAGGAATTCGGCAATCAAGAAGATCCCCGGCAGGTTCCGGAATTCAACGGTGATGTAGTCCGCCTCGGTTTTGGACTGGGTCAGGTCCGCAACGGTAAATTCGATCTCCGCACCGTGGCCGATGGGGATCCCGCCGATGCCGCTGTTGACCTTGATGCCTCGTAGTATCGCGTTCGCATTGCCGGTGAGATCCAGCGCCAGGGGGCTCGGAATCGCTCCGGAGAGCAGGTCGTCCAGATCAAAGCGACGGTCCCCGGTGGTACCCGGATCCATGTCGCCGTCCAGGATGGCTGAGCGGATCATCTCGACCCGGACGCGGCTTTCGAGCCCGGACACGTCCGCCAGGGTGACACCGATAAAGCCGAGTCTGGCCGCCACATCCAGGTCGGATTCGTTAAAACCGACCGTCGCGGTCAGTGCCATATCCTCGACAAGCCAGGTGAGTTGGTCTTCGGTGGCGGTGCCTGGTTCACCGTCTATATCCACGATCACATCGAATCGCCCGGCAACGGTGGCTTCCAGGGCCGCTTCCGCGTCGGACACCAGACCCACCAGATTGAGCCCGAAGTTGCCGGCCAGGGTGATGGTCTGTCCGGAAAGGTTGAACACATCCAGGTCGCGGCCGTTCAGATCGGTCCAGTCGATCAGTTCCTGGCTTACCAGATCGGCGATCTCCAGGAGCGGTCCCGGTCCATGGTCGGCAAAGATGGTATCCAGCACATCGTCCAGGTCCACTTCACCGTTGCCGTCGACCAGGCCCGCCAGTTCCAGAAGCTGCTCGTCCACCGGGATCAGCTGCAGATCCCGCGCCAAACGGCGGCCCAGATCGAACTCCATGACAGCGGCCGTGGTGACGAGCGTCCTAACCGAGTAGGCCCGGGTCAATGTCTGCAGTGGCAGGAGCGATCGGTTCAGCACCAGGTTGCCCGCCGCACCCTGGGCCGGGCCAAACCAGGCCACCTGGCCGAATTGATCATCGAAATATTCGGAGGCGTTGTAAGGAATGGTGCCCGCGTTGTCTCCTGCGCCGGTCGCCCCGTCATACCAGCCGAAGTAGAGCCCGGGGCCCACGGCGTCGGAACCGGCGACCAGGTCAAAATAGAACTGCTGGGGAGAGTTGGGGAGGACATGGACCGACGCGCCGATACCCACGATCTGGAAGCGTCCTTCGTCCGCCTCACGGAATATCACCGGCGTCAGATTGCGGTCGTCGGTCGTGCCCGGATCGTCCGTGAAATTACCACCGAACACGGAGAAGGCGGTCAGGCGGCCGATGTCGGTGAATTCCATGCCTCGGAAGAGACCGCCCACGGAACCGTCCAACAGCCCGCGTGAACGGAGAAGGTTGCCCAGTGCAGCAGCCACTTCCACGTTCAGTTGGCTCGTGTCGGGATCCAAGGGACTCAGGAACCCGTCGATCGCGCCAGGCACCAGGCGGATGGAATTGCCCGGCTGAC
This sequence comes from Olavius algarvensis associated proteobacterium Delta 3, assembly GCA_903231505.1. Lineage (GTDB taxonomy): Bacteria > Desulfobacterota > Desulfobacteria > Desulfobacterales > CAFBRK01 > CAFBRK01. Next base: position 41,530 of record CAFBRK010000252.1, on the reverse strand, counting down.
CGTCACCTAAAGTGGTGAACGTAAACCAGGCGTTGTCGCCATTGACCAACACAAATTTGGGATTGTCTTCACCGGGCGCATCCTTGAAGACGGTGGGCCTGAGGCCGGGGCCTTCATCCACCAGGAAGAAGCCAAGACCCGTAATGGACTTGTTGCCCAGCTCCACCGCCGTAGACGGAAGTGATGCACGTGAGGAGGAGCCATAGACAAAGTAGATCTTTCCGCCCGCCGGTATCACATCGGCGACGATAACGTCGGCCATGGAAGCACCCATCACAAGATCATCCAGGCCGTCCAGATCCAGATCGAATGCCGGAGTCTCCGGCAAAACGCCCAGAGCGTCGAATTCCAGCTCACCGGTCAGGACCGCGTCGGCGTCGGTCAGGGCCAGCCGGTCCGTGCCATCGATGGGATTGAAGAATACGTAAACCGCGCCGCTGTCGTCCAGATCCAGAATCTGACCGGAGCCCACCGAGGTGACCAGGCGGCGGGTTTCGCCCACAGCCAGATCAACGTTGTGGTCGCCGTCGAAGTCGCCGGCCGTTGCCGTCAGGGCACCATTGAATATGTTGTCCTGGGGCAGATCGGCAGGCAGGGCTCGGGTTACGAGGACGTCTGCCGATTCCCCGGTGACAATGCGATTCTCGAAGCTCGGTTGGCCGAAGAAAATGAACAGACCGCCTTCCCGCGTCGGGTCGGTGTTGAATGCGCGTCGGCCTTCCTGGGTGCTGCCGAAGGCGAACTCGTCATAACCGTCGAAATTCATATCACCCAGGACGGCAAGGCTGCCGCCGAAGGAGAAGTCCTGCACAATCAGGGCACTGCGGTATTCTGCGTCTGAAACATAGTCCAGAAAGACAACCCGAGGCACAAGCTCGGTCGGATCCGTGGCCAACAGCAGATAGCCACGACCGATGTTGGGCAGAGCCGGGTCGTCGAAATCGATGAACCCGGGATCGATGAAGATAAGATCATCCAGGCCGTCGCCGTTGAAGTCCGCCATGGCGACCCCGCCGGAAAGGCCCTCTTCTTCTTCGGTGCCCAGAACGGCAAAGGCATCTCGCAGATTCGGGTCGGCGTCGTTGGCCAGATCCACACCGGGCGGGGGCGTAAGCAACACACCGGGAGCAAAGGCGGTGGCCAGCTCGAATGCATAGAGGTCTTCGGGCAAGGCCAGTCCTGCCCCGGAATCGGAGGTGGCGGCCTCGGTGAGATGGATGCCGTCGTAAACCCGCAGGGCATCCCCGGCTGGTCCGCTCACCCCCAGGAGCGAGCGAATCTCGCCGTCGGTACCCTCACGACTACCGAGAGAACCGAAGTAAATGGATTCTGGCGTCTGCTCGCCGGGATCGGTGAAGCTGGCCCGTCCGGGCTCTAAGATGAGATCGGGGGCAACGGCCGCCGGGTCGGCGAAGTCCGCGAACCACTCGTCACGCGGCCGGCCCAGATAGACCTGGAGGATCTGATGCTCGGTGGTCCCCGCCTCGTTGAGCTTGTCGGTTTCGATCATGACCGCGGCACCCAGATCGGCAAAGCCGGCTCCTTCGGCATCGGGACCGTCGAAATCGCCGATGGCGCGAAAGGCGCCTTCAGGAAGCGCCAGAGCGAGCTCGGCGCTGACCAGGTTCTCCAGGGTATCGCTGGCCGGGAGGCTGCCGCCGAAGAGGATATGGTTGCCGTCAAGCAGGAGGTCGTTGATGGCGTCCCCGTCCAGGTCACCGGCCGAGGCGATCCGGCCGAATGGCACATTGGTGACGGTGGCAAAGGGTACCAGGTCTCCGGGAAGGGCTCCGCCGCTGAAAAGGGTCAGGGTATTGAAGCGAAGGATGGCCGCGTCGTCCCGTCCGTCGTTGTTGACGTCGCCCACGCCGGCAGCGAAATTAAAGCCCCCAACGGTGAACCGATCGATGTCGGTCGCCTGCAGATCGCTCCAATCTTCAGCCGCCCTGCCGTGAACGACGCGGACACCGCTTTCGTCCTCGATGATGAAGTCGTCGATGCCGTCTGCGGTCGGATCTTCAAACGTGGCATCCAGCCGGACAAGGTTCTCCTCGGGGACCAGCGTAAAGGCGGCGTCATTTTCGGGATCCCAGAACAGGAAGTGGCTGCCCGGCTGCCCGTTACCCAGGTACTCCACGCGGACGTCATAAACGCCCGCCGTTAGATTGATCGACCCCGGCTCGGAATCCGAGAATTGATCCAACGACCAGTGGTCCACCACCAGAGCATCTTTGATAAACAGTCGGGCCCGGTCATCGTGGAACAACTGGAAGCCGATGTCGCCGCCCGTCTCCACGTGCAGGCGGCCGGTCCAGCGCACCCCATAGAATTCGCCCAGCTTCGAGACGTCGAACAGGCTGCTGAGGTCAAACAACGCCACGCTGGGCGCCAGTTCCACCTGCTCCGGCGTCAGGGTGTCGAAGTCGGGCGCCTGCTTCAGCAGGGCCAGTCGAGCGGGCTCAGTTGCTGGGCTCCCGCCGTCGCCCAAAAAGCCGTTGTTTGCGCTTCCGGATTGATCCCGAACTTCCTTCCCGGATTCCTCCGCAAACTGATAATAGCCCACGAGATCTGGATCGGCGGGATCGACGGGACTGCCGAAATCCGCATCGATTTGATCCGCATCCCGGGCCGTCTCCCAGATGACCAGTTCCTCGATGGCGCCCATGAAATTGGACATGGTCCCGAACGACTCCAGGGAATCGCCCAGGAGCAGGGGCTTGTCATGGACAATTCCGGGCACGGCGGCAACATCCCCGAAGGTGGGCTTGCCGTTGAGGTAGAGGGTCAATCCGTTTTTGGGCCGATCCATCACCACCGCGAGCTCGTACCACTCACCCTCTGACAGGCTGCCGTCGGGAATACTGAGGTTTGTAAATGCGCCTTTTTCATCGACCGTTTGGAAGAGCAGAGAACCGTCTTCCACGATAAAGACCGCGTAGCTGCGTCCGAAAATCGTGCCATCGCCCTTCTGGAACAGCGGCATGATCGTGTTCGTGAATTTATCGATCCGGAAGCGCACTTCCAGTGTAATGGTGGCGAAGCCGGAGATGGCGTCGATGTGCGGGATGGTCACCCGGTCGTCCACGCCGTCAAACACCACGGTCTCGTTGGTCTCGAATCCCGCCAGATCGAAGAGCTCGGCGAAAATGCCGTTTCCGATCAGGGGCGTGATGTCGCCCGCACCCTGGGCCTCCGGCTGGGCGGAGAGGTCTTCGATGACGACATCCCGGTCGGTCTCCACGTTGATGACATCCCGAGCGTCACGGAAGAGCACGTCGGTGGGCACGATCTCCTTGCCCACAGTCCCCACCGGATCCCACAGGAGCTGCACACCGGCCACGCTGAGGTTCTCAAAGTACTCCAGGCGGATGTTGTGGAAACCGGCCTGGAGATGCACGCTGCCGGCGACCTCCCGCATGGCATGGGTGCCGCCGTTGTCGATCACCTCGGTGCTGTCGATGAAGAGGCGGGACCCGTCGTCACTGTTGAGGAAGAAAGTGTAGGTGCCGGTGACGTCGATGCGGATCTGTCCGGTCCAGCGCACGGCAAAGACATTGGTGTCGCTCACGCCGGGGAAGGCGCCGCCGGTGGCGTTGAAATTGATCTGCTCGTCCACCCGCGTCAGGTCGGGCTGGAGGCTGTCGAAATCCGGGAAGTCGACGACCCTCTCGTAACCGCTCAGGTAGAAGTATTCCCCGAAGAGGCCGGCGTCCTGCTCCACCGCGTCGGGATCGCCTGAGGTCCAGTCGGCGCGGCCGAAGAGCACGTAGACGGTGCCGTCGGAGCCGCTGGCCACGGAGACGCCGATGTCATCGAAACCGTCGTCGTTGATGTCGCCCAGGCCGCGAATGACGGCCTGGTTGGTGGCATCGCCAAGAAGCAGCGGCGCCGGGAGCTCCAGGGTGATGGGCGGATTGGGCGCGAACTTGTCGGGGTCGATGCCGTCGGCCGTGCCGAACGCGATGCGGGCAAAATGGCGGAATCCGCCGGCCCCGTCAGGGACGTTGTCCCGTGAAGAGACCACGGCGTCGGCGAAGGTGTCGCCATCGATGTCGCCCAGCAGAATCACAATCGGCTGGCCGGAGAGATCCACCGCCGGGAAGGTCTGCCCGGCCTCGTCACCGCCCACCTGGAGGGTGTCGCCCAGGGTGCCCCCGAACTTGACCTGGTACAGGCCGGGGCCGAAAGGCAGGATGAGTTCCCGGCCCGTGGGGTCGTGGGCCTCGGCATCGTTCACCCGGTTGTCGGTGCCTAGCTGAAGCGTCGTGGGAATGGCGTCCGAATCAATCTCCAGGTTGCCCTGGAGATCGGCGATCCCGTTCTGGCTCAGGTCCGCCGTGTTGTCGAAAAAGAGGCCCTCGGGCTCCTCAAAACGGGTGTAGAGCACCAGGCCGGCTGCGTCGGCCTCCACGGTGCGGTTGTAGGATTTGCGGATCTGGCTGTCCGTCCGCACGATGTTCCAGATGCGCACCTCATCGATCTTGCCCAGGAAGGTGTTGTAGCCGGCGCTCGTTTCCGGGGTGGCACCGACGTAGAGGGGTGAGCCCGGGTTGCTGGTGGCGGAGCTGGTGCTGATGGAGACGCTCGAGTTCACCAGCTCACCGTTCAGGTAGACGCGCATCTGGCCCTGGTCCCGGTCCACAATCCCCGTGAAGTGGCTCCACTCGCCGGCCTGGATCAGGCCCGACGTCGTGTTGAGGGTGACCTGAACCCCGTCCGCCGCCGACGTGAAGTGAATGTATCCGGCCTCGTTCAGCCAGGCCGTGTAGGTGCGATTCGTGGAGGTCGGGCTCACCGTGGCGCCTTTGTAGATGATGGGCATCCAGGTCTTGGTGCCGAAATCCAGGCCTCCGAGGCCGTCGTCCAGGACGGCGTCGGGCTTGAACCAGAATTCCAGGGTCAGGCGGCGCAGGATGTCGAGTTGCGGATCGGCGTTGACGACGACCCGATCGTCGGCCCCGTCCAGCTTGACCGAACGACCTGAATTGGCCACCGAAGGTTCCAGCTCTGTGGTCACATGGAGGAGGTAGAACTCCGGAACCCCGGAGAAACGCTCGCGGGGAATGATCTCCAGGGGACCGCCGGGCTCGCCCACGTTTTCCGCCGCGAAGAGAAACGCCCGGAGGTTTTCACCCGTGGGGACCATGCCGCCCTCTGTTTCGACCACCTCGATGACACTGATCATGTCCTTGGTCAGAAGCGCCCCTGTGGTATCGCCGAAGAACTTCTTGGCGTCTGCGGCGGTGATGAGATACCAGTCACCGTTGTCGTCCAGATCCACGTTCAAGCCTTCGATGGTGGTGCCCGAACGGATGGCCGGCAGTTCTGCCGCCAGTCGCACAATGTCATTGCGGTCCAGCTCGCCCCCTCGGCTGACAAATTCAAAGGGATCGGGCTCCAGGGAGGTGTTGCCGAGGATCAGATCTCGGCCGGGACCGCCATCCAGCAGATCGTTGCCCAGGCTGCCGAAAATAACGTCGCTGCCGCCTTGGCCGAAGATACGGTCATCCTGAACACCGCCGAAGAGCCGGTCGTTGCCTTCGCCGCCGAAAATCTCGAGTCCCCCAATGACGCCCCTTTCTTCGAAATTACCGGCCTTGATGCCCCACTCGCTGGCTACATTGGGGAAGAAGTATTCCGGATCGGCACGCACGATGTCGTCGCCGCCCCGGGTGTTGATCACTGTCTTCTCCACACTGATGGTCTGGTAGAAGGCATAGTGCTGGAGGTAGATGGCCGATCCATCAGTAAGTGTCTCAAAGCCAAGTTCCGTGACGATAAGGTCATTGGCCGCAGCGCGCATGACCAGGCCCTGACCCTTGATCCCGAATCGCAGGAATCCTTCGGGGAATGCCACGGTGACGACGGGATTGCCGTTCTCGTCGAGGCCGAACTCATCCACCAGGGCGTCCTGCAGGGCCTCTCCGATCTGGGTAATGTTCTCGGCATCCACAATATCCTTGGTAATGGTGACAAACCCGCGATCGGGCTGAGCCGGATCGGGCACCAGAAGCTCGAAGGTCACCTCACCCGAGAAGCCGTTCAAGGGGGCCTGGCGGGCAGCCAGCACCACTTCCCGCTCCACGGCAAAGGTCTGGTTAGCCAGATCCCAGGGCACCGCCGTAAATTCCCAGCGGCCCAGGTTCCGGTCCCAGCGGATGGACACCCAGTCGGGAATGGGCCGGCCCAGATCGTCCACGTCGCCGCCCTCGAAGTACATCCGGTCCGCACCCGGGCCGCCGTCGATCCGATCCGACAGCGTGGGGAAGAGGGTTTCGGTGGTCCCCTTGATGAATGGCAGCTGATCCGGCTGGAGTTGGAAGGAGTCATCCCCCTCGCCGCCCATGAGGAGGTCTTCCTCTGCCCGGTCAAAGCCCCCGGAAATCGTGTCGTTGCCGGCCATACCGAAAATCCAGTCTGGCCCAGGCCCGCCCTGCAGAGCGTCATGGCCGGGTCCGCCCACAATCACGTCGCGACGCGTGGAATCCGACTCCGCGGCAAAGTTGAGCGCCAGGGGTGCGGTCTCACCATCGAACTCGAAGAGTTCGAAGAGCAGGTCGTACTCGGTAGGAATCCGGTTGGGGGTGGTGACCCTCAGGAAGTATTCCTTGCCCGCCTCGAGGCCGCCGGCGTCCAGGAAGGTGGTCTGCTTGCCCGACAGATCCAGAGCATTGCTGCTGTAGGTGCGGATGGTGCGGATATGGGTGCGCACCAACTCTCCGCCGGCGGTGGTGCTTTCGATGATGGTGCGCTCGGTGATGCGATCGCCGGGGGTGACTGCATAGGCCACATTGGCGCCCATGCTGGTGACTTCAAGATAATAGAGACCTGCCGCTACCCCATTGAGATCGATCACGGCGTCGGTTACGGCCGTGGCCACCTGGGAGTCCAGCTCCTGCAGGATGCCATCCTGATCATAGGCCCAGAGGCGAACGGTGGTGTTGGCCTCGGCATCTACCTCGACGACATCGGTGGGACCGCCTTCACGGAGGAGGCGGAACTCGTACCATTCGGAATTGTCCAGGCCCACGGACGTGCCGGTCACCTCGGGGAAGTTGGAATGCGCCCCAAGATCGAAAGCACCGTCGACGGTGCCGTTGGGCAAATTCGACAGGGCGTTCTCAATTTGGGCCAAGGCCGGGACTTGGAAAATCAGGTCATACCGGGCCGGTGCAACCTGGGTGGCCACCTCTATATAATAGGTACCGGCAGCCAGGCCTTCCAAGCTGAGCGAGAGCACCAGGGGCGCCGTCTCTTCCGAAGCCACCAGCGTGGTTCCCGCCGCATTCATGAGTTTGATGGTCAGCTGGTCGTCCAGGGCGGTCTTGAGAAGATTGACGCGGTCGCCACCAACGCCCTTGCGGTTCAGGGTAAATTCAAACACATCCACATCTGTTGGATCATGGATCGTAAGGCCCGTGGCACGCGAAATGGATGTCACATCGGGCAGTGGGAATGCGTTCTGAACGGTATTAAACGGGTCTGCCAGGTCCGTGCGATCGACACCCAATTGGAGAACGCCCGACTGGAAGGCAGCCGGCGCACCGCTCAAGAAGAAGAGTTCGTAAAGGGTCGGGGCCGCGACACCGGAGACGCGCACGAAGTAATCGGCGCCGGCCAGACCGTTCAGGGAAATCCTGGCCACACCGTCTGCGTCTGCGGTCGCGCTCGCAATTTCCGCATCGAATGCATCAACCAGGGTCAGGGTGACACCGGCATTGGCCCGCAGGACGATGATATCCCCTACCACGCCCGTGCGATCCAGGGTAATGCGGAACCAGTCTTCTTCCCCCGTGTCTATGGAGGCTTCGGTGATAATGGGCAGGCTATCGTAGGACCCCACATCGAGGGCGGTCAGGCGGGTGCTGTGATCATCAATCTCTTCCGGCCGGGCGGCGTAAAGGGCCAGTTCCAGGCCGTCCAGATCGGAGGCGCTTTCCAGGGCGATGCGGGCGGTCTCTTCCGGGACCCCGAGCAGGGTGAATCGGAAGAAGTCCACGTCGTCGGGGCTGTCCATGGTGAAGCCGGAGAGGACAGCGTTCTGGGAGAGGACCGTCTGGTTGTCCGGCGGCGCGTCAAAGGGGGTGTCGGAAATGAAGTAGGCCGTGTCCGCGTTATCGTTTCGGGCGAACTGCAGGTCTGCCAGGTCGGACAGGATAATCTCGCCGCCCTGGACCAGAACCCGGTCATTGCCGTCGCCGGCATCGATCCAGACGGTGAGCTGGGTCGTGGGCCCCACGGAAATCCGGTCGTTTCCTCCCAGGGCATCGATCAGGATGGCATCGATGTCGCCCTCAGAGGGCAGGAGGCCCTCCAGCACGGCACCTTCCGCGCCGCCGATAACTTGGGTGGGAATGCCGGTCGGCGCATCGGGATCGGGATTGTTGACGGGATCTGCGGGGATCTCGGCCTGGGAGAACAGGAGCTCCAGATCCGCCAGGACATCGGCACCGTCAAAGAGCGGCTCGCCGGTACCGTCCAAGGGGCCGAAGTCGAGGCGCACCTGGGCCGAGAAGCTCGACACGTCGTCGACGGTGGTCAGGCGCGTGATCAGGTGATGATCGGAGAGCAGCCCGGGCTCGTTCACGAAGTCCACGCTGATCTCATCATCGGCCTCGGTCCCGGGCACATACCACACCTTGCCCGACTCGATGGCCAATTGCTTCCAGGCGTCCACATCCAGGTCCCCGTCCAGGGTCTCGAACAGGCTGCCGTCGGCGCGGAACATCTGGTCGTTGCCACCGTTGCCGAAGGCGAAGGCCAGTCCTGTGCCCAGATAGATGCGGTCGAGTCCGGTGTCCTCCAGGATGCGCGGGTCGCTGACGCCGTCAGCATCCAGGAAGCCGTCCCCATCCAGATCCCCATTGTCATCGAAGACTGGCCCCAGTTCCGCTTCCAAGGCGTCCACAAAAACGCCGTACTGGGTATCGCCCGCCGGCAGCGGCAGCTGGGTCCACGCGTACATGTCATTGATGCCCGGGCCGCCGATCATGTCGTCGTTGCCGCGGCCGCCGAAGAAAATATCCAGGTCATTGGTGGAGGCCGCCTCGGAGCCGGCCGAACCGTGGCCCCAGAGCCTGTCGTCGCCCGCCAGGCCGAACATGGTGTCGCTGCCGCTGAAGCCGTCGATAAGATCCCGGCTGGGTGTGCCGATAAGGATATCGTCATCGGGTCCGCCGTCGATCACGCTGACATAGTCGTTGCTGCGGCTGTCCAGATCCCCGATGTCCAAAACCTCGATGTCGCGGCCGAACACCGAATAGCCTTCCTGGATGAATTCCACCACATCGTCATTCGAAAGCGTGGTGATGCGGAACTGCTCCACCAGCGGTTCACCCGTGGGATTCAGGCTGCCGTCGGGGTTGTTGGCCCGCCAGGGGGCTAAAATTTCCCGCTGTTCGATGTCGCCCGTGTCGGGATGGACGGTCTGGTAAAAGACATGGATGCGCCCGTCGGCGAGCTGGCCGATGCGGATCACATCATCCTGGTTGGTCCCCACGATGATCATGATGTCGGTGGAATTCTCGTCGGGGGTGTCGCTCTCGAAGGTGTTGCCGAAATGGCCGTCGAATATGTCGATGGGAGCCGGCGCCCCGTCATCGAAGAAATCACGGTGGGTGTCCAGCTCCATGAAATCGATGCCGTGGCCGCCGTAGAGGGTGTCGTTGCCCTTCTGGCCGACGAGGTAGTCGCCGTCGGCATGCCCCCAGAGCTCGTCGTCGCCGCCGCCGCCCTTGATGATGTCCTGCCCGGTGCCGCCGTTGATGTAGTCGTTGCCGCCGGTCACATGCCCCTGAATGTTCTCGGCCAGGGTCGGCCCGGCCAGGGCGTCTCCGAAGATGGTTTCATTGCCGCTGTCACCGAAAATGGCATCCCGGCCCAGGTTGCCGTAAAGCTGGTCATTGCCCGAGCCGCCGTGCAGCTCATCGCCGATGCGATCCACCGCCAGGGCGATGTCGGCCGGGTCGTCGGTGATGAACGTGTTGGAAAAGGCGTAGAGGAAGTCGATGCCGTCGCCGCCCCAGGCCCGCTGGCCGGCCTGAATGGCGCCGGCTTCGGTCCCGCCGGCGAAAAGGCCGAGCTCATCGTTGGCCGCGGTGTTGGCCGAGGAAATCTCCAGGCTGTCCGCCAGATCCGTATCGAGCACCAGGCCCAGGCGCAGCGAGCCCAACCGGCGGGCGAAGACCTCGGTGACGCCCTGGGCCAGCAGGGCCGCATTGATCTGTCCCGCCAGGGCATCCACGTCCGGGTTGCCGGCAGTCAGCGCCGCCGTGATGGAAATGGGCACCGGGGGCCCGCCGTCGATGCGCAGCGAGAAGAGGGCGTCGGCTGTGAGCCGGCCCTGGGGATCCACATCCGTCCGGCCGTGGATGCCGAAGGAGCCCGCGTCGGGGAAGATAAAGTCGGTGCCGCCGTCGCCGTAAGTCTGGTCGATGCCTTCGTCGCCGCCGTATCCCAGCCGGGGGAATCCGCCGACATATACAATGGATTCCGTATCGCCGTTGCTGGAGCTGCCGATCAGGTCGATAAAGGCGCTGTCATAGTAGTTCAGGCTGCCGTTCTCGTAGCGATAGTCCCCGTGGACCACGTCGTCGTTGGGGCCGCCGCGGACCACGTCGTCGCCGCCTTCGCCGAAGACCTCGTCACGCTCCACGCCGCCGTCCACATAGTCGTTGCCCGACCCGCCGAACATTTTGTCCCGTCCGCCGCCGCCGAACATGACGTCGTTGCCGGGGCCGCCGATGAGAAAGTCGTTAAAATCCTGGGGATTGCCCATCTCGTCGGCCGTGGCCGGGAGATCATCGGAGTCGCTCCCCATGGAGAGGCCCAGGGCCACAACGGGGGACACCAGCGGCGGCACATAGCCCGTGGGAATCAGCAGCTCGGCCGGGTCGAACCCGATGGGGTTCTCGAAGTTGGCCGGAATGTTGGGGTCCACCAGCGCGGAGTCCACATCCTCGAATCCGCCCCAGATCACGTCGTTGCCCGCACCGGCGTCGATCCTGTCGTCGCCCCGGCCGCCGATGAGAACATCGTTGCCGGGACCGCCCATGATCAGGTCGTCATGCAGGTTGCCCTGGACGAAGTCGTCTCCCGGCAGGGCAAAGATGTCGTCGTCACCGTCGCCGGCAATGATGATGTCGGCGCCGAAGTCGCCGTAAGCCTCGTCGTCGCCCAGGCCCAGATTGATCTCGTTGACGGAGGCGGTCTCGCCCGGATCGCCGGCCGGGCCCGTGCCCGCATACACCGTATCCGCACCGTCGGCGGTGCCGACGACGTCGCTGCCCAGGCCGGCGGTCACGGTGTCGTCGCCCTCATCGGTGAAGATCATGTCGTCGCCCGCGCCGGCGTCGATAACATCCCCGCCCGCCTGGCTGTTGATCTCGTCGTCGCCCGGCCCGGTGGTGATGGTGTCCCCTTCATCGACCCCGGTGCTCGCGGCCGGAAGATCAAAGGGATTGTCGCCGCCGTAAACCAGGTTGTCACCGCCCGCCAGGATGATGATGTCGGCCCCACCGCCGCCGGCAACGTCGCTGTCGCCGATCCCGGCGATGACCGTGTCATTCCCCTCATGGGTCCGCACCAGGTGATTGCCGTCACCCAGCGTGATCAGGTCCACACCCGTGCGGCCGAACACTTCGGAGCCGACCCGCGGTGCTCCCGCCGCCACAACACCGCTGCCCGCCACCAGGGTATCGTCTTCAGTGCCCAGGTCGATAATGTGGTTGCCGGTCCCGATCAGGATATCATCCACCCCGGCGTCCCCGGTGACCTCCGACCCGATCCGGACCGACACCGGAGCACCCGGCACCGGGATAGCGTCGCCGGCCACGATGGTATCGTCGCCGGCATCGCCGACGATGATGTGATTGCCCAACCCGATCGTGATCTCGTCGTTGCCGTCATCGCCGAATACCTCGGAGCCCACCCGGTCGGTCAGCGGTGCCAGCGGGATCAGGATGCCGTCGCCTAAAATGATGACGTCGTTCCCGGCGCCGCCGGTGACGATGTGGTTGCCCAGGCCGGCCACGATATCGCCGTCATCGCCGAAGATCCGGTTGTCGCCGTCGCCGCCGTCAATGTCGTCACCGCCCTCCTGGCCGTGGATCTCGTCGGGTCCGGGGCCCGTCACAATCGTATCGGCCGCCCCGGCGCCGGTGGCGTCGCCGGGTTTGTCGTCGCCCCAGACTACATTCGAGCCGGCGCCCCCGTCGATGTCATCGGATCCGCCGCCGCCGTAAATCTTGTCGGGATCCGGTCCGCCGTTGATCGTATCGTTGTCTTCGTCGCCCCAGATCTCGTCCGGCCCGATCCCGCCGTGGATCTCGTCCAGACCGGCATTGCCGTGGATGGTGTCGGCATCCTCGTCGCCGTAAATCTCGTCGTCGCCGTCGTTGCCGTCGATCACATCCTTGCCTCGGCTGCCCAGGATCAGATCGTTGCCCGCGCCGCCGCCGACGGTATCAGCGCCGTCTTCGGCGAAGATGTCGTCGTCATCGCCGCCGTCGATGTCGTCATCACCCTTGCCGGCGTAGATGATGTCGTTGCCCAGGCCGCCGGTCAGCAGATCATTGCCCCCCAGGCCCCGGCTGGTGTCGCTGAATTCGCCCACGCCCGCCGTATCGAAGGCCTCCGGGTCGGTGCTACCGAGCCCCAGGATGACGCCGTCGCCGATCACGATGTCCTCGCCCCCATCGCCGTTCACCTGATCATCGCCACCGCTGCCCACCAGCAGATCGTTTCCGTCACCGCCGTTGACGATATCGTTGCCGTCCGTCAGGCGTGCCGGTGCCTTGTAGGCATCATCGGTGATTTCCCCGGTGTCGGCGAACACGATGTCGTTGCCCCCGCCGGCATCGATGGTGTCGTTTCCGGCCCCGCCGATGATGACATCGTTGCCCGCACCGCTCACGATCGTGTCGTCTCCCGGGCCGGCGTCGATGACCGCGCGGCCGGCATTGGCCGGCAGGATGATGGTGTCGTTGCCCCCGCCGCCTTCGATCTCATAGGTGATGGCAGGGTTGGTAATGTCGGAGAAGTCGAAGACGTCATCCCCGTCACCGCCCAGGGCGATAATGGGGCTGTTGATAGAGTAGGTCTGGGTGTAGCCGAAGGCGGTGACATCCACCTTGTTCGGCGAGCTGCCCTGGTCCACGTCAAAGGTCTCGGCAATGTCTGAATCGTCCCCCTCCAGGCGATCCTTGGCATTGGGTCCGGCGTTCAACTGCAGGGCTCCGCCGCTCAGCTCGTTGGCCAGGGTCGGCACGCGGGTGAACGGGATCTCGAAGTCGAGCAGTTTTAAGGGCGGGGTAATATCGAATTCTTTGTCGATGGTAAGAATAAACAGATCCACCTTGAGGAAGGCGAAAAGCCGGAAAAAGGCTTCGCCGGTGACGTCGAATATCGCCAGCGGCGCCAGGAGCGGTGACCCGTAGTTGAACTCGTTGAGGAAGTTCTTGGCCAGCTCGATCAGCCGGATCTTGCCATCCTCGTTGGGATCGTGGAGATCGAAGCGGATGATGATCTCCGCCCCGCCGGCAACGCCGGCCTTGGCCACCCCCAGATTCAGCTCTGCGGCGGCCGTGATCAGGCCGGTGAAGGTAATTTCCGACACATCTTCACCCTCGCCGGTGGGCGACGCCGTGTCGCTGATGAAGAAGCCGTCGAACAGAGTCAGCGGGTTGCGGAATCCGCCCTCGGCGAATCGCTGGATGCCCAGGGTGTCGTAGGCGAAGGCGAAGTCGATGTTGATACCGATGTTCACGTTGATCGACACACCCAGGGGTCCGAAAATGGAGAAGAACTGGCTCCAGTCGAACGTGAAGAGCAACGGGGGCAGATCATAGGCGATCAGGGTCGCCGGCCGGCCCATGAGAAGCCCGAATATCTGGGAGGGGTCGTCCAGGATCGGGAAGGAGAACCCGCCGCCGAAATCCTGGTCGCGGATATTGTTGGTGAAGCTGGTCGTACCGTTGGACGGCTGGCCGGCCAGGAGGCCGTCGAAATCGAATCCCTCCAGGGTCGGCGTCTCGAATCCGCTGGAGACCGGATCGCTCAGGTCGAAGGCCGGGTTGCTCAGATCCAGGGTCAGGCCGCCTGCGGCGTTGTAGAGCTCGAAGTCCCCGAAGGTGATGATCACGCTTTCCGCATCGGCGGGGATGGCGTTGATCAGGTTGATCAGGTCTGCGATGGCCCGGATCATGCGCACGTCAAAATAGTCGCCGGCGAATATCTCGGCCAGATCCAGGAGGGTGATGGGGCTACCGGCAAGATCCGACAGGAGCGGGATGGGGGCCGTAATGGCATCGATGATGGGCTGCAGCGGCTCGGTCGCCTTCTGGACCTCCTTGACAATGGGGCCGATGACATCCGAGATGAAGGTCCCCAGGTCGAGTCCCACATTGCGGAACTCGACGATCTGGAGACCGTCGGCCAGGGCGCTGCCCATGTTTTCGATGGACACCAGGGTGCCCGAATGCACGTCGCCGAAACCCCACAGCAGGTAGAAATCGGCCACGATCTTTGGGAAGACCGTGTCCGCACCGGGGACCAGCTCGCTGTTGAGCTGGAGCTCCATGCCCAGATCCACAATGGCCTCTGCGGCAAAGCCGATGTTAAAGTCGATACTGGGCAGTTCACCCAGGCCCAGCTTGGTGTCGGCCGGGTTGTTCCGGTTGTGGACATCCAGGGCAAATTGGGCTGTCAGGTGGGTGCCTCCGTTGTCGAAGGCCTCGATCTGGAGGATGGCCAGACGCCCCGTGATCCCGGCGCCCGGCAGGGTCACGTTGACCTCGACCTCCAGCTCGTTGGCATCCGACACATCCAGGTAGAAGCCCTGGACAAAATCGAGCCCGAAGCCGAGGGCCAGCTCCCAGTTGATATTCAGGTCGATCTCGCCCGTGGTCTCCAGCCCCAGCCCGGGGAAGCCGATATCGAAACCGATGCCGGTGCCGATGTCCAGCAGGTCTCCGCCCAGCAGGACGTTCCACTGGATATAGACCTCATCCGTGTCGATCCCCGGCGTGCCCAGATTGGTGTCCAGAGCGACGTCGGCCGCCGTGATGTCCGTTCCGGGATCGTCCGAGTCCAACAGGATGTTGAGGCCGCCGGGTCCCAAAAGTTCGAAGAGCTTGGTGGAGATGAAGTTTGAATCCGGGTCGGTCAGGTTGCTGACTTCTTCTCGCAGCGGGTCGATGAAATCTTTCCGGAAGTCCTCGATGAACCGGGCCCCGGAGGACAGCTGGTCTCCGACCAGCGGCAGGGAGACCCCGAAGATCTCTCCGTCCAGAAGGTCCTGGAGGCCGGCCAGGAAGGCATCCACGCCGTCGATGGCCAGCAGGATGTTGTCCAGGAGGCTGAACTGGGACAGGTCGATACCGAACAGGTCATCCGGGATGATAATGTATTCACCGCCGGCCAGGGTGCCGTTGAGCTCGATGCCCCCGGTCCCGAAGGCCAGCGAGGCCCCCAGTTGAATGGGGCCCTTTGAGATCGATTCTGTCGGAAAGAAGACGGGCAGGTTGGCCGCCAGGGTCCCGGTGATGTTGGCATCAAAGGCACTGCCGAAGTCGATGTCGGTCAGCAGGACCCGGTTGTTGGTGAAGATGCCGTCCTGGAGGCCGAGGCTCAGATCTGCGGACAGATTTGCATAACTGCCCCCCTCGTCTTCGTCATCCCGGACAAATATTCCCAGGGGCCCTAATGCGGCCTGGAACTCGATGTCGTCCCCTGCCAGCGTAATACTCCCCGTGATCCCGGTGGCATCGAAGATGTAGAAATTGAGCGGGTTGGAAAGGTCGATGCCGAAGGCCAGATGGACGTCGATGTCGCCTGCGGCGGTGAGTCCGGCGTTGCCCGACAGGTTGGCGAAGTCCGGCAGTCCCAGATCCAGGTTCAGGGGCATGGACTTGTTGAATCCGGCATCCCACTCGATGTCGAGCCGCAGAATCTCGGCACCCCCGGAGGTCACCAGGGACAGGCCGATGAGATCGCTGGACGGGGACAGGCCGAAGGCTTCCTTCAGCTTGGCCTCCAGAACCTGTAGGGACCCGGCCGGGTCGTTGCGCGCGGCGTTGAGGGCATCCCGAAACTCATCCACGAAGGTCAACAGGTCATTGACGCTGACATTGATGAGCGGAATCGGTTGGTTGAGAAAATCGAAGGCCTCGAACTGGCCCAGGAAATCGGCCAGGGCCAGAAGCGCATCCAGGATACTGTCGAAGTTGAACTCGATGTTGTCGAAGGCGAGCAGATCGCCCAGGTCGGGGAAACTGAAGGTGATGTCGGGCGCTTCGACCGGATCGGTGAAGGGGTTGCCGATGTCATTGATGGTGATGACGATCTGGGCGTCGTCCGGGACATTGATCCCCGGGATGGACGGCGAGACATCGATGTCCAGGGTCAGACCGCCGGTCCCGTTGAGGTCGGGGGCGGCGATCAGGGAGGTGATGTCCGACAGGGCGTCGATGAGCTCGGCCAGGGTGATGCGACCGTCGTCAGCAACGGTGCCGGGATCCTGGAGGCCGAGGGTCAGGTCGGCGTCAAAGGAGCTGCTGCCGCTCAGGGCCACTTCCACGAACCCGAACATGGCCGAGGCGCTGATGCCGCCGGGGGTGGCCAGCGAAATCCCTACGGTGGCGCTGGCGTCGGAGATGAAGAAGCGGTCCTGGGCCGTCAGGCCGCCGATGGTACCGCCGTCGATGACCCCGTCCGGTTCTTCGGTTTCGCCGGCATCCCGGGCCAGGATGCCCAGGTTGATGGCGGCCTGGGTCCCGTTGGTGGCGTTCACGATGAAGTCGGCACCACCGGCGGTGTTGTCGGTGAGCTGCAGGCCGGTGCCGTTTTCATTGATGGCGGCCGTGACCTTGCCGGCCGACTGGGCGTTGATGGCATTGATGACGTCCTGCAGGGTGGTGAGACCGTTCAGGTTGATGGCGCTTTTGGCGCCGTCCCGGGTGGTGATCACAAACTCGGCGCTGTTGCCGATGTTGTTGGTCCCCAGCCCCAATTCTGTCACGGCGGGGTTGCCGCCGGCGGCGATAATGTTAAAGGTGGTCGCCCCGGCTTCGGTCGCCTTGAAGATCAGCGTCAGACCCCGGGACATGACCGTCACCTTGCCGTCCAGCTCGGGCACATCATCGATCACCGCCTGGAGCGCGTTGACGACCTCCAGGATGTTGCGATGGGAAAAGGTGCTGGTTTTGGGCAGGGTCACGGGAACCGGGGATCCGCCGTTGACCGTGTTGAGGATCACGTCAAAGGACGCATCGGCCGAAAGCTGGCCCAGCCGTCCCAGAACGTCCTGGGAGGCTTTGATCTTAAGGGTGCCGCCGTCGTCCGCGGCATCCTGTGAGATGACAAAGCCCATTTCCCTCACCGTGGGATCGGTCGCATCGGCCGTCATGGTAACGGCGGTGATGCCGCCGTCCAGGACCACGAGCACGATCCTCCCGTCTTCATTGTCGGCCGCCTGCCCCTTCTGGGCCTCGATCTGCGCGGCCAGGCCGGCGGTGGCAAGGGCCGTGTTTACATCGGCAACCAGGTCGTCCAGCGTGGTGTTGGACTCGGTGCTGTCGCGGAGCACCGTGACGTCGACTCCGGCGCCGCCGTCAATGGACAGCGCAAAGCGGGCGTCGGCCGACAGGCGGCCGATAAAGGAGGAGACCGGGTTGGGAGCGGTGATGGCCAGGTTGGTCTGGATATCCACCCCGTCTCCGATCTCGCTCAGCAATTTGCTCCCCTCCAGGATGGTGGAGGCCGGCGCGTCCCCCATAAAGACGCCCAGGGTCAGCGTCAGACCGCCGCTGGCCGAGAGCTCCACCAAGGTGTCGGTCTCCAGTGCCAGAAGGGGTGACAGATCCAGGTTGAAGTCGAGGGGCAGCTCCAGGGTGCCGAAGGTGCCCGACAGATCCAGAGTAAAGGTCAGGATGTCCTCGGCGGCATCGTACTCGACCACATCGCTGGGGACGCCGAGGATCTCCGCCGCCTTGAGGGCCAGCTGCTGGGCGGTGGCAAAGGTCGGAGAGCCGTTGACATCCACCAGCTTGGCCACGTCGTTGCCGAGGGACGTGTTCTCGGTCGTATCGGCGGCCAAAACCGTTACCGGCACGGGAGTCCCGCCGTTGACCGTCACGTTGAATGTGACATCGGCGATCAGGACGCCATCGGCGGGGGCGTCCGATATGCCGGTCAGCGACAGGGTAATGATGTCCGTGACGGCAGTCTGGGAGGTGTCGAAGCCGAGGGCGTTACCCCCCGGGGCGGTGATGGAAAACTCGGTGACCGTGGTGTCCACGGCGATCAGCCGGATGCGCGCTCCGTCCGCTTCGGCCCGGATCCGGTCGTCCAGTTCAGCGGTTTCCAGGGCCTGGTTCACATCGTAGATCAGGGTTTCGGCGTCGTCGTTGCCGTCATCGGCATCATCAAACAGGAGGGTGTCCCGGAACTCGTCGGCAAAGCCCAGGATCTCGTCCAGGGCAGGTCCCACAAAGGGCACGTCAAAGTTGGCAAAGGTGTCGCTGCGCCGGAAATCATCCAGCCAGCCGGTCACCTGGGCCAGCAGCCCCACCAGTGTCCCGGCGTTCATGTTGGTGAAATTGCCCAGGTCGGAGAGGGCCGGCGGCAGGCTGACGCTGTAGGTCTCCAGGTCGTCGAAATCACCGATGGTGACAATCAGCGTGGTGTCCGGACCCGGCGTCAGGCCGATGAAGGGGGCCGAGATCGGCAGGCTCAAGGTTGCGCCGCCGGTGAGCTCGACATCGAGCAGGGTTTCCAGGTCGCCGACGCCGTCGATCAGCTCCCGCAGATCCAGACGACCATCGGCCGCCGTGGTCCCGGTGTCGTTCAGGCTGAGGGTCAGGGACGGATTGGCGGCCACCGATCCGTCCACGATCCCGATGGACAGAAAGCCGAACCGGGCGCTGGCGTCCACATTGCTGGCCGTCAGGCTGAGGTTCCCGCTGAGGGACGGATCCCGCAGGAAGAACCAGTCGAGAGGATCATCGCCGTCGATGATGCCGCCGATGTCGACGCCGACGATCACGTCCAGCAACACCCCGGCACTGACGCCGGCGTCGGTGCTGAAGTTGACATCGGCCAGGCCGTCGGCCGGGTCACCGGTGGCCTCGGCACTGATCAGATCCCGGAAATCATCGGGCGTCAGCTCGGGGACCCGGATGGTGCCGTCGGCGGCCAGGGTCCCCGGGTCGGTCAGGCCGATGCCGATCTCGACCTGCGGATCCAGAGACAGGGTCGCTCCACTGACATCCACCCCCAGAAAGCCCAGTCGGCCGCTGCCGGCCACATCGCCGCTGATCACCAGGTTGGTGACCTTCAGGGCGGTTTCGGCCGGATCCGTGGGGACGATAAAGAAACCCTGGGAGTCGACGCCGAAGTCCACGTTCAGGTCGATCGTCGCGGTGATCTCCAGGGCGCCGGAGAGCTCGATCCGCCCGGTGCCGCCCAGCACGTCGGCCCGCACATCCAGGTCGATGATACCTTCAAGTTCGGTTCCGGACACGGTCATTTCAAAAAAGATGTCGGGGCTGCCGTCGTCGTCCCGGTCCGTCACCTCGTCCAGGGTCACGTTGCCGGGGATCGCATCCAGATCATCCAGGGCCTGCCGCAGCGCCGCAGGCGTCGCCAGGGCGCCGGATGTGGACACCTGCCCCAGGTCCAGACCGCCCTGGCTGAAAATCCGGTTCAACACCGACACGACATCATCGAGCTGGATGCGGCCGCCCTGGGGTCTGACGCTGGAGGCCGTGAGGAACGGCAAATCCTTGGGACGGATCTCGTCCACCAGGATGCCGTTGAGAGCCGAGGCAATCGATTCCGCATTGACGCCTGCCAGACTCATGCCCCGCAGGGCGTCGGACAAACCGCTCTGGAAGGCGGCGGCGACCGCCCCCAGTCCGGGGGCCAGGACATCCACGTTCTGGGCCACGGTCACACCGTCGGTTCCGGTCTCCACGCCCGTCCAGCGCACGGTCATGGTGCCGCTGTCTCCGAAGGCATCGACGACCGTCACCGTCTGGCGCGCGGTGGTCGTCAGGCCGCCGGAGACAATGCCGGAGTCGGAGGTCACGGTCGCGGCGCCCGGGTTGACGATTTCCACCGTGTCGGATGCGTCGGCACCGTTGAAGGTGATTCCGGCGGGCACCGCGACCGCCCCGTTGGAAATGTCCACGGTCAGGGTGTCTTCGCCGCCGTTGCCGTTAATCGTAATGGATTCGATGGATGCAAAGGGCAGCTGCGCCTTGGGGTCTCCGATCAGCATGTCCGAGGCCAGATTGACGAAAACGTCCAACAGCCAGGGTTCGTCCGCGTTTCGAACGAGCTTGAAAACCTCGGCCTGGTCTGCGCCGTCGATCACAATGGTGCCCGGCACGCCGATGGTCTGACCGGCGTTGGGAATCGTCCAGGCCCCCCTGCCCAGTGTCCCCGCCAAAAGAATGTCATCGGGCGTCGGGTAGCGCTCGATGGCGGTGGTCAAGACATTGGGCAGGCCCACGCCGTACTCGGTCCAGGGACCCGATCCGATCTTCCGGAACACACCGCCTTCGCCGGCAGCCAGCAACACGATGCTGCCGCCCACATTGTCCACCTCAATACGCTGGAAGCTGGTGGCACCGGGAAGGCTCGCCAAATGGTTGGTCAGCGCCGACAGGACAGAGGTGGAGGTGTTGGGACTGACCCATGCGCCCCGGCCGAAGGTGCCCACCAGGAGCATGCCCGTGCCGTTGGCGGCATTGCCGTCTATGTCGTGGTCGTAGAAATCGATGTCGTGGATGAGCACGTTGGGCAGGGTCTGGCCGTACTTGGACCAGGTGTTGTTGTTCAGCAGGAACACGCCGCCCCAGCCGCTCACCACCGGAATTCCGTCGCCGGCCAGGGGCGAAATATCCACAAAGGCCGCATCGCGCAGTTCGGCAGTTTCCGCGGGAAGGTTGAAGGTGACCTCGGTCCAGGTGGCACCGGCGTCGGTGGTCATGGCCACTTGGTTTCCCTTGATGACCCAGGCCCGGTGCCAGTCCTGGGGATCCACGGCGATGCCCTTGATGATATGGACACCCGGTGAGCTGCCGGGAATGACGGCAGCGAGCGCGGCGGTCCGGTCCGTCACCGTGCCCGCCTGGTCGCGGATGTACAGCCGTCCGGAATTGGTCCCGGCCCAGAAGATGTTGGGCTCGTTCGTTCCGGCCCGCACCCCGCCGTATACCAGTTTGCGGATCACATCGGTGTCGCTCTTGCCCGGCAGGGCGACCTGGGTGATGGTGTCGCCGGAATCGGAACTTTCGTAGAGCGCCCGTCGGGCGATCAGCAGCCCTCCCGCGGTGAAGCGGTTGGGTTCCACAGGGATGAGGGACTCGAAGCGGCTGCCTTCGAAGGCGCTGTCGGGAACGTCGGGGCTAGTGCTTTCCAGGCCCGAAAAATCAACCCCGCTGCCCGTAGCCCGGAGCAGCAGTTGGTCGGTGCCGTTGCGCACGAAGTTGGTGAAGTTGTTGCCCAGGGAATAGCGGGTGTCGCCCGGAATGCTGTAGGCCTGGGAGGAGCCGTCTCCTCCCAGAAAGCGGGTCCATACCTGGCTGCCCGTGGCGTTCTGGACCTCGGAGCCGTTGTCCTGGGCCCCGCCGATGGCCAGGTCGTCTCCCGTGTCAAAGGCCACGTCGTGGAATTCCACGTCCCGGAGGTTGCCGTTCTTGTTGACCCAGTCGCTGGAAGCGGCGTTCAGGGGGGTCGGCAGTTGAAAAACGCCCCCGTCATCGGATTCCAGAAGGGTTGTGGTGTTGAGGAACACCATGTGCCGGGAGTCGGCATGGGGGTTGGTGTCGGAGCTGGTCCCGGCCAGAACGATGGATGTCCAGGTGTTGGCGCCCGCCTCCCCGCGGAAAATGTTGGGCGGGCGATCGCCGGAAACATACACCATGTTGGCGTTGGTGGGATCGGCCACGATGGCGAAATTGTTGAACCCCTGACCGCCCCCGTGGGTCGCCGGCGGTGCCGGTCCGATGGCCGTCCAGGTGTATTCCGCGGCGTCGTCAATGCCGTTGGCCGCATCGTTGTCCACGCCGTCTCCGCCCTGGGTGTCCCGGAAAACGCCCGACAGCTGGCCATTGTCGTCGATCACCCCAACATAGAGCACCGTGGTTGCACCGGCATCATGGGCCGCCAGCTCGATATTGGTGGACACACCGACACCCGTGATCGCCGTGCCCTGGTTGTCGATCCTGGCCCATGTGGCGCCCGTATCGGTGCTCATGTAGACGCCGTTGCCCGGAATCGCTGCGTAGATGCGATTGGGGTCGTTGGGATCCACCATCACGTCCGTGGCGACGGCCGCCGGCAGGACCGGGTCACCGCCATCGGTCATGTCCGCCCAGCTCTGGCCGTCGTCGGCGCTGCGAAAGAGGCCCCCGTTCCCGTTGCTGTCGGCGGCCGCCACAAGGATGATCAAGGGATTGGTCGAGGGCAGTACCCGCCGGATGTCCAGCCCCTGGAAGGTGGACCGGCCCAGATTTTCCCATCGCACGTTGAGCGGATTGGCCTCATTGGCGTTGGTGGTCCGGTAGAGGCCCACCGCCGCCTGGCTCGGCCGGTTGCGGAAGGTGTTGCTGTAGCTGCCGGTTCCTACGTAGAGGGTGTCGGCATCGTTCGGATCGAAGACCAGGGAACCGACATAGAGGGATTCCAACCGGTCACTCAGCGGCACCCAGTCGGGCTGGGCGCTGTTGAAATCGTTGGTGCGCCACACCCCGCCGGCCACCGTGCCCAGGAACACCGTGTTGGGATCCGTGGGGTGAACGGCGATGGCCTCGACAGCCCCCGCTCCGGCATTATCGGGCGGCGCGTTGAACTGGGCCTCCTGGATGGGACCGGGGCCCAGTTCATCCCAAACAATGGGGTTGCCGATGTCCATCCGCGTCCAGGTCCACGTGTCGGGGTCGGCCACGGCGCCGTCAAATGTCTGCCAGATCCGGCCTCTCGCATCCAGGATAAAGATCGTCCGCCAGTCGTTGGGATCCACGGCCACATCCCGGACCGCCGTCCCGCCGGCCGCGATGGTGAAGCTGCCGACCGCTGTGAGGTTGGCACCGAGGCCCGCCCCTGCCTGGCGGATCCAGAGGGGGTGGGTGTTGGCGGCGGTCGGCCGGCGGTTTCCCTGACCGGGATCCGACCCCACGATGAGCACATCGGCCTGGTTGGTGAAGCCGCCCATCCCGTCCGGCTGGCGCCCGCCGTATATCATGGCATTGACCTGGCCCACATTGGCCGCCTGGGGTGCAAACGGATTGCCCCCGGTCATGGGCAGGGCGCCGGCGAAGTTCAGGAGCTGGAGCGTGCGGCCATTGTCATTGTTGAGGGATTCATAAACGAAGCTCGTGCCGATGACCAGGTTGGTGGGCGTGATGGCATTGAGCTCGAAGGGCTGGACAAATTGAATCGTGCTCCCCCCCGTGTTCTCGAGCGTAAACAAGTCCACGCCGGGGGCAGGCGTTCCGGCCACGATCAAACCGCTTGAAAACTGCAGGTCCACGAGTACCGGAAAGCCGGCAGGATAGGTGTTTTGCAGGGTGGACCCGGTGAAATTGACCCTCAGGTTGCCGCCACTCACCGTCGTGCCGGTGACCACATGGAAGACGGTTTCCTGAGGCAGGTTGAGGCGGTCGCCCACCTGAATGGGGGATCCCAGGGGCACGATCACGAAATTGGAACCGTTCGCGGCCGGATTGATCAACGGAAAGGCCGGCCCGAAACCACCCAGATTCTGGCTGCTGAAAAACGTGGTGGTGCCGGCAGCTTCGACAAATCCCCCGTCCCCCAGGGCGGTGGAGGTCCACTGAATCCCGCCGGTGGTGTTCTGAAGGCCCACCCCGTTGTCCTGGGCGCCGCCAAGGATGATGTCATTGACCGTCTCGAACGCCACGTCGAAGAACTCGGTCAATACCAGGTCGTCGTTCTCGGAGAACCACTGGCGGTTGCCCTGGCCGGCCACATTGGCCGGATTCTGCAGGCGGAAGATGCCGCCGTCATCCGCCTCCAGGATGCGCTGGCCCTGGAACACCATATCCCTGGAATCGGCGTGGGGCGCCGAATTGGTGGCGTTGGTATCTGTCAGCACCGTCCAGGCCGTGGCCCCGCCCCCCGAGAACACGCCCCGGAGAATGCGGCCGTGAAAGCGTGTGGACCCGGTGGCGTTGGGGAGCGTGAGGCCGCCGGCGCCGGCACCGGCTTCAGTGGTGCCGGGCAGCGTCATCTGGTCCCAGGTCACCCCCAGGTCGTTGCTGCGGAAAACGCCATAGAGTCTCTCCGAGCCGAACTGGATAATGCGGACACCGGCGGCATGGGCATTGGCCAGGTTGCCGGACAGGGTCAGGGTGACCTGGCCCGGGGTCGCCGAGGCGGCCGTGGAATTCACCGTGAAGTTTTCCCGAACACCCCCCGTGTCGATAAAGATATTGTCACCGGCCTCGAAAATGGCGTTGACGTCCCCGGGGATGACGGCCACCTCGATGGTGTTGATACCCGCCGCCACCTGGGCCGCCGTGACCAGCTGGGCCAGGGTGTCCCGTATGGGCACGATCACCGCCGCATAGACCGGTCGCTGGCCGGCGTCATCGGTGGCACTGATGGCCAGCTCAATGCGAACCGGGGTCGTGAAGCGGGCCGCCGGGGGCATGGCCAGCGCCGTTAGCTGCCGCCAGGTCTCGCCGCTGTCGGTGCTCATGTAGACGCCACTCACGGCCGTGCTCACAGCCCCCACGTAGAACCGCGTCGGATCGCCGGGATCCACCAGAATGTCTGTCACATTGACGGCCGGGAAGGCTTCGCCGGCGTCGTCCGGAACGCCGCTACCATTGTTGTCCAGGCCGTCGGTGTCGAAACCCTGGGTGGCGGTAAATATATTGGTGAAGGTGCCCCCCCCGTCGTCCGATCGAAAGAGTCCTGCTCCGCCGGTGCCCACGCCGTCTGTTCCCACCAGAACGATGCCGTCGGTGTTCACCACCACGTCGTTGATGATACTCCCCTCAAAGAGCGTGCGATGGAGAATCTCCCAGGTGTTCCCCCGGTCGGTGGATTTCAACAGGCCGATGGACGTGGCCCGGTTGGGAAAGGCCACGGCGGCGCTGCTGGTGCTGCCGGTACCGGCGTAAATGATGTCGGGGTTGGAAGGATCGATCGCAATGGAGGCAACGGCCGTGGAAGGGAAGTTGTCCGTCAGGGGTTCCCAGTGTTTGACCAGCAGTTCCACCCGTCGGTTGAGCTCACGGCCGTCGGTTTCCACCGCGTTGGTAGCAATGGGTTCTCCCTCACCACGGGTGGCGGCGTCCAGGATGCGGGCGGGATCGAGGCGATTTACGCCCCGGGCCGGGTCCGTGAGGTAGGCCTGCACCGCGTTGGCCCGGTTCTGGCCCAGGGTCGTGTTGAACCCGGCGTCTCCCACATCATCGGTGTGGCCCACCAGTGTCACGGTGAGGGTCGGATGTTGCCGCATGAAGACCAGAAATTCATTGAGGCGGGTTTCGGCCGCGGGCGTGATGACGGTCTGGTCAAACTCGAAAAGCACCATCCGGTCGCTGTTGCGCCACACGCCCCCGCCCACGGTGGCCACAAAGACCCGTATGATCTCGTTGGGGTCCACGGCAATCGCTTCGATGGCCCCCGTCCCCGGATTCCCCGTGACATTGTCGGGGCCGATGCCCGTGAACAATCCTCCCGTCATGGGGCCGGGGCCCTGGCTGACCCAGTCGGGAATCCCGTTCACGCGCAGGGTGGCCAGACCGCCGTTGAAGTTTTCCACGTTCCGGACCTGAACCACGCTGGTGCCGTCATTAAGCTCGACCCGGCCGTTCGGGAGGTGGATGACGTACATGGGGATCACCCGGCCGGAAAGGTCCAGGGTGTCGTTGCCCGCCCCCCCGTCGATGATGACGTTGGTGCTGAAAAAGACCAGGTTGAAGTTGATGGTGTCATCCCCGTCGTCGGCATCGATGATCAGGGAGGTGGAAGGCTCGTTGACGGTAATGTCTTCAGCGGTGTCCGCGTTGACGGTAATCTGGTCCAGTCCCCCGGCGTCTTCAATGTCGAGCACATCGGCCCCGGGGGTGTAGCCCAGGACCCGCTCGGCCACATCACCCGTGTCGGTAATGGGCTCCAGACCGAAGTACTCGATGGTCAACTCATCGAGTTGAATGGATCCCGAAGAGGGGCTCCAGGCCCGGTACACGGCCGCCGATGCGGTCTGCCCGGTGATGTTGAGGACATCGAACCAGCCGTCGCCGCCGTCATAGCGGATGCCGCCGGGGACATGAAACGGATGGGTCAGATCGATGGTCAGGGTGTCGTCGCTGCGGTCCGAACCGATGATCACCACCCGGGATACCTGCGACAGGAGACGCGACTGCACTGTGCGGCCGCTTTGGGTGTCGACGACTTCCAGCAGGGCGGGATGGTCGGGATTCAGGCGGAGGGTCAGATCGGAGGGGGTGCCTGACTGCGCCGCAAACACGAACGGGGAAGCGGTTTCAATAAACAGGCTGATGTTCGAGGGGTCGGGATCGAAGAGGTTGTCGCCTTCACCACGGAGGTCAAAGGAAGGCTGGCCGGGATGGTCGGATACGACCGTGAGGGTCATGGAAAGGGTGCCATAGGACGCCAGGGAAGGCGGATCCAGCCCGTGAAAAATACGTTCAATCCTGGAATCGAAATCGAACCGGCCTTCTGCAACACCGGTGTTCGATTCGGGAAGATCCGCCACCGTGACCCCCAAACCGTTGATCTCCTCGTTCACCCGGACCGCGACCGAAGACTTTCTGACCGTAACAGAAGTATCTTCTGCGGAGATGGAGATGGAGACATCGAAGTTCTTCGCCAGGGATGCGGTAACGATCAGGTCGGTGTCAAATGAAATGCCCAACTCGCGGAATCGATCCGGGAAGATGTCTTCCAGATCGACCGGAAGATGGATATTCTTCTTCGCATCGATCAATAAATCGATTTGGATCTCGTTGCTCTCAGGAAAGTACTTCCCCGTCAAATTGAAAGGCTCGGAGGAGAACTGACCGGAGAAACCGTTGAAAAGGGGCTTCAGCCGGGTCGTCTCGATGTAGCCCAAGAGCCCCCGCAGATTGGCAGAAGACCCGAAAAGGGATTTCAAATCAGACCGGGTGTCATTGATCTTGGGAAGGTAGGGAAGACCCAGCAGAAGCTGGAATTGGGGCAGATAGTCATCGGGCCGGAAGCCCTCGTTGAGCAGGGACCAGATTTCCGGCAGAAAAAGGCCGATATCCCAATCCGGTGACAGGGTACCCTGAATTTTGCCCTCGATCAGGTTTTTAAGACTGTCTTTGTGTGCGGGATTTTCGAGACTGAAATCGGGGATGTCGATTTCAGGCAGGGTCCCGATCCTGGACAGGTTCTGCTCGTCGGTCAGGTCGAAATTGAATGCTTCGACCAGTGTGAAATATTCCAGGGCCGGAGCGTAAAAATCGAAAGCAATTGTCGATCCTGATTCCGGGCGCTCTGCCAGCATCTGGTTGATCGACAGATCGAGGACCGGCAACGGTGTGTCGAAATTTCCATGGTGGTCGACCGCTCCGCGGGTATCCTCGAGCGCTCCAAACGTGTCCAGGATAGAATATTTCAGCTCGCCGATATCTGAAGTGAACGTCGGCAGGGCAGTATTCGGGGAATCGGAGCTGTCCTGATCCTGTTCGGTACTACTGCCCGTGTCCGGAGGATCGATCCGGGGGTCGGTGGATGCAAGCAGAAAAAAGAGCGCACCGGTCACTTCGAGCTCGACGAACTCTTCTGCCGTCTCGTCGGTGATCGCGTTTAGCTCATCCAGGGTGATGCGGCCGTCTTCAGCGATCGCGTCATTGAAACTGGCGCTGATTCGGACGTCCGGTTCGGGCTTTTCTTCCGCATTCTCCAGTGGCACCTGAACCGTTTCCTGATCCGTGTCGGTATTGTCCGCTTTGGATTCGGCGGTCAGGGCGGCATCAAATTCTCGAAAGACAACGAAAAAGTCGTCCGAATGGTTTACATCAAGGCCAAAGCCAAGATTGATTCTCAGCTCGGCCGTGACTGCGATAACAGTTTGTTTTCGATCAGAAATATTAACTTCGCCGTCCGGATCGCTGGCGTACACCTCCCCCTGACGGGTTGCCTGAAGTTCCAGATCGAATTGCATCAGCCCGCCGCTTGGGGCCAGTCCGCCATCCAGGCAATCGACGGCAATGTCTGCGTCACCGAGGTCTGTTGGTCTTTTTTCAAAGGCGCGAAACATGCCCCGGCTGTCGGGCGGATCGACAGCGTCGTTGAAATAGTCGTACACCGGTTTGGCCAACCGGGTATCCAGAATATCGGCGAATCCAATGAATTCGCCGATGGTCATGTCGATTGTTTGGGGTATCGGCGCGGCAAACGCATCGACGCGCTCCAGTACACGTCCCAACCGGGAAATCGCTTCCAGTCCCCGGACAATCTGTTCCTGCTGGTGAGATGAAATCAGTGCATCTTCATACAGCGATGGATTAGATACAGGCGTCGCCCCTTCGTCGGTCTCGTCGCCTATTTCACCTGGGTCACCGGCATCGTCATCGCCGTCGATCAGATACGTTTCGGTGAGTCCGGAAAAGATGTCGTCAATGGACTGGGATGGGTCGTAAATTCTGGCGTTCTGGTGGGTATATTTCTCGAAACCGTCCTGATCGCCGATCGCAACCTCACCAGCAACAGGCAGCAGATCGGTGCCGGCGTCGAGTTCTTCCGGCAGATCGTACGGCGCCACCAAGGCTGCATCTGCGGACAGCAGAATCCGCGGTTCCAAGTTTTCAAGTTGAAACCGATTTATGAGTCCCGACCGTTTCACTAATGGCCTCCTGGGTCAGAGGAATCGGTAAGGTGAAAATGGAACTCAAAATGGTCTACAGGATGGTAGGACAGACATCTAATGAAAAAGTATGACAACCTGAGCCTCGATAGTCGCACCCGTGAAAGGTTGTCAACCAGTTTTTAAAAACCATCGCGTGTATGTGAATCGCTTCACACAAAAAGGCTAAAAATATGTGATCTATGTCATAAAAAATAATTCGGTGGAGAAAATCGTAGTTCTTCCGTACCGAAGCAGAATGGTCACGTACCTTTGACTAATGAAAGAAAAGGGCCTGTCCGGAATAACTACTTGAAAATTCCGAAGTTCTTTATTTCCTACGAGTCCGGCCTGTAAAGAAACGGATTGCAGCGACACAAGGGCACCGGCTGCCACGACGATGATGCGAGACGTTATAGCTATTGTCAGAATTTCGTTCCGATTGGTGACGTGTCACCGTATCGGAAAAGGGCGGGATCATCGGGGTCGGTATCGGGATCGGAATCGAGATCGAAAATGGCGATCCTATCTCGATTCCGATCCCGATACCGACCCCGACGCCGAACACGTCTATATCCGAACTCCTTCGACCCCGTATTCTGTTGGCAGAATACGCTATGCTCAAACGGAACATATTTAGGGAATGGCTATAAGCCTGAACGACCAGGGCGGGAGGCAGGCGCAGCCATAAAGGAAGGTTATTGATAAACGGAACTGTAAACAAAACTAAGGACGCGAAATCGGTCATTCTGTCACCCCACCCTACCCTGTTACATCCCTGCTTCGCAGGGGCCGCCAGCGGCAGCATCAACAGGGCAAGCCCCCCTCGAAAAGAAGGACTTTTTATCCCTCCCCTGGTGGGAAGGAGTCCCAGGGGGGGTATGATGGATGATTCCTTTTTTTTTCTATAGGTCCGTTGATTATCGGATGCTGATGCGGTCTGCCAGAATCTTGCCTTTGACAATCATCTGATCCCGTGAGCACAGATAAATACTTCGGGCGGGATTGTTATCGATACCGGAGAGCACCCCGGTCGAGGTGATGTGCATGTCGTCTCGAGATTTCAGGCAGATCCGGTCACCGGCGGCAACCAGACCGGAAACGGTCAGATCCCTGCGGGCATATCCGTAGACATCGTCGGCTGCCTGGACCGTGCCGTCGATCAGCACATTTCCGCAGCTGGTGAAACAGATATCGTCTGCGGATGTCACCGTCCCTGAAATCGTTAAATCCGATTTGCTGTATAGATGAATATCGTCTCCGGCGGTAACCTTGGAGGTTTCGGTTAGGGTCATCGCCCCCGAGGTTTTAATTCTAAGTTCATCGTCGGCGGACATCGATGCGGTGACCAGAACGTCTTCATCGGCCCAAATGTCGATGTCGTCCGCGGCAGTCATCGCACCGTGGATGAAGAGTCCGGCTCCCGAGTCGATCCACACATCCGGGCTTTCCGCGTGCCGGCAGCCGTGGGCGGATCGGAAGGCCTCCGTGTCGTTGCCGGCACGGACGGCCCCATGGAGTTCGATATTCCCACAGCGGGTCTTGATCTTTACGTCTTCACCCGTCGTCAATGATGCCCCCGGGTGGGTCGAGATCAGATCATGTTTGGCGTACAGATCCATGTCGTCGCCGGCCGCTATGGCCGCAGAAATGAGAAGATCTTCGCCGGCGGTGACATCGATGTCGTCCCCGGCGTTGATGGCGCCGTCAATAAGGACATCGCCGCTACAGGAGGTGATCCGGACATCGTCTCCGGCCAAAACCGGAACGCCAATGCTCATGGTCCCTTTCGCGCGGAACAATGTGTCGTTACCGGCTTCCACCAACCCATCGATGATCATCTCAGTTCCGGCAAACAGCTTAAGATCGCTTCCGGCACTCAAGGCGCTGTTAATGCCGGTGGCCAGTTCTCCGCAGGTCGTCAATGTGATGTGATCGTCGGCCAGAATCGGGGCATCGATGTATATGCCGTCCCGGGCCCAACCTTCGACATCATCCAGGGACGTGATGAATTCATAGATTTCCAGCCAACCGCCCGAGTCGATCAAGACATCCGGCGAACGGGTCTGGCCATTGCCGGACTGGATGGGGCCCATCAAAATCATATCCCCGCAACGGGTTTCTAGCTCTACATCCACGCCGGCGGTCAGAGATCCTCTCAGCTCGACAACCATCAAGTGCCCTGCATACAACTCCAGATCACCTTCCGCCATCATTGCCGAATGCACGGTGAGATGCCCCTCAGCCGAGATATCGATGTCGCCGGGTGAGCTGACGTCGCCTCGTAACATCACATCGCCATCATCCGACGTCATCCAAATGTCGCCGCCGCTTGTCACCGGCGCTCCGATGGTCATCCGCTGCTTTGCAAAGAGCGTCACGTCGCCACCTGCAATTAACGACGCGTTGGATGAGGTGGTCAGCTCCCCGCAGGTACGGATTTCGATGTCGTCTTCGGCCGTGATGGCATCGGCGATCAAAACGCCGTCATCGGCCCGGATATCCACATCATCCAGGGAAGTAATCGGGGCCAAGATGCCGAGCCAGCCGCCCGAGTCGATCAGGACATCCGGCGAACAGGTCCGGCCGTTGCCGGAGGTGACGGCACCCCAGATTTCGATATCGCCCCACCGGGTCTCTAGTTCTACATCCACTCCGGCTGTGAGCGTCGCCTCCTCGTGCGTCGACACCAGATCATACTTCGCATAAAGATCCAGGTCGCTTCCGGCTTCCATAGGGGCGCTGATAAAGAGGCTCCCGCCGGCGTGGATGTCGATCCGATCTCCCGCCAGGACCGGGCCGTTGATCAGACCATCCGCTTTCTTCGATGCGATTCGGACATCGTCCCCGGCAGTGATGTCGGCGTCGATGTTAATGAACTGCTTGGCGAAGAGTTCCACGTCGCCACCGGCAGTCAGAACACCGTTTTCCGTAATAACGAGTTCGCCGCAGGTGCCGATCTCGATGTCGTCGCCAGTAGAAATAGGCGCATCGACCAGGACACCTTCGTCGGCCCAGATCTCTACGTCATCCTGGGAGAAGATGGTCCCATGGATGAAGACTTCAGATTCGGAGTCGATCGTCACATCCGGGCTTGGCTTTTTCCACCAGCAGTGCTTTTTCTTCTTTATAGCAGCAGTATCCTTTCCGGCGGTGACAGTTCCGAAGATGGTGACATCGCCGTCGGCGGTAATGTCAATGTCATCCCCTGCCGTAATCTGCCCGGTATCTCCGGAATAAAGTTCTCCGGCCAGATGGACATCGCCTTTTGCCCTGAGTTCGATGTCCCCTTTGTCGGGGCCCGTCTCGAGATGGGAGACGAAGATGTCGCCGCACTTGGACCTGAGTGAAATGTCGTGACCATTGCTGTTGAGATGGGCAACATGGATGTCGCCGAAGACAGAGACATACACCCTGTTTTCGAGATGGACAAAGAGTTCCACATCCCCTTTGACGCCATGGAGATTCAAAGCCCGCCCGCGTTCAAATTCATACAGGGCGGTTTTCTTCGACCACTTGTGGATCCGTTTGAAGCTCCGGTCCATTCCCCTATCGATCTTTCCGTCAGCGCAAAGAATCCCCATGGCCCCGTGGAGATCCATTTCCGGATCCGTGCTGTCTACTTCCAGAATGTGCCCGGCGGAGCTGAGCGACACCTGGCAATGCTCGGATCCCACCCCAACGTGGTCCACGAGAATATCGCCGCTTAATGTCATGAGACCGACGTTGTTGCCTTCTTCATCCGCCAGGCATTCCACGTGGGTGGCTGTTAGTTCACCGCCGGCAATCACGTGGATCGGGCCGTCGGCATTGGTTACATTCCGGAGAGCAATGGCATCGAATTCGTGGATTTCGATCTTGCCTGCAATCGCAACGTGCGCATCGAGCAGTACGACCTTCGTATGAAGGAAGATGCCGGTTTGCGCAACGGCTTCCAGCAGGTGGGTTGTTACCGGGTCCCTTCCTACCATGTACAAATCTTTGGCCGTCTCGAGCCGGATGTGCCCGGCGGTTTCGCCGGTGCGGACAGGCCCGCTGATCACGATATTGCCCCCGGCCGTGATCACCATCTCCCCGTCCGGAGCGGTCACGGAAACAAGATCGATGTCGCCCACTTCATTGAGATAAATGGTGCTGCCGGTCACTTCCGCGACCAGGGTATCGACATCGGTCTCCAGATCCTGGCCTGCATCAGGTCCGCCGATGCTCACGTTGGCCGTGAGATACGCCTCTGAGGCGACCAGGTCGATATCAAGGTCTCCTGGTGCAACCTCTTGTATGCTTCCCCCGGATGTGGCAGAAAAAACACCCACAACGCCGATGTTCACACTGTCGATAGCGACATTGCCACCGGCCGTAACGCGGACACTGCCGCCCGTAACCGGCAGCGGGTTGAAGGCGATGTTGCTGAGGGTTACATTGCCGGCTCCATGAATCCTTAAGTTTGTGTCCGTTACAATGTCGAGAAAGAGGTCGCCCTCAGTCTCTTCGATTAGAACGGAATTCTCCCCCGTTCCCAGGCTGATAGATATTTTCTCTGCGAGGGCGGCATCGAATGTTCTGGTTGTCGGCTCCCCAAGAAAGTCTGTGAAGACTTCAATCACGCCTTGATCGGCATGGAAGATGATCCGTGCGACATTGTCTAGTTCCGTTCCGATAAGATGCAGAACACCCTGGCTTACCCCAGCGCCCGAGAGAAATACGTCGGTGGTGTCTGCGTCCTCGCCTCCGTCATCATCGAGCAGAATCACAGTGATACGGTCCACTGTGGGGTCCTCGTAAATGTGATCCACGGAAAAGGTCCGCGCTCCCGCCGGGATCGGAACCGTCTCCTGGGTACCGCCCTCCCCCCAGTCAATGAGGAGTTCATGAGCATCAGCGCCAGGATCCACAAATGTGCCCGAGAGCGTGACAGGCTCGCCCACCCCGACTTGGTCGGGAAACGACGCTGTGTTGGTGACCGACACGATGTTGGGGGCCACATTGTGCACCGTGACCCTTGTCTCCGCCGTGGCCACCCCTCCATCATCGTCGGTGAGGGTCACCGTTAGGACATAGGTGTCCAAAAGGGTACCTGCCGGGTCATCGTCCAGGTATTGATGGGTTGCGGTGAACGTTCGGCTGACAGCATCCACCATTGCTCCGGAGTTTTGTCCGTCTCCCCAGCTCATCTCCACAGTATGGAAATCCATTAACCCGACATCCGTGAAAACGCCCGAGACGTCTACCGTGCCATGCTCATCGATCTCGGTGTCGCTCAGGGAAACGTTCGTGATCATCGGAGCAAGATTAACCACTGTCACCGTAAACGTGTCGCTCACTGCCACCCCGTCGTCGTCCTGCACAGTCACGGTCACCGTGTAAACCCCGTCATCCGCATAGGCTTGGGTCGCATCGATCGTACCCGTGGTCAGCACGCCTTCGCCACCAGGTACTTCGACAAAGGTGATATCTCCAACAGGCTCCGTTGTTCCGTCGCCCCAGTTTATGGTGGCGATGAAATCTTCACTTGTGCCACCTGCCAAATTATCAAAGCCTGGATCGCTGAACGTCGCAGGATCCAGCGTGATAAATGTGCCCTCATCAACGGTCTTATCGGCTCCCGCATCCAGAGTGGGGAGTACGTTGGTCACCGTCACCGTGAAAGTGTCCGCAACCATGGCGCCATCATAGTCTCGCACCGTCACCGTTACCGTGTAAGTGCCATCATCAACGATCTGGTCGGCTCCTGCATCCAGGGTGGGCGGTACGTTGTCGACCCTTATGGTCGTTGTGTCGATGCTTGCCTCGCCGAAGTCATCGGTTACCCGGAGGGCAATGGTCCGTGTCGGGAAGTCATCGGCGAAAGTGACTGCTGGCCGGGCACCTGTCACGTTTACGTCGAAGTTGAAACCGTCATAATCCAGGTCCCATTCATAGCTTGCAATGTTCTCATCAAGATCGTTGGAGCCGGTGCCATCCAATGTCAATGGAGTTCCTTCATCCACGTTATATGGACCCGCGGCGTCGCCAACAGGCGGCGTGTTTAGAATGATCATGAGCTCGAAGCTGTCGGTCAGGCGACCGAGATCATCGTCCTCCAACGTTATGCTGGGCGTATAAACGCCCTCTTCGGCGTAAGTGTGGGATATGGCAAACGAACGATCGCCCACAACCAGGGGCTGGGTGACGATCGGCGAGCCGTCGCCGAAGTCGACCGTGGCGACGTGCGAATCGGTCGTTCCCGGGTCTGTGAAGACGACCGTCCGCTCGAAGAATCCGACCATGGGTGGTAGAACGGTTTCATCGGGCCCGGCATCGAAGGTGGGCGCGGCGTTGCTGACGGCCGCCAACGTACTCGCCGATCCGGCAGCTGCGTCGTCGTCCGTCACTGTCGCTTTGATCGTGTAGCTGTCCTTCGGTGTCGCCGTAGGGTTGTCATCCAGATATCGATGCGTCAGCGTGAAGTCCGTCGTTCCGGCCCCGA
Source organism: Olavius algarvensis associated proteobacterium Delta 3 (assembly GCA_903231505.1). Lineage (GTDB taxonomy): Bacteria > Desulfobacterota > Desulfobacteria > Desulfobacterales > CAFBRK01 > CAFBRK01. The sequence goes on along the minus strand of CAFBRK010000252.1, from coordinate 6,191 downwards.
AGAAGTAGCTCTCTTCATTGTTCGGCGAGAGCAGATCGCCCCAGACAACGTCCATTGTGAATGTGTCCTGGGCGTCGGGATCCGTGATCGTCCCGGTCAGCGTCGCTACACCGTTCTCGTCGATGGTCGTTACAGGATCCAGTGATAGCACAGGCGCTACGTTTATGGAGAGATGGATACCCTCCTCGACCAGGAGGGTGATCGTTCTGTTCGGTACGTCATCGGCGACCTGGGTGTAGACCAGGTAGTTCCTGGAACCGACCCCATAGCCCGCCGGACCGCCGACATCGAGGGTCTGATAGCCGTCGAACTGCCAGGTCCGGGCCAGATCGGTGATGACGGTGTCGTTGCTGTCGCCCGCAACGTGCAGCCGGAAGCCGCCCGGACCGGAGGTGTCACAGATGTCCTCGATGGCGTCGGCGTCGGTGAGATCCAGCGTGTTCGCATGTGCCCCTTCCACCAGGTCGATGATGTTGATGCCGGCCAGCACGCCGGCGAGCGGCTGGATATCGACAGTCGTGCCGCCTGTGGCCACGCGCAGGATATCCGACCCGGCGCCGCCGTCCACGGTCGTGAGATCCGAAGCGTCAAAGATAAGCAGGTCGTCACCGGGGCCGCCGATGAGTGTGTCGTTGCCTGCGCCACCGTCGATGACGTCGTCCTGAGCAGTGCCGGTCAGGCTGTTGGCGCCTGCGTTGCCCGCGATGATGAGCGCAAAAGGGTAGCTGGACGCGTCGATACTCTCGTTCGTCTTGCCCCCGGTGTTGCCGTTGGCGTCGGAGATCACCACGTTATCGATGCCCGCTACCACCCCGGCAGGCAGCGTGAGAACGTTGCCGCCGGTGCTCGTGAAGCGCACCGTGTCGTTACCCGTGCCCGGGTCCACCGAGTCGTTCTCCAGCGCGGCCTGGGAGCCGATGAGGATCACATCGTTTCCACTGCCCGTGGAGATAACGTCGGTGCCGGTACCGAGCGTGACAGTGTCCCGCGCAGTGCCGGTCGCAATGCTGCTCCCGCCTGTCGCGGCGATCACCGTGAGCGCGCTGTCCGCGCCCGAGGCGGAAAGGTTCTCGAAGTTGCGGTACTCGCCGTCGCCGGTTAGCTGATCCGCGCCCGTCGCCGACAGGTCCACGGTCAGCGCGCCCGCGCCCGATCCCACCGTCAGCGTGTCGCTCCCGGGGCCGCCGTCCACCGTGTTGTCCGCCGCCAGCAGCTGATAGGTGAACCCGTCCGCGTCGTCGCCCAGGTTCACCGTGTCGCCGGCGCTCAGGCTGCCGATGACAACGTCGGAGCCTGCGCCCGTGTCGATCGTGTCCGCCCCGTTGCTCGCTAAGACGTTGTCGTTGCCGTCGTTGCCCTGTATGGTGTCGTTGCCTGCGCCGCCATCGAACAGGTCGCCTGCCGAGCCGCCGACCAGCGTATCGGCACCTGCGCCACCGTCCAGCGTGTTGCCCAGGTTGTTGCCGGTGATCACGTTGTTCAGGGCGTTACCGGTGCCGGTCGTGGCCGCACCCGTCAGAACCAGGTTCTCCACGTTGGCCGAAAGCACATAGTTGACACTGGACGTCACCGCATCAATGCCCGCACCTGCGCCCTCGGTCACCACGTCACCGAGTGTATCCACCACATAGCTGTCGTCGCCCCCGCCACCCGCCATCGTATCCGCGCCCGTACCGCCGTCCAGCAAATCCACGCCGGTGCCGCCGTCGAGCAGGTCGTCGGCCGAGCCGCCGAGCAGCGTATCGTTGCCTCCGTTGCCGAAGGCTTCGGCGCGCACGTTCAGCGCCGATCCATCGAAGAAGTCGTCGCCGGGGCCTCCGTTGAAGACGACGGTGTCGCCCGTGATGTCCGAGCCGGTGAGGTCGCCGATGACCACGGTGGTCCCGCCGTCACCCGCATTGATTACCAGCTCCTCGACGTCGTCGAGCGTCAGCGTGAAAGTCTCACCATCGACACCCTTGACACAGGCCACAACGACCTGGCCGTCCACATTGACCGCTACGGTGACGTCGTTGAGGCTTCCATCCGGTAGGTTGACCACCACCTGGTCGAATCCCTCGCCGCCGGCCACGATGTCGTCGCCATCGCCCGGATTATAGATGAATGTGTCGTCGCCCGGACCGGCTAGGGTGGTATCGTTGCCCGGACTACCGTAGATGGTGTCGTTGCCGTCGGCGCCGACATGAAGCAGCTCATCATCACTGCCGTCGAAATCAAGACTGATCGTGTCTTCGGGGAGACCGATGGGGAGTCCGGTCACAATGGCAAGAGGTGAAGCGGCAAAATCCGCCACCATCGTGTTCCCCACGCCACCTGCTTGATTCACCGCAACCTCAAGGCCCGTCCCAGATATCGTCAGATCGTCCGTGCCCACAGCCTCTGCACTGCCAACCTCAGCCTTCAAAGACGTCCAGGTTCTGGTATCTGCCACATCCTGAGGCTTGAACAACCCAAGGCCAAACTCCACATCGGTAAGCTGCAGTCCCAATGCGCTCGGGTTGTCCGCTATACCATCGCCATCCGTATCGGCAGGACCGTTGACTCCGGCAAAGGCGCTGTCCACGTGTGCGCCCAGCAGCAGTTGATCGACAGAAACCGCCGCAGTCGCTACACCATCTGTCACTGTCAACGGACCTCTTCCCTTCTCAAAGGTGACGGAACCGTTCAGGTGTATACGCTCGTCTATGGAAAGCGTAACCGGCCCCAGCGCACGCGTTTGTGTACTGAAGTCAATCGACATCTCAACCGTTTGGCCTGAGGCATTCACCGCTCCCGTATCGATCACCATGCCGCCGGGACCAAAACTGGTCGCAAAATTCACTGCACCATCATCGCCACTGTTGATCTCAACAGACACTCCCTCTGAGAAAAGCTCCAGGGACTCAATGCCTACCAGATCCCCTTGTTCGGCTGTCGCCTTCAGCGCAAACCAGCTGCGAGTATCTGCAGCGTCAACGGCACTCATCCGAACAAGCGCGAGATCTACATCGTGGAGCGCAAACCCCATCGCACTCCCATTGATCGAACCGTCGTCGTTCTCATAGGGACCGTTAATGCCCATAAACGCCTCGGACCCTGCTACAGCCAATTGCTCAATGGATACCAGCACCTGCTCGCCGCTTGTCAGCGTCACCAATTCATTCCCAACAGAGTCGATGGATATAGCCCCTCGCACATGAAACAGACCGTCAATCTCTACTGAGGTATGGATCGTCAGCGTCGTTGTATCGTAGCTCCACGAGCCAAAGCTATCTTGCACCGTCAGTCCAATAGTTTGAGTCAGCTGAGGATGATTTGAGAAGACTGACGATGACACAGAGGCAGTGGGCGTTGCAGTTGAAACATCAGGGCTGGTGGGACTAATGGCGGGGTCGACGAAACCGTCACCATTGATATCCCAGAGATATCGAACAATGGAATCACCATATATCTCGTCCGGGTCACTCGATCCGGATGCGTCAAGCTGCAGGTCCTGCCCCACATCGATCACATAGGGACCGCCCGCATCAGCCACAGGAGCCCGGTTGCCCTGGTCTACTCTGATCGTAATCGTGTCCGTGTCTGTCAGGCCCTGATCGTCCGTCACCTGCAGGGTGGCGTTAAAAACGCCAAAGGACATATTAGGAATACGAAACAACCGCACCGCTGGCATCAGGGTTGTTAAAATCAATACCGTCAGAATCATCAAAGTCCCAGAGATAGGAAACAATGCCGTGGGAGGGGTGGCCATGAGTTGAGGTGGCGGCGTCAAAACTGATCTGCTGCCCGGGGGCTGCCGGGCTGGGGTTGGCAGTCATCACCGCCACCGGCTCATTGAGATAAATACTCAGCGTCGCTGTATCCTCACTCCCTGAACCAAAGCTATCCCGCACCCTAAGCCATATCGTGTGTGTCCCCAGCCAAAAACCGGAAAGATTTGCCCATGGCACGGTGGCGGTGGGTGTTGTACCAGAAACATCAGGACTAGAGGGAGTATCGGTAACCACACCATCACCATCAATATCCCATTCATATCGAACAATGGAATCACCGTATATCTCATCCGGGTCACTCGATCCGGATGCGTCAAGCTGCAGGTCCTGCCCCACATCGATCACATAGGGACCGCCCGCATCAGCCACAGGAGCGTCATTGACCTGGATTACCGTAATACTCACGGTCGCTGTGTCTTCTCCACCATTTCCATCCCTTACGGTGTATTCGAAAGAATCAGTGTCGCAGAAATTACTATTCGGCGTATAGGTCAGGGTATTGTCGGCGTTAAAATTGACATCACCGTTAGTACCCTGGGTGACGCTGCTAAGTATCAACGTATCGCCGTCGATGTCGACATCATTGGCAAGGACGTTGTAGGTGATCGGCGTGTCTTCGTTTGTAGTAATGCTGTCGTTAACAGCGACCGAGGCATCATTTTCCTCCGTAACAGAAACGGCAATCAGGGGTATCAGGTTCAATCCCGAAGAGGTATTCCGGAAGAAGTCGATTGAACCATTGCCGTTGCCCACAAACGTGTCCTGATCTCCGTCACCATCAATATCCACGAGCGCCGGTGCAATGTAACCGCTCCCAAACACCTTACCGTCAAAGGGATTGGACGGGCCGGTTACTTCAGTGAAACTGGGCGTGGAAATGCTGCCTTCGTTCAGGAGATAGGTAATGATACCCATCCCATCACCCACGAACGCATCGAGGTCACCGTCACCGTCGATATCCGCATGTGCCGGTGTGCTGTAGTTGCCGACCAGCACACCGGCAAAGGGATTGGACGTACCGGTCACTTCGGTAAACGCGGGTGCGGTGCTGCTGCCATCGTTCCGGAAGAAAAGGACGTAGCCGTTGTATTCGCCCACAAAAACGTCCTGGTCTCCGTCACCATCGATATCCGCAAAGGCCGGCGTGCTGTAGTCCCCCACATCCACACCGTTAAACGGATTGGACGATCCGGTCACTCCGGTGAAGGAAGGCGAGGTGCTGCTGCCGTCGTTCCGGAAAAAATGGATGGCGCCGAGTCCGTCGCCCACAATTGCGTCATGGTCTCCGTCCGCATCGATATCCGTAAAGCTCGGATTGCTGAATGCCCCGACATCCACACCGTCGAACGGATTTGCCGCACCGATCACTTCCGTGAAAACGGGTGTCGTATTGGTGCCGTCGTTTCGGAAGAAGTTGACGTTGCCATACCATTCGCCGACAAAGACGTCATGATCGCCGTCCGCATCAATATCCACAAAGCTGGGCGTGGCGGAAACGCCGACATCCACACCGTGAAACGGATTGGTCCCCCCCATAAAAGGAACAGGTATGGGTGGCATCCCGCCGTCGCCATCGGTTATCTCGATGGATAGCGTACGGTTCTCTGTTGGTACGTCAGAACTGTTGGTGTATGTCAGGTTCTCTACAAGAGCCTCCGCTGCCTCGGGAGTTGCCGCAGCCGTGGTGAAGTCTACCACCAGTGGATTGCCGTTGCTCCCGTCGTTTGGCGCGGAGACCGTACCGATGACTGTACCCCCGAAAGTCACCGTGCTGCCGTCAAATCCGATCTGACCCGGATCACCCCCCTGGTGGCGGATAGACAGGCTGTCTTCGTAGAGACTGCCCGAGATCTGCAGAAGCCCGCCAATGAAATCAGTACTATCCGCATCACTAACGCTCACATCTGCATCCAGGATCTGTGCCCCGGTGTTGACCGTGTTCTCCAAGAAGTTGGCACTGTTCAGGTCCGTCAGAAACGGAGCATCATTGACAGGCGCGATATCTACGACAACCGTTCCCGTTGCGATGCCGCCGTTCCCGTCACTGACCATATAGGTAAAGCTGTCGCTGCCGTGAAAATTTGGATTCGGCGTATAGGTCACCGTATTGTCGGCATTAATAGTCGCGGTCCCGTTGGCCGGCTGGGTGACTGAATCCACGTTGAGTGGATCGCCGTCGGGCTCATGATCATTCGCCAGGACCTCGATCAACAGGGGCGTGTCTTCATTGGTGACCGCGAAATCGTCCTCGGCCACGGGCGGACGATTGTAAGCGATAGCGGTCTTGGTCCGATCAACGTTGTTGCTCAAGTCCGGATCGGTGGGCGGCGCCGCCGGCAGTGAAGCGCTGGCATACACGTAGTAGTTGCCAGCCGGCACCAGGCTCTCGGTCCACAACTGCGTCATATAGGCGAGCCCAGTGGACGTGAGGTCGATCGG